>NZ_JAKRKC020000002.1:634676-1269352 GCF_022664455.2 Actinomadura luzonensis
GTCGCCGGGCGCAGCATCCAGACCTGGCTGTACGAGGGGAACGTCACCTCCGCCCTCGGCTCCGACGGCGAGTGCGTCCTCAGCTCCACCGCCTACTCCGCCCGCTGGCAGCAGGTGCTGAACGGCATGAAGGCCGGCGACTACCTGTTCGTCCAGTTCGGCATCAACGACAGCTCGGCCACCTGCCCGCGCCACGTCGGCACCGCCCGCTACCAGCAGCTCATGACGATGATGGCGCAGGCCGCGCTGGCCCGCGGCGCCCACCCGGTGCTGCTCACCGCCGTCGCGGCCATCACCTGCTCGGGCGGCACCGCCGTCAGGAACCGCGGCTTCGTCACCCAGACCTTCGCCGCCGGCGCCGCCACCGGCGCCCCGGTCATCGACCTGCAGGCGCTCAGCGTCGACTACTACAACTCCCTCGGCCTGTGCCCCAACAACGGCGACTACACCTCCGGCCCGCTCGGCCAGTTCTTCTGCAACGACCACACCCACTTCGAGGCGTACGGCGCCCGGCGCATCGCCCGCCTCGTCACCGGCGCCCTGCGGACGCAGAACATCCCCCTCGCCGCCTCCCTCCTCTGAACGAGCCGCGCACATTCGCCGATCGGGCCCGCACCGCTGCGCCGGCACCGGCCGTGGCTAGACCTCGGCCGGCCGGAGCCGGGCCGGTCCGGCGCAGCCGGTGGCCTCGTCGAGCTCCTGGGCGATCTCCTGCTCCAGCTCGGCCGTCTCCCGGCCGGGCAGCGTGATCAGGTCGAGCGGGTCGTACAGCGTGGGGGCGTGGAGGCGGTGGGTGCGCAGGGACAGGAGGTGCGGGCCGCCGCCGGCGCGGATGGCCGCGCACGCTTCGGCGGCCGCGTCGGCGACCGCGCGCACGTCCGTGCCGTCCACGGGCCGAACGACCACGCCGTAGCCGTCCGAGGGCCGGGTGACCGCGTCGTGCGCGGCCGACGGCGACGCGTGCCGGCTGTTCTCGCAGGCGAGCAGCACCGGCAGCCGCCACCGCGCGGCCAGGTCGAGGCAGTCGCGGAGCTCGTCGCGGGCCGTCGCGTCCTCGTCCAGGAAGCAGGCCGTCACGCGCGGGCGGCGCAGCAGCCTGTCGGCCGTGGCCAGCCCGACCGCGAGGGAGAGGCCGCTCCCGTGGAGATCGTCCCCGTGGAGGTCGCCGCCGTAGAAGCGGCGGCCGGGGTCGACGAGGCGCGTCGGGCCCGCGCCCCTCGCCCGGGCGCACGCCTGCGCCATGATCGTGCGCGCGGGCACGCCGCGGGCCAGGGCGGGGCCGTGCTCCCAGCGGACGGACACGACCGCGTCCTCAGGGTCCAGCGCGTGGCAGACGCCGGCGGCCACGGCCTCCTCCCCGAGCTGAGAGCGGGAGCGGGAGCGCGGGCTCGGAAGGGCACGGCTGGGCGCGCCGCCGCCGCACAGCTCGACGCGGCGTTCCTCGAAACGGCGGATGCGCAGCATCTGGCGCAGCAGTTCCCGGTCGCGGTCATGGGAGAGCTGCGCGCGTGTTGTGCGTGCCATGTCCTCACATTCCGCTTGGGAGCGGAGGAGGGACAGGGCCCAAGGTCCCGGGTTCGGCGGGGAGCCCGCCTCTTGCCCGGCCGGGCGGCGGGGCCGGGGGCTCAGCCCGGGAGCGCGTCGCGGCGCCACGCCTCGTAGGCCTGCACCGCGGTGGGCAGCGTGGGGAAGATCCGCTCGGCGCCGACCGCCGCCGTCAGCCCGTACGCGTCCAGGAAGACGCGCAGGTCCTGCTTGACCCTGGCCATGGCGAAGACGATGCCGCGCCGCTCCAGCTCGCCGCGCAGCGAGTCGAGCGCGTCCAGCGCCGTGACGTCCACCTCGACGTTGGCCTCGGCGTTCAGCACGAACCAGCGGACGGGCACGTCCTGGTGGTCCACGGCGGCCAGGGCGCGGCGGTGGAAGTCCTGCGCGTTGGCGAAGAACAGCGGCGAGTCGTAGCGGTAGACCACCAGCCCGGGAATGGTCCGGGCGGCCGGGTAGTCGTCGATGTCGTGCATGCCCGCCAGGTCCGGCACCAGGCCGAGCACGGCGTCGTGCGGGCGGGCCACGCGGGCCAGCATCTCGGCCACCGACAGCGCGACCGCGAGCAGGATCCCGTACAGGATGTCGAAGACCAGCACCCCGGCCAGCGCGCCGAGGGCGAGCAGCAGCTCGGCGCGGCGGAAGCGGGCCAGCCGCCGGAACTCGGCCGGCTCGACCAGCCGGGTGGCGGCGTACACGACGATCGCGCCGAGCGCGGCGGCGGGCAGGCCGGCCAGCAGCGGGCCGGCGGCGAGCAGCACGGCGAGCACGGCGGCCAGGCTGACGAGCGAGGAGAGCTGGGTGCGCGCGCCCGCCGCGTCGGCGAGCGCGGTCCTGCTGCCGCTGCTGCTGACCGGGAAGCCCTGCAGCAGGCCGGCCCCCAGGTTGGCCGCGCCGAGGGCGAGCAGCTCCTGGTCGGCGTCGATCTGCTGGTGGTGGCGGGCGGCGAAGGAGCGGGCGGTGAGCATGTTGTCGCTGTAGCCGACGAGGAAGACGCCGACGGCGGGCAGCAGCAGGCTCTCCAGCGAATCCCGCAGCGGGGGCAGCGACAGGTGCGGCAGCCCGGCCGGGATCTCGCCGACGACCGCGACCCCCCGCGCGTCCAGGCCGAGCAGCGCCACGGCGGCGGTGGCGAGGACCACGGCCAGCAGCGGCGCGGGGACGGCGGGCAGCCGCCACCGCAGCAGGAACAGGAAGGCGAGCACGGCCGCGCCCATGGCCACGGTGAGCGGATGGGCCTGGGGCAGCAGCCGGGCGAAGGAGACGACCTGGCCGGCGAGGGAGTCGCCGGTGACCGGGGTGCCGGTGAGCTTGCCGAGCTGGCTGACGATCATGAGGGTGGCGACGCCGGCGAGGTAGCCGACCAGGATCGGCTTGGACAGCAGGTCGGCGACGAAGCCGAGCCGCAGCATCCGGCAGCCCAGGCCGAGCAGCCCGACGAGCACGGCCAGCGCGGCGGCCTGGGCGGCGTGCCGGCCCGGGTCGCCGGCGGCCAGGGGAGCGATGGCGGCGGCGGTCATCAGCGCGGTGGTCGACTCCGGCCCGACCGACAACTGCCGGGACGAGCCGAGCACCGCGTACAGCGCCGGCGGGGCCAGCGCCGCCCACAGGCCCGCCACCGGCGGCAGCCCGGCGACGGTGGCGTAGGCCATGACCTGGGGCACGAGGTAGGCCGCCACGGTGATCCCGGCGAGCAGGTCGCCCCGCAGCCAGGCACGCCGGTAGCCGGCCGGCGCGGACAGGCCGGGCAGGAATCGGATCATGCCCGAGGATGACCCGCGAGGGCCGCTCCGCGCCAGCCCGAACCGCCGGTGCGTCCCGCCCGGCAGGGGGAGCGCCGGATCGGGGACGAAGGTCCCGCCGGCGAAGGGCTTTTGCGGCCCGCCGGCACGCGCGGGCGGGGGTTGGCTCGAAGTGGTCCATCCGCTCGCGAGAGGAGGACGCGATGGCCGCGATCACACGCCGTGACCTGCCCTTCCAGGTCCTGGAGCTGCCCGAGTGGCTGGAGGGGCCGATGGCGGGATGGCGGGAGTTCGCCCGGCTGATCCGGGTCGAGGAGTACGTCGCCGACCAGCGGTACGTGGTCCGGGCCGAGCTGCCCGGCGTTGACCCCGTCAAGGGCATCGAGGTCATGGTGGACGACGGGATGCTGCGCATCGAGGCCGAGCGGCCGGAGGAGAGCAGGGAGCAGTGCCGTACCGAGTTCCAGTACGGCAAGCTGCACCGCACGGTCCGGCTGCCCAAGGAGGCCCGTGGACAGGAGGCCAAGGCCGCCTACCACGACGGCATCCTGGAGATCACCTTCGCCCTGGCCGAGGAGAGGAAGCCGGCGGCGCGCCGGATCACCGTCACCCCGGCGAAGTAGGGCAATACCGGCGGGTCCGGGCCCCGGTCGTCACGACGCGGCCCGGCCCCCGCCGCGTCCCTGACCCCGGACCCCTGTCCCGGGTCAGGGGCGCGGGCCGAGCTCGCTCAGCGCCTGCATGGCGTCCCGCTCGACGTGCGCCAGGTCGTCGAGGAGCGCGCCCGCCCGCCGGAGGTGCGCCGCCCCGGCCTCGCCGCCCTCGCCCGCCTTCTCGACGAGGGCGGCGACCTCCGTCCACAGCTCGGCGGCCTCGGCGTACAGGCGGTGCCCGGCGCGCAGGCGGTCGTCGTCCACGAACTGCAGGCACTCGCCGAGGAAGTCGCGGTAGAGGGCGCGGAACAGGGCGCCGCCGGTGCCGGCCCGCTCCATGAGGAGCGCGGCCTGCGGCAGGTCGCGCGCCGGGTCGGCGGCGCGCTCCAGCCAGCCGGGCACCAGGCGGGCGGCCTTGGCGATGCCGCGGTGGCCGACGTTCGCGATGGGCGCGGCGAGGAACGCGGCCGCGCACGCCCTGATCGCGGGGACGACCTGCTCCTGCCAGGCCACCGGCCGGCGCGGCGGGGCGAGCCAGAACGAGCGGTTCCTCGCAGTCATCGGGCCGCGCTCGGCGCGCGCCAGGGCCAGGGAGGCCAGGCCGGTCCGCACGGCCCCGCCCTGGGGGGCGGTGTCCACCAGGTACGCGTACTCCTCGTCGTAGCCGTACATGGCGACGACGTGGCCGCCGAAGTGCACCTTCGTGCCGAAGTAGTCCAGGTGGTAGCAGTCGAGCTGGAGGCCGACGGGGCGGCCGGCGTCGATGCGGGCGGCGACGTTCCGCCACGCCTTGCGCGCCGAGCCGGTCTCCTCCACCTCCAGCGTCAGCCCGAGCCTGGCGGCCAGGTTCCTGGTGAGCTCGAAGGGCTTCACCCGCCCGCCGAGGAACGGGAACGGCAGGTTCCTGGCGTCCCAGTAGACGAAGGACAGGCCCGCGCCGAGCCCGAACAGCATGGGCTCGGACAGGTCGATCCCCTCGTGCCGCAGCAGCACGCCGGCCGCCGTCGTCTCGCAGTGCTGCAGCCCGCGAGGCTCGATGCCGGTCAGGACGGTCATGGTCGCTCCCCTCGGTCGCCGGGCTCTCAGCGGGCCCACAGCAAGCATGGGGTCTCCTGTAGGGGGAGAGTCCAACCGGGTCGTCCCGGTCCGCGCGGCCAACGAAATGATGGGTTACTCTCATTTTTGTGACGCGCGGTCAGTCGAGTCCGTCCGAGGCCGAATCCTCTCGGGAGATGACATGAGCGAATCCGTGACACTGCCCCTGCACATGCGGCGCAGCGCGTTCGACCCCGACCCCGAGCTGTCGGCCATGCGTGAGGAGGAGGGCGTCCGCAGGGTGCCCACCATGTTCGGCCTCGACGCGTGGGTCGTCAGCCGCTACGCCGACGTGCGCGAGGTGCTCGGCGACCCCGCCCGCTTCAGCAACGGCCAGGGCATGGCCTTCCGGGCGGCCGGCCGCCCGCAGTACAGCGAGGAGCAGCTCAGGACGATGCGGGCGGGCAACCTGCTCGCCTTCGACCCGCCCGAGCACACCCGGCTGCGCCGCATGCTGACGCCCGAGTTCACCATGCGGCGGATGCGCCGCCTGGAGCCGCGCATCCACGAGATCGTCCAGGACCACCTGGACGCGATGGAGCGCGGCGGCCCGCCCGCCGACCTGGTCTCCGCCTTCGCCCTGCCGATCCCCTCCCTGGTCATCTGCGAGCTGCTGGGCGTGCCGTACGCCGACCGCGGCGACTTCCAGCGCCGCACCGGCACGCTGCTCAACCTGTCGAAGCCGGTCGAGGAGCGGATGGCGGCCAGCCTGGAGCAGCGCTCCTACATGGCCGGGCTGGTCGCCCGCGCCCAGGCCGACCCCGGCGACGACATGCTCGGCATGCTGGTGCGCGAGCACGGCGACGACCTGTCCATCGACGAGCTGGTGGGCATCGCCGGGCTGCTGCTGCTCGCCGGCCACGAGACCACCTCCAACATGCTCGGGCTCGGCACCCTGGCCCTGCTCCGCCACCCCGACCAGCTCGACCTCCTCAGGAAGGAGCCCGAACGCATCGGCGCGACGGTGGAGGAGCTGCTGCGCTGGCTCAGCATCGTGCACGCCGGCACGGGCAAGGTCACCACCACCGAGGTCGAGCTGTCCGGCACCCGCATCCCGGCCGGCGAGCTGGTGATCTGCGCGCTGCCCGCGGCCAACCGCGACCCGGCCTTCATCGCCGACCCCGACCGGCTCGACATCGCCCGCGGCGACCTCGGCCACGTCGCCTTCGGCCACGGCGTGCACCACTGCCTGGGCGCGCCGCTCGCCAGGATGGAGATGCGGATCGCCTTCCCCGCGCTGTTCGAACGCTTCCCCGGGCTGCGCGAGACCGGGGCCACGCCCGAGTTCCGCTCCTTCAACGTCGTCTACGGCCTGACCCGGCTGGAAGTCGCCTGGTAACCGCCGTCACGGTCCGGCTGCTAGCGTTCAGCGTGTGCACGAGCCGCGACAGCGGGCCGACGCGCTGCGCAACGCCGATCGGATCGTCAGGGCCGCGATCGCGATCCTGCGCGACCGCGGCCCCGAAGCCTCACTCGACGAGATCGCCAGGCTCGCCGGCATCGGCAGCGCCACCGTCTACCGGCGCTTCGGCGACCGCGACGGGGTGATCAGGGCCGCCTTCCAGGCGTACTTCGCCGAGGAGGTCGAGCCGCTGGTGCTGGCCGCCCGCGACGCCGCCGACGCCGGGGCCGCGCTCGCCGAGGCGCTGGCCGCGACGGTCGACACCCTCGCCGCGCACCACGGGCTGCTGAAGGCGGCCCGCCGGTCGGGGGCGTTCACCGTCGACATCGTCGCGCGGTTCATGGGGCCGCTCGGCGAGGTGCTGGCCCGGGCGCAGCGGACGGGGCAGGTGCGGGACGACCTGGCCGTCCGGGACCTGGCGGCGATCGTCGTCATGGCGCTGGCGACCGCCAGCTCGCGTGACCCCGCGCACCGCGACCCGCGCCGCTACCTGGCCCTGCTGCTGTCGAGCCTGCGCCCGTCCGGCGGTGACCTGCCCGCGCCGTCCGGCGGTGACCTGCCCGCGCCGTCCGGCGGTGACCTGCCCGCCGACGGCCTGCCCGCGTCCTACCGGGTGTGAGCTCAGGGCTTGATCGCGGTGCCCTGGGCCGAGGCGAGCCGCCAGCCGCCGCGCCCGTCGGCGGCGTACACGTGCGTGTAGCGGCTGCCCGCGCCGAAGCCCGGCCCGCCGTCCTGGGTGAAGCGCATCGCGGTCCGCCCCACGACGACGCCCGCGTCCCCGAAGAACCGCACCACGGCCTCGCCGGGGAAGGCGTCGATCCCGGGGAACCGCAGCGCGCCCGACCCCACCAGCTCCAGCAGCACGTCCTTGCCGGCCACCACGCCGTCCTCGACCCCGACCAGCAGGAAGTCGTCGGTGAGGAGGTCCGCCAGGCGGGCGGCGTCGCCCGCCACCAGGGCGTCGAAGAAGTCCTGGTCGTGCTGGAGCAGGGTGTCGTGCTCGGCGCTCATGGTCATCCGTTTCGTCCGGGCTGTCGGGAGCACGAGCGTAGACGTTGACACCGGCGGCAAGGTCAAGCCGGTGGAACGGCCTGGCACGCCCTCCGGGCAGAGGACGCCGTCAGGGGGGATCCATGAGCGAACCCGCTTCCGGGGTGCTGATCAGGATGGCCGGCCCGTTCGAGGTGGAGCGGGGCGGCGTGCCGTGCGGGAGGGGCGTGATCGGCGGCAAGGCCAGGACGCTGCTCAAGCTGCTCGCCGTGGAGCGCGGCCACGTCGTGCCGATGGACCGCGTCGTCGAGGCGCTGTGGCGCGGACGCGCGCCCAAGCAGCCGGCCGCGAACGTGGCCAGCCTGGTCAGCAGGCTGCGCGGCGTGCTCGGCCCGGACGCGGTGCCCGGCGGCCGGCGCGGCTACCGGCTGGGCGCGCCGCCCGCCGTCCGGGTCGACCTCGACGAGGCGGCGGCGCTGGTCGCCGAGGCGGAGGCTGCCTGGCGGCGGGGAGCCGGCGCTGGCGGGCGCGGCGGCGGCCCGCGCCTCCGCACGCTCGGCGAGGGCCGGGTGCTGGAGGAGGAGGCGCGGGCCTGTGGGCCGCGCCGGCCGGGACGAGGCCGCGAGCCTGCTGCGCCGCGCCAGGCACGCCGCCGCGGCCGGGCTGCTGGCCACCGATCCCGTGCGGGCCGGGCAGGCGGCCGAGGCGGCGGTCCGCGCGGACCCGTTCGACGAGGCGGCCCACCGGCTGCTCATGCGGGCGCAGGTAGCCGCGGGCGAGCCGGCCCGGGCGCTGCTGACGTACGAGCGGCTGCGCCGCAGGCTGGTGGCGGAGCTGGGCGCCGACCCCACCGCCGAGACCCGGCAGGTGCACCTGGCGGTGCTGCGCGAGCAGCCGGGGCGCGCGGCCCGGAGCGGGGACGGCGGCCCGTGCGGGCGCGGTGACCCGGGGTGGGGCGGCTCGGGCTGGGGCGGTTCGGGCTGGGGCGGTTCGGGCGGGCGGGTGCGGGAGGGGGAGCGGGTGGCAAGGGCCTGGGTCCGGGCGCAGGCGGGCCGGACCGGGGTGCTGCTGATCGTCGGCGACCCGGGCATCGGCAAGTCGTGGCTGGCGGAGGAGGTGGCGCGCCTGGCGGGCGCCCGCGGCGGCCTGGTGCTGCGCGCCCGCTGCCACGAGATCGAGCGCCCGCTGTTCCTGCAGCCGTTCGTGGACGCGCTGCGGGTCGCCGGCCTGGCCGGGTACGCCCTGCGCGACCTGGCGGGGGAGTGGGCCGGCGCGCTGGAGCGGCTGTCCCGGGGCGAGAGCCTGGAGCGCCGGCACGCCTACGAGGCGGTGACGGCGTTCCTGCGCGCGCTGGCCGAGCGCGAGACGGTCCTGCTGGTGCTGGAGGACCTGCACGCGGCGGGCGCGCCGACGGTGGAGCTGGTGCACTACCTGGCGCGGCGGGTGCGGGGGG
Source organism: Actinomadura luzonensis (assembly GCF_022664455.2). Taxonomy (NCBI): domain Bacteria; kingdom Bacillati; phylum Actinomycetota; class Actinomycetes; order Streptosporangiales; family Thermomonosporaceae; genus Actinomadura; species Actinomadura luzonensis. Next base: position 643,557 of record NZ_JAKRKC020000002.1, read on the forward strand.
CGCGGCTGCTGGTCCTGGCCACGGCGCGGCCAGCCCCGCCCGGGCCGCCGGCCGCCGCCGCCGCGTCCGGCGGGCCGGCCGAGGTCGAGCGGGTGCTCGGCGAGGCCGCCGAGGTGATCCGCCTGGGCCCGCTGCCGCCGGAGGCGGTGCGGGAGCTGGCGGTGGCCGCCGGGCTCGGCCCCGAGCTGGGCGAGGCGGTGTTCCTGCGCACCCGCGGGCATCCGCGCTGCGCGGTGGAGCTGCTGCGCGGGATGGCGGCGGGCGAGCCGGGCGTGCCCGAGCCGGTGCGCGCCTGGGTGCTGGGCCGGGTGCGGGGGCTGGGGGAGCAGGCCGAGCGACTGCTGCGCGCGGCCTGCCTGCTCGGCCCCGCCTTCGACCCGGTGGCGCTGGGGCGGCTGGCCGGCGTCCCCGCGCGGGTGGCCGCCCGGCACTGCGAGCGGGCGCTCGCCGCCGGGCTGCTGACGGTGTCGGGCGGCAGCTACGAGTTCGCCAGCGACCTGACCAGGGAGGCCCTGGACGCCACCACGCCCGAGCCGACCCGCCTGGTGTACGCGGGCGTCCTGAGATCGGGAACGCCGACTATTCATTAAATGAATAGTCCTGCTCATGTCGATCGGTCACGTGCTGCTGGGCCTGCTCGCCGAGCGCCCCAAGCACGGCTACGAGCTCAAGAAGGAGCACGATCAGCGGCTCGCCGGCGCCAGGCCGCTGCCCTACGGCCAGGTCTACGCCACGCTGCAACGCCTGGAGCGCGACGGCCTGGCCGAGGTCGCCGGCACCTCGCAGGAGGGCGGCCCCGAGCGCACCGTGTACGCCATCACCGACGGTGGCCGGGCCGAGCTGGAGCGCTGGCTCAACGCCGTCGAGCCGCCGGCCCCGTACGTCGCCGGCTCGTTGTTCGCCAGGGTCGCGGTCGCCGGCAAGGCCGCCGACGGCTACCTCGTACGGCAGCGCGAGGCGCACCTCGCCAGGATGCGCGAGCTGACGGCCGAGAAGGCCGCCGGCGCGCCCGCCCAGGTGCTGGCGGCGGACTACGCGCTGCAGCACCTCGACGCCGACCTGCGCTGGATCGAGACCGCGCTCGCGCGGATGAGGGAGGATGACCATGCTTGAGGCCAGGGGCTGAGCAGTCCTTCGGCGGCGCCAGGGCGCTGTCGGACGTCACGGTGGCGGTCGCGGAGGGCGAGATCGTCGCGGTGACGGGCCCGAGCGGCGCGGGCAAGTCGACGCTGCTGCACTGCCTGGCGGGCATCGTGCGCCCGGAGTCCGGCGAGGCCGTCCTCGACGGCCGGCGCCTCGACACGCTGGCCGAGGACGAGCTGACCGGGGTGCGGCGCGCGAGCTTCGGCATCGTGTTCCAGTTCGGCGAGCTGGTGCCCGAGCTGACCGCGGCGGAGAACGTCGCGCTGCCGCTGATGTTCGACGGGCGCGGCCGGCGGAGGCGGCGGACGCGGCGGCGCGGTGGCTGGACCGGCTGGAGGTCGCCGGCTGCGCCGCGCTCCGCCTGGAGACGCTGCGCGAGGGCGGCTGACCGCGGACCGCCACCCGGGGAGGGGGGCGGGAACGGGGGCGGGGGCGTCGTGCGGCCGGAGGCATCTTGTATGGTCTATTAGTCGGCGTGTGCAAATAATGCACACGCTCACTAACGTCGTACGAGGAGATCTTTCATGCCTCTCGCCCTGTTCGCCCTGGCGATCAGCGCCTTCGGGATCGGCACCACCGAGTTCATCATCAACGGCCTGCTCCCCGACCTGGCCGCCGACTTCGGCGTCACGATCCCCGTCGCCGGCCTACTGGTGTCCGGCTACGCGCTGGGCGTGGCCGTCGGCGGGCCGCCGCTGACCCTGCTCGGCGGCCGGTTGCCGCGCAAGACCATGCTGCTGTGGCTGATGGCGTTGTTCATCGCGGGCAACCTGCTGTCGGCGCTCGCGCCCTCGTACGGGGTCCTCATGGCCGGGCGGTTCCTGGCCGCGTTCGCGCACGGGGCGTACTTCGGGGTCGGCTCGGTCGTGGCCGCCGACCTGGTCGAGCCGCGCAGGCGGGCCAGCGCGATCGCGCTGATGTTCACCGGCCTGACCCTGGCGAACGTGCTGGGCGTGCCGCTCGGCACCTGGATCGGGCAGGCGTTCGGCTGGCGGGCCACGTTCTGGGTGGTGGTCGCGATCGGCGTGGCCGGCCTGCTCGGCGTGCTCGCCCTCGTGCCGCGCCGGCCGCGCCCGTCCGGCGGCCTGGTGCGTGAGCTGGGCGCCTTCCGCAGCGGGGGCGTGTGGCTGGCGCTCGCCATGACCGTGTTCGGGTTCGCCCCGGTCTTCGCCGTCATCACGTTCATCGCGCCGATCATGACCGGCGTCGGGCACTTCCCCGCCGGGGCCGTGCCGGTGGTGATGGCCCTGTTCGGCGCCGGCATGGTCGCGGGCAACCTGATCGGCGGGCGGCTCGCCGACCGGGCGGTGATGCCCAGCATCTACGGCTCGGTGGCGCTGCTGACCCTGCTGGCCGTGGTGGTGGCCCTCGTCTCCGGCGAGCAGGTCGCCTTCGTCGTCGCGATCACGCTGTTCGGGGTGGCCGCGTTCGCCACCGTGCCGCCCCTGCAGACCCGCGTCCTGGACGCCGCCACCGGAGCCCCCACGCTGGCCTCGGCCGCCAACATCGGCGCCTTCAACCTCGGCAACGCCATCGGCTCCTTCGCCGCCGGCCTCACCATCGACGCCGGGCTCGGCTACACCGCGCCCGCCTGGACGGCCGCGCTGCTGGGGCTGCTCGGGCTGGCGGTGGCGGGCGCGGCGGGCGTCCAGGCGCGCCGCCCGGTGCCGGCCGCCTGACCAGCCCGGGCCGTGGACGGCCGTCCGACCTGGGCTCTCACGATGCGCTGACGCTCCCCGCGCACCCTGGAGTCGTCCCGCCCATCGACATTCGGACACCCGAGGAGAACGGCATGCGTCCCACCAGGCTGATCCCCGCACTCGCCGCCGCGGCGGCCCTCACGGTACCGGCGGCCACGGCCGCGCCGGCGCTCGCGTCGGCCGCGTCCACGTCGTGCCGCGTGGAGTTCTACGACCTCGACGCCGTCAACGTGGACGAGGCCGACGGCCAGGACGAGCTCCGCCTCCTGGTCGACAGCTACCTGTACCCGAACGGCTGGGTCCCGATGCGGGCCGGCGACGACGCCGACCCCGGCGACTTCGACGACGTCAGCACCACCGTCGGCACCACCGGGCTGGTGTCGTTCGCGCTGCGCGAGGTCACCCCGCCGGTCGTCTCCAGCGGCACCGGCCTCGGCTACATCTACGCCTACGGGGCCACGTGCGCCACCCTCACCCCCGGGCAGACGTACGTGTTCACCAAGCGCATCACCGGCACCGACGAGACCTACTACGCCTACGACATCAAGCTCCGGATGGTGGGCCTGTGAGCGCCGGCTCCGCGCCGCCGTCCTGAGCGGCCGCGAGCGACCGCCACCAGTACGTCGGCCGCCGCAACGTCCCGCCCACCCGCGCGTCGCCCTTGAGGAGGTCCAGCAGCGCCTGCGTGAACGGCGGGCGGGCGTCGCAGCGGCAACCGCGCCCCGCGAGTACGGCCGCCGCCAGGTCGCGGGTCCGCAGCTCCCGGCCGTCGGCGAGAACCGTCAGCACCTCCGGCACGGTGGCGGGGGAGGGCGTGGCGCCTTCGCCGCACTCGTGGAGACCCGGATGCCCGCCGTCCTCGCGGGCGGCGTGGCCGGTGGTCGGGGGCTCGGTGTGCGGGGGCTCGGTGGTCGGGGGCTCGGTGTGCGTGTGCTCCGACAGGCAGGCGTCGAGGCGGGTGAGGAACGTCTCGGGCGAGGCGTTCACGTCGGCCGCCGTCTCCTGAGGAGCCGCGCCTGCTTCGGGCCTCGTCACGGCGCTCGTCACGGCCCTCGTCATGGTCCTCGCCGGCTCGTGCTGCCCGAACTGCCTGCGCTGACGCCGAATGCGGTTACCCTTTCCCATGTTCACGGGACAGTAGTCGCTCGACGGCCGCGGGAGCGGGTGGCAGCGCCCGCCGCGATCGGCAAGTTTGCGTCAAACGGCGGACGCCCCCGGCCGAAATCCGCATGCGGGCGGTGACCCGCCGCCGGTACGGTGTCCGCTGTGCAGGATGAGGTCCACCGTTACAACCTCGAACGCTGGGAAGCCCTCGTGCGGGCGGACGCGCTGTTCACCCGCCCCATGCTGGGCCTGGACGCGGGGCAGGCCCGCGCGTACCTGGGCCTGGAGAGGCTGGGCGTCCCCGGCGACCTGTCGGGAGCCAAGGTGCTCTGCCTGGCGGGCGGCGGCGGGCAGCAGTCCGTGGCCTTCGCCCTGCTCGGGGCCGAGGTGACGGTGTTCGACATCTCCGCGGGGCAGCTCGAGCGGGACCGCCTGGCCGCGGAGCACCACGGCGTCGCCGTCCGCACCGTCCAGGGAGACATGCGCGACCTGTCCGCCCTCGGCGGCTCCTCCTTCGACTGGGTCTGGCATCCGTACTCGCTGACGTTCGTCCCCGACTGCCGGGTGGTCTTCCGCGAGGTCGCGACCGTGGTCCGGCCGGGCGGCCACTACTACCTGATGTGCGCGAACCCGTTCTTCTCCGGCCTCACTCACCACTCCTGGAACGGGGCGGGCTACCTGCTGTCCCAGCCCTACATCGACGAGGCCGTCACCTCCTACGAGGACCAGGACTGGGTGTACGAGCGCGGGCCGGACGCGCCCGCCGTCGCCGCGCCCCGGGAGTACCGGCAGACGCTGGACCGCGTCGTCAACGGCCTGATCGGCGAGGGTTTCCTGCTGAGGCTGCTGACCGAGGTCCGCGGCGACGGCCCCGGCGCGGAGCCGGGAACCTGGGCGCACTTCATGGGGGTGGCCCCGCCGTGGCTGGAGTTCGTCTGGCAGTACCGGCCCGACACCTTCGCCCGGTGAGGACGCCGGCGCCCCTTCGGTAGCGACCGGACGGCCGGCCCGGCGCGGTTGCGGGGCGGCTCAGCCGTTCCTGCCGTCGTGCCGGTTGTCGTGGTGGTCGGCGAGGCGGGTGAGCAGGCCGATCAGGGTGCGCCGGTCGGCTGGGGTGAGCGGGGCGAGGAAGTCGTCCTGGGCGGCGGCGAGCAGCCGGTCGAGGTGGGCGAGCTGCTCGCGGCCGGCCGCGGTGATGGTGATGACGTTGCGCCGCCGGTCCTCGGGGTCGGGTGTGCGCTGGAGCAGGTGGCGTTCGGCGAGGTCGTTGACGGTGGCCACGACGTCGCTGCGGTCGATGCCGGTACGGCGGCCGAGCGCGGCCTGGCTGGCCGGGCCGAACTCCTCCAGGGTGGCGAGCAGGGCGTAGTGGTAGCGCCGGACGCCGCCCTGCGCGAGCGCGTGGTCGACGATCCGGTTGGCGGTCAGCGCCGCGTGGTTGGCCAGCCTGCTCGGCAGCGTGCGCAGCCGTTGCGGCGGCGTTGCCTCTGGGGTGTTCACGAGGGCGAATCTAGCAAATGGTTGGCGCTGCCCACGATTATCTGTATTGTTGGTCTCGCCAACGTTGGTTTGCCCAACGGAATACCACATGCTGGAGACTTCGATGAACGACCTGCCGAACACCCACCCCACGCCTCCCGTCCCGCTGGATGACGGGACCGGCCTGACCCGCCCCGACCTGGCGGACCTGGCCGCGTCCGTCCGCGGGCGCACGCTCCGCCCCGGCGACGAGGGCTTCGACCAGGCGTGCTCCGGCTGGCTGCTGACGGTCGAACACCGGCCCGCGGTGGTCGTGATCGCCGCCGACGCCGCGGACGTCGCCGCTGCCGTCCGCTTCGCGGTGCGCACGGGACGCCCGGTCGCGGTGCAGTCGACCGGGCACGGCAAGTCGGTGCCCGCCGACGGGGCCGTGTTCATCGCCACGCGGGAGCTGCGCGAGCTGTCGGTGGACCCGGACGCCGGCACCGCCAGGATCGGAGCCGGGCTGCGATGGGGCGACGTGCTCGCCGCCACGGCCGAGCACGGCCTGGTGCCGCTGTGCGGCTCGTCCGAGCAGGTCGGCGTGATGGGCTACCTGACCGGCGGCGGCCTGCCGCTGACCGGCCGCACCTACGGCTTCGCCGCCGACCACGTCCGCTCGCTCGACCTCGTCACCGCCGACGGCGTGCTGCGCACCGTCTCGCCCGAGCGGGAGCCCGACCTGTTCTGGGCGGTGCGGGGCGGCAAGAGCAACTTCGGCGTCGTGGTCGCCGCCGAGATCGAGCTGCTGCCGCTTCGCACGATCTACGGCGGGGAGCTGTCCTACCCCGTCCCGGACGCCGGGCGCGCCGCCCACGTGCTCGGCTTCTACCTGGCCTGGGCCAAGGAGCAACCGGAGGAGATGTCCACGTCGGTGTCGCTGCTGCGCTTCCCCGACGTGCCGCAACTGCCAACGGAGTACCGCGGCCGGTCGCTCGTGGTGATCCGCGTGGTGCACATGGGGGACGAGGAGGAGGGCGCGCGGCTGGTGGAGCCGTTGCGCGCGCTCGGCCCGGAGAAGGACACCTGCGCCGCCATGCCGTACACGCGGATCACCGGGATCTACCAGGACCCCAAGAACCCGGTCTCGGTGCACCTGCGCAGCGCGCTGCTGCACGAGCCGGACGAGGAGGCCGTGCGGGAGCTGGTGTCGTTCATTGACCCGTCCGCGCCCGGCACGGGCCCGTTCCCCGGGCTGGAGCTCCGCCACCTCGGCGGGGCGCTGAACCGCGCGCCTGGCCGCCCGCACGCCGTCAGCACCCAGGGCGCGGCCTTCCACCTGTGGCTGCGGGTGCCCGCCCCGGCCGGGCAGGGCGAGACGGCACGCGCCACCGCCGACCAGGCGCTGGAACGGCTGCGCCGGTGGGACACCGGGGCCATGCTGCCGGGGTTCCTGTTCGACCACGACTCGTCGCCCGAACGGGTCAGACGGGCCTACACCGAGGCGGACTACCGGCGGCTGGCGGCAATCAAGGCGGCCTACGACCCGGACCACCTGTTCCGCATCAACCACACCATCCCACCGGCGACCGGCCCCTCATTCTGACGGCGGCGGACAGGAGAGCGCGACGGACGCTGGGCGGTGGACGGCGACCGTGTCCCGTGGGCGTTGATGGTGACGGCGGGCGGTGGCGACGGCCGACGCGTGATGGCCGACGCGTGATGGCCGACGCGTGATGGGCGATGGCGGTGAGCAGCGGGCGGTCAGCAGTGGGCGGTGAGCGGCAGACCGCGAGCGGCGGACGGCGGACGGCGGCGATGGCGTCGGGCGTTGGCGGCGGGCGGCGAGCGCGGACGGCGTTGGGCGAGGCCGTGAAGGCCCGGACTGCGGCGCCACGCCATTCCCGCCAACTGGGCCCGCCCGAACCGGCCCGCCCGAACCGGCCCGCGCGAACCGGCCTCCACCAACCGGGTCCCACCAACCGGGCCCCCACCAGCCGGGCCCCACCAACCCGGCCCCCACTAACCCGGCCCGCGATTTGGGACCGCCGCCCCGGCGCGCCGTCCCGGCCCGTTGGCCTCGCTGGGCTGCTCGCTCGCTCGCCCGCTCGCCCTGCGCCCTCCACCGACCTCGGCGAAAATCACCGCAGCTCTGGTGACATTTGCTTCTGTCGGCCTGCCCGCCCGCCGGGCATCGTGAGTGCCCCGAGCCGATCTCACGGAGCAAAGGAAGCACCCGACATGGCAAAACTCGTCGTCTGCACCATCATGTCCCTTGACGGTTTCTACGCCGCGGCGGACGGCAACCCGCTCGTGCTGCCGATGGACGCCGCCTTCGACGCCTACAACCTGGAACGGATCGAGGCCGCCGACTCGCTGCTGCTCGGCGCCGACTCGTACCGCATGTTCATGGGGTTCTGGCCCGCTCAGGCGGACAATCCGGAGGCGTCGGCGGTGCACCGACGGTTCGGCGAGATCTACGGGCGGATCGAGGTCAGCGTGATCTCCGACTCGCTCACCCCCGAGGACATCGCGCCCTGGGCCGACCGGACGACCGTGGTCGCGCGCGCCGACGCCCAAGGCTGGGTCAAGGAGCTCAAGCAGCGCGACAGCGGCGACATCGTCACTTTCGGCAGCCGCGTCACCTGGAACGCCTTACTCCGCGCCGGGCTCGTGGACGAGCTGCACCTGATCGTCGGGGCCAAGGCGCTCGGTGAGGGCACGCCGATCTTCACCCAGCCGGTCGAAGGGCTCACCGTCGCGGACGTCCGCCGCCTCGACGGCTCCGACAACGTGCTGCTGCGCTACACCACGGCCGGCTGACGCCGCCGGACCCTGCCCGCTGGAGGCCCGGTTGGGTACAGCAGGCGGCGGCGTGGCCGCGGCCGCGGTCCCGGCCTGCGGGGCAGCTTCTACAACTGCTTCCAGACCTCATGGCCGTGCCCGAGGTCGGCTATGGGGTTGGCCATCTCGTTGAACGCCGCGGCCGGGGTGACCTCCCTGCGGCCGCTGGCCGTCCACACGACGACGAGACCGTGGTCGTACCACGACAATGACCTGGTCAGGGGTGACGGTGACGTTGACCATGGCGCTGCGCACGTCCAGGGCGCCGCCCAGTGTGAGCCCCAGGACCACCAGGCCGATCAGCGGCAGGTCGTGCAGTCCCAGCCGAGGCCGGCAGGCCACCTGTCGCGACCTTCGCGGGCAGGCCGGTCCCGAGGCGGGCGGCTCGCCAGAGGGGAAGTGGGGGCGGGTCTGCAAGGGGTGCCGGCGGTGGGTGGTCGGCGGCGGGTCCTGAGGGGGCGTCGAGGGCGGCGGCAGGTGATCGGGATCGGCGTGGACGGCGCTCCGAGGCCTTCTCTGTGCGAACGCTCGCTCGCTGCCACTAAGCAACTTCGGTTGACTGTATCGCTATTAGTCAACTACGGTTGCTTGCGTTCGCATCCCCCTGTTCAAGGAGGTCGTATGTCCACGACTGAGGCGCGCCACGACGAGCTCCGGCAGGCGCTTGACCGCGCCGTGGCCGGTGGTGGTCCCGGCGTCGTCGCCGAGCTGCGGCGTTACGGCGCACCGCCCTGGTACGCCACCGCGGGCGTCGCCGACCTCACGACCGGCGAGGCGCGGCGGCCCGGAGAGCATTTCCGCATCGGCAGTTTCACCAAGGCGTTCGTCGGCGCGGTGGTGCTGCGGGTGACGGGTGACGGCAAGCTGACCCTGGACGACACGGTGGCCGCGTGGCTGCCCGGCCTGGTCGAGGAACATCTGGGCGGCGACGGCACCGCGATCACCGTCCGGCAGCTGCTCAACCACACCAGCGGGCTGCCCGACATCTACCCCGGTCAGGAGCCTCCGCCCCCGGCGGCACCGGGCGAGCGGTTCATCTACTCCAAGGCGAACTACACGATCGCCGGCCTGATCGTCGAGAAGGCGACCGGCGCGCCCCTCGCCGCGGAGATCGAGCGCCGCGTCGCCCGGCCGCTGGGCCTGACCGGCACCCGCCTGCCCAGCGAAGGCAACGGCGGCGGTGGTGGCCCCGGTGGCGGTGGGGCGCTGCCTGTGCCGCATGCGCGGCATTACTCGGCCTTCGACGAGGCCGGCGGCCCCGTTCCCGTCCACGACGTCACCGACGCCGACCTGAGCTGGGCCGGAGCCGCCGGCGGCATGGTCTCCACGACCTCCGACCTGCACCGCTTCCTCGACGCCCTGCTCTCCGGCCGCCTGCTCACCCCCGAGCAGCAGCGCGAGATGTTCACCACCGTCCCGACCGAGGGCTCCGGATGGGTCCCTGACACCGCGTACGGGCTGGGCGTCTACTCCCAGCGGCTGGCCTGCGGCGTCACCCTGTGGGGCGGGGGCGGCTACATCCAGGGCTCGACGACGTACGCGATGGGCGAGCGCCAGGGCGGCCACGCGCTGGTGTGCAACCTCAACGGCGACTGGAACGACTTCCACGCGACCTTCACCGACCTGTACGGCACGGCCTTCTGCCCCGGACCGGCCTCCTGACGGCTGCCCTGGTGCGTGCGCCCGGCCGGTGTTAACGTCAACATCGGTGCGCCGGGAAGGCTGGTCGGCAACGTCGTCGTAGTGCCTGGCCCGAGGAGATCGCACGATGAACCTGATCCCGCTCGCCGAGATCGACGCCACCATGATCGAGCTGGTGGGCGGCAAGGCCGCCGGGCTCGGCGAGATGATCAGGGCGGGCGAGCGCGTCCCCGCCGGCTTCTGCCTCACGGTCGAGCCCTACCGCTCCGGCGAGCTGCCGGAGAAGGAGCTGCTCGACGCCTACGAGCGGCTCGGCGGCGGCCGGGTGGCGGTCCGCTCCAGCGCCACCGCCGAGGACCTGCCGGAGGCCAGCTTCGCCGGGCAGCAGGACACGTACCTGAACGTCGAGGGCGGCGCCGAGCTGGTCGACGCGGTCCGCCGCTGCTGGGCGTCGCTGTTCACCGAGCGCGCCGTCGCCTACCGGGCGGCGGCCGGCGTGGGCGAGGCGGCCATGGCCGTGGTGGTGCAGCGCATGGTGGACCCGGTCGCGGCGGGCGTGCTGTTCACCGCGAACCCGGTCACCGGCTGCCGCACCGAGATGGTCGTCGACGCCGCGCCCGGCCTCGGCACCGCCGTCGTCGAGGGCAGCGTCGTGCCGGACCACCACGTCCTGCGCCAGGGGACGCCGGCCGAGCCCGTCCCCGGGGGATGTCTCGACGCCGAGCAGCTCGAACGGCTGCGCGCGGCAGGGACCCGCCTGCAACGGCACTTCGGCTCGCCCCAGGACGTCGAATGGGCGATCGACGCCGGGGGAGAGCTGTGGCTCCTGCAGTCCCGGCCGGTCACGACGCTCTTCCCGCAGCCGCCCGACACCGGCGATGTGCGGGTCTACCTGGAGTTCGGCCACGTGCAGGGCATGCTGCGCCCGTGCACCCCGATGGGGGTGTCGCTGCTGAAGACGGGGGCGGCCCTGTGGTTCGCCGCCGTCGGCGCGAGGCCCGACCCGCGGGACCCGCTGCCCCGGCTCGTCCCCATCGGCGGCCGGCTCTTCTTCGACCTGACCGACTTCCTGCGCAGCAAGGCCGTGCGCACGCGGCTCGGGCCCTCGCTGGAGATCTACGGGCCGCGGGTGCAGGGGGCGGTGCGGCGGCTGCTGGACGACCCGCGGTTCGCGCCGCGGCCCGGCCTGCCGTTCCGCCTCGGCACGGCGGTCAAGGGCACGATCCGGCTGCTGCCCGTGACGCTCGCCGGGACGGTGTCGAGCCTGGTGGCGCCGGCGCGCGCCCGCGCCCGCGCCTACCGGGGCGTCGCGGTGATCAGGCGGATGAGCACCCCGCCGCCCGGCCCCGCCACCGCCGCCGAACGGCTGCGCTGGGTGGTCGAGGACTCCCACAAGGGCATCATGAGCCCCGGCCTGCACGGCATCCTCGGGCCGCTGAGCGCCGGGATGATCGCCGGCACCGCGCCGGCCGCGCTGCTCGCCGGCGTCGCGACCGACGAGGAGCTCGGCACCGTGCTCGGCGGCATGCCGCACAACGTGACCACCGAGATGGACCTCAGGCTCTGGGACGTGTCCGTGCGGGCCCGCGAGCACCGCGAGCTGTTCCTCGGTACGCCGCCGGAGGAGCTGGCCGCCCGGTACCTCGCCGGCGACCTGCCCGACATCGGGCTGGGCGACTTCCTGTCCAGGTACGGCATGCGCGCCGCGGCCGAGATCGACGTCGGCGTGCCCCGCTGGGCGGAGGACCCGGCCCCGCTGTTCGCCACGATCGCCAACTACCTGCGGGTGGACGACCCCGAGCAGGCTCCCGACGTGCGGTTCGCGGCCGCGGCCCGCCGGGCGGAGCGGATGATCGAGACGTTGTCGCGGCGGGCGCGGCGCGTCCGGCCGGTACGCGGCCGGCTCGCGGCCTTCCTCATGCGCCGCTCGCGGGAGCTGACCGGCCTGCGGGAGATCGGCAAGTTCGCCTGGCTGCCGGCGATCCAGGGGGCCCGGCGGCAACTGCTGCTGGCCGGGGAGGAGCTGGCGGCGGACGGCCGGCTGGAGAACGCCGGCGACATCATGTTCCTGACCCTGGAGGAGGCCCGCGCCGCCGCGTCGGGCGACACCCGGCAGCGCGCGCGGGCCGCCGCGCGGCGCGCCGAGCACCAGCGGGAGCTGCGCCGGGTCAGCGTCCCCGCCGCCCTGCTGTCCGACGGGACGGACGTGGAGGCCCTCGCCCCCGCGCAGCCGCCCCGGGACGGCGTGCTGTCCGGCATGGCCGGGGCCGCCGGGCGGGCGACCGGCCGGGCACGGGTGATCCGCGACCCGGCGGGCGCGCGCCTGGAGCCGGGCGAGATCCTGGTCGCGCCGACCACGGACCCCGGCTGGACGCCGCTGTTCCTGACCGCGGCCGGGCTGGTCACCGAGACCGGCTCCCCGGTCGCGCACGGACCCACCGTCGCCCGCGAGTACGGCATCCCCGCCGTGATCTGCGTCCGCGACGCGACCCGCGAGATCAGGACGGGGCAGCTCATCACGATCGACGGCGCGGCGGGCACCGTCCGCGTGGAGCCGGATGACGCGCCTGCACCGGATGAAGCGCCTGATCGTGCAGCGCCTACCGGATGACAGGCCTGCCGGATGACAGGCCTGCCGGGCCACGCGCCTGCCGGATGAAGCGCCTGATCGTGCAGGGAGCCGCCGCCGTCGATGGACCAGGTCCGGCCGTTGTGACCCACGTGGCGTCGCCGGCCGCTCGGCCGTGGCCGATCAGGTGCCGAGGGGGGTGACGGGGGCCAGCCAGAGGCCCGCGAGCGCGTCGATGAGGCCGATGGCGGCGTACTCCCAGCTCGTGCGCGCCGTGGCGGAGCCCTCGTGCAGGGCGCGTTCGCGCTCGGCCAGGGTGTGCACGACGAGCAGGCGGCTCATGTCGTCGCGCTCGCGGTGCACCTCCCGGGGGAGGCTGGGCAGCAGCCGGTACATGCCTTCCAAGGTGCGCCGCATCGACGGGGTCGCGACGGACTCCTCGACGACGATGCGGCGCAGCGCCGGAACGGTGGTGATCTGCGCCAGGCAGCGGGCCCGCCAGGTGGGCACGCCCAGCGTGTCGAGGTGGTCGGTGGCCGGGCGGACCAGGCACGAGACCCAGTCGCGCAGGCCGGCGGGGTCGGGGAGGGCGTCGAGCATGCGCAGCCGCCGCTGCTCGGTGTCGGCGTTGTAGCGGCGCATGAGCGCCCGTACCAGGTCGGGCTTGGCGCCGAAGTGGTAGCCGACGGCGAAGTGGTTGGCCTGCCCGGCCGCCTCGCTGATCCGGCGGCTGGAGACCTCGGCGACGCCGTGCTCGGCGAACAGCCGCTCGGCGGCGTCCAGGATGGCCTCGCGGGTCCCGGCGGAGCGCCCGGCGTTCCTCACCGTCCTCACCATCGGACCGGGACCTGTTCCAGGCCGCCGACGATCAGGCCCTCGCGGCGCCGCAGCCCGGCCGCCGGGACGGCCAGCTCCAGCGTCGGCAGCCGGTCCAGCAGCACCTTGAGCACGGTCTGCAGCTCGGTGCGGGCCAGCGCCTGGCCGAGGCAGGAGTGCGGCCCGGCGCCGAAGGCCAGGTGGGGGTTGGGGGAGCGGTCGAGCCGCATCCGGTCGGCCTGCTCGAACTGCCGCTCGTCGCGGTTGGCCGAGGCCATGCTGCAGATGACCGTGGTGCCCGCCGGCAGGGCCTCGCCGCCCACCTCGACCTCCTCGCTGAGGTAGCGGGGCATGCCGAAGCCCGGGTTGGCGTCGAAGCGCAGCGCCTCCTCCACGGCCGGGCGGACCAGCGCGCGGTCGGCCAGCAGGGCCTCCCAGCGGGAACGGTCGGCCAGCAGCATCGAGACCATCTTGCCGATCATGTTGGCGGTGGTCTCGTGCCCGGCGACCAGCAGGCCCTTGGCCGTCATCGTGAGCAGCTGCTCGGTGAGCCCGCCGTCCAGGCCCTCGACCATGGCGGCCAGCTCGCTCAGCAGGTCCTCGCCGGGCTGGGCGCGCTTGGCCTCCACGTGGGCCCGCAGGTAGGCGTCGAACTCCGCCTGCGCGGTGTCGATCTCCTCCTGGGCGAACCTGGTCATGCTAAGCATGGTGTCCGACCAGTACGCGAACTTCTCCCGGTCGGAGTCGGGCACCCCGAGCAGGTCGCAGATCGCCCAGACCGGCAGCGGGAAGCCGACCGCGCTCACCAGGTCGGCGGGCTGCCCGGCGGCGGTCATCCCCTCGACGAGCCGGACCGCCATGGCCTCGATCCTGGGCTGCATCGCCAGCACCCGCTTGGCGGTGAACGCCCGGCCGACGAGCTGCCGCCACGCCCTGTGGTCGTCGCCGGTCATGGCGCCGGCCCCGGCGACGCCGCTGCCGAACACGCCGCCCGACTCGTTGGCCGTCACCCGCGCGGCGCCCTCGGCGTCGAGCTGCCGGGTGAAGCGCGGGTCGGACAACGTCTGCTTGACGTCGTCGTAGCGGGTCAGCAGCAGCGCGGTGTCGCCGCTGGCCAGCCGGATCGGCGCGACCGGGCAGCCCGCCCGCAGCTCGGCCCACTCCTGCGGCGGCTCCAGGGCGGTGGGGTTGCGGAAGGGGTAGGCGGGCGTCTCGGTCACCAGGCACTCTCCCTGCGGTCGCGGTTGGGGGTATCTAAGTCATATCGCTTAGTTAAGTCAAGTGACTCGACTTCCGGTGAGCCGCCGTTGACAGGGGTGGTGCCAGGCCCTAGCGTCCCAGTTATGGACGTGTTTCGTCCGATTATGGGTCGCTGTCACAAAGGTGGTTCATGACGGCACACGCGCTCGACCACGTCGCCCTCGCGGTGCGGAGCTGGGCTCAGGCCGGGCCGGTGCTCGCCGGTAGGTACGGTGGCCGCTGGGACAGCGGCTTCGCCCAGCCCGTCTTCAGCCCCGCCCAGCTCCAGTACGCCGACGGCATGCGCGTGGAGCTGCTGGAGCCAGGCGACGAGCCGTCCTCGTTCGTCCGCCGCTACCTTGACGCCACGGGTGCGCCGGCCCGGCCGCACCACATCACCTTCAAGGTCCACGACATCAGGGCCACCCTGGACGCGGCCCGCGCCGGCGGGTTCGAGCCGATCCTGGTCAACCTGGAGTCCGAGTGGTGGCAGGAGGGGTTCCTGCACCCGAAGCAGACCGGGCTGGGGTTCCTGGTGCAGGTGGCGCAGTCGGCGGGGACGCCGAAGGACCTGGCGGGCGACCTGCCCGGCATGCACCTCACGCCGCCCTGGCCCGAGCCGGCGGGCCCGTACGCGTCGTTGCCCGCCGTCGCCGGCCGCGTGGCCGACCAGGACCTCGCCCGGCGGGTGCTGTGCGACGTGCTGGGCGGCATCGAGACGCCGCTGGAGGCCGGCACGTCCTCCTACGCCTGGCCGGGCGGGGCCGACCTCGTGCTCACCGCCACCCGCGAGCACCCGCCGGAGCTGCGCCTGCTGGCCTTCCGCGGCGACGGCGCGACGTCCTGGAAGGCCGGTGACGTGCTGTCCGCCGCCGAGCGCGAGCCCGTCGTCCCCGAACTGGGCATCAGGACCGCCGACCTGGCCGCGTCCGGCGCCTGACCGCGCCCCCCGACCGCGCCCCCGACCACGCCCCGGATGCGTCCCGAATGCGCGGGATCGCCGTCGATTTGCCTGACGTGTATCGTCGGGAACCATGTTCCGCCCCCTGCAGGCCGGCGAACCGACCCGGCTGGGTGACTACCGCGTCGTCGGCGGCCTCGGCGAGGGCGGGCAGGGCGTGGTCTACCTGGGCGAGCACCCCTCGGGCGAGCGGGTGGCGATCAAGGTGCTGCACGCCCGGCTGGCGGGCCGGAGCGAGGCGCGCGAGCGGTTCCTGCGCGAGGTCGACGCGGCCATGAGGGTGGCGGCGTTCTGCACGGCCCGGGTGCTGGACGTGGCGGTCGACGGCGACCGGCCCTTCATCGTCTCGGAGTTCGTCGACGGCCCCTCGCTGGAGGACTCCGTCCGCGAGCACGGGCCGAGATCGGGCGGGGCGCTCGACCGGGTCGCCGTCAGCACCGCCACCGCGCTCGCGGCCATCCACCGGGCCGGCATCGTGCACCGCGACTTCAAGCCGTCGAACGTGCTGCTCGGCCCCGACGGCCCCCGCGTGATCGACTTCGGCATCGCGCGGGCCATCGACATGACCGCCACCGGCGGCTCCGTCGGCACCCCCGCCTACATGGCGCCCGAGGTGATCCGGGGCGAGCCCGCGCGGCCCGCGTCCGACGTGTTCAGCTGGGCGGTGACGGTCGGCTTCGCCGCCACCGGCCGCCCGTCCTTCGGCCGGGACACCTTCCCCGCCGTGCTGTACCGCATCCTCAACGCCCACCCCGACCTCGACGGCGTCCCCGAGCCGCTGCGCGCGCTGCTCGCCCGCTGCCTGGCCAAGGCGCCGCAGGACCGGCCGTCCGCGGCCGAGGTCCTGCACCTGCTGCTCGGCCAGGACCACAGCGTCACCACACCGATCAAGGGCACGACGTCGCCAGGGCCGGGCTGGACGCCCGAGGCCGGGACGCCGCCGGTCCTGCCCGCCGCGCGGCGCCGGCGGTCCCGGCTCCTGGTGGTGGGCTCGGCCGCGTCCGCGGCGGTGCTGGTGAGCGTGATCGTGGTGGCCCTGCGGACCGGTGCTCCCATGACGACCTCCCCTTCGGTCCCCGTGACGTCGCCGGCCGCGGGCGGCGCGACGGCGGGCGGCGCGACGGCGGGTGGCGCGACGGCGGGCGCGGGCCTGCCGAAGAGCGCCGCCGCCCCCCGGCCCTACGGCCGGCGGACGGCGAGGGTCGCGCTCGGCGGTGAGGTGAACAGCCTGGCGGTGAGCAGCTACCAGGGCCGGCGCGTGGTGCTGGCCGGCAGCACCGCCGGCGTGGCCAGGGCGTGGCGGCTCGACGCGGGCCCCTCGCAGGTCGCCGAGCTGCGTGCCGGCGGCGGCGCGGAGGCCGGCGCCGCCGTGGACGTGGGCGAGGTGGACGGGCGGGCGGCCGCGTTCCGGCGGCTGCAAGGGGGCGGGGTCGTCGTCTCCGGCGTGGGGGACGCCGCCCCGCTCGGCCCGGCCTACGCGGGGCACGGGGCGATGGTGTACGCGATCGCCGCCGCGCAGGTGGCGGGCAGGACGGTGCTGGTCAGCGGCGACCAGGCCGGAAAAATCCACGTATGGGACCCGAAGACCGGCAAGGACTCCGGGCCCCAGCCCCGGGCCGCGGGCGGCGACCCCGTGTTCGGCGTCGCGACCGGCACCATGGACGGGCACCCGTTCGCGGTGACCGCCTCCGCCGACGACACCGCGCAGGTGTGGGACCTGGAGGACGGCAGCCGCCGCGCCACGTTCCGCGGCCACACCGGCGACGTCTTCGCCGTGGCGGCCACGGCCCTGGACGGCGCGCCGGTGGCCGTCAGCGGCGGCTCCGACCGGGTGGTCCGCGTCTGGGACCTGCGCAGCGGCCACGAGCTGGCCTCCTTCGCCGGGCACACCGCCGAGATCGCCGCCCTGGCCGTGGGCCGGGTGAAGGGCCGCGCCGTCGTCGCCTCCGGCGCGTTCGACGGGACGGTCCGCGTCTGGGACCTGCGGGACGGCCGGCAGCTCGGCGAGCCGCTGCGCACGCCCGGCGGACGGGTCTACTCCGTGGCCGTCGCCGAGGACGGCGGGGAGAGCTGGCTGGCCGCGGGCGACGTCGGGGGCGACGTCACCGTCTGGAGCCTCGGCCCGGCCTCACCCTGAGCCTCCGCGCGGCCTGGCCGTGGCCTCCCAGGAGGGACGGGTCAGGACGCGAGGGCGGCGGCCGCCTCCCGGTAGACGACGCTCGGGTCCTCCGCCAGCCACGCCTTCACCTGGCGGCTCCAGGCGTCGGCGAGCACCTCGGGCTGATGCGCCTCGATGCCGTCGAGAGCCGCCGCGACGATCACCTCGGGGGCGCTCTTGTCACCCTCGTACCAGGCCATCATGTCGGTGTCCGCGGCGCCCAGGTGCAGTCCCGTCACCAGCGTGCGCTGATGGGCCAGCTCCAGGCGGACGCTGTTGGTGAGCGCCCACTCGGCGGCCTTGGCCGCGTGGTAGGCGCCCGCGCCGTCGACGGCGAGCCACGAGATCGCCGACAGCACGTTCATGACCGCGCCGTCGGCCAGCTGGGACGCGAAGGCGCGGATCACGTTGAGGGTGCCGTAGAAATGGGTGTCCATCTCGCGGCGGATCGTGTCCAGGTCGCCGGCGACCAGGTTCGCGCCGGTGGAGATGCCCGCGTTGTTGATGATGATCTTGACATCGGGTGCCGCGGCCGCGGCGGCGGCGACCGACGCCGGATCGGTGATGTCGAGGCGCAGCGGGACGACCCCCGGCACGTCGATCAGGTCCGGACGGCGGGCGGTGGCGTACACCTTGCCCGCGCCGCGCTCAAGAAGGGAAAGGACGAACTGCCGGCCCAGGCCGCGGTTCGCGCCGGTGACCAGCACATGTGCTCCGTTGATCTGCATGTCGTCTACGCTAAAACCTGACGTTGACGTCAGAGGCAAGTGTTGTGATGGAGGTCACGATGCGTATCGGCGAGTTGGCGGCGCGGACGGGCGTCAGTGTGCGGGCCTTGCGCTACTACGAGGAGCAGGGGCTGCTGACCGCGAACCGGAGCGGCTCCGGGCAGCGCCACTATCCCGAAGCGGTGGTCGACCGGGTGCACCTGATCCAGATGCTCTACGCGGCCGGCCTGTCCAGCCGGACCATCGCCGAGCTGATGCCGTGCGTCGAGGCCAAGGTCAGCACGCCGGAGTCCCGGGCCCGGCTGTTCGCCGAACGCGACCGCATCGACGCCCAGATCGCCGGGCTGACCCGGACCCGCGACCGCCTCGACGCCGTCATCGCCGCCACCGAGAGCCCGGCCGGCGGCTGCGCGTACGTCGCCGGCCGGGACGACGCCACGCGGGAGAGCCACGCCGCGGCGTCGTGATCGCGACAGGCGTCCGGGCGATGGAGGGCCCTCGGGCTCGGGCGCCGCGGATGCTCCTTCACCGGGCCGGCTCGGGCCGGCCGCAGGCGCACGGGCGGAGCCCGTCCAGCAGGAGGTCCAGCAGGCGGGCCGCCAGCGCCTCGTGCCCGGGCGGGCCGGCCACGGTGAAGATGCCGATGAGGGCGGCGGCGATGTCCTCGGCGGTGACGTCGGCGCGGAGGCCCCCGCTCGCGCGGCCGGCCTCGAGGAGCTCGTCGATCGCCCCGAGCAGCTCGGCCCGGGTGTGGGCATGGGCGATCTCCCCGGATTCGACCATCGCGAGCAGCGTGTCGAGCATCCCGTTCTTGGTCGCGATCCACTCCCCGAACAGGTCCATCCAGCGTCGCAGCGCCGCGGGCGGGTCGAGCTGGGCGAGCAGTTCGCCGGCGCCGGCGGTGAGCCGCGAGACCTGGTCCCGGTAGACCGCGTCGACCAGCGCCTCGCGGGTGGGGAAGTGCCGGTAGAGCGTGGCGATGCCGACCCCGGCCGCGTTGGCGATCGCGCGCATGGACGGCTCGGCGCCGGCCGCGGCGAACAAGCGGGTCGCCGCGGCCAGGAGCTGCTCGCGGTTGCGGGTGGCGTCCGCCCGTGCTCGGCGGATCTCTGCGGCGGCCAAAACGGATCACGCTCCACTTGCGCTAGAGTGACTCACGGAAACGGAGCATAGTCCGTTTGTGCTGCCTCACGAGCCGTGACAGGAGACAGGTGAGCATGGGAGAAACGAGGGCCGGCGCGTCGGCGACCACGAGCCGGGCGGTCCGGTTCGAGTCGTTCGGCGGGCCGGACGCGCTGAGCGTCCACGAGGTGCCCGTGCCGCACGCCGGCCCGGGACAGATCCGCGTGCGGGTCACCGCGGCCGGCCTGAACCCGATGGACTGGTTCATGACCTCCGACGCCGAGACCGCCGCGCGGTTCGGCTTGAGCCTGCCGTGCGGGTTCGGCACCGACTACGCCGGGGTGGTGGACGAGGTCGGCGCCGGCGTGCGCGCGTTCGCGGCCGGGGACCGGGTGTTCGGCGGCGCGTTGTCCCGCGCGGTCGCCGACCACGTCGTCGTGGACGAGGCGGGCACGATAGCGGTGGGCGGCCAGGCGCATCACACCCCTGACGGGGTCGACGACCGCACCGCGGCCACCCTTGCCATCGCGGGCTGCACGGCGGCCGCGGCTCTGGCGGTGGTCGGCCCGGGCCCGGGCGACACGGTGCTCATCGGCGGCGCGGGAGGCGGAGTGGGCGTGTTCGCCGTCCAGCTCGCGCGTCTCGCCGGAGCGCGCGTCATCGGGACGGGGTCGGCGGCCTCGGCCGAGGCCCTGCGAGCCCTGGGGGCCGAGCCGGTCGCCTACGGCGACGGCCTGGTCGAGCGGGTCCGTGCGCTCGCTCCCGCCGGCGTCACCGCTGCCCTGGATCTGCACGGGACGGACACGGCGCACGCGGCACGCGAACTCGGCGTACCCGACGAGCGCATCACCACCATCGCCGCCCGGATCGACGGGATCACGCCGGCGAACGGCGCCGACGCGGCCCCGGGCGCCATCGACGAGATCGCCGGCCTGGTCGCGGCCGGCCGGCTCCGGGTGCCGATCGCGGCACGTTTCCCGGTCGAGCGGATCCGTGCCGCGGTCGAGCTGCAGGCGGGACGGCACGTGCACGGCAAGGTCGTCATCGACCTCTAGGGAGGTGGCCGGGGACGACCCTGTCCGTCCGTACGGGCGCCGTGGCGCCGCTCAGGACAGGGCGGTGCCGGCCGCGCGCATCCGGGCCTCGACCAGGGTCCGCAGCCGGGCCCACGCCGGTCGCTCCTGGCCGTGGCGGGCCAGCAGGCCGTAACGGAGCGCGGCGTCGGCGCGGGCCCGCAGCCCGGCGGGGACGGGCCGCAGCGAGGGATGGGCGAGGTAGTCGTCGAAGCCCTCCGGCACCAGGGCCCGGACCAGCACCAGGCCCTCGCGGGCCATCCGCACGTCGTCGTCGGTGCAGCCCAGCTCGGCGGCGGCCCGGTCGAGCTTCGCCAGGACGTGCTCGGGCAGCAGGGCCCGGTCGCCGGTGGCGAGCCTCCGCAGCGTGTCGCGCCGCGCGACCAGGTCGTCGATCCGGGCGTCGAGCCGCCGTTCGACGTCGGCGAGCGCGGCGGCGAACCGGCCGGGGCCGGCGTCGAGCATCGCCCTGACCTCGGCCAGGGGCGCCCCGGTCCAAGCCCCGCGCCGCGAGGACGACGCCGACGTCGCGCACGTGCGTCTCGAACGAGGCGGCCGCGGCCGAGCGCCCCGACCGGCCGCGGGCCCGCATGTCGTAGGTGATGTGCCGGTAGCCGCCGCCGAGTTCGGCGATGACGCGCCGCCAGTACGACCGGGTCGCGAACTGGCCGTTGAGGCAGAGCCGTTCAGCGTGCACCCTGACCCGAGGTCAAGGTCAACCTCGCGCGGCTCAGCACTGGCCGTCGGCGAGCACCCAGTAGCCCGGGCCGGTCTGCTTCAGCGTGTGGCTGGTGAACGTGTTCCACAGGCCCATGGCGTCGTTGGAGCCGTTGGCGTAGGTGTAGCCGCCGGACTGGTGGGCGCGGCCGGCGGTGGTGTGGGCGTAGTTGCTCGCGTACACGCAGGTCGCGGAGGTGGGGGTGACAGTAGGGGTGGGGGTGGGGGTGGACGGGGGCGGGGTGGTGGCACCGCCGTCGAGGCCGAAGAAGCGGGCGTCGTGGTAGGCCGAGCAGATGGTGTCCAGGAAGTACGCCGCCGTCGCGCCGCACTGGTCGGCGGCGCCGCCCGGGTCGATCGGCAGGCCGTGCCCCATCCCGGTGATCTGGTAAAGGCGCACGTCGTCGGCGCCGTACACCTGGAGGGACGTGCCGCCGGGGAGCGACTGCGTGGCGGTGGGGGTCTGCGGGACGCCGCGCACGTTCGTCCACTGGTCCCGGAGCTGGGTGGCGTTGGCCGGGACGACCGTGTAGTCGGACAGCCCCTGCCACACCGCGACGCGCGGGTACCGGCCGGGGCAACCGGAGCAGGCGCCGCGCACCAGGTCGCCCCACTGCTGCGGCGTCCTGGAGGTGGCGCCGTACTGGCAGCTCGACGCCTGGGTGAGGCTGCTCGCGCAGCGGTAGGCGAGGCCGGCGGCGACGGAGCCGGCGGCGAAGACGTCCGGGTAGGTGGCCAGCATGACGGCCGACATGGCGCCGCCCGCCGACAGGCCGCTGACGTAGACGCGGGCCGGGTCGGTGCCGTAGTTCGCCACCGCGTAGGCGACCATCGCGCGGATCGAGGCCGCCTCGCCCTGGCCCCGGGTGGTGTCGCCGGTCTCGAACCAGTTGAAGCAGCTGGAGGCGTTGTTGGCGCTGCTCGTCTGGGGGAGCACGAGCGCGAAGCCCCACTGGTCGGCGTACTTGCGCCAGCCGCTCGCGGTGAAGTAGCCGTTGGCGTTCTGGGTGCAGCCGTGCAGCAGGACCACCAGCGGGCGGCCGCTCGCGAGGCCGTCGGGGCGGTAGGCGTACATGGCGAGACCGCCCGGGTTGGCGCCGAAGGAGGACACCTGCACCAGCGAGGCCGCCCGCGCGGGCGGCGCGGTCAGCGTGGCGACGAGCAGGCCCGCCAGCGCGAGCAGCGCGCCCAGCGCCGTGAGGGGCCATGACCTGCGGAGAGGGAGGGGTGAGATCATCGTACCGCTCCTTTGTGACCTGGCTCACTGAGCCTTTCACCGCAGGTTAGGGCGGCTGTGATGAGGCGGACATAGCGCCGCCGCACACTTTCCGGGCCGCCGTCATGGGCGCGCTCCGGCGGCGAAGATCTGCCGTTCGGCGGATGGGCCGAGGCGCGCGGCGGGCCCGAGGCTTGAGCCATGAGAGAACTCGTGGCGAGATGGCCCGGATGGGCCGGGTACGCGGCGGCCGTCTGGTCCCTGGCGTACGGGGCGCTCGGGCTGTTCTGGGCGCTCGGCGGCGGCGGTTTCCCGTTCGGACGCAGCGACCCCGACTGGGAGCCGGGCCTGTCCGTGCTCGGGGAGGCGACCAGGCAGGCGGCGGCGCCGGTGATCGCGGTGCTCGGCGCGCTGGGCGTGGCCGCCGGGTGGGCGATGGCCCGCGGAGCGCTCCGGGGACGGCCCCTGCTGCTGGGGTTCGCCTGGACGGCGGCGGTCACGCTGACGGTGGTGGTCACCGACAACCGGGTGCTGATGCTGGTGGCCTACGCGCCGCTGCTGGCGGTGTTCGCCTTCACCGGCGTGCCGGGCGGGCAGCCGATGGCGGAGCTGGTGCCCTGGTCGCGGATCAACCTGTTCGTCCTCCTGGCCGGCGGGCTGCTGTGGGCCCTCGCGGCCCTGGCCTACCAGCGGCGCACGGCGGGCAGGTGCCCCGCGTGCGGGCGGGGCGAGCACGGGGCCGCCCGCTGGACCGGGCAGCACGCGGTGCGGCGCTGGGGCCGGTGGGCGGTGGTGGTCGCGGCGGTCGTCCCGGCCCTGTACGACGCCAGCCGCTTCGCCTGGGCGGCGGGCGTCCCGCTCGGCATCACCGAGGAGTTCTGGCGGTGGCTGGACGAGTCGGGGCTGCGCTGGGCCGGGCTGTTCCTCAGCCTGATGGGGCTCGGCGGGGCCGTGCTCACCCTCGGGCTCGTGCAGCGCTGGGGCGAGGTCTACCCGCGGTGGATCTGGTTCAGGGCGGGGCGGCCGGTGCCGCCGATGCTGGCCGTGGTCCCCGCCTCGATCGTGTCGGTGATCGTGTTGTCGGGCGGGCTGACGTACTGGCGGCTGCGCATGGTGCACGGCTTCGGTGACGTGGACATGTGGGCGACCTGGGCGCCGTCGCTGGCGTGGCCGCTGTGGGGGGTCGCGCTGGCCGCCGCCACCCTCGCCTACCACCTCCGCCGCCGCGGCGCCTGCCGCCGGTGCGGGCGCGGCGGGGCGTGGGGGACGGACGGGCCGGGAGAGCGGGGGGCCGGGCCGGCGGCTGAGCGGGCACCGGAGCCCGGGCCGGCGGCCGGGCGGCCGGCGTGGCGTGGTTAGGCTCGCGGCATGAACGCGTACGGCGGGGCGGGGGACGGCGCGACCGGACCGTGGCGGGCGGGGACGCCGGGGCGGGGGACGGCGCGACCGGACCGTGGCGGGCGGGGACGCCGGGGCGGGGACGGCGCGACCGGGCCCTGGCGGGCGGGAGGCGCCGGGGCGCGGTGGCCGTCCGTCGCCTGGTGGGCGGGCGGCGCCGGGGCGGTGTCGCTGGCCGGCACGCTGGCGTACCCCTGACCGGGACGGTCAGCGGCAGCGCGCCGTGGCTGGTGGGCGAGGCGGCGGTGCTGCTGGTGCTCACCGCCGTCACCGTCCGGCGCGCCCCGGCGCGGCGGGCGGCCGTGTCGGCGGGGCTGAGCGGGGCGGCGGTGGCGCTCCTCCTGCTGCGCGCCGTCTGGCAGGGCCCGCCGCACCTGGTGCTCGGCGGCTGCGCGGGCTGGGCGCTCGGCGCGGTCGCGGCGGCGGGGACCGGGCTCTACCTGCGCGGGCTGGACGGCCGTCGGCGGCGCGCGGTCGAGGAGGCCGTCCGGGCGCAGCGGCTCGGGCTCGCCCGCGATCTGCACGACTTCGTCGCCCACGACGTCAGCGGCATGCTGGTGCAGGCGCAGGCCGCCCGGGCGGTCGCCGGTCCGCTGCCGCGGCCGGTCGCCGAGGCGCTGCGACGCATCGAGGACGCCGGGCAGCGGGCGCTGGCCTCGCTCGACCGGGCGGTGCACGCGCTGGACGAGCGGGGGCCGGGCATCGAGGAGCTGGCGCGCCTGGCGGCGGCGTTCTCGCCCGCGGTGCAGGTGGAGCTGGCCGTCGAGCCGGGGCTCGCGGTGCGGCACGAGGTCTCGTCGCTGGCCTACCGGGTGGTGACGGAGGCGCTGACCAACGTGCGGAGGCACGCGCCGCGCGCCACGTCCGTGCGGGTGCGGGTCGGCAGGGAGGGCGTGAACGACGGCAAGGGAGAGGTGCTGCACGTGTGCGTGGAGGACGACGGCGACGGCGGCAAGCCGCCAAGCGGCGGGGCGGGCAGCGGGTCGCCGAGCGGCGGGGCCGGCAGCGGGTCGCCGAGCGGCGGGGCCGGCAGCGGGTCGCCGAGCGGCGGGGCGCGCGGCCGGTGGGCCGGTGGCTCCGGGCTGGCGGGCCTCGCCCACCTGCTGGAGATGCGCGGCGGCACGCTGACGGCCGGCCCCGGCGCGCGCGGCTGGCGGCTCGACGCGCGGATCCCCGCATGACGCCCGCTCCGGGGACGGGGCCGGGGCCGGGAACGGGGCCGGGGACCGGAACGCGGCGGGTGCGGGTGCTCGTCGCCGACGATCAGGAGGACGTGCGGGCCGGGTTCCGGCTGATCCTGGACGCGCAGCCGGACATGACCGTCGTGGGCGAGGCCGCCGACGGCGCGCGGGCCGTCGAGCTGGCCCGCCACCTGCGCCCCGACGTGGTCCTCGCCGACATCCGCATGCCCGTCATGGACGGCCTGGAGGTGACCAGGCGGCTCGCCGCCGAGACCCGGGTGGTCGTCGTGACCACGTTCGACCTGGACGAGTACGTCCACGCCGCGCTGCGCGAGGGCGCCTGCGGCTTCCTGCTCAAACGCTCGGGCCCCGCCCTGCTGACCGAGGCGGTCCGCGCGGCCGTGGCGGGCGACACGCTGATCAGCCCGCAGGTGACCGTCCGGCTGCTGCGGGACGTGATCCGCCCGGCCCCGCCGCAGCCGGCCGAGCCGCTCACCGCGCGCGAGCTGGAGATCGCCCGCCTGGTGGCGTACGGGCACACCAACGCCGGCATCGCCGCCGAGCTGACCATCAGCCCCGGCACCGTCAAGACGCATCTCGCCCACATCCAGGGCAAGGTGGGCGCCGCCAACCGGGTCGGCATCGCCGCCTGGGCCTGGAGCAGCGGCTTGGTGACCTGATCCGCCCGGGCTCACACGTTACTCACACAGTCGCGTGTCATGACTGGTGCCATGACCGACAACGCCGTGACCGTGCGGGACGACGCCCGCCTGCCGCCGGGGCTGACCGCGACGGTGGAGATCGTGGTCCCCGTGCACAACGAGGAGCGGGCCCTGCCCGGCTGCGTCGAGGTGCTGCGCGACCACCTGCTGCGGTGCTTCCCGTTCCGGTGGGTCATCACGGTCGTGGACAACGCCAGCACCGACCGCACCCCGGACGTCGCCGCCGAGCTGGCCGAGCGGTACCGCGGCGACGTGCGGCTGCTGCGGCTGGAGCGCAAGGGGCGGGGCCTGGCGCTGCGCACCGCGTGGGCGCGCAGCGAGGCCGACGTCGTGGCGTACATGGACGTCGACCTGTCGACCGGGCTGGACGCGCTGCTGCCGCTGACGGCGTCGCTGGTCAACGGGCACTCCGACGTGGCGATCGGCTCCCGGCTGGCGCGCGGCGCGCGGACGTTGCGCGGGCCGCGCCGGGAGATCGTCTCGCGGGCGTACAACGCGCTGGTCAGGGTGACGCACGGGGCCGGGTTCACCGACGCGCAGTGCGGGTTCAAGGCCGCCCGCGCCGAGGTGGCCCGCCCGCTGCTGGAGAAGGTCGAGGACGACGGCTGGTTCTTCGACACCGAGCTGCTGCTGCTCGCCGAGCACAACGGGCTGCGGGTGCAGGAGGTGCCGGTGGACTGGGTGGAGGACGTCGACAGCCGGGTGCGGGTCGTCCCCACCGCCCTGGCCGACGTCAAGGGCCTGATCAGGGTCGCCCGGGCCAAGGCGTCGGGCGCGGCCCGCGTCCCCGGCCTGCCGCGGCGGCCCGAGCCGCGCGCCGCGCACCCCGACGCGGTGCTGGCCGAGCGGCGCGGCGGCGGGCTGCTGTGGCAGGCGCTGTCGTTCGGGGCGATCGGGGTGCTGTCCACCGCCGCGCACCTCGGCCTGTACGCGCTGCTGCGGACGTGGCTGCCCGTGCTGCCGGCGAACCTGCTGGCCCTGACGCTCACCACCGTCCTCAACACCGAGGCCAACCGCCGTCTCACCTTCGCCGGCCGGCGCGGCTCCACCGCCCGCGCGCACCTGCTCGGGCTCGTGGTGTTCGCCCTGTACTACGCGGTGACGTCCGGCGCGCTGCTGGTCCTGCACGCCGCCGACCCGGATCCGGGGCGCCCGCTGGAGCTGACGGTGCTGGTCGGCGCCTGCGTGCTCGGCACGGCCGGGCGGTTCCTGCTGCTGCGCGGCTGGGTCTTCCGCCGCGCCACCCCTCACGAGAGCTGACCGATGACCGCCATCTCCCTGCCCGTCGCCGGCGCGTCCCGCCGCCGGTGGCACCGGCTCGCCCTGACCGCGATCTGCCTGCTGGCCGCCCTGTTGTACGGCTGGTCCTGCTGGACCTGGGGCTGGGGCAACACGTACTACAGCGCCGCGGTCAAGTCCATGTCGGCGAGCGGCACCGCGTTCCTGTTCGGCTCCTTCGACCCGGCGGGCGTCGTCACGGTGGACAAACCCCCGATGGCGCTGTGGCCGCAGGTCGTCTCCACCTGGGTTTTCGGCTACCACGGGTGGGCGCTGCTGCTGCCGCAGGTCCTGGAAGGGGTGGCGGCGGTGTTCGTGCTGCACGGCGCGGTACGCCGCTGGGCCGGGCCGGGCGCCGCGCTGATCGCCGCGCTCGTGCTCGCCCTGACGCCGGTCACCGTCGCGATCAACCGCGACAACAACCCGGACCCGCTGCTGGTGCTGTTCCTGGTGGCCGCCGCGTACGCGCTGACCCGCGCGCTGTCGCCCGGCCTCGCGCCGCGCCGGGCCACCGGGTGGCTGCTGCTGGCCGCGTTCCTGATCGGGTGCGGGTTCACCACGAAGATGCTGGCCGCGTGGGTGTGCCTGCCGGCGTTCCTGGTCGCGTACCTGCTCGGGACGGCCGCGCCGTGGCGGCGGCGGATCGGCGACCTCGCCGCGGCGGGCGGGGTGCTGCTGGTCAGCTCGTTGTGGTGGGTGGCGCTGGTGGATCTGTGGCCGGGGGACAAGCCGTACATCGGGGGGAGCACGGACGGCAGCGCGCTCGATCTCGTGGTCGGCTACAACGGGCTGGGCCGCGTCTTCGGGGCGGGCGCCGGCGGGCCGGGAGGCGGTTCCGGCGGAGGCGGCCTGCCCGGTGGCGGGCGGCCGCCGGGCGCGTCCCCGTTCCCCCGGGGGATCGTGCCGGACGGCGGGGCTCCGCCCATGCCGCGCGGCGGCGGGTTCGGCGGCATGTTCGGGGGCTCGCCCGGCGTGGGCCGCCTGTTCAACGACGTCGTGGGCGGCCAGGTGAGCTGGCTGCTGCCGCTCGCCCTGCTGATCGTCGCCGCCGCCGCGTTCCTGGCCCTGCGGCGCAGGCCGGGCCGGGGGACGGGACGGGGGACAGGCCGGGCAGCAGAGCCGTGGGGCGGGAGCGCCGGGCCGGCCGGACGCGGCGGGTGGCTGCTGTGGAGCGGCTGGCTGCTGGTCAACGCCGTCGTCTTCAGCTTCGCCTCCGGCATCTTCCATTCGTACTACACCACGATGCTGGCGCCCGCCATGGCCGCACTGGTCGGCGCGGGCACCGTGTGGCTGGCCCGCCACCGCCTGGGCGCGCCGGCGGCAGCGGCGGCGGTCGCCGTCACCGCGGCCTGGGCGTGGGTGCTGGTCTCGCGGGACCCGTCGTGGCACGGCTGGCTGCGGTACGCCGTCCCGGCCGCCGCCGTCGCGGCGATCGCCTTCCTGCTCACCCGCCGCCGCCACGCGGGGCCGGCCGTGGCGGCGGCCGTGCTGATCCCCTCCCTGCTCGCGCCCGCGACCTGGTCGCTCGCCTACGCCTTCGGCCCGCCCGACACCAACGCCACCAACCCGGCCGCGGGCCCGCGCGGCGGCTTCGGCGGCCCGGCCCGAGGCGGGGGGCCGGGCGGCGGCGCCGAGCTGAGCGCCGAGCAGCGCAGGATCCTCGGCTACGCCGTCGCCCACTCCGGCGGCGCCCGCATCAAGCTCGCGGTCGACGCCCCGGCCACCTCGGCGGCCGCGTACCTCATGAACAGCGACGCGACGGTGATCGGCATGGGCGGCTTCATGGGGTCGGATCCCGCGCCGACCGCCGGGCAGCTCGACCGGTGGGTCAAGGCGGGCGAGCTGCGTTACGTCCTCAGCGGCTCCGGCTCCGGCCCCGGCCGCGGCGGGCCGGGCGGCGGGCAGGGCGCTGGGGCGGAGCGCGCCGCCTGGATCAGCGGCGCCTGCGCGGTCGTGCCCGCCACCGAGTACGGCGGCACGACGCGGAGCGGCACCCCGGACAGGCGGTCGCCCTTCGGCGGCGCCCAGGTGCTCTACAGGTGCGGCCCGTGACCCCGGGCCGCCCGATTCACACCTTTCTTTGATCGTGGGCGCGTAGAACGGGCTCGTGAACCGACACGTTGTGGCGAAGGTACTGGTCGTCGATGACGAGCCGAACATCCGCGAGCTGCTGTCGGAGGCGCTGGAGCTGAACGGCTTCGCCGTGCGGACCGCCTCCGACGGCCGCCGGGCGCTGGAGGCGGTCGCCCGGGAGCGGCCCGACATCATCGTGCTGGACGTGATGATGCCGGGCCTGGACGGCTTCACGGTCGCGCGGCGGCTGCGCGAGGCCGGCGACAGCCCCCTGATGCTGTTCCTGACCGCGAAGGACGCGGTGGCCGACCGGATCGAGGGGCTGACCGCCGGCGGCGACGACTACGTGACCAAGCCGTTCAGCCTGGAGGAGGTGGTGCTGCGGCTCCGCGCCATCATGCGCAGGATGCGCCCGCCGGAGGAGCAGCTCGACGACGGCGTGCTGCGCTACGCCGACCTGGAGCTGGACGAGCAGGCCCACACGGTGCGGCGCGGCGGGCGGCCGATCCACCTGTCGCCCACCGAGTTCAGCCTGCTGCGCTACCTGATGATCAACGCCGAGCGGGTGGTCAGCAAGGCGCAGATCCTCGACCGCGTGTGGGACTACGACTTCGGCGGCGAGAGCCGGATCGTGGAGTCCTACATCAGCTACCTGCGGCGCAAGATCGACGCCGTGGGCCCGCCGCTGATCCACACCCTGCGCGGCGTCGGCTACCGGTTGCAGCAGCCGTCATGAGGCCGGTCGTGAAGCGGGCCTGGCCGCTGCGGCACCGGCTGCTGGCCGCGCTGCTCGGGCTGTGCGCGGCCGGTCTCGCGGCCTTCGCCACGGCGAGCGTGCTGCTCCTGGACCGCTCGCTGCTGGCCAGGGTGGACGCGCAGCTCGCCGAGGCGGCCGCCACGTTCGGCCGCCGCCCGCTGCCGCCCCCGCCGTCGCCCGCCAGGGGCCAGAGCATGGAGCTGCCGACGCAGTTCAGGGTCGCCTTCTACGACTCCTCGGGCGTGCTCCTCCGCACCCTGCCTCCCGGACTGCCCGACGAGCCGGCCGTCCCCGCCGCGGTGGTCGCGGCGCTCCCGCGCACGCCGGTCACCGTGCCCGCCAGGACGGGGACGGGGGAGTGGCGGGTGCTGGTGCGCGGCCTGCCGGACGGCGCCAGGCTGGCGGTGTCGATCTCGCTGAGCGCCAACCAGGCGACCGTCCACCAGATCCTGGTCATCGAGACCGCGGTGGGCGGGCTGGTGCTGCTGCTGCTCGGCGCGCTCGCGCTGTCCGTCGTACGGCTGGGCCTGCGCCCGCTGACCCGCATGGAGCGCACCGCCGAGGCGATCGCGGGCGGCGACCTCGACCGCCGGGTCAGCGACACCGACCCCGGCACCGAGACCGGGCGGCTCGGCGGCGCGCTCAACGTCATGCTGGAGCGCCTGGCGACCGCGTTGCGCGAGTCCGAGCGCTCCGAGCGGCGGCTGCGGCACTTCGTCGCCGACGCCTCCCACGAGCTGCGCACGCCGCTCACCTCGATCCGCGGCTTCGCCGAGCTCTACCACCACGGCCAGGGCGCGCGCGACCCGGCGGCCGAGCGGCTGCTGAGCAGGATCGAGGCCGAGGCCGAGCGGATGGGCGTCCTGGTGGAGGACATGCTGCTGCTGGCCCGGCTGGACCAGGAGCCCGCGCTGGAGACCAGCGTCGTGGACCTGCGCGTGCTGGCCGGGGACGTCGTGCACGCCGCCCAGGCCCGCGACCGGGAGCGGCCGATCCGGCTGCTGGTCTCCGAGGACCCGGTGTTCGTCCTCGGCGACGAGCACCGCCTGCACCAGGTCCTCGCCAACCTGGTCGGCAACGCCGTCGAGCACACCGCCCCGGACGCGGAGGTGCGCGTCACCGTCGCGCCGCGCGTGCCCGCCGGCGAGCCCGCCGCGGGGACGGCGCGCGCCGGCTCCGGGCCCGCCCCGGACGCCGGCGCCGCGCTGGTCGAGGTGCGCGACGAGGGGCAGGGCATCGACCCCGAGCACCTGCCGTACGTGTTCGACCGCTTCTACCGGGCCGACGCGGGCCGCTCCCGCGACAGCGGCGGGACCGGGCTGGGCCTCGCCATCGCCGCCGCGCTCGTGCGGGCGCACGACGGCCGCATCGAGGTGACCGGCGGCCGCGGCGCCACGTTCCGGGTGCTCCTGCCGCTCCACCGGCCGCGGGAGGACTGACGCCGCGGGCGTCCCCTGTCCCGGCCCCCTACGCCGGCCGTCGCCGCAGGTGATCGGCAGCGGGGCGACGAGGGCGGATTTGTAGGGGTTGGGGGCGTTTCGGCCGCTGCTTACGTTGGCCTTGCGTAACCGCCGATCACCGGAAAAAGGGGTTGTCCATGGCAGAGCAGCTCACCCACGAAGCCGTCTCGCACGCCCTGAAGGGCATCGTGGCCCGCGTCCTTCAGGTCCCCGAGGACACCATCACCGACGACGCCCGCATCACCGACCTGAGCCTCGTCGAGTCCATCAAGCTGCTGCGCATCGCGGGCCGCATCGAGCGCACGTTCGGCATCGAGCTGGACAACGAGGTGCTGTTCCGCACCGGCAGCCTGCGCGAGATCGCCGACGAGGTCCACCGCCTGTGCCTGCGGGGACAGCAGCAGGAACAGGAGAAGGTTGCTTGAACGCGCTCACCCCGGCAGACGTCCGGACGCTGGGTGAGATGTTCGTCAGGGCGGCCGAGCTGCATCCCGGCCAGGTCGCCGGCACCTTCTCCCCAGGCGGGCGGCTGACCGCCCGCGACCTGCTCCGCGACGGCCGCGAGGCCGCCGCGCGCCTGCGGTCCTGCGGCGCGGGCCCCGGCACGCCGGTGGCCGTGCTCCTGCAGTCGCCGCTCGACTTCCTCCGGGTCACCGCCGGGGTCGCGCTGGCCGGCGCGGTCCTGGTCCCGCTCGCCGTGTCCGCCGGGTTCACCAAGGCGTTCCTGTCGCGGATGCGGCACGTGCTGGCCGACAGCGGCGCGCGGGTCGCCGTCATCGACGACCTGTACGCCGAGCCGTTCGCCGAGCTGGCGCCCGGCCTGCGGATCGTCCCCCTGTCGCGGCTGGCCGGCCCGTACGCGCGCCTGCTCGGCGAGCCTGAGCCGTACGAGCTGCCCGAGACCGGCGCGGACGACCTGGCGCTCATCCAGTACACCTCCGGCAGCACCTCGGCGCCGCGCGGCGTCGCGCTCACCCACCGCAACGTCCTGGCCGGGCTGCGCGTCCTGCAGCGCGGCGTGGACGCCAGGCCGGGCGACGTGACCTGCCACTGGCTGCCGCTCTCGCACGACATGGGGCTGTTCTCCACGCTGGCGGCGGTCGGCGCGGGCGTGGCGGTGCACGTCTCCGCGCCGCAGGACTTCGTCAAGCGGCCGGAGGAGTGGCTGCGCTGGTTCTGCGACCTGCGCGCCAGCATCTACGTCGGCCCCGCCTTCGGCTACCGCTACCTGCTCGACTCCGTCCCGCCGGAGGAGGCGGCCGGCTACGACCTGTCGGCCGTCCGGGTCATGCTCAACGGCGCCGAGCCGATCGACCCCGACCTGATCGGCGCCTTCCAGGACCGCTTCGGGCCCGCCGGGCTCGACCCCCGCGCCATGACCCCCTGCTACGGCCTGGCCGAGGCCACCCTCGCCGCCACCTTCACCCCGGCGGGCGAGCGGGCCCGGGTGGACTGGGTGGACCGCGACCTGCTCAGCGGCTCCGGGCTGGCCATGCCGCTGAGGAGCGGCGACCCCGGCGCCCGCGGCGTCGTGAGCTGCGGTGTGCCCGCTCCCGGCGTCGAGGTGCGGGTGGTCAGGGACGGCGCCGAGGCCGAGGAGCGGACGGTCGGCGACGTCGAGGTGCGGGGCGAGCCCGTCATGCGCGGCTACCTCGGGCGGGCGCCGATCCCCGACGGCGGCTGGTGCCCGACGGGCGACCTCGGCTACCTGGCCGGCGGCGCGCTGCACGTCACCGGGCGGCGCAAGGAGATGATCATCCTCAACGGGCGCAACCACTACCCGGAGGACGTCGAGGCCCTGGCCCGCCGGGTGCCCGGCGTGTACCGGGGACGGGCGGTGGCGGTCGTGCTGCCCGCCGACCCGGTACGCGGGCGGCCGGAGCGGATCGCCGTGCTGGCCGAGGCCGCGCTCGCCCGGCCGCCGTACGGGCGGCTGGTCGGCGACCTGCGGGCGGCGGCGGCCGAGGAACTGGGCGGCGGCTGCGTGGACGTCGTGCTGCTCGGCCGGGGCGGCCTGCTGCGCACCACCAGCGGCAAGTTCCAGCGGCTGCTCATGCGCGACCACCTGCTGGCCGGCTCGCTCGAACGCGTCCTCGACCACGTCACGGCCGACGAGCGGGTGGAGAGCGCGGCATGACCGGCGCGACCGGCCTCAGCGGCGCGACCGGCGTCAGTGACGCGTCCGTCATGACGGGCCCGGCCGGGGCCTGCGGGTTCCCGCCGGCCTTCCCCGCCGCCGAGGAGCTGGAGCGGGCCCTCGGCGACCCGCACGGGCCCACCGGCCCGCTCACCTTCGCCACCGCCATGGAGGGCGACCGGGCCGAACGCTGGCCGCACAGCTCCCTCGACCGCCTGCGCTCCTGGGGCTACCCCGCCCACCTGGTGCCCGCCTCGCTCGGCGGCCGGCTGACCTCGCTGGAGGAGCTGCTGGCCCTGGGCCGCGTGGTGGCCCGCCGCGACCCGACCGCCGCCGTCATCGCCAACTCGCCGTGGGCGTCCGGCACGCCGGTCTGGCTCGCCGGGACGCCCGCCCAGCGGCGCGACTACGCCGACGCCGTGCTGCGCGGCCAGTGGATGTCGCTGGCGCTCACCGAGTACGACCGCGGCGCCGACCTGCTCGGCGGCGAGCTGACCGCCCGGCGGGTGGCCGGCGGCTACCTGCTGGACGGCGCCAAATGGGTGATCAACAACGTCCGGCTGGCCAGGTTCGTCTGCCTGCTGGTGCGCGAGCCGGCCCTGACCGGGCTGCGCTCGCTCACCCTGCTGCTGGTGGACATGGAACGGCTGCCCGCCGGCAGCTACGAGCTGCTGCCCCGCATCCACACGCACGGCATCCGCGGCGCGGACATCTCCGGCGTGCGCTTCCTGGACGCCTTCGTGCCGGACTCGGCCGTCCTCGGGCGGCCGGGCCGCGGCCTGGACCTCACGATCCGCTCGCTGATCACCATCCGCACGCTGGTGCCCGGGCTCAGCCTGGGCGCGTTCGACACCGGGCTGCGCTGCGCCTTCGACGTGCTGCGGCACCGGCGCGTCCAGCGGCGGCGGGCGAGCGACCTGCCGGACGTCCGGCACGAGCTGGCCGCCGCCGACCTCGACCTGCGCGTGGCCGAGACGGTCGCCACCTGCTGCGTGCGGCTCCTGCACCACCTGCCCGCCCTGGCGCCGGTGTCCTCGGCGGTCGCGAAGTACCTGGTGCCGCACCTGGCCGAGCAGCGGCTGCGGCGGCTGGCCGGCACGCTGGGGGCGCGCTACCTGCTGACCCGGGACCACTGGCACGGCGTCTACGAGAAGCTGGTCCGCGACACGCGGCTGTTCAGCCTGTTCGACGGCAGCGAGCCGGTCGTGCTCAGCTCGCTGGCGGCCCAGGTGTCGTGCCTGACCGAGCCGGGCGCCGACCCGCGCGCGGCCGACCCGGTGTTCCGTCCCGTCTTCGCGCCGCGGCCGTACCCCGAGGGGCTGGCGGCGCTCGGCACGGCGAGCGACCTCGACCCGGTCATCGCCGGGCTCGGCGACGCCTGCGCCGGCCTGGAGCGGCGCGACGGCGGCGCGCGGGCCGCGGCGCTGCTGCGCGCGGCCGGCCGCGACCTGCTGGCCGACGCCCGCCGCGACGTGGACCCGCGCTCCGAGGCCGGCCAGCAGGTCGGCGAGCGGTACGCGCGCACGTTCGCCGCGGTCTGCGTGGCCAGGTCGGCGCCCGCGCACTGGGCGGCGGCCGGCGTGGAGTCGGTGCTGCGCCCCGGCGGCCGGCTGCCCGTCAGCACCGCCGAGAGCCTGTTCCTGGACCTCGCCCTGCGGTACGCCGGCCGCTCGGCGCTCGCCCTGACCCGCACCGCCTGAAGGGACCTGCCCATGGACGCGACCGCCGAGGCCGCCCTCGGCCTGGCCGCCCGGCTCGACCACGCGCTCGGCGACCCGACGGACGGGCGCAACCCGGCCTCCTTCGCCGCCGCCGTCACCGCCGACCGGGAGGGCCGCTTCCCCCAGCACCTCTGCGCGGCCGCGCTGTCGTGGGGGCTCGCCGAGCACCTGATCCCCGCCGCCGAGGGCGGCCGGCTGGCGTCCTTGGACGCCTGCCTCGCGCTGCTGCGCGTGCTGGCCCGCCGCGACCTCACGGCCGCCACGGCGATCGCCGCGGCGTTCCTGGCGGGGGTGCCCGTCTGGCGGCACGGCACGCCGGTGCAGCGCCGCGCGGTCGCCGCCGTCCTGCGCGGGCACCGGCTGCTGGGGCTGCCGCTCGGCGAGGCCGAGCACGGCGTGGACGTCTCCGCCGACCTCCGCCCGGGGACACAGCTGGCGACACAGCCGGCGACACAGCCGGCGACACAGCCGGGGACACAGCCGGGGATGCCGTCCTCCGGGGCGTGGCGGCTCAGCGGCACGACCCTGCTCGCCGGTCACGACGGGCACGCCGCCGGCACCACGCTGCTCGCCCGCACCGGCGCCGGGATCAGCGCGTTCCTGCTGCTGCGCGAGGCCGGCCCCGGCGACGGGTGGCGGTCGGACCCGGCGTACGGGACGCACGGCCTGCGCGGCTCGGCGCTCGGCCGCCTCACCCTGGACGGCTTCCCCGCCGGGCCCGCCGACCTGATCGGCGCGCCCGGCCAGGGGCTGGAGCTGGCCGCGGGCACCCTGCCGGTGGCCCGGCTCGCGGTGGGCGCGCTGGCCCTGGGCGCGCTGGACACCTGCCTGCGCGCGGTCCTCGCCTTCGCCCGGGACCGGCGGCTGTACGGGGCGCCGATCCTGGAGCTCGAACCCGTCGCGGTCCGCCTGGCCGACGTGCAGGCCGACCTGCTGGTCGCCGAGGCCGTCATGCACGAGCTGTGCCGGGTCGCGCGCGCCGAACCCGACCGGTTCCCCGCGGCCGCCTCCCGGGCCGGGGGCCTGGTGGCCGATCTGGCCTGTGACGCCGTCGAGTCGCTGGCGGTCGTGCTGGGCGCGCGGGCGTACTGCGCCACCGAGCACTGGCACGGCATCGTCGAGAAGATGCGCCGCGACATCGCCGTCGTGGCCGCCCTCGCCGACGCCGGCCCGCCGCCCGGCGACCTGCCGCCCGACCCGTTCGTCCCGTCCGGCGGGGAGGGTCCCTGGGCGGAACCCCTCGGTGCGGCGCGCGCGGCCGTCGCCGGCCTGCCCGGCCCGTACGGCCCCCGCCTGCCGGCCCTGCTCGACCTCCTGGACGGCGACCCCGCCGCGTCGGCCTGCGCCGCCGCCTGGCTGCGCACCCGCCACCGGGACGCCTTCCACGCCGGCGGCGCGTGGCTGCTGCTGTGCCTGCGCCGCGTCGCCGCACGCCGGGGCGAGCCCCAGCCTCCCGACCCGGGACTGCGCCGCCTGGCGCTGGACCGCCTCGGCCGCCACCACGACGAGGGACGGCTCTTCCCCGACAGCGAGGTGCCCCAAAGATGAGCACTGAGATGACCGTGACCGACCACCGCCGGGCGCCGGAGCGCCTGCGCGTGAGCTTCACCGACGGCAGCGCCAGCGAGCTCGTCGTCTTCCGCGCCGCCCGCCCGGACGCCCCGGTCGTGCTCTGCCTGCCCGCCATGGGCGTGCGCGCCGCCTACTACACGGCGGTGGCGGCCGCGCTCGCCGCGCGCGGGCACACGGCGGTGCTGGCCGACCTGCGCGGCAACGGCGGCAGCTCGGTCCGCCCGTCCCGCTCGACCACGTTCGGCTACGCCGAGATGCTCGACATCGAGCTGCCCGAGATCGTCGCGGCCCTGCGCGCGGAGCTCGGCGCCGAGCGGGTCACGCTGTTCGGGCACAGCCTCGGCGGCCACCTCAGCGTCCTGCACGCCGCGGTCTCGCCGCACGTGGCGGCCACCGTCCTGGTCGCGACCGGCACGAGCTGGTACGGCCGGGTGCCCGGCCTCCGCAGACCCGCCAGGTTCCTCGGCCTGCAGGTCATCCGTCTGGTCACCGCCCTGTACGGCTACCTGCCCGGCTGGCTGCCGTTCGCCGGCGTGGAGGCCCGCGGCGTGGTGCGCGACTGGCTGCACGACGCCCTGCACGGCGCCTACCTCGTCCACGGCAGCCCGGTGGACTACGAGGCCGCGCTGTCCCGTTCCACCGTCCCCGCGCTGTTCGTGGTGCTGCCCGGGGACCACTACGTGCCGGAGGCCTGCTCACGGCAGCTCGCCGACCGGCTTCCCGCCGCCCGCGTCTCCTGGGCGGAGATCCCGGCGGACCAGGTGGGCCTGGCCCGCACCCACCACTTCCGCTGGGCGCACCGCCCCGGCGCGGTCGTGGAGGCCGCCCTGCGATGGCTCGAACCCCTCAACCCGGAGGTCACGTCATGACGATCCCGACGATGACGCGCGCCGACCTGGCCGCGATCGACATCAGCGACATCTGCACCCCCGAGTACACCGCCAAGCTCGAACGCATCAGGTACGAGGCCGCTCTCGTGCTGTCGCGCATCGCCCTGCGGCACCTGTTCGCCGACGGCGAGGCCGTGCACGACCCGGACGCCCCGCCGCCGTCCACCGGCTCGGAGCGGCAGCCGTTCTTCTTCCGCAAGCGCCTCATCGAGTACCTGGCCGACCGCGGCGACCTCGTCCGCGACGGCTACGTCTACCGTCCCACGCCCGAGCTGGTGCGCCGCGCGCAGACCCCCGAGGACGCCTACCTCGCGGGCGTGTCGTCGCCGGACACCGCCACCATGGTCGCGCTGCGCGCGGTCGAGTCGGTGGCCGGGGAGGTGCTGCGCGGCGTGGACGGGCTGGCCGCGATGGAGCGGCGCATCGGCGTCGCCGAGACCTGGCGCATCTGGCAGTACCTGATGGTGGACGTGGCGCCGAAGCAGACCTGCAACAGCCTCGTGGCGCGCGTCCTGGACCAGCGGCTGCGCGCCGGCGAGCCCATCGTGGTGTTCGAGGGCGGCGCCGGCGTCGGCGCGACCGTCCGCGCGGCGCTGCAGATCGACGGGTTCCGCGAGCGGGCGCGGGCGATCCGGCACTACGGCTTCACCGACATCAGCCGCGAGCTGATGCAGGGCGCGAGGGAGATGCTCCGCGAGGAGGCGCCCGAGCTGCTGGCCGTGACCTCGTTCGACCGGGTCGACCTGGACGACCTGGGCTCCTACGACGACGTCCCCTACCTCCAGGACGGCGCCGCCGACCTGATCATCCTGGAGAACGTGCTGCACGACGTGGAGAACCTGCACGAGGTGCTGCGCGGCTGCCACCGCATACTCAAGCCGGGCGGCTGGCTCGCCTTCACCTCCGGCAACCGCACCCGGCCCGGCATGTTCTTCCCCTGCGAGGTGCTGCAGACCAGCCTGCACAGCTACAACCGCGCGGTGCTGGACCCGCCGCGCCGGGTCAACGTCGGCTACCTCACGCAGCAGGAGTGGGCCAGGTCGCTGACCGACGCCGGGTTCCCGTCGTTCCGGGTGCTGCCGGGCGAGCGGGACCTGGAGTTCTGGCCGTTCGGCGGCTTCGTGGCCGAACGCGCCTGAGCCGCGGCCCGCCTCGGCCGCCGACACACCACCCTGCCTGCCGACATATGATCTTACGTTGGTACTTCGTGTGTTTGTCGGAAAGGCCGCTATGACCCACCCCCTCAGCCGGCGATCCGCCCTGCTGGGCACCGCGGCCGTCACCGGCCTCGCCCTGTGGGACGCGCCGGCCGAGGCGGTGAGCCGGGCGGCAGCGGACACCGCCGCCTTCGACGCCGCCCGCGAGCGGTGGGTCAGCCTGCTGGCCGGGGCTTCGTACGACGCCGCCTACCTGGAGAAGACGCAGGCGGTCGAGGGCTCGGCCAACGCGGTGCTGCGCAAGCTCGCCTTCGCCCCCGGCCGCCCGAGCCTCTGGCCGGACCTGCCCCTGGACGACCCGCGCACCGGCAACTTCAACCGCTCCTACAACCGCATGCGCACGCTGGCGCTGGGCTGGGCCACGCCCGGCACCGCCCTGCACGGCGACCCGCGGGTCGCCGAGACCGCGGTCAGAGCTCTGGACTTCCTGTACGAGCACGCCTACCACGAGAAGCTCGACCGGCGCGGCAGCAACTGGTACTGGTGGGAGATCGGCGTCCCGCGCGCGCTGACCGACACCTGCGCCCTGCTCTACGACGGCCTGCCCAAGGACCACCTCGCCCGCTGGCTGCGCCCCCTGCGCCGCTGGTGCCCCGACCCCGAGCGCCGGATCAGCCACCCCGGCGTCGTCGAGACCGGCGCCAACCGGGCGGGCAAGGCCATGGCGGTCGCGATGCGCGGCCTGCTCACCCACGACGCGCGCCTGGTCAGGCGGGCCTCCCGCGCGGTCGCCGACCTGCTGCGCACCACCAGGGGCCCCGGCGACGGCTTCTACCGCGACGGCTCGTTCATCCAGCACGACGTGTACCCCTACACCGGCAGCTACGGCGTGGACTACCTGGAGAGCGTCGCCAAGCTGATCGCCATGCTCGCCGCGTCGCCCTGGGAGATCCGCGACATCGACGACGTGTACGCCATCGTGGACCGCTCCTTCGTGCCGTTCGTCTTCGACGGGCTGATGATGGACTGCGTGCGCGGCCGGCAGATCACCGTCCAGGGGCACCGCGACCACCACTCCGGGCACAAGACGGTCGAGGCCATGCTCACCCTGCTGGACGCGGCGCCCCGGCGTTACGCCGAGCGCTGGCGGCCCCTGATCAAGGGCTGGCTCACCCGCAACCAGGCCGTCCCCTACCAGGCGTACGCGCCGCTGGCCGGCATCGCCAAGGCCAAGGCCCTGCTGGAGGATCCCTCGGTGCCGGCGGGCCCGCGCACCACCGGCACGTACGTCTTCGCCGACATGGACCGCGTCGTGCACCGCCGCCCCACCTGGGCCTTCGCCATCGCGATGAGCTCGGAGCGGATCGGGGCGGCCGAGGCCATGAACCTGGAGAACCTGCGCGGCTGGTACACCGGCGACGGCATGACCTACCTCTACAGCGAGGACCTCACCCACTGGAACGACGACCTGTGGCCCACCATCGACCCGTACCGGCTGCCGGGCACGACGGTCGACACCCGCAGGCGCGCCGACCTCCGGCACGGCAAGCGGCGCCTGCCGCCCACCCCGTGGGCCGGCGGCGTCGCGCTGGACGGCGAGTACGGCGTGGCGGCCATGAAGCTCGTCGCCGGCGGCTCCTCGCTGCGGGCCAAGAAGGCGTGGTTCCTGCTCGACGACGCGGTGATCGCCCTCGGCGCGGGCATCACCGCCTCCGACGGCCGCCGCGTCGAGACCGTCGTGGAGAACCGCAACACCCACGACGGCCACCCGCCCCTCACCCGGGGCGACGGGTGGCTGCACCTGTCCGGGGTGGCCGGTTACGCGCTGCTCGACGGCGAGGGCGTCAAGGTGATCCGCGAGCGGCGCACCGGCCGCTGGCACGACATCGACCAGGGCGCCACCACCGGCGGCGACCGGACGCCCGTCACCCGGCACTACACGACCGTCGTCATCGACCACGGGCGCGACCCGCGCAAGGCGCGCTACGCCTACGCCGTGCTGCCCGGCGCGTCAGTGGCGCAGACCGCCGCCTACCGGGGGCGGACGGCGGTCCTCGCCAACTCCGGCACGGTGCAGGCCGTCTCCCGGGACGACCTGGTCGCCGCCGTCTTCTGGCGGCCGGGCAGCGTCGAGACCGCCCTCGGGCCGCTCACCGCCGACGGCCCGTGCACGCTGCTCGCCCGCCGCGACGGCCGCCGGGTGCGCCTCGCCGTCGCCGACCCGTCCAGGACCGCGCGCGAGGTGCGGATCACGCTGCCCTGGCCGGTCACCTCGCTCGAACGGCACGACCGCGGCGTGCGCAGGACCAGGAAGGCGATCGAGGTGGAGGTCGCCGGCAGCCGCGGCCACGCCCGCACCGCGGTGCTGCGCGCCTGACCCGGCGGGCCGGGCGCGGGCGGCAGCGGGCGGGCAGCGGGCGGGTCAGGTGAGCTGGATGTAGTCCAGCTCGGCGTAGCCGGTGCCGCCCGCGAAGTACGGCGAGCCCTTGGCCAGCCGGATCACGTTGTAGCCGGCCCTGAGCGTGACGGTGGTGCTGACCGTCGCGCCGAACTGGCCCCAGCCGGCGGTCGGCGGGTAGCTGACCGTGCTCCACGCGCCGCCGTTGTAGGCCAGGCCCTGGGTGGCGGTGGCGCCGGTGCCGTTGGCGTAGCCGATCGTCATCGTGTACGCCCGCGCCGCCGGCACGTTGACCACGAAGTCGACGTAGCTGTCGGTGCGCGGCGTGCCGGAGTTGTCGATGCGGCCGACGTAGCCGCCGGCGGACGCGCTCGCGGCGCTCAGCCGCTGGGCGCGGAAGACCGAGGCGTTCTCCGCCTCGTAGCGCTGCTGGTAGGCCGGCACGCCGGAGGCCGGCTCGACGAGGAGCTGGTAGGCGCTGGTGGCGACCATGCCCGGCACGGAGACGCTCAGCCGGCCGTCGGTGACGGTGCGGGTGGTGGTGGACACGGTGGTGGGGGCGGCCACGGCGGTGAAGCGCCCGCTCGCGGGGGTGGACAGCAACGTCACGCGGACGCTGGAGCCGAGCGCGCCGAGGCCGGTCAGGTTGACCGTGTTGGTGCCCGCCTCGTTGCCGAACACCACGTTGACGATCCTGCGGGTGGGGTCGTAGGCGGCGAAGCCGTCCAGGCCGGTCTGCGTGGACGGGGTGGTGGCGACCATGGTGCCGGCCATGTCGCCGTACCACTTGTACAGCCACCACGTGCCGGTCGGCTGGCTGTTGCCGGTGACCAGGCCGTTCATGGTGCCGTACTCGTACCAGAAGGCGCGGTGCGCGGACTCCACGCCGCCCCGCTCGAACTTGGCGACGTAGCTGGCGACCCGGCCCGGCACGTCCACCTCGGAGGTGGCGGCGTACTCGTTGATCGAGACGCGGCGCGGGCTGATGCCGAGCGAGGACTCCAGGTTGCGGTAGTCGGCGAGGTCGGCGGCGATCCTGGAGGGCTCCACCAGCTCGTGCCAGCAGATGATGTCGGGCAGCGTGCCGGTGTCGCGGGCGTGGGTGAGGAACGTCTGCATCCAGGACCGGTTGTAGGTGGCGGTGCTGGGGCCGACGATCGGGGTCTGCGCGTCGAGGGCGCGGACGGCGCGGTAGGTGCGGGTCCAGCCGTCGGTGAAGGCGCCGGCGGCGGCGGTGTTCCAGGTCCAGTCGGGCTCGTTCCAGAGCTCCCAGCCGATGACGTTGGTCACGGTGGTGGCGTTGAGCCGGGCGCGGACCATCGTGTCCACCTTGGCCAGCCAGTCCGTCCAGCTCACCCACCGGTAGGGGAAGTCGGGGTAGATGTCCGGCATCCGGATGAACTCGCCCGCGCCGACCCTGGTGGCCTGCGGCGCGACCAGCAGCGAGTCGCCGCCGGGCGGCTGGCCGTTCGGCTTCTGGCCGACGCCGGGGGCGGGCTGCGTCAGGGAGTTCACCTTGATCGGCAGCAGGGTGGAGTCGGCGGGGCGGGAGTTCTCGGCCAGGCCGTACAGGCCGCCGGAGGCGACGTGGGTGACCGGGCGGAACGGCTGGGCGACGTTGACGGTGAGCGTGGCGCCCGCCGCGGCGGCGGGCAGGGCGGGCAGGGCGGCCACGGTCGTGGCGGCGGTCGTTGTGAGCGCTAACACCAGCGCTCGGACGCGTGCGCGCATTGTCACTCTCCTTCGGGGGGTCGGGGGGTGGAGACGGGCAGCCACACACGCATGGCCGCCGGGCCCCGCCGGGCCCAGGAGTGGTAGGGCCGCAGCGGGAGGTCGAACCAGCCGGCCCCGCCACCGGAGGCGGGCCGGTGGGCGGGCCGATCGGTGGTCCCGGGCCGGTACGCGGTGTAGGGCCAGGGCCGGTCCTGGAGCGCGGGCAGCAGGGCCCGGACGAGCGCGCCGCCGTCCGGCCCGGCCCGCACGCCGGCGCCCGCGTCGATCACGAGGGCGTCGAGGGCGGCCGGGTCCGGCAGGTCGCCCGACTCCGCGCACAACACCTCGGGGCCGCGCTCGACGGCGACGCAGCCGCGCACCGCGTCCACGCGCGGGTCCGGCCGGGTGAGCCGGGGCCGTACGGGCAGGTCGAGCGTGATCACCTCGCCCGCGCGGAAGGCCCGCCTGACCTCGGCCACGCCGGGCGCGACGGGCCGCACGCCGCCGTCGCCGCCGCCGTCGCTCAGCGTCGCCCCCTCCGCCCAGGCGGGGACGCGCAGCGCGAGCGTCCAGGGCGCGGCGGCGTCGGCCGCGATCCGGACCCGCACCGTCCCGGTCGCCGGGTAGCCGGTCTCGACCTCGACCGCCGCCTCCCGCCCGCCCGGCAGCGTGGCGCGAATCGTGGCGGGCGCGTACTGGTGGATCTGCAGGCCGTCGTCGTCGCTGGTGGCGAGGTAGCCGTGCAGGCCGGCCAGGGTGCGGGCGACATTGGTGGGGCAGCAGGAGACGTCGAACCAGGCCGCCCGGGTGCCGCCCTCGGCGCGCGGGCTCACCTCGTCCGGGTCGGCGGGCCTGCCCGGCACGCGCTGGTGGAGGGGGTTGGCGTAGAAGAACGCCCGGCCGTCGGCGCTCGGCGAGGCGGCGATGACGTTGTACCAGGTCCGCTCGATCAGGTCGGCGTAGCGCACGTCGCCGGTGGCCAGCAGCAGCCGCCAGGACACCATGACCGAGGCGACCCCGGCGCACGTCTCGCAGTAGGCGCGGTCCGGCGGCAGCTCCCAGTCCTCGCCGAAGCCCTCGTCCTGGTGCCGCGAGCCCATGCCGCCGGTGATGTAGGTGCGGCGCGCGACCGAGCGCTCCCACTGCCGCTCGACCGCGCGCAGCAGGTCGTCGTCGCCGCGCTCGACCGCCACGTCCACGGCCCCGGCGGCCAGGTAGAGCGCGCGGACGGCGTGCCCGCGCCACACCTCGGCCTCCCGGACCGGGACGTCGTCCTGGAAGTAGGCGCGGCCGAGCGGGATGTCGCGCAGCGTGCCGTGGCCGCGCCGGTCGAGGAACAGGCGGGCCTGCTCGACGTAGCGGTCCTCGCCCGTGGCCCGGCCGAACTCGGCCAGCCCGACCTCGATCTCCGGGTGGCCGCAGATCCCGGCGCGGCCGTCCGGCCCGAAGACGCGGCAGACGTGGTCGGCGGCCCGGCGCGCGAGGCGCACCAGGTCGTCCTCGCCGTGCGTGCGCAGCCGGGCGACGGCGGCCTGCAGCAGGTGTCCGGTGTTGTAGAGCTCGTGGCCGCCTTCGAGGTCGCTGTAGCGGGGCGGCCGGCCGGGATGGCCGTAGCAAGTGTTCAGGTAGCCGTCGGGGTCCTGGGCGCGGGCGATCCTGGCGGTCAGCCGCTTGATCGCCGCCTCGGCCCCCGGGTCGCCGCTCCGGTACGACTCCCAGGCCAGGGCCTCCAGCAGTTTGTAGACCTCGGAGTCGGAGAACGGCCAGCCGGGCCGGTCGGGGCCGGTGGTCCCGTCGGCGACCCGGTCGAAGTTGGCCAGCCAGCCGAGCCGTTCCATCCACGACTCGCAGTGGGCGAGCGTGGCGGAGGCGTTCACGGCCTGCCGCTC
Organism: Actinomadura luzonensis; assembly: GCF_022664455.2. Classification (NCBI taxonomy): domain Bacteria; kingdom Bacillati; phylum Actinomycetota; class Actinomycetes; order Streptosporangiales; family Thermomonosporaceae; genus Actinomadura; species Actinomadura luzonensis. The sequence continues at coordinate 688,392 of NZ_JAKRKC020000002.1, forward strand.
GTGCCAGAAGCCGCCGGTAAGGGAGACCTGGGCGAGCCCGAGCGGGCGTACGCGGCTGTGGGAGGGCAGCACGGGGCTGCTCATAGGGCGAGAACCTTTCTGGTCAGTCCTTCACGGCGCCCGCGGTGACCCCGGCGGCGATGTAGCGCTGCGCGAGGACCAGCAGGAAGGCCGCGGGAACGGACGCGATCACCGCGGTCGCCATGATCGAGTTCCATTGCGTGGTGTTGTTGCCGATGTAGCGGAAGATGCCGAGCGTGATGGGGATGACGTCGCTGTTGCGGTTGAGCGTGGAGGCGAAGATGAAGTCCGACCACGCCCACAGGAACGTGAACAGCGACACGGTGATCACCGAGTTGCGGCTCAGCGGCAGCACGATCGAGCGGAACGTCCGCCAGGTGCTCGCCCCGTCGAGCTGCGCCGCCGCCATCAGCTCGCCGGGGATGCCCGCCATGAACGCGCGGAACAGCAGCACCCCGAACGGCACCGCCAGCGTCGAGTCCGCCACGATCAGCCCCGGCACGGTGTTGAGCAGGCCCAGCCTGATGTAGATCGCGTAGAAGCCCATGGCCATGACGACCGCCGGGATCATCTGCGCGACCAGCAGCAGGAAGTCGACCGCCCGGCCGCCGCGCGGCCGCAGCCTGGCCAGCGCGAACCCGGCCGGCAGCGACACCGCGAGCGTGAGCGCGACCGTGCCGAGGCCGATGAACAGGCTGGTCGCCAGGGCCGGGAGCTGCTGGCCGAGCGCCGCCGCGTACCCCTCGAACGTGGGGTTCCACGGGAACCAGTGCGGCGGGTCGGCCCGCAGGTCGCCGGTCCTGGTGAGCGAGACGTTGACCATCCAGTAGACCGGGAAGAGCATCACCCCGGCCAGGACGACGCCCACGGCCGTCCGCCACCCTCTCATGGGGTCTCCTTCCGCAGGCGTACGTGCACCAGCCCCGCGGCGAAGGCGATGAGGATGAGCAGGTTGCCGACCGCCGCGGCGGGGGAGAAGTCGGGCTGCCCGGTGCCGAACGCCTCCCGGTAGGACCAGATGGCCAGCGTCGTCGAGGCGTCCGCCGGGCCGCCCCTCGTCATGATCCAGATGATGTCGACGACCTTGAGCGTGTAGATGAGGCCGAGCAGCAGCGTGATCGCCGACACCGGGCGCAGCAGCGGGAACGTGATGCGCAGGAAGCGCTGCCAGGCGTTCGCGCCGTCCAGGCCGGCGGCCTCGTACAGCTCGGCCGGGATGTTCTGCAGCCCGGCGTACAGGATGACCAGGTTGAACGGCACGCCGAGCCAGATGTTGGCGACGGTGACCGCGAGCAGCGAGGTGTCCGGCGAGGTCAGCCAGTTGATCTGGCCGATCCCGAACGCCCGCAGGGCCGCGTTGACGACGCCGTTGTCGCTGGCGAGCATCCACGACCACGTCGAGGCCGAGACGATCAGCGGCAGCAGCCACGGCACCAGGAACAACGCGCGAAGCACGGCCGACAGCCGGAAGCGGCGGTGGAAGAAGACCGCGAGCGCCAGGCCGAGGGCGTACTGGACGGCGATGGAGCCGAGCGTGAACAGCGCCGTGTTGCCGAGCGCCCGCAGGAACGCGCCGTCGGTGAGGATCGCGCGGTAGTTCTCCAGGCCGGTGAACTCCGGGTCGCCCTGGATGAAGGCGCGCGGCGTGTAGTCGTGCAGGCTCAGCTCGATGTTGCGGTAGAGCGGGTAGGCGTAGAACAGCAGCAGGTAGACCAGCAGCGGCGCGAGGAAGGCCAGCGCCGTCCACTGGAGCGGCCGCCGCGGCGCCCGGTGCGCGGGGCGGGCGAGCGCGGCGGCGGTGCGCGTGGAGGTCATGGAGCGGGTCCGATCAGTCGCCGATGGCCCGCTGGGCCTGCGCCTGGGCGTCCTTGAGCGCGCCGGCGGGGCTCGCCGCGCCGCTCAGCGCCTTCTGCACGCCGGTCCACAGGGCCTCGGAGATCTTGGGGTACTTGGTGCCGAGGTTGTCGCTGGTGCGGCCCTTGGCGCTGCGCACGGCATCCACCCAGGGCTTCAGGCCCGGCTCCTTGGCCAGGATGGCCTGCTGTCCCTCGGCGGTGGAGGGGATATAGTACGCGAACGTGGTGCCGGTCTCGACCAGGCCCTCGGGGGTGGTCATGCATTCGAGGATCTTCTTGGTGACGTCGTAGCGCTTGGTGTCCTTCTGCACGGGGACGGTGATGAACTCGCCGCCCGTGGGCGTCGGCGCGGTGCCGCCGTCCTTGCCCGGGATCTGCACGACGCCGGTCGGGAAGCCGGCCTTGGCGGCGCTGTCGATCTGCCAGGTGCCGTTCTCGGCGAAGGCGAACTCGCCGGTCAGGAACTCCTCCCAGGTGGTGTTCTGGGAGTTGCTGAGCACGGAGTTGGGCGCGAGGCCGTCCTTCAGCCAGGACGACCACAGCTCCAGAGCCGCGCCCGCCTGCGGGGAGTCGAGCCGGGTGAGCTGCGCGCCGGCGCCCCAGAACCACGGCAGGAACTGGAAGGAGCCCTCCTCGGTGCCGATGGCGGCGAACGTGATCGGCTTCTTGCCGGCGGCCTTGACCTTCTTCAGCGCGGCGGTGAGGGAGGCCCAGTCCTTGATCGAGGCGGGGTCCACGCCGGCGGCGTCGAGGATCTTCTTGTTGTAGTAGAGGGCGAGGGTGTTGGCGCCGATCGGGATGCCGTAGGTCTTGCCGTCCAGCTCGCCGGCCGCGACGAGGTTCTTGTCGAACCGGTTCACATCGAGGCCGAAGTCGGACATCGCGGTCAGCATGCCGGCGTCCGCCAGGGTCGAGACGGCGGGGTTGTCGAGCAGGATGACGTCGGGCGCGTTGCCCTCCTGCCCGGCGAGGAGGGCCTGGTTGGTGAGGGCGGTGGTGTCGTAGGCGGTGCGCTGGATGGTGACGCCGGCCTGCTGCCCGCAGGTGTTCACCCGCTTGGCCCAGGCCGAGTTCGCGTCGTGCTGCGGATAGGGGTCCCACCAGGTGTACGCGCCGCCGCCCCCGGACCCGGTGGGGGCGCCGCCCTGCGGCGGGGTGGAGGCGCAGGCGGCCAGGGCCAGGACGGCGGTCCCGATCACGACGGTGTGCACGGACGTACGGTTCATCCGACTCTCCAGTGTTAGCGCTCACATCGAGCGCCCTCGAACGGTCAGGGCGGTCTCCCCCGCGCTCAGCGGGGGAGCGGGGGTGCGGTGCTCCCGAGCGAGACCAGCTCGGGAGACAGGAAACGCACGACGAACGGCTCCGCGCGCGCCGCCTCGGACTCCACGCGGCGGACGAGCTGGCGCACCGCCATGGCGCCCAGGCGGTCGGGCGCGCTCTCGATGTGCGAGTAGGGCAGGGAGAAGGTCGCGGCGAACTCGGCGGAGTAACGCCCGATGACCGACAGGTCCTCGGGCACCCGCAGCCCCCGCGCGTAGGTGACGGAGGGCAGCGCCGCCGCGGCGGCCTCGTTGTTGACCAGCAGGCCGGTCGCCGCCGGGTAGGCGTCGAGCAGGCCGTTGAGCAGGCGTCCCACGGCGGGTTGCCGGGACTCGCCGTACACGGCGTGCAGGGTCACGCCGCGCTGGCGGGCGCGTTCGAGCGCGGCGTCACGCAGCCGCCACACGTACGCGCCGCCGCGCTCCACCACGTGCTCCGGCTGGGAGACGAGGATGAGCTCGCGGTGGCCGAGCCGGTGCAGGTGGTCCACCATCACCCGGCCCGCCTCCTCGAAGTCGAGGTCGAACACGTCGAGCCCGGAGCAGTCGCCCGGCAGCCCGACCAGCGCGCCGGGCTGCGGCGCGGCGCGCAGGATGGGCAGGCGGGCGTCGTCCTGGGCGATGTTCAGGAGCACGACGCCGTCCACCATGCGGGAGTCGGTGACCCGGCGCAGCGCCCGCACCCCGTCGGCCTCGGTGACCAGCAGCGTGTCGTAGCCGAGGTCGCGGGCGGTGTTGGTGACGCCCAGGATGTACTGCATCATCGCGGGGGCGAACTCGTCCTCGTGGAACTGGGCGAGCAGGCCGAGCACCTTGGTCTGGGCGGTGGCGAGCGCGCGGGCCCCCGCGTTCGGGGTGTACGCCAGCGCCTCGGCCGCCGCGAGCACGCGCCGGCGGACCTCGTCGGAGATGGGACGCTTGCCGGACAGCGCGTACGACGCCGTGCTCCGGCTCACCCCGGCCTCCCGGGCCACGTCCCCGATGGTCGCCACGCGCGCTCCTCGATCTTGTCGAACCGGTTCGATGAACCGGTGGAGAAACCCCTCACCGAAGGCCGGTTCACCCGACGGAGAGGAGCGAGATCGTCCTCGTCCCGGCGAACCGGTTCAACGATGCCCCCGACGATCGCCCCTGAGAGGGCCGACCGTCAAGGCCGCGCGTCCTCGGCGATACCGAATCGTGACCTGCCGGAAACCCGCCACGCCCGATCCGGCAATCCGCCCGAAACCCGCGCGGCTCCGGAGCGTCGCGACCGTGGTACGCGGTCTCAGGCGCCGGTCATGCGCCAGACCTGCACGTCGCCGAGTGCGGTGACCGTGGCGAAGGACCGGCCGGTCGGGCTGAAGGACAGACTTCCCGGGTACTCGGCGACTTTGCGGCGAGCCGTAACGTCGATGACCCGGGTGGTGTCGGGCTCGCCGCAACTGGACAGGAACCGGCCGTCGGCGCTGAAGTCCAGGCCGTAGACCCGCGTGTGGTCGTCGCGGAAGGTGGCCTTCAGCTCCAGTGTCCGGGCGTCCCACAGGGCGATCCTCTTGTCCGCCGCGACGGCCGCCAGCCTCGTGCCGGACGGGTTGAACGCCAGGCCCCATACTCCTTCAGGGGTTGCGGTCAGAGCGCGGATGTAGGTGTGGTTCCTCAGGTTCCACAGGTGGACGTGGCCGTCGGCGCTGCCGGCGGCCAGCAGTTTGCCGTCAGGGCTGATGCCGAGCGACCAGATGCGGCCGTTTCCGTCGCGCCGCAGGGCGGTGATCCGGCGCTGCCTGGCGAGGTCCCACAGGATGACGTCGCCGTCGTCGCCGCCGGTCGCCATCGTCCTGCTGTCCGGGCTGAAGGCCGCCGCCCATACAGGCGCCGGATGAGCCGGGTTGAAGGTGAGCCATCGCCCTGTCGGCCGGTCCCAGAGGCGGATCGCCCGGTCCCCCTGCGCCCAGGCGGCCACCAACCTCCCGTCCGGGCTGAACACGGCTGGACGGAGCGTGGCGGACGCGCTGCCGAGCCTGAGCACCTTGCCGGCGCCGGTGGACATGTCGCGCAAGGTCAACGTCCGGTCCGTGCCGCTCATGGCGAGGATCGTGCCGTCCGGACTGAACCGCGCGGCATCGAAAGGGCCTGGGATCGTGAGGAGACGCCGGCTCCGCCAGGCGGTCGTGGCGGTCGTGGTCACGGTCCTGGCCGTGGCCGGGCTAGCTGACGCAGGCGCGGACGGTGGCGGCGAGGTGACGTGCGCGGACGGGCGGGCCTTCGGAGAGGCGTCCGGGACGAGGCTCCAGGCGGTGACGGCTATGACGAGTGCCCCAAGTGCGGTGAGCGGGACGGGCCGTCGCCACCCTCCCAGGCCGGAAGTCCTGCCGGTGCCCGATCGCCGCATACGCCGGCGAGGCGGATCGGCATGCCGCCGCGGTCGCTCCAGGACGCCCGCCCGGTTGGCCGTCAACGGCATTCGTTCCGCGTCGCCCGTCAGCCGCCGCTCCGGGGTGGAAAGGTGGGCGATGCGCATCCGATGCCGTAACGCCTGATAGAGATCCTCGATGGTGAGAAGGGCCGGGCCGTTGTCGATGCCTTCCCAGAGCAGCCGCAGGAGCCGCCCGCTGAACGCGGTGTGTTCCTCACCGGGAAGAATTTGCGAGACCTGGCTCTGCCCGGCGGAGGTCAGCACATAGGCGCCCTCCACCTCCAACTCCGCCAGCGAAGCACCCGAGGGCCCGCCGTACATGCTGCGTGAGAATGCTCGCCCGGAGAAGCAGCAGTCGAGAATGATGATTTTCACGCGAGCGGGGCTGCGCAGGACGGCGTCGCGCAGTTTTCCGTATTCGAGGGCCGAGAAATCCGGCGAATCCCAGACTGTTCCTGGCAGTGCCAGATAAAGGTCCTGTTTACGTCCACTGACCAGGCCGTGCCCGATGTAGTGAACGAGAAGGAGATCTTCAGCGGCCCGTGCGGAGACGGCGAGGCCGTTACCCACGCTCTCCAGGCCAGGTGCGTCGAGAAGCACGGCGCAATGGCGGCGGGGCACCACGCCCGCGTGGGGATCGGTGTAGAACGCGCTCAGGTCGCGCACGGTCGTGGCGACGGCGGGCAGGTCCGCCAGCTCCGGGTCGGCGTACCTGCTGCTGCCGATCAGCACGATCCGCGATCGCTTCGGGTCGGCCGGGCGCACGTCTACTCCTCGTGCCGAGCGAGCAGCGTGCTGCGTAACGCCTTCTCCACGCGCCTGCCGTCGACGTTCTTGGCGTCGACCTCGATCAGCGTGCCATCCGGCTTGCGTATCTTGACGCGGACGTCCGACCTGTGCGGCTGGGCCAGCCAGGCCCTGAGCGAGGTCATGAGAGCGGTGAGCGCGCCGCCGGAGGAGACGGCCACCAGGGCCGTCTCGCTCATCGCGCCCATCTCGCCGGGAGCGGGCACAGCGCGCCTCAACCGCACTCGGCCGCGCAGTGATTTCTCCTCCGACAGCCAATCAACCAATGATTCGAGTTCCTCGATCCCATTGGCACTGTCGATGGTCAGGGATATGTCCACCGTGGTCCTTCCGAACTGCGAGAGGGGAAATTATCACGGTGGACATCGGGCGGGCGGCTTTACCGCGGAGATGGCTGCATATCGTACGCGTCCGCTGCGGCGTGGCCGCTCGGCGGGACGCTCGGGCGGCCTGCCGCGACGTCGCGTCAGACGGAGCGGGCGGTGCGCGGGCCGCTGAGCCCCCAGGTGACGATCTTGGTGGGGGTGATCCTGATGATCTCGCGGGACAGGCCAGGCAGCGGCGGCTCCTGGTCGGCGAGGGCCACCGCGGTGCCCCGGATCTCGATGCCGCGGGGCGTCCACGGGTCGGCCGAGGCCAGGTCGTCCACGACGAACGCGACCGTGCTGCCCTGCTGGACGTTGCGGAACTTCTTCGTCCCGCCGAGCGCGCCGCCGCCGATGACGATCGTGCCGGTGCCGGCGTCGAGGAAGAAGTTGGTCGGGTTGACCTGCACCTGTCCGGCGGGCGAGACGGTGGCCAGCCGGCCGAGGCGCTGGGTGGCCAGGTAGTCGAGTTCGGCCTGGGTGAAGGTCATGCGGGCGGGTCCTTCCGTCGCTCCTGCCGCGGCGGTCGCCGCGGGCGTGCCTTTCTATCGCATCCGCTCAGCAGGCCGCGCATGAGGGTCGGCTGCCCGCAAGTACGCAGAAGTCGCGGCAAGCGTGCACTTGTACGCGGTGCCGCCCCACCAGGCTCACCTACCTTCGGTCGCGTTGTCCCGACGCGCCCGGCGCCGCCGCCTCCGCCGTCGCGTCACGTTCCAGCGCTCACGCGAAAGGCGCGTGAGCGTACCCGACCCGACTCACGGGGGACCAATGTCCACAATCAGTACGAACCGCCGGATCACCTCCGCGGCGTCCCGGCCGTGGCGGCGCGCGGCCCGCCTGTCGGCGCCGGTCCTGGCGCTGGCGGCCGCCCTGCTGGCGGGGGCCGGCGCGCCCGCGAGCGCGGCCGCCCCTGGCGACGACGCCGATCCGGCGCGGACCGCGGCCACGGCCACCGACCCGGGCCTGTGGTGGATCCAGATGAACGGGTTGTCCCTCCAGGACAACGCGGTCGCCGGGGTGCGCCTGACGCAGGTGCCCTCCACCGCCAACCCGGTGTTCTTCGGCGTGTTGTGGCACTTCACGCCCACGCCCGCGGGGAACGCCTACGTCGTGGAGAGCAACAACGGCGGCTGCCTGGACATCGCGGACGGCATCTCGAAGTCCCCCGGCGCGGGGATCGAGGTCCGGCAGTGCGACGGCACGATCAGCCAGCAGTGGGTGACCCCGTCCCACGGCGGGGCCAAGTACGGCATGACCAACGTCTGGAGCGGCCTGGCCGCCACCGTCAAGGGGCCGGTCGTCGCCGGCGCCAAGCTGCACCAGCGGCCGGTCGGCGAGGCGAACCAGGTGTTCGACATGCCGTTCTTCGGTTTCTGACCGGGGGACGACGGCAAGGAGGGACACGCGCACCCCGTGCGCGTGTCCCTCGTCGTGCGGGGCGGGGCTCAGCCGCCGTAGTAGTCGCGGATGTCCCAGAAGCGGGAGGGGTGGCCGTCGCAGGTGTACTGCACGGCCTCCAGGTTGTTCGCGGTGCTGACGCCGCCCGCGATCGTCAGGCACTTGCCCGTCTGCACGTTGCGGAACTCGACGGACTCGCCGAGCCGGTTGCCGAGCGCCCAGTAGCGCGAGGGGTGGGTGTCGCAGGTGTACTGGAGGGCGACCACGTTGTTCTCGGTGCTGACGCCGCCCGCGATGGTCAGGCACTTGCCCGTCTGGCGGTTCCTGACCTGGAGGTAGGCGCTGGAGTAGCCCCAGATGTCCCAGCGGCGCGAGGGGTGGTCGTCGCAGGTGTACTGGACGGCGTGGACGTTGTTGTCGGTGCTGACGCCGCCCGCGATCGTCAGGCACTTGCCCGTCTGGCGGTTGACGAGCTGCACGTTCGACGCGGCCCAGACCGACGCGGACGACGACGTCGCCGCTGCGGACGCGGAGGCGGCGGCGGGAAGGGCAGCGGCGGTCGCGGCGAGGGCGAGCAGGGCCGTCGTGGCGGCGGCCGCGCGGAGGATGTGTCCGTTCATGTCACCCAGCGTGCGGGCCCGGCGACGGCGGGGCATGAGTAAGGCGTACTCAATGTGGGGTTGCGGCGCCGACCCCGAGCCACCCTTCGCGGTACGGCCGGCAGCCCGCTCAGCGCGGGGGCAGGGCGGTGGCGGTGAAGCGGTGCAGGGCGCGGCGCAGCTCGGCCGAGAACGGCAGCGGCCTGCCGTACCCGTCGGGGGTGCGGCTCGGGTCCTCCTTCAGGACGTGGCTCACCCCGCTCAGCCGGACCAGCCGCGTCGCGGCCCGCGCCTCGGCCAGGCCCGCCGTCAGGCGCGTCACGTCGGCGCAGCTCACCTGGATGTCCGCGTCGCTGCAGCTCACCAGCACGGGGGTGCCCGGCTTGAGCGCGGCGGCCAGCCGCGCGGGGTCGTGGCGGTCGGCCTCGGCCAGGAACCGCGCGGTCCCCGGGTTGAACACCGCCGCCAGCTCGCGGGGCACCTCCGGCGGCAGCGTCCCCGAGGCGCGCAGCGAGCGGACCGCCTCTGCGTACGCCCGCCGCAGCTCGGCCGCCTTCCCTTCGCTGACCGTGCCCCCCTTCAGCCCGGCCGCGACCTGGGCGTCGAACTGGCGGCCGATGACGTCCAGGTAGCGGTCGGCGAGCGGCTCCAGCAGGCCGGCGGCGTGGACGGGCGCCGCCCCCGCGATCCGGCCGGCGGCCAGCAGCAGCGCGAACAGCGCCCCCTCGCTGTGGCCGATCACGCCGAGCCGGGCGCGGTCCACGCCGGGCCGCGCCGCCAGGTGGCCGAGCGCCGCCGCGGCCTGCTGCTCGAACGGGGCCAGGCCGATCGCCTCGGCCCCGGGCCCGCCGTACCGCCCGGCGCCGGTCCTGCCGCTGTCCAGCTTGTCGTAGCGGAGGCTGGCCACGCCGTCCTCGGACAACCACCCGGCCACCGCCTTCAGCGAGTCCAGCCGTCCCTGGACGAGCGGGGTGTTGCCGTCCCGGTCGGTGGGCCCGCTGCCCGCGACGAGCAGGACGGCGGGCAGCCCGCGGCCGGCGGGCGGCCGGGCCGGGCGCCGGTAGGTCCCGTACACCGTCATGCCCGCCGCCTGGAAGCTCACCTCCTCCTCCACCCACTCGCCGGGGGAGGCGGCGGCGGGCGGGGGCGCGACGCCGGCTCCGCAGTCGGCGGACAGCGCGCCCAGCAGCGCGACGGCGCCCAGCAGCCGCCAGGCGGGGACGCGTCCACGAGGTGACGAGGCGAACATGGTTCCCCCCGGTGAGGTCACAGGTCGAGCGGGAGGATGAAGAGGCCCGCGACCCGGCCCGCCTGGTCGTAGCTGACCCGGCCGACGCGCTCGCCCGCCTCGAACGACAGCGGGACGTCCACCGCCGTGTAGTCGCCGGCCGGACGCGCGACCGGCTCGCCCATGCCCTCGTAGCCGCCGTACAGGCCGGTCACCTGCGCCCAGACCGTGGCCAGGCCGGTCGCGTCGAGCCGGGCGGCGACGTCCGGGCCGAACTCGCGGCACACCTCGTCCCATCGGCCTTCGACCAGGTCGGCGAACAGCTCCGCCGCGCGCTCGGCTGCCCCGGGGAGCATGGTCTCGGCCATCGGCCGGCCGGTGCGCGGATCGACGGGACGCCCGAACCGCTGGAAGGCGGCCTGCCGGGTGGTGCCGAGCACGTCGCCGATCTCCTGCCAGGTGTGCCCCGATCCGCGCGCCCGGTCCACCGTCGCGCGCAGGGCCCGGTCGGCCGCGCGGGCGAGGTCCCTGGCGGCGGCCACCGCGTCGAGGGGCGGACGGTCTCCCGCGGCCACCTCGGCGGCCAGCCTCCGCACGGCGTCGGCCACAGCGTCGGCCACAGCGTCGGCCACAGCGTCGGCCACGGCGTCCGCCACCGCGTTCGCCGCGCCGTCGGTCACCCCGGCCGGCGGGGGCCTCTTCATCACGTTGTCAATATGCGCTTGACGGCCCGCCGCCGTCAAGACTTCGTTTACGGCTCTCTCGCGGTCGCGCCGGGCGGCGCTGCGGCAGGTGGCGTCGCAGTACCGTCGTCTGCGCCCGCGTCCCTGCTGGCCTGGCAGTGGGTTGCCGCAGTGCTCGCAGGACAGGGCTCCGGCGGATCCGGGCATGGTCGGCCGTCCTTAAATCGTGCTGGCACGTTATTCTACTCCGTGACAGCACGGAATTCGACCGCCAGCCGGGCCGGCGCATCGGCTGGACCGCTCAGACGGCGGGGGCCTCGGCGAGCGAGAGGCTGTTGCCGTCCGGGTCGAGGATCTCCACGTGGCGCACGCCGTTGCCGTACGTCTCCACGGGCTCGTGCCCGACGCCGTGCGCCGCCAGCCGGTCCAGGAAGTCGTCGAGGCCGGTGACCCCGAACGTGATCATGGTGCCGCCCACCCGCGCCGCCCGGACCGGCCGGTCGTCGAGGACGACGTAGGCGTTCTCGCCCACCTGCCACAGCAGCTCGGCGCCGATCACCTCGTCCGCCGGCCGCCCGAAGAACACCTCGTACCACTTCCGCGCCACCGCCAGGTCGCGCACGCACACCACGCTGTGCAGATCCACCGCGGACCGCTCCTTTCCCGTCGTCCCGTCGTCACGTCGTGACGGGAAAGGAGACCGGCCGCGCGGGCGGAACTCATCGGGGAGCCGCTCAGCAGTCGCCGAACCAGTCGGAGAAGGTGATGCTGTCCCACTGCGCCTGGCTGAGGTCCACCTGCGCCACCGAGTTGCTGTGGTAGATGGTCCCCGGCCACATCTGGCCGAAGTCGAACCGCACGGTGAGGACGTCCTGGCCGAAGGCGTCGCGGAAGACGAACCGCGCGTGCCACACGTCCCCGGACCGGCTGGAGACGGTGTAGAGCGTGCCCTTCCACCGCACGGTCGCCCGGCCGTTCACCGGCGGCTCGACCTGGACGAGCGAGGCGGCCAGGTTCGGGGTCTGGTTCAGCCCCGTCTGGCGGCAGTCGCCCGCCGTGAACGTCACCGGCAGCACCGAGACGCCCTTCACCCCCTGGTAGGAGAACGGGATTCCGGTGCTGGAGCCGCCCGCCGCCTGCGCGGCGGCCGGCAGCAGCGCCGCCACCAGCAGGAACGCCCCGGCGACGGTCAGGATGAGTCTTCTCATGGTCGTCGTCCCCCGCTCAGCAGTCGCCGTGCCAGTCGACGAAGGCGATGCCGTCGAACTGCGCCTGGGTCAGGAAGATCCGCGTCCGTCTGACGTCGTTGTAGAAGCTGCCCTTCCGCATCGACGGCCCGTCGAACGCCACCGAGAACACGGTGTTCCCGGCGCTGTCGCGGAAGTCGAACGAGGCGTGCCAGACGTCGCCGAAGAAGGTCGACACGGTGTAGAGGTCGGGCCGCCACTCCACGTCCGACTGGTCGAACTGCGGCGGCGAGACCTGGATGGCCGAGGCGGCCAGGTTCGGGGTCTGGTTCAGCCCCGTCTGCCGGCAGTCGCCGGCCGTGAACGTGACCGGCAGCACGGACAGTCCCCGCACCCCCTGGTAGGTGAAGGGGACGCCGAGGCTGCGTCCGCTCGCCGCCATCGCCGCGGCCGGGAACAGCCCCGCCGACAGCGCGAACGCGGCGGCGACGGCGGCGATCAGGCGTCTGACTCTCACGGATTCCTCCGCTCGTCATGGGTGATGTGCGCTGGCGCACCTGTCGAACGGCGGGCGTTCCATCCCGTGCCACGCCCGCCGTCCCGCCCGCCCGCTCGCCGTTCCGCTCGCCGTCCCCGCTACCGGGCGGTGATCGCGGGTTCCCGCGGCGGCGCGAGCCGCTCGTGGAAGCCGCCGTCAGGGGAGCGGGTGATGATGCCGGTCTCCACGCCGTGCTCGGCCACCTCGCGCTCGGCCTGCCGCAGCGCCAGGCAGATCCACCGGGTGACGGCGAAGGCCACGACCGGGCCGATGACCACGGCGAACCTGAAGAAGACCGTCACCGCGTCCACCGTCAGGTGGAACTGGTGCGCGATCTGGTCGTTGGCCGCGGCCGCCCACAGCAGCCCGTAGAAGGTGACGCCGGCGACCGCCACGGCCGTCTGGACGGGCCGCTCGCGCGGCCGGTCCAGCAGGTCGCGCCCGGCCCGCTCCCGCGCGGCCCGCGCGGCCCGCGCGGCGTGCTCCGCGGTCCGCGGGCGGCCGAGCGCGTCGCGGCGGGAGCGGCGCGCGGCCAGGAAGCGCTCGGCCGCCGGGTAGGCCGCCAGCGCGGTGAAGAACACCCCGGGGATCACCAGCGTGGGGACGAGGACCGCGAGGCTGAGCGTGTAGTCGCCGAGCGTGAGCTCCCAGGCGGGCATGATGCGCAGCGCGCCGTCCAGGAAGCCCATGTACCAGTCGGGGACCGAGCCCGCCGAGATCTGGGTCGGCCGGGCCGGGCCGTACAGCCAGATCGGGGCGATCTGGAAGCCGTACCCGAGGAAGAACAACATGCCGACCGTGGCGAGCGCCATCGCCGGGCGGGCGCCCCGCCGGGCCGGCAGGGTGGCGGCGAAGCGGCCGTGGCCGTTGCGCCGCACCAGCAGCTCGCGGGCGGCCAGCAGCGCGGCCATGAGGACGGGGATCGCCAGGTGCGCCCCGTACAGGACCGGGATCACCCGCTCGCCGGGGAAACCCGCGCCGAACAGCAGCGACGACGCCCACGTCCCGACCACCGGGACCGACTGCAGGACCGACACCATCAGCCACAGGCTGCCGCCCGACAGCACGTCGTCGGGCAGGGCGTTGCCGGTCTCGCCGGCGGCCATGCCGAGGGCCAGCAGCGTCACCCAGATCAGCCACTGCCGGGTGCGCGGCCGGCGGAACGCGCCGGTCAGGAACATCCGCAGCAGCTGCAGCACGACGGCCGCCACGAAGACGAGCGCCGCCCAGTGGTGCATCTGCCGGATGAGCAGCCCGCCGCGCACCTCCAGGCTCAGGTGCAGGGTCGAGTCGAAGGCCCGGCTCACCAGCAGCCCGCGCAGCGGCCCGTACGAGCCGCCGTAGGTCACCTGCGACATGCCCGGGTCGTAGCGGAACATCAGCATCGCCCCGGTCACCAGCAGGACGGCGAACGACCAGACGGCGATCTCGGCGAACATGAACGACCAGTGGGAGAACTGGAACGAGCGGCGTTTGCCCGACGACGAGCGCATTGTGCGGCCCCCTTACCTTTGCCTGTACACAAGACGGGACGGGGCCCGCGCCCGTGACACCGGCGAGGGCGGCGGGCGGGGTGATTCACCTCACGTGCCGCCTCCCGGTGGACGTACGAGCCGGTCAAGGGGTGAGCAGGACCTTGACGGCGCGGCGCTCGTCCATGGCCCGGTAGCCCTCGGCCGCCTCCTCCAGCGGCAGGGTCAGGTCGAAGACCGGGCCGGGGTCGATCTCGCGCTCGCAGATCAGCCGGATCAGCTCCGGCAGGAACCGGCGGACCGGGGCGGGCCCGCCGTGCAGGTGCACGAGCGAGAAGAACAGCTCCTCGCCGGGCAGCTCGACGCCGTGGGCGACGCCGACGTACCCGACGTGCCCGCCGGGCCGGACCGCCACGGTCCGGCCGGGACCGGCGTCGGCGGCCACCGCGCCGAACCAGCCGGTGCCCAGCACGTCGGAGGCCGCCAGCAGGCCCGGCACGAGGTCCGCGTCCGGCGTGCCGGGGGTGACGACGAGGGTGCCGTCGGCCAGCGGGATCCGCGCGAACTGGGCCTGCGTGCCGATCGGGTTCATCGGCACCCGGCGCACGCAGCCGCTCTGGTAACCGGCGCGGCAGATCTCGCAGGTGTTGTCGGAGGCGAAGAACGAGCCGACCACGAACTGGCCCGGCTCGACCGTGGTGACCTCGCCGCCGACCTCCTCCACGACGCCGACGTACTCGTGGCCCATCGGGGCGGGCCCGGCGACCTCGTCCAGGCCCCGGTAGGGCCACAGGTCGGAGCCGCAGATGCAGGTCGCCGCCAGGCGGATGACCGCGTCGGCCGGCTCCTCGATCGACGGGTCCCGGCGCTCGTCCACGCGGACGTCGCCGGGGGCGTACAGGACTGCTCCACGCATGACGCTCTCCTCGGTCGGCGATCGGGGGACGCCGCGCGTCCCTCCCCTCGCCTGTTTCCCGCGGCGGGCCCGGCGGTCGCCGCCCGAGGGGAAGTTGGCCTTCTCCGGGCCGCCGCTTTGCCCGCCCGCCACCACACTGGTCGCCATGGACACCGCGATCGTGCTCTTCAACCGGGACCTGCGCGTGCACGACCACCCGGCGCTGAGCGCCGCCTGCGCGCGGGCCGCCCACGTGGTGCCGCTGTTCGTGCTGGACCCGGCCGTGCCCGCGGGCGGCCGGCGCGGCTTCCTGCTCCAATGCCTGGCCGGCCTGCGGGACGCGCTCCGCGAGCGCGGCGGCGACCTGGTCGTGCGGCACGGCGACGTCGTCGCCGAGACGATGCGGCTGGCCGCCGAGACCGGCGCCACGGCCGTGCACGCCGGCGCCGACGTCAGCGCGCTGGCCAGGCGGCGCGAGGAGCGCCTCGCCGCCGAACGCGTCGAGTTCGTCCGCCACCCCGGCGTCACCGTCGTGCCGCCCGGCGACCTGCGGCCCTCCGGCGGCGGCGACCACTACCGCGTCTTCACCCCCTACTGGAACGCCTGGCGCCGGCACCGCCGCAGGCCCGTGCTGCCGCCCCCGGACCAGGTCCGGCTGCCCGCCGGCCTGGCCCCGGGCGAGCTGCCCCCGCACCCGGCCGCCGGCGACCTGCCGGGCGGCGAGCGGCCCGCCCGCGAACGCGCCGGGCACTGGCTGCGGCACGGCCTGACCGGCTACGGCGACGGGCACGACGACCTGGCCGGCGACCGCACCTCGCGGCTCAGCCCGTACCTGCGCTTCGGCTGCCTGTCGCCGCTGGAGCTGGCCTGCCGCGCCGCCCACGGCGAGGACTTCGTCCGCCAGCTCTGCTGGCGCGACTTCCACCACCAGGTGACCTACGCCTTCCCCCGCATCAACCGGGAGAACTACCGCCGCAAGGAACGCCGCTGGCGGCACGACCGGGACGCGCTCCAGGCCTGGGAGGCCGGCATGACGGGGCTGCCGATCGTGGACGCGGGCATGCGCCAGCTCCTCGCCGAGGGCTGGATGCACAACCGGGCCCGGCTCATCGTGGCGACGTACCTCATCGGGCGGCTCGGCCTCGACTGGCGCGACGGCGCCCGGCACTTCTTCGAGCACCTGCTCGACGGGGACGTGGCCAACAACTCCGGCAACTGGCAGTGGGTCGCCGGGACCGGCAACGACACCCGTCCCAAGCGCGGCTTCAACCTGCTGCGGCAGGCCAGGCGGTACGACCCCGCCGGCGACTACGTCCGCCGCTACGTCCCCGAGCTGGCCGGCGTCCCCGGGGCGCGGGTCCACGAGCCGTGGCGGCTGCCGTCCCTCCCGGCCGGCTACCCCGCCCGCCTCGACGGCACGGACGACCAGGGTTAAGCGGTCGCGGCGGCCCGCCCCTGAGGGTGGCGGTCCCGCCAGACGAGGAAGACGACGCACGACACCAGCGCCCACGCGGCCAGCACCAGGAACGGCGCGGCGCTCTGGTGCTCGCCGAAGTAGACGGCGGTGTGCTGGGCGTTGATCGAGGCCCCCGGCGGCAGCCAGCGCCCGATGGTCCCCAGCGGCGACGGCAGCAGCGGCCACGACACCGCCCCGCCCGACGACGGGTTGCCCAGCAGCACCATCAGCCCCCACGTGGGCAGCATCGCCCAGCGCCGCACGAGGGTGTTGAACATGGTGAACACCATCCCCGAGGCGAACATGGTCAGCGCCAGGATGAACCAGGACTCCAGCACCGGCAGGTCGAGCGCGCCCAGCCCCCAGTCCACGGCGGCCACGATGGACAGCCCGCCCAGCGCCGCGTACGCCGCGGTGAACGCGATCCGCTCGCCCGCGCCCAGCGCGCCCGCGTTGACGCTGAGCTGGACGGCCCCGATGAACCCGATGACCACGGCCGCCAGCGTGATGTAGAACAGCGCCAGCCCGCGGGGGTCGCCGCGCTGCAGCGGCTTCATGTCCCGCACCGTCAGCCGCACCCCCACCAGCGGCGCGACCTTGGGCGCCGCCTCGGCCAGCAGTTGCGCCACCGACGCGCCGGACGCGGACGACACGTTCATCGTCACGTCGTCCCCGTGCACCTCGATGACGCCGAACACCCGCTGCTCCTCCACCGCCTGCGCCGCCCGCGCGAAGCTCCGCTCGAACAGCAGCGTGAGCGAGGCGTCGAGCTGCCGCTCCAGGCCGGTGGCGAACGCCGCGCCGCGCACCGTCTGATGGCTGACCCCCACCACCGCCACCGGGACGCGGTGCGGGGCCGGGTCGGCCATGGCGAAGGTGTAGGACCCGGCGAACAGCCCCGCCGCGGCGGCCAGGATCAGCACGAGCACGGTCGCGGGGAAGTACGTGGAGTCCTTGACCGCCGCCCACCGGCGGACCGTCCGGTCGCGCATGCGCTCACGCTAGGCGGGCCAGGGCCGCCGCCCGGCCGCTGACACGC
Organism: Actinomadura luzonensis; assembly: GCF_022664455.2. Classification (NCBI taxonomy): domain Bacteria; kingdom Bacillati; phylum Actinomycetota; class Actinomycetes; order Streptosporangiales; family Thermomonosporaceae; genus Actinomadura; species Actinomadura luzonensis. Next base: position 705,653 of record NZ_JAKRKC020000002.1, read on the forward strand.
CCTCCTGGAGGAGCTTTGGCCCGCGAAGCCCCGCCGGCGCCCCCTTCACCTGATCGCTCCCGCCGCGTTAGGGTCGGGAGCCATATGTACGGGCTGCAGGCGTTGACGGAGGCCGACCCTCCGCACCTCGGGGAGTACGCCCTCGCCGGCGTGCTGAGCCGGACCAGGTGGACGGTCGTCTACCTGGGGCGTTCGGCGGGCGGGCAGGCGGCGGTCACGTTGCTGCCGCCCGGCGACACCGGGACCTGGCGGGAGACGGCCACGGCGGCCGAGCGGGTGACGGAGCCGTCCGTCGCCCGCGTGCTCGGCTCCGGGCTGCACGGCGACCGCGGCTACGTGGTCAGCGAGTACGCCGAGGGCGTGCCGCTGGCGGAGCTGGTCCGGCGCGAGGGCCCGCTGGAGGCCGGCCGCCTGCACCGGCTGGCGGCCGACACGGCGGCGGCGGTGGCGGCGACGCACGAGGCCGGCCTCGCCCACCTGGACCTCGGGCCGGACCACGTGGTGCTCGGGCCCGGCGGGGCCAAGGTGACCGGCCTCGGCGTCCCGCGCTTCCCCGAGCCGGCGGACGTGCCGGTCTTCCGGTCGCCCGAGCAGGTGGCCGGGCATCCGGCGGGGCCCGCCTCCGACGTGTTCTCCTGGGCCGCGACCCTGGCGTACGCGGCGACCGGGCTGCCGCCGTTCGGCGAGGACGGCGCGCCGGCCGTCGCCCACCGGGTGCTGAACGCCCCGGCCGACCTGACGCGGCTGCCGCAGCCGCTCGGGCACATCGCCGGCCTGTGCCTGGCCAAGCGGCCCGAGCAGCGGCTGAGCGCGCGGCAGGTGCTGGCGTACCTGCACGGCGACGCCCCCGCCCCGCCCGCCTACGCCGCGCCCGGTCCCGGCGCGCCTGTCTACGGCCCTGCTCACCGCCCGCCCGCTTACAGCCCGCCTGGGCACCACCCGCCCGGCGGCGGCAAGGCAGGGCTGGTGGCGGGGCTCGTCGCGGGGATCGTGGTGATGCTCGCGCTGGCCGCCGTCGCCGGTTTCCTGCTGCTCCGGCCGTCGGCGGAACCGGCCGCGGTCGCCACGACCGCCCCCACCGCCGCCCCCACCGCCGCCCCCACCGCCGCCCCCAGCACCGAAGCGCCGACCTCCGCCACCGCCACCGCCACCGCCACGAGCGTGTCGGTGGCGGGGGAGTGGACCGGCACGTACCTGTGCAACCAGGGCAAGACCGCCCTCCGGCTCACCATCACCGAGCCGTCCCCCGGCAAGCTGACGGCGGTCTTCGCCTTCGAGGCCGACCCCAGCAACCCGGACGTGCCCTCCGGCTCCTTCGCCATGACCGGCCGCCTCGCCGGACGCAGCCTGGAGCTGGACGGCGAGCGCTGGCTCGACCGGCCCGGCGAGTACCTGATGGTCGGCCTCCGCGCCGACCTGACCGGCGGCGACCGTCCCGCCACCATCGAGGGCACGGTCATCGGCGGGGGCTGCAGCACCTTCACCGTGCGCCGCTCCTGAGGCCGGCGCCGGGCCGGGCGGGTGGTCGGCTGTCACAGATCGGGCCGCCGCCCTGTCCTGCCGGGTGACGCACCCGCGACAGGACAGGAGCCGACCTTGCCGGCCACCAGCACCACCAGCACCCCCACCACCACGACACCCGGCACCGGACCGCTCCGCGTCCGGATGACCGGCCGCCCCGCCGACGAGCCGCACCGCGTCTCGAGCCAGCTCGAGCTGCTGTTCGACCTCACGTTCGTGATCGCGGTCGCGGCCGTCACCGCCCGCTTCGCCCACGACGTCGCGGACGGGCACGGACTGGCCGGGCTGACGCCGTTCCTCCAGGTGTTCTTCGCGATCTGGTGGGCGTGGATGAACTTCACCTGGTTCGCCTCCTCCTACGACACCGACGACGTCGCCTACCGGCTGCTGACGATGGTGCAGATGGGCGGCGTGCTGGTGCTCGCCGTCGGGGTGCCGCCGCGGCCGCGCGGGGCGACCTCGGCGTCGTCACGCTCGGCTACGCGATCATGAGGTCGGCGCTCGTCGCGCAGTGGCTGCGGGCCGGGACGGAGGACCGTGCGGGCCGCCGCACCGCCTTCCGGTACGCCGCCGGCATCGGCCTCGCCCAGGTGGCGTGGGTGGCGCGGCACGTCCTGCTCGCGACGGGCGCGCTGTCGCCGTCCTGGGGGCTGCCGCTCTTCGCCTGCCTGGCGGCCCTGGAGCTGGCCGTGCCGCGCTGGGCCGAACGTGCTCGGCCCACCTCCTGGCACCCGCACCACATCGCCGAACGCTACGGCCTGTTCACGATCATCCTGCTGGGGGAGGGCGTCCTCGCCACGAGCCGGGGCGTGGAGGGGGCGCTGGCGGCCGGCGAGATCGTCAGCCCGTTCGTGGTCGTCGCCGTCTCCGGGCTCGTCCTGCTGTTCGCCTGCTGGTGGCTGTACTTCCTGACGCCGGCAGGGGAGGGGCTGAGCGAGCGCCGGCAGCGCTCCTACCTGTGGGGTTACGGCCATTACGGGGTGTTCGCGGCGCTGGCGGCGCTGGGCGCCGGGCTGGAGGCCGCGGTCGAGCGGGCCGGGCAGGCCGCGACGGCGTCGCCGCTGACCGGGTATGGGGTCGGGTACGCGGTCGCGGTGCCGGCCGCCGCGTACCTCGTCCTGCTCCAGGTGGTGCACGCGCTCGTCGCGGCGCGGCCCGTGCTGCGGCCCCGCGTGGCCCTGGGCTGCGCGGCCGGGGTGCTGGCGCTGCCGCTCGCGGCGCCCCTGATCGGGGTGGCGGGCGTGACCGCCGGGGTCGCCGCCGGCTGCGTCCTGCCGGTCGCGCTCACGCTCGCGGCGCGCTCCCGTTCCCGGGCCCGCCGGCGGGGACGGCGGTGAGCTTGGCCGGGTTCATCATCCACAACACCTGCTCGATGCCCTCCCGCGACGCCTCGACCGTGAGCACCGTGAACACCTCGCCGTCGCGGCTGAGCAACGCCGCGGGCTGCCCGTTGACGCTCGCCCACGCCACCTCGACGCCGGCCCAGAAGTGGCCCGCGAACGCCCTGACGTACTTGGCCACCCGCTCCCTGCCCACCACGGGGAAGCGGGAGGCGCGCACCGCGCCGCCGCCGTCGGAGTAGCTGGTCACGTCCGCCGCGAACAGCTCCTCCAGCGCGCGCAGGTCGCCGGCGCGGGCGGCGGCGACGAACGCGGTCAGCAGCCTGCGCTGCTCGGCACCGGTCACCGGCTTGCGCCGTTCGCCGAGCAGCCGCTTGCGGGCCCTGCTGACGAGCTGGCGCACGGCCGGCTCGTTGAGCTGGACGATGGCGGCGATCTCCCGGTAGGAGTACTCGAACGCCTCCCGCAGCACGTACGCCGCCCGCTCCGTCGGCGACAGCCGCTCCAGCAGGAGCAGGACGGCGAACCCCAGCGCCTCGCCGCGCTCCGCGCCCAGGTAGGGGTCGGCCCCGGTGTCGACCGGCTCGGGCAGCCACGGGCCGGGGTAGGTCTCGCGGCGGGCGCGGGCGGACTGGGCGGCGTTGATGGCCAGCCGGGTGATCGTGGTGGCGAGGAACGCGGGCGGGTGCTCCACCGTGGCGCGGTCGTAGGCCTGCCAGCGCAGCCAGACGTCCTGCACGAGGTCCTCGGCCTCGGCGGCGCTGCCCAGCATCCGGTACGCGATCCCGAACAGCCGCGGCCGCACCTCGGCGAACACCCGCGCGGCCGCGTCCAGGTCGTCCGGGTCGCCCGCCACCGTCATCGCCTCTCCCGTTCCCCCGCCGAGCAGCCACAACAGCCTAGCGGCAGACCCGGTCGCGATAAGTTGTCACAGATCCGGGAGGTGTCCTGTCTGAGCTGGCGACGGGACGCCGGACGGGCGTCCGGGAAAGGAATCAGGGTCATGAGGATCGTGGTCATCGGTGGCACCGGGCTGATCGGCTCGAAGCTGGTGGCGAAGCTGGGCGAGCACGGGCACGAGGCGGTGCCGGCCTCGCCGAACACCGGCGTGAACACGCTCACCGGCGAAGGGCTCGCCGACGCCCTGACCGGGGCGCAGGTGGTGGTGGACGTGTCGAACTCGCCGTCGTTCGAGCGGGAGGCGGTGCTGAGGTTCTTCGACACCTCCACCCGCAACCTGCTGGCAGCCGAGGCGGCGGCGGGGGTGGGCCACCATGTGGCGCTGTCCGTCGTCGGCACGGAGAAGATGCCGGAGAACGGCTACTTCGCTGCGAAGATCGCCCAGGAGCGGCTGATCGAGCGGTCGGGGATCCCGTTCTCGCTGGTGCACGCGACGCAGTTCTTCGAGTTCGCCCGGGCCATCGCCGACGAGGCGACGGCCGAGGGGAAGGTGCGCATCGCGCCGGTCCGGTTCCAGCCGATCGCGGGCGGCGACGTGGCCGAGGCGGTGGGGCGGGCCGCGACCGGGGCGCCGCTGAACGGGCGGGTCGAGGTGGCCGGTCCTGAGCGGTTCCGGATGGACGAGTTCTTCCGGCAGGCCCTGGCCGCGTGGGGCGACCCGCGCGAGGTCGTCACCGACCCGCGGGCGCGCTACTTCGGCAGCGTGCCGGGCGAGGACACCCTCGTCCCCGGCGACGACGACGCCGTCCTCGGCACCGTCCGCTACCTCGACTGGCTCAAGACCGCCGCCTAGACCTGCCCGGAGGACCTGTGAACGACGAGCGTGACTTCCTGGCGGGGCTGAGGGCCGAGGTCGAGATCGAGCTGGCCGAGGCCGGCCGGTCGGAGGAGGAGGCCGGGCTGCCGGCCGCCGACTGGCTGTTCGACCCGGCGGAGACCGAGCGCGAGGAGATCGGCCTGCGCGGCCTGCTCGGCGCGGTCGAGGCCCTGGAGGGCGGCCTCCACCGCCCGGACGGCGCCTGAGACGCCGGGGCGGCCTGCGATCGGTCCCGCCGATCGCCGGCCGTCGCCGCGTTCAGGCCGTTCCTGGCGTGGTGCGGCATCGCCGTCGCGGTCGCCGCCTGCCTGGCCGCGCTGCGGCTTCCCGCGTTGCCGCCCTGGGCGCTCTGCCCCGCCGCGCTGATCACGCGCGCCACCCTGCCCGCCACTCTGACCGCCACCCACCAGTGGCCGCCGAGGGCCGCGAGCTCACCGACGACGACCTGGACGGCGTCCGCAACAGCTGCCGCTACGGCGCCGGGCTCGCCGTCCCGGCGGTCAGAAACCGGTCAGCACCGGGGCCTGCCCGACCGGGCGCAACATGCCCGGCAGGACGGCGCGCAGCGCGGCGTCCCGCCCCGGCGGCAGGTCGAGGCGGACCGTGAAGACCGTCTCGGCGGCCAGCGCGTCGGCGGCCTCCGGCGTCAGCTCCAGCAGCAGCCGGTCGCCGTCCAGCGTCAGCGCCCGCAGCCCCTCGCCGGTGCCGCGCCCGTCCTGCCGCGCGATCCAGTACCTGTCCTCCAAGGTGGACAGGCAGAACTGCGCGCCCTCCTGGTCGCCGGCCCTCTCGGCCAGGAACAGCATCCGGTGGCCGTGCTCCTGCTGGTGATCGAACAGCCTCGCCGTCATCCCGGCGGCCGGCGCGTACGAGAGCTCGCCGTCGATCGGCAGCGGCTCCTCCGGGGTGTCGCGCCAGAAGCCGTAGCGCGCGGCGTAGTCGTCCGCCAGCCCGATGGGCACGGCGGTGGGCAGCGCCGACAGCAGCCAGGCGGGCGGCTCCAGCCGGGCGAAGGCGGTCAGCTCCGCCAGCGCCGCCGCCGGCGGCACCTCCTCGAACGGCTGCTCGGCGTGGCTCACCCGCCCGCGGTAGCCCCGGCTGCCCGGCGCGAACTCCAGCTCGCACGTGCACCACGTGCCGGCCCCGGCCAGGTAGGACAGCTCGCGCAGCCGCCGGAAGGGCCCGTCGAGGCCCAGGCCCGCCGCCGGCAGCTCGCGGCCGTCGCGGGTGATGGCGGTGCGCCCGTGCGCCCCCACCTGGTCATGCCGCATCCCGAGCCGTGACCAGCCCGGCCCGGCCGCGGCGCGCACCCGGTCGCCGATCTCCATCCACAGGGCCTGCGCCTCCTCCTGCCGGGAGGAGTAGTGCACGCGGCGGTCGGACGTCATCGTCATCGTTCCTTTCCGGAGGTCGTCGCGGTGAGGTGGTCGTGCAGGCGGCGGGTCTCGCGCAGCAGGTCGCTGGTCCCCTTGCGGGCGGCCGCCGCGCGCACCTCGGGCAGCTCGCCGCGGGCGCCGCTCCACTCGGCGGCCGACGCGGCGAGCGCCACGAACCTGGCCAGCCCGTTGTGCGGGCGTTCGCCCGGTCGCGGCAGCAGCACCGGCAGCGCCGCGGCGGCGATCCGCCACACCTGCTCGTACGCGCCGCCGCGGGCCGCCGCGTCGAGCACGGCGACGACGTCGACCATCCGCACCTCGCCCGCGCTCACCAGCAGGGCGAGCTGCCGGCCGAGCTCGCGCTCCGGGAGCTCGCCGCGCGCGGCCGTCTCCAGCAGCACCTCCAGCGACTCCGGCATCCTGGGGTCGCCCAGCACCCGTGCCAGCAGCAGCGCGGACGCCGCCCCGGCCGGGCCCTCGGCGCGCGCCACGGCGAGCGCCTGCTCCGGCCCGACGGGCTCCTCGTTCCAGTGACGCCGCAGCACGTACGGGGCCAGGTGCGCCGCCGCGACCTCGCCGTGCGCGGGCAGCATCGACGGCCACCACGCCAGGTGCTCGGGGTCGGCGTGCCGCTCGGCGTCGCCGAGCATCAGGTCGACCAGCGGCAGCCCGGTGCGGACGCCGCCGCAGGACGGGACCAGGGCGATCGTGTGACGGTGGCCCCGGTCGCGCCAGTCGTGCTCGGGCCCCTCGTCGCCGCACCGCCACTCCAGCGTCGTCCCGGGCTCGGGGCAGGTCCAGGCGGCCACGATCCGGCCCGCCGGGGAGGTCAGCCGGGCGGCCCGGGCGGCCGCGCCGGGGTCAGGGATGCGCGGCAGGCGCAGCAGGGCCTGCTGGAGGTCGGCGGCCAGCGGCTTGGCCCCGGCCGCCTCCAGCACCTCCAGCCGCCGTACCAGCTCGGCCGCGGCCACGTGCCCGGTGTCGTGCGTGGGCGTGGCCAGCAGCAGCGGCGGCAGGCCGCCCTCCTCGACGGCCCGCAGGACCTCGGCGCCGCGGTGCAGCAGCAGCCGGTGCGGTGCGGCCAGGCGGTGGACGGGCATCATGCGCAGCCAGGCGCGCTGCTCGGGCGCGTCCCCGAGCAGCGACAGCACGGCGGCGGTCAGCCAGTGGCCGGCCGTCCGCCAGCTCTCCTCGCGGTACTGCCAGTACGTCCACTGGCGGTGCGGCGGCTCCAGCGCCGCGGCCAGGCCGTCGCGGTCGCGCGCGGCCAGCGTGACGAGCCCGGCCAGCGCGCGTTCCCACCGCTGCCAGCCGCGCACGCCGTCGTCCCATAACAGCCGGCGCAGCTCGCCGGGGGTGCCGGGCGGGGGCTCCAGCGGGCGGGCGCGTTCGGCGGCGGGCGGCAGCGGCGGCGGCACGTACGCGGGCGGCGCCTCGGCCACCACGCCGCCGTCGAAGACCGGCGCGACCCGGCGGCCGAGGTCGGGCGGCAGCAACTCCACGGCCTCGCGGACGGCGGCGCGCCCCTCCTCGCCCATGCCGCCCACGTGGGCCAGGGCCAGCTCCACGGCCTGCTCCTGCAGCTCGCGCGAGTCGGCGGCGAACGCCCTGGCCAGCGGCGCGGCCACCACGTCCGCCAGCCGGGGCTCGCGCCGCACCGAGGCGCGCAGCCACGCCAGGCCCGCGCGGACCAGCTTGCGCTCGGCGCGGAACAGCAGCGCCTCCCACGCCTCCGCGAGATCATCGCCGGTCAGGGGCGCGCCCGCGCGCAGCCGGCGGGTGGCCAGCTCGGCGACCGGGCCGGGCGCGGCGGGCAGCAGCCGCAGGTAGTCGCGGGCGTGCGCGGCCACCTCGGCGGGGGAGGGGTCGAGTGCTTCGTGCAGGCGTACGAAGAAGCGCAGGTCGATGCCGGTGCCGCCGCGCAGGAAGCGGCTCAGGCAGCCCCCGGTCAGGGTCTCGCGCTTGACCCGGCCGCTGTCCGCCAGGCCGGGCAGCGCGCGCAGCCAGCCCCGGCGCGGGTCGTTCTCCCACTGCAGCGCCCGGCCCACCCCTTCGGCCTCGAACAGGCGCGGCAGCAGCTGGTCGAGCAGCGGGTCGTCGCGCAGCCCGGCCGCCGGTGGGGTGCTCACCCAGCCGGCCACCAGCACGTCGTGCGGCGGCGGCGTGACGCCGGTCTCGCGCAGCAGGGCCAGCGCGAGCGCCATGCCCCGGTCGTCGGCCCTGCGGAGGCGCAGCACCAGCCGCCCGGCCAGGTCGGCGCGCCAGGCGGCGGGCCGGCCGGCGAGGACGCGCAGCACGAGGTCCACGTCGTTGTCGGCGCCGGCCCAGCGGGGCGCGTACTCGCGCCGGTACAGCCACGACGCCACCGCCGCCGCGCCGCCCAGGGTGGCCGCGCCCGCCACGCGCAGCACGACGGCGTAGTCGACCAGGCCGTCGTCCCACCGGTCGAACCGGCCGCGCAGCTCCTTCAGCAGCTCCGGCAGCCGCGCCGCGACCTCCTTGCGGTCGTCCTCGCCGAGGGTCTCCAGCCGCTCGGTGAGCCGTTCGGCGTGCCGCGCCTCGATCAGCTTCCTGATCTCGCCCCAATGATCCATGGCGGGGACGGTAACGGCCCCCGCCGACAATTCGGCTCGCTCGCGCCCCCCGGCCGAGCCGGTGGCGGGCTCCGGCGGGTACGCGGGCCGGCGTCAGCGGCCGGGCGGGTTGGACTCACACCAGGTGAACAGGTCGCGGACGACGATCTCCTCGCGGGGGCGCGGCGGGACCGGAGGGTCGGCCACGGGCTCGCCCGGGAGCTCGTCGTCGTCGGCGGGGATCAGCGGGTCGCCGTTCATGACTCCACGATGGCGGCCCGCGGAGATCGACCGCAGCCGGACAGGAGGAGTCGGGGGGTGAGTAAGGACACAATGCCGGAAACGACAGCGGCGGCCCCGCTTCGCGAGCGGACGCCGCCACGTGTGCCGGGCCGGATGCGCGACCGGCCGGATCACCACCAATCCCAGTCGTCCCCCCAGGGGCCGCCCCACCAGCGCCGGCGCCAGCGGCAGCGGCGGCGGCGCCAGCGGCGGCGGCCGCAGCCCCCTCCTTGGTGGAAGCCCGATCGTCCGGTCATGATGTCCTCCCCTCTCCACCTCCGACGCTAGTGCGGAAAAGGGGACAGAACGTCCGATATGCGCCTATTTCGCGGTCGTTTGACGGCGATTTCACGACGTAAAGCGCTCAGTCCACGAGGTCCACCGGCGTGCCGCCGGCACGCAGCCCGGCCACCAGCTCCGGGTCGGCCTCCCGGCCCGTCACGAGCAGGTCCACCTCGGCCAGGTCGCACACCGGGGCGAGCCCCGTACGGCCCAGCTTGGAGGAGTCGGCGAGCACGACGTGCCGCCGGGAGGCGCCCAGCATCTTGCGCTTCATCTCGGCTTCGAGCAGGTTGAGCCCGGTGACGCCGGCCGCCGGGTGCACGCCGTGGCAGGTCAGGAAGAGCGTGTCGGCGTGGATGCGTTCGAGCATGGGCGCGCCGAGCGGGTCGACCAGCGCGTGCGTGACGGGGGGTGTGGCTGATGCCGTTGGCGTCGCGAAACCTGGACGTAACGGAATACAAGCATGAGAGTTTCGCTTGCGCCAGATCCAATTTGCGCTTCCGCAAGTGACCCGCTGGAGCCCGGGATATGATGAGACCTTGACAAAATATCGCTAGCTCACATCATTATTACCTATGACACGGCAAGCGCCCACGCACCTGGCCGGGGCACGACCCGAGGCCGGGACCGACCAGCGTCAAGGCACGTCCGCCCCGCCGCGGCGCGCGCGGGACGACCGCCGGGTGGCGTGGCTGTTCCTGCTGCCGGTGCTGGTGGGCTTCGTGGTCTTCTACGCCTACCCGACGATCCGGGGCGTCTGGTACTCCTTCACCGACTACAGCCTGCTCGACGAGCCGGCCTACGTCGGCGGCGACAACTACCGGCAGCTCGTCGGCGACGCGCAGTTCTGGAACGCGCTCAAGGTCACCGGCTACTACGTGGTCGTCAACATCGTCTCGCAGACCGTCGTCGCGCTCGGCCTGGCGGCGCTGATGCACCGGCTGACCCGCTCGGTCCTCCTGCGCGCGACGCTGCTGGTGCCGTGGCTGGTGCCGAACGTGACGATCGGCCTGCTGTGGGCCTGGCTGCTGGACCCCGACCTCGGGTACGTCAACCACCTCATCGGCCTGACCGGGCTCGACACCACGTTGTCGTTCAACTCGCCGGACTGGGCGATGCCCCTGGTCGCGCTGGTCAACAGCTGGACCTTCACCGGCTACACCGCGCTGCTGCTCTACGCGGGGATGCTGCAGATCCCGCCGCACCTGTACGAGGGCGCGGCGATCGACGGCGCGGGCGAGTGGCGCATGTTCCGCTCGATCACGCTGCCGCTGCTGCGGCCGATCCTGGCGCTGGTGCTGGTGGTGTCGCTGATCGGCTCGTTCCAGATCTTCGACACCGTCGCGGTCGTGTACGGCGGCAAAGCGCCCATCCCGGAGACCCGGGTCATCTACTACTACATCTTCCAGCGGGCGTTCACCTACTTCGACATGGGTTACGCCTCCGCCGTGGCGATGGTCCTCGTGGTCATTCTCGGCGTGCTGACGACCCTGCAGCTCCGGATGCTGCGCGCGTCGAGTTCGGACCTGGGTTAAGGAGTCATGCCGATGTTGTCCGGATCGAGGATCGGCAGGAGGGCCGCCTGGCTGGCCCTGACCGTCGCGGTCGTGCTCACCGTCTTCCCCTTCTACTGGATGGTCCGCACGGCCCTCACCCCGGCCGCGGACCTCTGGACCGACGCCACCTCGTTATGGCCGCACCGCCCCACGCTGGTCAACTTCGCCCGGCTGCTGAACCTGGTCGGCCCCGAGGCGGCCAGGGCCGCCGGCGGGTCGGGCGCGCGGATCGACTTCCTGCTGTACACGCTGAACTCGGTGGTCTACAGCGGCCTGATCGCCGTCGTGCAGACCTTCTGCTGCGCCATGGCGGGCTACGCCTTCGCCCGGCTGCGCTTCCCCGGCCGGGACGTGGCCTTCGGCGTCATCATCGCCGCGCTGATGGTGCCGCCGATCTTCACGATCCTGCCCAACTTCGTGCTGGTCAAGCAGCTCGGCCTGCTGAACAGCCTGCCGGGCCTGGTGCTGCCCAGCCTCCTCATGACGCCGTTCGCGGTGTTCTTCCTGCGCCAGTTCTTCCTGTCCATCCCCAGGGACGTGGAGGAGGCCGCGACGCTGGAGGGCGTCGGCCGGTGGGGCATGTTCTGGCGGATCGTGCTGCCCATGAGCCGCGGCCCGCTGATCACCATCGGACTGACCACGGTCGTGTGGAGCTGGAAGGACTACCTGTGGCCGCTGCTGACGGGCAAGGGCGAGGACAGCCGGGTGCTGACCGTCGGGCTCGGCGTGTTCCTCCAGCAGTCGCCGAACACGGCGCCGGACTGGACCGGGCTCATGGCCGGGTCGGTGCTGTCCATCATCCCGGTGCTCCTCCTGCTGATCTTCCTAGGCAGGCGGCTGGTGCAGTCGATGAACTTCTCCGGCATCAAGTGAGGGGGCGCGGCCCGGGGCCACGCCCCCGCACCGCTAGATCCGGCCGAGGGTCAGCCAGCCGGGGACGGTCGCGTCCTGGCCGGCGGTGGCGAAGCGCAGCGGCACGCCGTTCGGCAGCGGGTTGACCGCCCGCAGGAGCAGGGTGTGCTCGCCCTGGGGCAGCCCGCCCGGCACGGTGGTGGCCAGCTCGACGGGCTCGCCCGGCAGGATGCCGGTCAGCTTCCAGGACGTCGTCCAGATGCGGGCGATGCGCCCGTCCCGGCCGGCCAGCGCCACCTGCACCGGCCAGTCGTAGGCGAACGGGGCGACGCCGTCGTCGGCGATCCGGACGGCCACGTCCAGGCCGCGCCGGGTGCGCTCGGCCCGGACCGCGCTCACCCTGAGCTCGTAGCCGAGGGACCTGGCGGCCTTCAGCGCCTCCTCGTAGGCGGCGCCCGTGTAACCGGGGCTGAAGGCATGGTGGTTCAGCAGCCAGGTGGCGTGGGTCTGGGCGACGCTGCCCGCGAAGTCCTTGTCGCCGTCGCCGGGGCAGTCCATCGGGACGTCGAACAGACACCCCTGCAGCTCGGGCCGCAGCTCGCCGGCGACCGTGTCGGTCTTCCACTTGTCGGCCGTGCCGGCCTGCAGCATCAGGTCCATGAAGTGCCAGCCGGGGCCCGGCAGGGTGGAGTAGGCGAAGGAGTCGTCGTGGTAGCCCAGGTCGTGCGCCTTGTTGTCGGCGCCCGGGTAGCGGACCATGAGCCTGGTCCGGTCGAACGCCCTGTCGTAGGCGTCGAGCACCCTGCGCTGCCCGGCGGGGGAGGCGAACCAGTTCTCCGTCCCGGGGTCGCCGTTGTGCGGCCAGGTGTGCCACTCGCCCCAGAAGCCCAGCAGCCCGAGCTGCACGAAGCCCACCCGGGGGTCGCCGTCGTAGCGGCGGCCGAGCGCGGCGATGAACCGGTCGAGCGCGGCCGCGAGGTCCGGGTCGTCGTAGTCGGGCGACACGCTCGCGCCGTCGTTGCCGAAGTCGTCGTACGGGTGCGTCACCAGGCCCTGGTCGAGCAGGAACCGCGGGATGCCGCTGGGCTTGCCCGGATAGTCCAGGTAGAAGCGGAACGCCGCCTGGTGGCCGCGCGCCGCGATGGCGTCGAGCCGCTCCTCCAGCGCCCGCCAGTCGAAGCGGCGCGGGCCCGTCATCACCGCGTTGAGCGGCAGGTAGAACCACTCCATCGAGTGCGGGAACGTCGTGTAGGCGCCGGCGTAGGGGATGAACCCCTTCAGCGGGTTGGCGTCCGGGGCCTCCGCCGCCGCCAGCTCCCGCCAGCCGGGCTGACCGGTGGGGCCGGTCGCGGCCGAGCCGGGGGCGGGCAGCGCCGCGACGGCGGCGGCCAGGAGAGCGGCTGACGCCATCCGCGCGGGGCGGCCGGTCAGGAAGTGGGCCATCGCATCCTCCACGTGACGATCGCCAAGGCACTTATGAGCTGGCCTTGACAAATATTCGATGAGCCACATCATTATTCGAGAGAGCCAACCACGGCAAGAGGGAACTTCTGGGCCCTCGGTCCCGTCCCCCAGGAAGAGGCACCTCGATGATCAACAGGAAGCGGATCGGAGCGGCGCTGCTCGGCGCGCTGCTGGCGGGCACCACGCTCACCGCGTGCGGCGGTTCCGGCAAGGACGAGCCCGGCGACGGTGCGGCGGCCGGTCCGGTCACGCTCGACTACTGGTTGTGGGACGACAAGCAGTTGGCCTCCTACCAGGCCTGCGCCGACGCCTTCCACCAGGCGAACCCGAACATCACCGTCAAGATCACCCAGACGGCCTGGGCGCAGTACTGGCAGAACCTGACCACGCAGCTCGCCGCCGGCGAGGCGCCGGACGTGTGGACCGACCAGGTGTCCTACTATCCGCAGTTCGTCTCCAGCAACCAGATCCTCGACATCCAGCCCTACGTGACCGCCGACAAGATCGACCTCGGCCAGTACCAGGAAGGGCTCGCCGACCTGTGGGTCAAGGACGGCAAGCGGTACGGCCTGCCCAAGGACTGGGACACCGAGGCGATCGTCTACAACAGCGAGATGCTCGGCAAGGCCGGCGTGCGGGCGTCCGAGCTGGCCGACCTCACCTGGAACCCCGCCGACGGCGGAACCTTCGAGCGGGTCATCGCCAAGCTCACCCGGGACGAGCAGGGCCGCGACGGCCTCGACCCCGCCTTCGACAAGGACCACGTCGCGGTCTACGGGTACCTGCCGGAGTGGAACGACGGCTCCCAGGGCCAGAACGGCTGGGGCGAGCTGGCCGCCGCCAACGGCTGGACCTACCTGGACAAGAACCCCTGGGGCACCCGGTTCAAGTACGACGACCCCAAGCTCGTCGAGACCATCGCCTGGTACAAGAAGCTCACCGACAAGGGCTACGCGCCCCGCTTCGACAAGCAGTCGACGCTCGGCATCGACGCCGTGATGAACTCCGGCAAGGCCGCCCTCACGATCGCCGGCTCCTGGACCATCAACACCTACCTCGGTGACGACGCCAAGCAGAAGTTCGCGCTCGCGCCGCTGCCCGTCGGCCCGGCCGGCGCCCGCAAGAGCGCCATCAACGGCCTGTCGGACGCCATCTGGGCGGGCACCGAGAACAAGGACGCCGCCTGGAAGTGGGTGAAGTACCTCGGCTCCACCGCCTGCCAGGACGTGGTCGGCGGCAACGCCGCGGTGTTCCCCGCGATCAAGACCTCGACGGAGAAGGCCCTCGCCGCCCACCAGGCCAAGGGCCGCGACGTGCAGGTGTACGTGGACTACACCAAGACCCCCGGCGGCACCTTCCTGCTGCCGATCACCGAACACGGCACCGAGGTCAGCCAGATCGTCCAGGACGCCATCCAGGCGGTCAGCCTCGGCCGGCTGGAGCCCGCCGAGGCCCTGCAGAAGGCCAACCAGCAGGTCAACGCCCTGTTCGCCTGACCGTTCCGACTGCCCCGTCCGGCGGGAGCCGCGCGAGCCTCCCGCCGGGCGGTCACCGCTGCCCGAAGGAGAACCATGCCCCTGCTCGTCGGCCTGGCCGGCCGTGAATTCGCGGTCGAGCTCACCGGTTCCGAGCCCCCCACGCCCGTCGCCGGCGGCCTCGTCCTGCCGCCCGGCCGGGTCGCGATCCTGCACGGCCTCGACGACGCCCTGTTCTACCGGCACGGCCAGAACTCCTGGAGCCCGTGCGGCTGGCGCCGGCTCAGCGAGCCCCCGCTGCGGATCGCCGACCCGCAGCGGCGCCTGACCGCCGACGACACGGTCTGGGACGACCCGGCCCGCCACCACTCCTCGGCCGTGGCCGCGCTGCAGGGCGCCGACGGGCGGGTGCTGCTGCTGGGCTCCCTCGGGCTGGGCGTGCCCCGCCTGGCCGCCGACCGCGACACGCTGGCCGGCTGGTGCGAGGAGGACGGGGCCCCCTGGTTCCTCGCCTACGGCGAGGAGGAGGAGGTCTTCGCCCGCTACGCCGGCCAGCTCGCCGGGCGCCTGGGCAGCAGCGGCAGGCGGGCGGGCAACGTGTGGTGCACCTGGTACGCCTACTACGAGGGCATCACCGAGCAGGTGCTGCACAAGGACATCGCCGCGCTGGCCGGCCTGCCGTTCGACGTGGCCCAGATCGACGACGGCTGGGAGGCGGCGGTCGGCGACTGGGAGCCCAACGACAAGTTCCCCTCCGGCATGCGGGACCTGACCGAGCGGATCAACGCCGCCGGGATGCGGGCCGGCCTGTGGCTGGCGCCGTTCATCGTGCTGCCCACGTCGGCGACGGCCCGCGAGCACCCCGAGTGGCTGCTGCGCGACGCCGCCGGGCGGCCGGTCGTGGCCGGGCACAACTGGGGCACCCACTACTGGGCGCTGGACCTCACCCACCCCGGCGTGCGGGAGCATCTCACCCGGATGATCCACCGGGTCGTGCACGAGTGGGGCTTCGGCTACCTCAAGCTCGACTTCGTCAACGCGGGCGCCGTCCCCGGCGTCCGGCACTCCGGGGCGCCGCGCGAGCAGGCCTACCGGGACGCGTTCGCCCTGATCCGCGAGGTCGCCGGCCCGGAGGTCTACCTGCTCGGCAGCGGCGCCCTGCTGCTGCCCTCGCTGGGGCTGGCCGACGGGCTGCGCAGCGGCCCGGACGTCGCCCCGCTGTGGACGAACTACGCCAGCGACGACCCCTCCGACGCGATGGCCTACAACGCGATGGTGAACACGCTGCACCGGCTGTGGCAGTCGCCGCTGGCAGAGGTGGACCCGGACGTCGTGTACTTCCGCAGCCGGCTCAACCTGCTCACCGAGACCCAGATGGGCCTGCTGCAGGACCTGGCCGCGATCTGCGGCTTCAAGGCCGTCTCCGACCCGCCGTCGTGGCTGCACCCGGACGAGCTGGACCGGCTCGCCGCCTACCTCGCCGAGCGGCCGGACATCGTCAGGACGGGCCGGTACAGTTTCGCCATCGACGGCCGCGCCGTCGATTTCGGCGCGGCGCTGAACCGGGGGCAGCAGTATCCGATCTCGTGACAGGCGGATAGAATTTCGCTACAACGCAGCATAATTGGGGGGTAGGAGTGCCCGAGATGGCGGGAGCGGACGTCAGCAGGCTCCGTGAGCTCAACTCGCTCAGCATCGTCCGGGCGATGCGGGGCCAGCCGCCCGCCACCGTCACCGAGCTGGCCGCCCGCACCGGCCTGTCCAGGCCGGGTACCGACGTCGTGGTCCGCGGGCTGGTGCACGACGGTTGGGTGCAGGTCGTCGAGCCCGACGGCAGCAGCGTCGGCCGGCCCGCCCGCCGCTACCGCTTCAACGCCGGCGCCGGGCACGTGCTCGGCGTCGACGTCGGCGTCCACAAGATCCTCGTCCTGCTCGCCGACCTCGAAGGGCAGGTGCTGCGCAGCCACCGGCTGCCGGTCGAGCCCGACGCCGACCCGGCCGCGCGCCTGGAGGCCGTCGACGCGGCCATCACCCAGTGCCTGGCCGACGCGGGCATGCGGCCCGACCGGATCTGGGCGGTCACGGTCGGCGTGACCGGCCCGGTCGACACCACGGGCCGCACCACGCTGTTCACGCCGCTGCCCGGCTGGGCTGACGTCTCGCCCGCCGAGCACCTGTCGGCCCGCTTCGGCTGCCCGATCCTGGTCGAGAACGACTGCAAGCTCGCCGCCGTCGCCGAGCGCTGGAAGGGCGCCGCGCAGGACGCCGACGACATCGTCTACCTGCTGGCGGGCATGCGCGTCGGCGCCGGCCTCATCCTCGACGGCACGCTGCGCCGCGGGTACGGGGGAGCGGCCGGCGAGATCGGCGCGCTCAAGGCGGTCCGCTGGCTGTCGGCCCCCTCCCGCTTCGAGAACTGCCCGGGCGTGCCCGACGACATCCACCCCAACGACAAGGCCGCCTGGGTCTTCGAGCGCGCCCGCGAGGGCGACCGGCACGCCCGCGCCGCGCTGCGCCGCTACGTCAAGGACCTGGCCGTGGGCGCGGCGGCGCTCGTGCTGACCCTCGACCCGCAGGTCGTCGTCCTCGGCGGCGGCTACTCCCGCTCGGCCGACCTGCTCATCGACCCGCTGGAGCAGGAGCTGCGCCGGCTGTGCCTGCGCGTGCCCGAGATCCGCGCCTCCGACCTCGGCGCCGACAGCGTCGCCCTCGGCGCGCTGCGCGTGGCCCTGGACCAGGTGGACGCGCGGCTGTTCACCGACGGGATGCCCGCCCCGCTCACCGTTCAGGCCTGACCCGCGACCGCACCCGGGCGGCTTCACTAAGCTGCGGCCATGGCACGGATCCTGCTCCTGCACTCGATGTACGGGCTGCGCCCCGCCGTCCACCAGGCCGCCGAGCGGTTCCGCGCGGCCGGGCACGAGGTGCACGTCCCCGACCTGTACGACGGCCGCGTGGTCGCCGACGCCGAGGAGGCCATCGCGATCAAGGAGGAGATCGGCCGCGACGAGCTGCTGAAGCGCGCCGTGGCCGCCGCCGCGCCGCTCTCCGTCGCCGGCGGCGCGGAGGAGGGCCTGGTGTACGCGGGCTTCTCGCTCGGCGCGGCCATCGCGCAGAACCTCGCGCTCGGTGACGAGCGCTCCCGGGGCCTGCTGCTGATGCACGGCACCTCCGACCTGCCCGACGGCGTCTCCGCCGACGACCTGCCGGTGCAGCTGCACGTGGCCGACCCCGACACCGCCGAGCCCGCCGACTGGCTCAACGCCTGGTACATCCGCATGCGGCGGGCCCGCGCCGACGTCGAGGTGTTCCGCTATCCCGGCGCCGGCCACCTGTTCACCGACCCCGAGCTGCCGGACTACGACGAGCGGGCCGCCGAGCGGGCCTGGGCGGTCGCCCTCGGCTTCGTCGCCGGGCTGTGAGCGCCGGTCACAACCAGTCGAGCGACTTGGTGACCGCCTTCTGCCAGCCGGCGTAGGCCCGCTCCCGCTGCTCCGGGCTCCACTGCGGCTCCCACCGCCGGTCCTCGGCCCAGTGGGAGCGCAGCTCGTCCTGGTCGCGCCAGTAGCCCACCGCCAGCCCGGCCGCGTACGCCGCCCCCAGCGCGGTCGTCTCGGCGACCACCGGCCGGCTGACCGGCACGCCCAGGATGTCGGACTGGAGCTGCATGCACAGGTCGTTCGCGGTCACCCCGCCGTCCACCCGCAGCACGTCGAGCACCACGCCGGAGTCGCGCTGCATGGCCTCGACCACGTCGCGGCTCTGGTAGCAGATCGCCTCCAGCGTGGCCCTGGCCAGGTGCCCGTCGGTGTTGTAGCGGGACAGCCCGACGATCGCGCCGCGCGCGTCGGCCCGCCAGTACGGCGCGAACAGCCCGGAGAAGGCCGGGACGAAGTACACGCCGCCGTTGTCGGCGACCTGCCGCGCCAGCGCCTCGCTCTGCGCCGCCGTGGTGATGAGGCGCAACTGGTCGCGCAGCCACTGCACGGCCGAGCCGGTCACCGCGATCGAGCCCTCCAGCGCGAACACGGCCGGCTCGGCGCCGAACTGGTAGGCGACCGTGGTGAGCAGCCCGCTCTGCGAGCGCACCCGGTCGGTGCCGGTGTTGAGCAGCAGGAAGTTGCCGGTGCCGTAGGTGTTCTTGGCCTCGCCGGGGGAGAAGCACACCTGGCCGACCGTGGCCGCCTGCTGGTCGCCGAGGATCGCGGTGATCGGCACCTCGCCGCCGAGCGGGCCGTAGCGGGACGTCACGCCGTAGGCGCCGGGGTCGGCGGACGGGCGGATCTCCGGCAGCATCGAGCGCGGCACGCCGAAGAACGACAGCAGCTCGTCGTCCCAGTCGAGCGTGTCGAGGTCCATCAGCATGGTGCGGCTGGCGTTGGTCACGTCGGTGATGTGCACGCCGCCGTTGGGGCCGCCGGTCAGGTTCCACAACGTCCAGGTGTCGGTGGTGCCAAAGGCGGCCTCGCCGCGCTCGGCGGCCGCGCGCACGCCGTCGACGTTCTCCAGGATCCACTGGATCTTGCCGCCGGAGAAGTACGCCTCCGGCCGCAGCCCGGTGCGGTCGCGGATGACCTGCCCCCGGCCGTCGCGGTCGAGCGCCGCGGCGATCTCGCCGGTGCGGGTGTCCTGCCAGACGATCGCGTTGCAGTACGGCCGCCCGGTGCGCCGGTTCCACACCACCGTGGTCTCGCGCTGGTTGGTCAGGCCCAGCGCGGCCAGGTCGCTGTCGTGCAGGCCGGAGCGCTGGAGCGTGGTCTCGATGACGGCGGCGGTCCTGGTCCAGATCTCGATCGGGTTGTGCTCCACCCAGCCGGCCCGCGGCAGGATCTGCTCGTGCTCGAGCTGGAACCTGGCGACCTCCGCGCCCTCATGATCGAAGATCATGAAGCGGGTGCTCGTCGTGCCCTGGTCCAGGGCCCCTACGAAGTCCGGCATGTCGTACTCCCTCGCTCTCCCTCTGCCGCCCGCTCAGTCGGAGGGCTTCACGGTGTCGCGGTCCTCGTCGCGGGGGAGGTAGCGGGCGATGCACGCCTGGTAGAGGCCGGCGCCGAGGACGCCGCCGGCCAGCGGGCCCACGATCGGCACCCAGAAGTACAGGTCGCCGTACTGGTCGCGCCAGGCGCCGCCGTAGCCGGTGAGGTAGCTCGCCAGGCGCGGCCCGAAGTCGCGGGCCGGGTTGATCGCGTAGCCCGCGTCGGTGCCGAGCGACATGCCGATGGCGACCACCAGCAGGCCGATGACGACCGGCCCCAGGTTCGCGCCCGGCGCCATGTTCAGCACGTCGGACAGGGCGAAGATCACGAACATCAGCACGGCGGTGCCGATCACCTGGTCGCGCAGCGCGCCGAACTGGCCGACCGGCAGCGTGCCGTTGCCCGGCAGCGTCGAGAACACGCCCTGCGTCTTGATCGTGTGGCCGGGGTCGACGGCCGACAGGACCTCGGTGTAGTTCCAGCGGACCAGCAGCGCTCCGGCGAACGCGCCGGCGGTCTGCGCCAGCGCGTACGGCAGCACCTTGCGCCACTCGAAGCCGCGGAAGACCGCGAAGCCCAGCGTGACCGCCGGGTTGAGGTGCGCGCCCGTGGTGCGGCCGGCGACGTACACGCCGAGCGCGACCCCGATGCCCCACGCCCACGCGATGCTGTCGTGGCCGCCGAGCCCGCCCGCGACCACCTGCGCCACGACGCCCGCGCCGAACACGATGAGCACCATCGTGCCGGCGAACTCGGCGATCAGCTCGCCGGTCAACCCCCTGCCGCGCAGCGCCACCACCGCTCCTCCAATCCCCAGGTGATCCCTTCCCCATCCAGGGAATGCATACGCTCTGGATGTGCACAATAACGGAAAGTGAGACATGGGCGATGGGGATCACCGGCGCGCTCGACGCGCGCGACCGCCAGGGATGCCTGGACCGGCTCCGGGCGCAGACCTTCGACGTGCTGGTGGTCGGCGGCGGGGTGACGGGCGCCGGCGCGGCCCTGGACGCCGCCTCGCGCGGGCTGCGGGTGGCGCTCGTGGAGAGCCGCGACCTCGCCGCCGGCACGTCGAGCCGCTCCAGCAAGCTCATCCACGGCGGGCTGCGCTACCTGGAGCAGTTCGACTTCAAGCTGGTACGCGAGGCGCTGAAGGAACGCGACCTGCTGGTCTCCCGGCTGGCCCCGCACCTGGTGCACCCGGTGACGTTCCTGTACCCGGTGCGCAACCGGGTGATCGAGCAGCCGTACGTGGCGGCGGGCCTGACGTTGTACGACGCGCTGGAGGGCGTGCGCCGCCCGATGCCCCGCCACCGCAACCTGTCGCCGAAGGAGGCCCGCCGCCTGGTGCCCGGCCTGCGCCCCGACGTGCTGAGCGGCGGCGTCATCTACTACGACGCGCAGGTGGACGACGCCCGCTTCACCCTCGCCCTGGCCCGCACGGCCGCCGCGCACGGCGCGGCCATCACCACCAGGACGTCCGTCGTGGCGCTGCTGCGGGACGAGCGCGGCGAGCGCGTCGTCGGCGCCCGCGTCCGCGACGAGGAGAGCGGCGCCGAGCTGGAGGTGTCGGCCGACGCCGTGGTGGTGTGCGCCGGCGTGTGGACCGGCCCGGTGACGGGCCTGCCCGGCGGCGCCGAGCCCGGCTTCCGGGTCAGGATGTCGAAGGGCGTGCACGTCATGGTGCCCGGCGAGGCCATCGACTCGCACACCGGCCTGATCATCCGCACCGAGAAGAGCGTGCTGTTCATCATCCCGTGGACCCGGCGCCGCTGGATCGTCGGCACCACCGACACCGACTGGGAGGGCGACCGCGCCGAGCCGGCCGCCACCGGCGAGGACGTCGACTACATCCTCCAGCACGCCAACGAGGTGCTGGCCAGGCCGCTGACCAAGGACGACGTCGTCGGCCTGTTCGTCGGGCTGCGCCCGCTGGTGGCCGCCGACGAGAGCGCCGCGACGACCAAGCTGTCCCGCGAGCACGTGGTGGACGTGCCGATCCCCGGCCTCGCGGCCATCGCCGGCGGCAAGTACACGACCTACCGCATCATGGCCAGGGACGTGATCGACGCCGCGCTCGAAGGCTACGACGTGCCCGGCTCGGTCACCGACCGGCTGCCGCTGGTCGGCGCGGACGGGCTGCCCGCGCTGGAGCTGTCCGCCGACCGGCTGGCCGAGGACCACGACCTCGAACCGGCCACCGTCCGCTACCTCATCCGCCGCTACGGCACGCTCGCCCTGGAGGTGCTCGACCTGGTCGCCGCCGACCCCTCGCTCGCCGAGCCGCTGATCGAGCCGGGCCCGTGGCTGCGGGCCGAGGTCTGCTACGCCGTCACCCACGAAGGCGCCCTGCACGCCGAGGACATCGTCGCCCGGCGCACCCGGATGCTCATCGAGTCCAGCGAGCTGGCCGAGCGGGCCGCGCCGCTCATCGCCCGGCTGATGGCGGACCGGCTCGGCTGGGACGAGCCGCGGGTGGAGCGGGAGACGGCCGCGTGCCTGCGGCTGGTCGAGGCGGAGCGCACCGCCCTGGCCGAGGCCAGGACGGCCGCGCACGACCTGGCCCAGTGATGAGCCGGGTGATCAGCCCAGTGATCAGCCGGGTGATCAGCCGGGTGATCAGCCGGGCGTCGCGGCCGGCTCCGGCGGGTCCAGTCGTTCGAAGACGAGCTGGGTGCGGCGCACGGCGCGCACCCCGTACACCTCGGCGATCAGCTCGGGGGTGAGGACCCGGCCGGGCGGCCCGCCCGCGACGATCCGGCCGGCGTGCATGACGTAGAGGCGGTCGCAGAAGGCGGCCGCCTGGTTGAGGTCGTGCAGCACGGCCAGGGTCGCGAGACCCAGCTCGCGCACCAGGTGCAGCAGGTCGAGCTGGTGGCGCACGTCCAGGTGCGAGGTGGGCTCGTCCAGCAGGAGCAGGCGGGTGTCCTGGGCCAGGGCGCGGGCGAGCAGCACGCGCTGCTTCTCGCCGCCGGACAGGGTCGCGAAGATCCGCCCGGCGGCGCCCGCCAGGCCGACGCGGTCGAGCGCCGCCGCGCACCGCTCCGCGTCGGCCGCGGCGTCCGGCCGGTACGGCGTCCGTCCCATGGCGACGATCTCGGCCACCGTGAAGTCGAGGTCGGCCGGGGTCTCCTGGGCCATGACGGCGATCCGCCTGGCCGCCTCGCGGGCGGGCAGCCGGTGCACGTCGTCGCCGTCCACCGCGACGAGCCCGGCCGAGGGGCGCAGCGCCCGGTAGACGCCGCGCAGCAGCGTGGACTTGCCGCAGCCGTTCGGCCCGACCAGGCCGACGAACTCGCCGTCGGCCACCCGCAGCCCGGCCCCGTGCACGACCGGGACGCCGTCCGGCGCGACGGACACCCCGCTCAGGCCGAGCCTCACGTGACGCTCACCGCCCGGTCCACCGAGCGGCGGCGCAGCAGCCACAGGAAGAACGGCACGCCGAACAGCGCCGTGACGACGCTGAGCGCCAGCTCCCGCGGCGCGTCGACGGTCCGCGCGGCGATGTCCGCGAGCTGCAGGAACACCGCCCCCAGCAGGGCGCTGACGGGCAGCACCCGGCGGTGGTCGGCGCCGGTGAGCAGCCGGGCGGCGTGCGGCACGATGAGGCCGACGAACGCGATCGCCCCGCTGGTGGCCACCAGCACGCCGACCAGCAGCGAGGTCAGTACGAACAGGGTCAGGCGGAGGCGGCCGACGGGCACGCCGAGGGAGACGGCCGTCTCCTCGCCGGCGGCCAGCGCGTTCAGCTGCCGGTGCTGGAGCAGCAGGTACGTCACCGCCCCCACGACCAGCACCAGCACCGCCCCGAACGAGGCCCCCGAGGAGATCCCGAGCAGGAACGGGTCGGCGAGGGGGTTGCGCACCAGCGCCTGCAGCACCGCCCCGACCACCGACAGCCCGGCCCCCACCAGCAGCGCCAGCAGCGCGCGCGGCAGCCGGAACTCCCACACGATCTGCTCCTGCACCGGCGTCCAGGTGCGCGGCACGACGCCGGGGACGAGGCGGTCGGCCACGATGCCCCACGCCTGGGGCAGGGCGACGTGCACCGCGCCGATGCTCACCGCGAGGCACGTCGCGGCGACGCCGGCGGCGGCGAGCGCGGCGACGAGCAGCACGAAGTGGCCGGAGCGGCCGGGGCGGGCGGGGCGGCCGGAGCGGGCGGAGCGGGCGGGCCGGGCCCTGGCCGGGCTCCGCGACAGGATGCGGGTCATCGCGTGAAGGCGTCCGGGTGCAGGAACCGGGCGAGGTCGGTGACGGCCAGGAGGTTGCGGTAGCCGGGGTGCTGGGCCGCCACGGGAAGGGCCAGGTAGCGCCCGTGCTCGGCGGCCGGGCTGTTCCGCGCGACGGCGAACGCCTCCGCGGCCTTGGCGGGGGCGCTCGGCATGTCCTCGCCGCGCAGCGTGGCGTAGTCGCTGACCAGCAGCGCCTCGGGCCGGGCGGCGCTGATCCGCTCGGCGCTGACCTCGGTGTAGTCGCCCTCGACGTCGGCCAGCACGTTCTCGCCGCCGGCCAGAGTGATCATCTGGTGGGTGACGCCGGAGCCGCCGTAGGCGTTGACCGGGCCCTTGCCGCCGTCCGTGGCCAGCACCTTGACCGGGGCGCGGCCCTCGACGCGCTTCCTGACGTCGGCCAGCCGGGCCCGCAGCTCGGCGGCCAGCCGCTCGGCCCGGTCGGGGACGCCGAAGATGCGGCCGAGGTTGCGCAGGTCGGTGAAGGTGTCGTCGAGGGTGAAGCGGAGCACCTCCTCGGGGCTGCACCAGCCGCCCAGGATGTAGACCGGCGAGCCGGCGGCGTCCAGCTCCTCCACGGTGGCGTAGCCGCCGGCGGCGTCGAAGCTCGCCATCGCGTTGTCCAGGACGAAGTCGGCGCCCTGGGCGAGCATGACCTCCTTCTGCGGCAGCATGATCGTCGGCGAGAGCTGGGGGATGCGGTCGTACTGCTCCTTCTGACCCGGCAGGAACGCGCTCTCGCCGAAGAAGGTGCGGCCCGCGACCCGGTCGCCCAGGCCGAGCGCGAGCAGGGTCTCCAGGGCGGGGTGGTAGCCGGTCACCACCTTGGCCGGCGGGCGGTCGAAGGTCAGCGTGCGCCCGCAGTTCTCGACCGTGACCGGGAACCCGGCCGCCGCCCCCGCCGTCCGGCGCGCGGCGGGGGTGGGGGCGGGGGCCGCCGCCGAGCAGGCGGTCAGCGCCAGGGCCGCCACCAGGGCGAGCGCCTTCCTGAGGACGGGGACGGGACGGGGCGGGCGGCGCATGCGGTGGGTCTCCGGTGGTGAGAGGCGGCACTGATCGCCGCCATTCTGCACATAATTCGCAATTGCCAGCAACTCGCAAGTAAGGGCGGCTCCGCTCAGGGCGAGCCGGGCTCGGCGGGGTCGACCAGGCCCGTGCGGTAGGCGACGACGACCAGCTGCGCCCGGTCGCGCGCCCCCAGCTTCGCCATCGCCCGGCTCACGTGCGTGCGCACCGTGGCCGGGCTGAGGAACAGCGCCGCGCCGATCTCGGCGTTGCTCAGCCCCCGGCCCACCAGCGCCAGGACCTCGCGCTCGCGCCCGGTCAGCGCCGCCAGCCGGTCCCCGGCGGCCCGCGCCACCCGGCGCTGCCGGGCGAAGCGGCCGATGAGGCGGCGGGTGATGCGCGGCGCGAGCAGCGCGTCGCCGCCGGCGATCACCCGGATCGCGTGCAGGAGCTCGCCCGGCCCCGCGTCCTTGAGCAGGAAGCCGCTCGCGCCGGCCTGCAACGCGTCGAAGACGTACTCGTCGGTGTCGTAGGTGGTCAGGATGAGGACCCGGACCCGCTCCAGCTCGGCCGTGCGGGCGATCTCGGTGGTGGCCTGGATGCCGTCCAGGCGCGGCATCCGGATGTCCATGAGGACTACGTCCGGGCGGGCGGCGCGGGCCCGCTCCACGGCCTCGGCGCCGTTCACGGCCTCTCCCACCACCGTGATGTCGTCCTCCAGGTCGAGCAGGACCTTGAAGCCGGAGCGCACCAGCCCCTCGTCGTCGGCGAGCAGCACCCTGATCGGGGACGGCGCCGCGCTCACCGGGGCGACCCCGCCGGCGCGAGGGGCAGCCGCGCCCGGACCTCGAACCCGCCGCCCGGGACCGGCCCGGCGTCGAGCTCGCCGCCCAGCAGCAGGCAGCGCTCGCGCATGCCGGTGATGCCCCGCCCGGGCGGCCCGGCCGCCGGGCGGCCCGCGCGCCCGGCGGCCGGGCGGCCGCCCGCGTCGGTGACGCGCAGCTCCAGCCTCGGCGCCCGGGTGCAGCGCCACCGTCACCCGGGTCGGCCCGGCGTGCCTGAGCACGTTGGTGATCGACTCCTGGAGGATCCGGTAGACGGCGCCGCCCACCGCGCTCGGCAGCGGCACGGCGGCCGGGCTCTGCTCCAGCGTGAGGTCCAGCCCGGCCGCGCGGGCCTTGGCGGCCAGCTCGCCGACCTGCGCCAGCCCCGGGTAGGGCGCGCGGCCGTCGCCGTCGTCCGCCTCGTCGTCGCGCAGCACCCCGAGCACGGCCCGCATCTCGCGCAACGCCCGCGCGCTGGTCTCCTCGATGACCCGCAGCGCCTCGCGCGCCGCCTCGGGCCGCCTGCCGAGCACGTGCGCGCCCACGCCGGACTGCACGTTGATGATCGCGATGGCGTGCGCCACCGTGTCGTGCACCTCGCGGGCGATCCGCAACCGCTCGGCGTCGGCCCGCGCCCGCGCCTCGTCCTCGCGGGTGCGCTCGGCCAGCTCGGCGCGCCGCTCCGCCTCGGCCGCGGCGACCCGCCGCGAGCGCACCGACTCGCCGAGCGCCGCGCTCATCACCGACGCGCCGATCCGGAAGAACACCCAGCCGATGGCGGCGCGCGGCTCCACGCCGGCCGCGGCGGCCAGCCAGGCGACGGCGAGCACCGCGACGCCCGCGCCCGCCGTCACCAGCGACCGGCGCCCGTCGCCGTACGCGGCCAGCGTGTACAGCGCGACGAACAGCCCGAGCCAGCCGGGCCCGTCCGGGAAGCCGAGCCCGTAGTAGACGAGGCTGGTCAGCCCGGCGACCGCGAACACCGCCGCAGGCCACCGCCGGCGGAACGCCACGGCCAGGCCGCTCACCACCAGCAGGACGTACCCGAGGCTCCCCGCGTCGGCGAGCGGCCGCGCCGCGCCCTCGGCGGCGACGCGCGCCACGGTGCCCTGCACCTGCATCACGGTGACGAAGAGCGCGAGCAGCACGTCCTGCGCCGGTGCCGGCAACCGCCACGACAGCACGCGGTGTCCCATGCGGCCGATCCTACGGTCGCGCGCCCCGCCCGCCGTCGGCCGGCAGGCGCGGCCCGCCTACCACGCAGGGCGTACCGGAGCCGCGCCGGCTACGCGCGACGGCGTACCGGACGGCCGCCCCCGGCAGGACGCCGCGCCGCCCGGGCGGCGCGACGATCGGGCCCATGACCTCCCTCCTCCCCACCGGCACCGGCGCCGGTCGCCGGACGGCCGGGACCGGCCTGTGGCTCGTCACCGGCCTCACCCTGATCCTGCTGCTGACCAGGAACCTCCTGCCGGGCGTGCTGTTCCCCGCGCTGCTGCTCGCGCAGACGGCGTTCACGTTCCTGCACGGCGCCCGCCGCTACGGCCCGCGCGCGATCCTGGTGTTCTACGCGGTCACACTGGTGGTCAGCAACGCCCTGGAGAACCTCAGCATCTCCACCGGCTTCCCCTTCGGCCACTACCACTACACGCAGGGGCCGCAGCTCCTCCAGGTGCCGCTGATGATCGGCCCCGCCTACGCGGTCACCGGCTACCTGGCCTGGACGGTCGCCACCCTCCTCGTCGGCGAGGTGCGCCCCGGCGCGGACCGGCTGACCACCGTCGGCACGCCGGTCGTCGCCTCCTTCGCCATGGTCGCCTGGGACCTGTCGATGGACCCCACCCTCGCCACCGTGCGGAAGATGTGGATCTGGGAGAACGGGGGCGGGTTCTTCGGCGTGCCCCTGGTCAACTTCCTCGGCTGGTCGCTGACGACGTACGCCTTCCTGCAGCTGTTCGCGCTGTACCTGCGCCGCCGCGGCCCGCGCGCCGAGCCGGGCCCCGCCTCCCCGGCCCAGCCCCTGGTGCTGTACGCGGGGACCGCGGCGACGTTCCTCCTCACGTACGTGACGGGCGAGCGCACCACCGTGACCGACGCCGCCGGGCACACCTGGCGCAGCGCCGACATCTACGAGACGTCGGCGCTGACCACGATCTACGGGATGCTCTTCATCGCCCTCCTCGCGGCGCTCGCCCTCGCCCGCCGCCGGGCCCGCCGCGAGTAGCCGGGCCGCTCAGCCGGGCGCGGGCCGCTGGAGGAGAAGCTGCTCGCCGAGCGGCACCTCGGCGGCCGGCAGCCCGCCGGGACCGGCCGGCAGGCCCCGCAGGGTGACCGTCACGCCGGCGTCGGCCAGGCGCCGCAGCCGGGTCTGCGGCACGCGGCTGGTGAACCCCGCGGTCGCCAGGTCGATCAGCACGCCGGTGTCCGGCGGCAGGACGTCCAGGGCGAGCTGGAGCTGGCCGATGGCGAAGGAGTCGATCTGGCCCTCGATGCGCAGGTGCCCGGCCTCGGCGAACATGCGGTACTGCGGCGCCGGGCTGCCCGCCGAGGACAGCGGGTGGAACGTGGCCAGGTGCCGGAGCCGGTCCACGTCCGCCTGCTCCCGGTCGAACGCGCACAGGCCGGTCACCGGGTGCTCCGACATGAACCGGTCGGCCACGACCTCCCACCGCAGCCACGCCGCCAGCCGCTCCTCGTCGGCGACGAGCGGCGTGTTGTCGGCCGCCACCCTGATGCCGCTGTAGCCGTCGGCCTGCGCCTGCGCCAGTGCGGTGGCGAAGGTGGCGTGCTGGGCCGCCGCGTCCACCACGCCGGACGGCCCGTACACCTCGGCGATGCTCGCCACCCGCACGACGCCCGGGCCGAGCCGGTCGTCCAGCCGGGCCGCGACGTCCGCGCCGGGGTCGGCGCAGACGTACATCAGCCGCTCGTTCCTGGCCGCCCCCTCGGCCAGGAACGGCTCCGCGAGCGCGGCGAAACCGTCAGGACCGGTGAACACCCACCCGATGTGGTCGTGCGGCTTCATCCGCAGACATTCGAGACGCGGGCCGTGACTACGCATATCAACCTCGCCCTCCGGATCCCTGGATCCAGCATCACATCGGGGGCCGGGCACGCCCAGCCCTGTCGCCCGCCTACTGCTGCCAGACGGTGTAGGAGATGTCGAGCGGCGCGTTCTCGTCGCCGCGCGGCGGGATGGCGGCGATCCGGACGGCCACCACGTTGTGCTCGGCGGTGCGGGCGCAGGCCCACCCGCCGGCCTTCATGTCGGCCATCGCGACCTGCTGGTACTGGCGGGTCCTCAGCTCCGCCGCGCACGAGGCGGCGGTGGGCCGGCGCCGGACGGGCGCGATCGGCTCGGCCCCGCCGCCCGCGGTCCACAGCTCGCGGTACGGGCTGACGTACCACAGGTCGCTGCTCCCGGGCACGATCGTGCCGATCCTGCCGGTCTCGACGTCGAGGTAGTCCTGGTCCTTCAGCGAGGCCGTGCCCTCGTTCAGGACCTCGCCGGCGGCGGGGACGGCCGTCGCCGCGGGGGAGGACTGCGCGGCGGACGGCTGGGCGGAAGGCGTGCTGGACGGGGTGAACGGGGTGGACGGGGTGGGCGACGGGGCGGGGCGGGCGTCGTCGCCGCTGCGGTGCCGGCCGGCGGAGCCGCGCCGGCCGGTTCGGCGGCCTCGCCCCGCCACGGCTGGACGACCAGCGCCACGGCGGCGGCTCCGGCGACCACCACCGTCACCGCGGCGGCCACCAGCAGCGGACGCCGCCCACGCCCGGCCGCCGGGACGGTGCCCGAGGCCCAGGTCGTCTCCGCGGCCGGCTGCCGCGGCCCCGGCGCGGCGGCGCTCTCCAGGTACACGACCCGCGTCCAGGCGTCCTCCCAGGCCCGCAGGCCGGGCCCGGTGACGCCGCAGCCCTCGGCGAAGGTCAGCAGGAACGCCTTGCTCGGCCGCTTCTTGCCGGTCAGCACCTCCGACTGGGAGGCCGGCGCGAGCGGCGGCTTGTGGTGACGCCTGGCCCACCGCTGCAGGTCGCGGGTGGAGGGCCGGTCGGCGGCGGCGTGCAGCATGCGCAGCCGCTGCAGCAGGTCGTCCCAGGTCCGTACGCCGGCCAGGTCCAGGCCGTCCTCGCCGGAGGGCTGCTCGGCCATCGGCCACCACCTCTCGACATCCTTCGATCGCCACGGTGAGCAACCGAAAGCATACGGACCGGTACTTGATCGAACAGGGGAATCTCCTGGGATGGACGCGATGATGCGGATCCGTCACCGGCCGCGCACGGCGCGCACCAGATCCGCGACCGCGCCGATGATCTCGGCGCGGCGCGCGCCCGGCGTGCCCCGGACGGCGAGCAGGACGGTCAGGACGGCGGTGACCCCGGCGATCACGGTCAGGGCGATCACCGTCGCCGCGGCCACGGCGACCGGGTCGAGGGCGTTCACTTCGGCAGCCTCCGAGCGAGGGCGGGGGCGCCGGCCCGTCCGGCGCCCGATGCCTCGATGCAAGCGGCCGGCGCCGCTGTCCGGCCAGGCCGGCGAACGGACCGGAACAGGTCCGGCACGGCGGCGGACGGCGGCGGCACACCGGCGGCACACCGGCGAACGGCCCCGGACGGCGCGGCGGGTCAGTCCGTGCCGTGGTAGACCTTGGGGCCCGTCGCGTTGAACGCCGCCTTGGAGGCGTCCTTCACCCAGGGCCGCACGTTCGAGGAGCCGGCGCGGTTGGTGTAGATCGCCATGGTGTGCAGCAGGTAGCGGTGGGTGTAGCCGGTCCAGCCCCAGGTCTGGGCGCGGTTCCAGGTGGTGGTGTGGCAGAGGCCGGAGCCGGGGCCCTTCTTCGGGCAGACGATGCCCCAGGCGTCGGCGTAGGTGTCGTCGAGCCGGCCGTACGCGGTGGCGGCCCGGTCGTCGCTCTTCAGCGGGACGACCCACACCGACACCATGATCCGCTTGTTCGCCGACTTGGCCGGGTTGACGTACACGCCCTTGACCATCTTGCCGCACTTGGCCTTCCGCAGCGCGGCGCGGACCTCGGCGTCGTGGTAGCGGTCGGGGCACTTCTCCACGCCGCTCGCCTTCAGGTTGTAGCGCACGCCCTTGGCGCTGGTGAAGGAGGCGGGCAGCAGGGCCGACGGCGTGATCGGGGTCGGGTCGGTGTCCTGCCGGTCGAGGTCGGCGGCGTCGAACGGGGTCTCGGTCGGCTCCTCCGTCGTCGGCTCGTCGGAGGGCAGGCTGGGGGAGGGGAGGCCGGGGGAGAACGTCGGCACGGGCAGGGACGGCGGCGCGAACGTGGACGGGAAGGCGGGCGGTGAGACGTCCGCGGTGCTCTCGCCGGCGGCCGTGACCGCGGTCAGCACGGCCCGCCCGGCCAGCACCGCCACCAGCACCACCGCCAGCCCGATCACCCCGGCCCCGACCGCGAGCCCGATCATCGCCTCGCGCGACAGACCGGACCGCGGCGGCGGCGCGGCCGGAACGGGGAAGGGACCCCGCGTCCCTCCGAGCGGGGGCCCGGGGGGACGGGGCGGGGGCCCGGATGGATGGGGCGGGGGCCCGGATGGATGGGGCGGAGGCCCGGCGGGACGGGGTGAGGTCCCGGGACTGCCGGGAGGGTCACCGGGGGCACCCGGAGCTCCGGGTGGGGGTGGGGGTGGTGGCGGTGGAGCGGGGGCGGGGGAGAGCGTCGCTGCAGTCTCCCGCAGCAGCGCGGCCCACTGCTCCAGCCCAGGCCGCCGCTCCGGCGGCTCCTGGAGCGCGGCCGCCGCGAGGCCGGCGAGCGCCGGGCTGACGGCCGTCAGCCGCCCGGCGTCCGTGGCGGACCGGTCACGGGCGAGCACGCGGACGACCAGCAACGCGAACCGGTAGGCGTCGCCGGCCGGCGTGCCCTTCCCCTCCGCGCTCTCCTCCTCGGCGCTCTCCTCCTTCGCGCCGCTCTTCTCCGCGCCGCTCTTCTCCGCGCCGCTCTTCTCCGCGCGGCTCTCCTTCGCGCCGCTTTCCTCGTCCTTCGCGCCGCTTTCCTCGTCCTTCGCGCCGCTTTCCTCGTCCTTCGCGTCGGTGTCCTCGCCGGCGGGAGCCTGCTGATCGGGCGTCTTCACCTCGGGGAACACGTCGGCGCCGGCCAGTCGCATCGCGTCGCAGCCGATGAGGAAGCACTCGGGCGGCCCTTCGGTGGCGAACAGCACGTTCCCGGGCGACAGGTCCCGGGCGACGATGTCCATCGTGTGCAGGCGGGCGAGCGTGTCCGCCAGGTCGGCCAGCAGCAACAGCCGGTCCCGGTCGCCGGCGCCGCCGATGGGAGCGTCGAGCAGGAGCTCCACCGTCGCCGGCCGCCGCTCGGCGCCGGGCGGCTCGCGCGGCTCGAAGGTGAACCGGCGAGGGATCGCCCGCATGAGGAAGCCGGTGACCGCGCCGTCGCTCTCCACCAGCTCGGCGGGCCAGGCGGCCTTGTCGCACAGCCAGGCCGCGTCCCAGCCGGGCAGGCGGCCGACCAGGCCGGCCATCGCGCCGAGGGCGGCGGCGTCGAGGCGGGGCCGGACGGACGGGTCGTACTCCTTGTAAGCGACGTCCCACTGTCCGTTGACGCGCCGGCCGGGCACCTCGTGCACCGTCCCGTGCCGGCCCTGGCCGAGCCGCCGGCCCAGGGTGAGCTCGGCGCGCTCCGCCCGGCTCACCGGGACCCGCTCCCCGGCCGGACGAGCGACGCCCGGTCACCGCCGCCGAGCGCGCCGGACGCGCCGAGCACGTCGAGAGTGTCGAGAGTGTCGCGTAAGCTCGCCTGCCGCTGTGCGCGGTGCACGTCCCGGTCCCTCCGCTCTCCCGTCTCGGCCGCCGTGCGTCGGCCGTCCTCCGGCTCCGTCCCTTCTCCGCCGACCCTAGCGTCCGCGCACGGAAGATCAAAGGCCCTCAGGCGGAGCCGCGCACGACCAGGGACGGCTCGAAGATGACCGAGGTCGGCGGGTGGTCCGGCCGCTCGATGTGGCGCAGCAGCAGCCGGGCCAGCTCGGCGGCCATGTCCTCGACGGGGTGGCGCACGGTGGTGAGCGGGGGGCGGCAGGCGGTGGCGGCGCTGCTGTCGTCGAAGCCGACCACGGCGACGTCGCCGGGCACCGTACGGCCGTGGTGCCGCAGCACGGCGAGCGCGTCCTGGAAGCCGGCCAGCCGCGCCTGCCCGGCCGGCACGTCCAGCGGGCCGGAGATCGTCACGAGGTCGTGCCGGCCCTGCGCGAGGAGGTGGTCGGCGGCGAGCTTGGCCCCGGCCCGGTGGTCGACGTCGACGTAGCTGATGGGGACCGGCCGGGCGGGCCGGGCGAACAGCACGGCGGGCAGCCGCGCCTCGGCGAGCAGCGACGGCAGCGGGTCGTCGGCGTGCGTGGAGACCAGCACGGCCCCGTCGGCGTCGCCCTGCCGCAGGTGGGCGAGCACCTGGGCGCGGGTGTCCGCGGTCTCGGCCAGCATCAGCAGGGGGTGCACGCCGCGCGGCCGCAGGAAGCCGACGATGCCGCCGACGACGCGCCCGAAGAACGGGTCGGTGAGGACCTGGCCAGGGAAGCGGCCCGTCTCGTCCTCGTCGCCCGCGCCGGAGACGACCAGGGCGATGGTGCCGGTGCGGCGGGTGACGAGCGAGCGGGCCGCCCGGTTGGGGACGTAGCCGGTGGCGGCGACGGCCTGCCGCGGGACGAACCTGGCGCGCGGCACGGCGTACGGCTACTCGCTGTGGGAGTTCGGCGTCTACGGTTAGCGCGCAAAATTTCATTCGTCAGTCATTGATGAAGACAACTTTCAGGGATATCTTCATGATCTCGTTACCCGGCGACGCCCCGCCGGGGACGCGATCGGCACCAGCGGAACTGCGCGTCTGACCGTATCTCCCCCCGTACGCACGCACCGTTCAGAGAGGTGAGCATGCCGAGCATCGGCGAGCCGACCTGGCCGAAGACCCTGAAGACCGCGATGACCGCCGTGCTGTTCGCGCTGCCCGCGGCCCTGCTCCCGCAGCAGGCCGCCCTGG
This sequence comes from Actinomadura luzonensis, assembly GCF_022664455.2. Classification (NCBI taxonomy): domain Bacteria; kingdom Bacillati; phylum Actinomycetota; class Actinomycetes; order Streptosporangiales; family Thermomonosporaceae; genus Actinomadura; species Actinomadura luzonensis. Next base: position 739,194 of record NZ_JAKRKC020000002.1, read on the forward strand.
CGCGGCAGCAGGACGGCGCGGCCCTCGCCGTGACCCACAAGAGCCCCTTCAACTGCGGCAAGACCTTCTACGCCAACAACTGGTTACCCGACCACAACCCGTCCGGCTCCATCGACTGGCAGGACTACGGCGGCGACGACGTCAACGGCGAGACCGTCCGCGCCACCGCCGCCGGCACCGCCTACTTCTACGACGCGGGCAGCACCAGCTACGGCAAGTGGATCGAGATCCGGCACAGCGACGGCACCCGCACCCGCTACGCCCACCTGGCCAGCATGGTCAGGGCGGCCGGCGGCTCGATGAGCGTCAGCCAGGGCACCACGATCGGCACCGTCGGCTCGACCGGCGGCTCCACCGCCCCCCACCTGCACTACGAGCAGCGCACCTCCACCGGCGCGATGGACACCAGCCCCACCGTGGACGGCGTGACCGTCGCCCTCGGCCAGAAGAAGGCCGTCACCAGCACCAACGGCTGCGGCGGCAGCGGCAACCCCTACACCGCGGAGGAGGTCTGCGGCAGCGGCTACGCGGTCATCGACTCGGCCGCGCTCACCGGCGGGCGCACGTACCTGCTCTACAACTCGGGCAACGGCTACAACTGCGTCGTGACGCTGAAGAGCACGAACCTCGGCTCGGCGTCCGCGGTCTCGGCCTTCCTGGAGCCGCAGGGCGAGAGCAGGACGACCGACTCGGGCAGCTACGCCTACTACGCCGGCCCGGTCCGGCGCGACGCGGCCGGCCAGTGCGTCAGGTGGGGCGGCTCCGTCGGCAGCAGCTCCTACACCAGCGGCTTCGAGCACTGCGGCTGAGCCCGCGCCCGTCCCCCGTCCCGTGCGGCACCGGCGCACGGGACGGGCGGCCGGTCACGACCCCGCCCGCCCTCTCTTGTCCACGCACCTCACCCCTGGCGTCTCACACCCACCCGACGCGCACACCCTCGGCTCCGGGCTCGATCCGGACGCCCGCCGCCTCCGGATCCGCCCAGGTCACACTCACCCCGCCCGCGTCGACCCGCACGTCACCGACCTCCGCCCGCACGTCCTCCAGCGGACGCCCACCGTCGTCGAGTACGGCCACGCACACCGCCCACCCGTCGGCGGCGACCCCCTCAAGCGCGGGCACACTCGCCGGCCCGCCGAAGGCCGTCCCCTCGGGAGCGGCGAGGACGCCGGCCCTGTCGTAACCGTGCAGCCCGCTCAACCAGGAGCGCAGACCGTCGTCAGCGGACACCAGCGTGACCGACCGCTCACCGGCCTCGGCGCCGGCGCGGGGGAGCGCCCACCCCGTCTGCCGCACCGCCGACCCGGCCGCGACCCGATGCACCCGCACCTCCACCGCGCCCCGCACCACGCTCACGCTCTCGGCCCCGCCGGCCGCCGACGCGGCCCAGGCGACGTCGCCCCGCCGCCCCGCGCCGCCCGGCCGCAGCGCGCCACGCTCCACGTCCGGGCCGATGACCTGGAAGCAGTTGTCCGGCACGTCGCCCGCCGCCGTGGGCCCGGTGTGGCTGGAGTAGGCGCACCGGTCGTAGAGCGGATCGCCGCCTTTCGCCTGATAGCCGCGGTCGCCGTTCCTGATGCCGTGGTTGAGGACCCGCGCCACCCCGTCGCCGTTCGTCACCACCAGCGCCGGTCCCGGCAGGGCCGCGATCCCGGCCGGTCCCGGCTCCTCGACGTCCGTCCAGAGCGGATGGCCGGCGGGCGCGAGCAGCCCGGCGAACGCCTTGGCCGCCCAGTACGGCGAGGCCGAGCCCGAGTACGGCTGCAACGTCGCCTCGTGCGGCCCGAACCAGCCGAGCGTCAGCAGGCCGTCCGCCGACAGCGCCCCGCGTCCGAGGAACCGCCGCACCGCCCCGGACGCCAGCCGCCGCGTCGCCCCTGGTGAGAGCGGGGTGTGCCCGGTGACCGCGCCCAGCATCAGGGAGGCGGCCGTGGCGAAGCGATAGGTCATTGAGCGTCCCAGATAGACCGGTTCGCCCTGCGCGCCGAACATCAGCGAGTAGCTCTCCAGGAACGTGCTCAGCCGGCGCTCGTGCTCGGGCATCGCCGTCCCGGACAGCAGGCCGTACAGGATGGGGTAGAAGTGCAGGGCCCACCCGTTGTAGTGGTCGAAGGCCCGGTTGTCGCCGTCGGTGTACCAGCCGTCCCCGGCGTACCAGTCCTCGATGCGGGCGAGCCCGCGCGCGACGGCGGCCCACGCGTCCTCCTCGCGGATGCCGGTCCCGGCCAGGAAGCCGCCGACGGTGACGGGGAACAGCCACCAGTTGTTCGGCGCGGGCTCGTGGTCGAACACCGTGGCCAGGTAGCCGCCGAGCCGCCGCCGTTCGACGTCGGTGAAGGTGTCCCACAGGTGCTCGCGGGTCAGCCAGAGCCCCAGCGCCAGGGACGCCGCCTCCACCATCGGCTGGAACCGGTCGGCCACGGCCGGCCAGCTGTCCGGCCCGCTGGTGAACCCGCGCCGGTACGGCTCCAGCAGCTCGGCGGGCCCGCCCCCGGCCACGCGGAAGGCCGCGATGAGGAACGTCCTGGCGAACCCCTCCATGCCGTCGCAGTCGGACCAGCTCGCCCGGCCGGGCAGCCGGATCGCCGCGCCGTCCGCTGACCGGTACGGCTCGACGGCGGCCAGCAGGCCGTCGGCCAGGGCCTCCCAGTGCGTCCTGGTCCAGCCCGTGTACGGGCTCAGCGATCGATCCTCCGGCGGCAGCTCCAACGCGACTCCTGAATGCTCGGCGGCAGGCGGACGGACGGACGGAAAACGCTTTCCGCACCTCCGACTGTAGTGACCGTCCCGCCGAGGACACAACCGCCGCCCGCGAACCGGCACCTCGCCTCGCCCAAACTCACCCCGGAACCGGTGACATTTGCATCTGTCGGCCCAGGCCCGCCCAGTCCAAGGTGAGTATCCGAAAGCCCGCCTCCCTTCACGCGCACAAACCACGCAACTCCCTCCCACGCCCCGCCCACGAGCTGACCACCCGCCTCCGGAAGCAACAGGAGGCGATGACGCAAGGCGACAGACACAAGGCGAGGTCCGCATGACCCTGCAGATCACGCGCGGCAGGCCCCCGCGCCCGGCCGTCACCGCCACCCGCGCGGCGCCTCTACCCTGGTCTCCGGTCACACGCGAACGGTCGGGGGGTGAGCCCACGGTGTCCCTGAGGTCCGAAAGCCTGGTGCGGCTGGCCCCGGCGGGCCTGGTGACGGGCGCCGCCGCGGTGCTGCCGCTGCTGCAGGTCGTGCTGGGGTTCGGCTACCTGGGCAACGACACCCGCACCGGCCTGGTCAGCCTCGCGGCCACCGCGGCCTACCTGCCGCTGCACCTCCGGCACGTGTGGTACGCCGCCCACGCGGCCCGCCCGCCGGCCGCCTACGCGACCCTCGCGGTGGTGACCGTGATCATCGTCAGCGCCACGCCCTGGGCCGGGACCATGTGGCCGAGGGCCTACGTGGGCCTCATCGTGTCGGCGCTCCTGGTGCTGCCCGCTCCGTGGTCGTACGTCGTGTACGCGACGGTGCCGGTCGCCACCGTGCCGGTGGCCCGGGCGCTCGGGCTGCCGTGGACGTCCGTGCCGTGGCTGCTGTTCTCGGTGGTGGCAGGAAGCACGGCGATGCTGCTGATGATCTGGCTCGCCGCGGCGCTCACCCGGTTGCGGGCGGCCCGCGAGGCGCTGGCGCAGCAGGCGGTTACCCAGGAACGCCGCCGCATCGACGACGACCTGCGCCGCACCCTGGGCGGCGCGCTGGAGGCGATCGCGGCCCGCGGCGAGCGGGCGGGCGGCCGGCTCGCGCGGGGAGAGCAGGCCGGCCTGGCGGACGAGCTCACCGCGCTCGCCGACGACTCCAGGCGCACCCTCGCCGAGGCCAGGCAGCGCGTCCGCGGCTACCGGCAGCCGTCGTTGCGGGCCGAGCTGGAGACCGTCGCCACCCTGCTGTCCGCGGCCGGGATCGAGACCCGCCTCGACCTGCCCACGTCCGGCATGCCGGACACGATCGCGCCGGGGCCGCGAGCCGCCCTGCGCGCCACCGTCACGCGCCTGCTGCGCGACGACACCGTACGCACCTGCGAGATCACGGTGGTCGGCCCGAACGGCCGGGTCCGCCTGGAGCTGCGCAGCGACCTCGTCGACGAGACGATCGAGGTGCCGGCATGAGCCCGTCGATCCCGCCCCCGTGGGTGCTGCGCCACCCGCACTGGCCGCTGATCGCCCTGCACGTCCCGCTGACCCTCCAGGTGCCGGTCTACACGATCCTCGGCATGGACGGCCCGCCCGGCGATCCGCTCGTCGCGATCCTGCTGGCGGCCCTGGCCGGCGCGATCCAGCTCCGGCACAGCCTCGCCGCCGCCCGGGGCGAGCGTCCGGCCGGGTGGCCCCTGACCCTGACCGCGATCATCCTCATCGCGGACGTGCCGATCTGGTGGCTCGGCTCCAACTGGGAGGGCTTCGGCATCTTCGCCCTGGCCTCTTCGGTGGTGCTGCTGCGCGGGCGGCTGATGCCGGCCGTCGCCGTCGTCCAACTGCTGATCAACGCCGCGCGGGAGATGCTCGTGACGGTGCAGGCGGACGACTGGACGGTCCCGCAGCTGTTGCTCATGGGCCTGTACGCCGTCATCGCCACCAGTCTGTACGCGGCCGCTCTGGTCGGGGGCGCCCGGCTCGCCCTGCTGGTGACCGAGCTCGACGCCACCCGCGCCGAGCTCGCCGCCACGGCGGTCGGCGAGGAGCGCATCAGGGTCTCGCGCGACCTGCACGACCTGCTCGGCCAGAGCCTGTCGGCCATCGCGCTCAAAGGCGACCTCGCGCTGCGGCTGCTGATCAACGACACCGAGGCCGCCCGCGCCGAGATCGAGAGCCTCACCGGCGTGGCCCGCGACGCCCTGCGCGACGTACGCGCGATCACCCGCGACGAGCACGCCGTGTCGCTGCGCACCGAGATCGACGGCGCCGCGGCCCTGCTCCACGCCGCCGGGGTCGAGACCCGCCTCGACGTGGCCGACCTGCCGCCGCTGACGGGCCCCGCCCAGGACGCGCTGGCCTGGGCCATCCGCGAGGGCACCACCAACCTGCTGCGCCACAGCGACGCCCGCACCTGCGCCATCATCCTGTCCCGCGACGACGGCAAGGTGCACCTGGAGATCGTCAACGACGGCGTCCGCGCCCTCACGGACGACCCGACCCCGGCCCGCCCGGCCCCTGGACGACCGACCCCAGCTCACTTGAGCTCAGCGCAATTGACCGCTGCGGCGTCGGCTGGATCAACCTCGAACGGGTCGAGCTCGGCCGGCACCGTCGATCCGAGCCCCGGCGGCGGCAACCGCCATGGCACTGCGAGCGACGGCGCAGGGCGAGCCGTCGTCGGCCACGGGTCAGGCCTGTCCGGGGTGGCCGAACGGGTCCGGGCCGTGTCCGGCTCGTCGGCCGCCACCGTCCGCGACGGCCGGTTCCGGCTGTCGGTCGAGGTCCCTGAGGAGGCAGTGTGATCCGCGTGCTGATCGCCGAGGACATGCACATGATCCGGTCCGCACTGGTCGCGCTGCTGTCACTCGAGGACGACATGGAGGTCGTCGCCGAGATCGAGCGCGGCGACGAGGTCCTGGCGACGGCGCTGCGGGTGCGCCCGGACGTCGCCGTCCTCGACATCGACATGCCCGGCCTGGACGGCCTGTCGGCCGCCGAGCTACTGGCCGAGCAGCTACCCGGCTGCCGCGCCCTCGTGCTCACCGGGCTGAGCCAGCCCGGCAATCTCCTGCGCGCGCTGAAGGTCCACGTGCGGGGTTTCATCGTCAAGGACGCACCCGCGCAGACCCTCACCGACGGCATCCGCCGCATCGCCCGCGGCGAACGCGTGATCGACCCCGAACTCGTCGCGGCGGCCCTGGAGACCGGCAGCAGCCCGCTCACCGCCCGGGAGACCGAGGTCCTGCGGGTCGCCGCCAGCGGCGTCCGCACCGCCCAGATCGCCACCCAGCTCTCCCTGTCGCAGGCCACCGTGCGCAACTACCTGTCGAACGCGATCAGCAAGGTGGGCGCCCGCAACCGCATCGACGCCATCCGCATCTCCCGCGACGCCGGCTGGCTCTGACCCGCCCACTCACCCCCGACGCCACCGGATTCGGCCCGCCCCTCAGCCCAACCCGCCCGTCAGCCCCAATGCCGGGAAGTCGCGGGCTTGGGGCACGCCGGGTTCGGCATGGATGGCGTGCAGGAGGTTCTCCACCATGCGCACCGACGGGACGGGCCGGGCGTCGTCGCGCCCTGGCACGCCGTGGCCGGCACCCAGGCCCGGGCGGTGGTCGCGCGGGCGGAGGCCGTCATGGGCCGAGCGTCGCCCTTCCAGGCGGGGCGCGCCTGAGTGGGCGGCTACTCGGAATCGCCGATCTGCGCGCTCGCACCCGGCGTCAGGCGGTGGTAGCGGGCCGTGGTGCCGGGGCCGTGCTCGCCCAGGATGCCGCCGAGCACCGTGGTGCCGACGTCGTTCAGAGCGCCGTCGTGGATGGCGTAGGCGTCCCGCGGGCCGACCTCGCGGACGTAGTCGATCAGCTGGCCGGTGGTGGACCAGGGGGCGTGCACCGGCAGCAGCAGCGTGCCGACGGCGGCGTCGGGGACGGTCAGGGCGTCTCCGGGGTGGAACAGGACGTCGTCGATGAGGAAACCGACGTTGGTGATGCGGGGGATGTCGGGGTGGATGACCGCGTGCCAGGCGCCGTGGACCTTCACGTCGAACCCGGCCGCGCCGAACGCCGCGCCTTCCCCGACCGCCGTGACCCGCGTGCCGAGGCCGTCCAGCTGTCCGGCCACCGAGGAGTCGGCCCAGATGCGCAGGCCCGGGTTGTCCGCGGCGGCCCGGCGCAGCCGCTCCTCGGAGAAGTGGTCGAAGTGCTCATGCGTGACCAGGACCGCGTCGGCGCCGTCCAGCGCCTGCGGCTCGGTCAGGCCGCCGGGGTCGATGACCAGGCGGCGGCCGTCCTTCTCGACGCGGACGCAGGCGTGGCCGAACTTGGTGAGCAGCACAGGGGGCAACCTTTCTGGTAAACAGTACAACCAAACTGTACAACTAGGTCTCACAATATTGGGTAGGATGTCCCGTATGGACGAAGATGCGCTGGCGGAGGAGCTGCGGCAGTCGATCGGGGAGCTGGTCCGGGCGGTGCGGGTCGTGGACACCATGCCTCCGGGGGAGGCGGCCGCCCTCGGCTTCCTCGACCGCCTCGGCCCCATGACCACGGCCGACCTCGCCCACCGCCGCAGGGTCACCCACCAGTCGGCGGCCAAGTCCGTCAAAGAGCTGCTCAACGCCGGTCTGGTGCGTACCGAGCCCCATCCCGGCGACGGCCGCAAACTCCTGCTGCACATCACTGGCGACGGGCGCGCCCGCCTGCAGCGCGAACGCGACCGGCGCGCCGGCACCCTGGACGCCGCCATCCGGGACGTCTTCACCCCTGAAGAGCGGGAGCAACTACGCGCCTGCGTCCCCCTGCTCTCCCGCCTGACCGCGCACCTGACCGGAGACTGACGCGCGGCGAACGGCACGACCCATGGGGCTCTTGCCCGGTTGCGACCGTCGACGTCGCGACCGTCAACCGCGGGTGAACGACCGTTGCGATGCTCGCCGTTGATCCGCGGCACCGCCCGGCGGGAAGCTTGGCCCATCCCGAGAACACCGCCCGCCGGAAGGCTGATCAGCCATGTCCCGCCACACGGCGGCGCGCGTCGTTCACCTGAGCTCCACACCGAAGACGAGGAACCATGAGAACCCAGACCCCACCGGCGGCCAAGGCCATGCGGCGTGCGGCGGTCACGGCGGTGGCCGCCGCGCTACTGGCCGGGACGGCCACCCCCGCGATGGCCGCCAAGGACCACGACCGCCCGGAACTGCGCAAGGCCATGCAGGCGTTCGTCGACGCCGGTTTCACCGGGGTGCAGCTGCGCGTACGCGACGAGCGGGGTGAGTGGACCGGCAGCGCCGGGGTGCGCAAGCTGGGCCAGGCCGCCAAGCCTCCGACGAACGGCTCGTTCTGGGTGGGCAGCAACACCAAGACCTTCGTCTCGACCATGGTGCTGCAGCTGGTGGCCGAGGGCAAGGTCCGCCTGGACGGCCCGGTGGACGACTACCTGCCCGAGTACGGGCTGGACCGGCGCATCACGGTGCGGATGCTGCTGCAGCACACCAGTGGCCTGTTCAACTACACCGGTGACTTCGACCCCGACGGTTCGTGGGTGCCCGGCATCCCCGCGATGAACAAGGACTGGCTGGACAACCGGTTCAAGACCTACCAGCCCGAGGAGCTGGTACGGCTGGCGCTGTCCAAGCCGGCCAGGTTCGATCCGGGCGCGGACCAGCAGTACACCAACACCAACTACACCCTGGCCATGCTGCTGGTCGAGAAGGTCAGCGGCCGCGCGTACGGCGAACAGCTGCGGCAGCGCATCCTGCGCCCGCTCGGACTGAAGGACACCCTGCCGGCGGGCAACCGGACGGAGCTGCCCGGGCCGCACGCCCACGGCTACTACCGCTATGAGGAGGACGGCCGGTCCAAGACCGTCGACATCAGCCGCCAGAACCTGTCCCTGCTGTCCGGCGCCGGTGACCTGATCTCGACCACGAAGGACCTCGCGACGTTCTTCTCCGCGCTGAACGCCGGCAAGCTGCTGCCGCCCGCGCTGCTGACCGAGATGCGCACGCCGAACCCGAAGATGAGCTACGGCCTGGGGATGTACGCGGAGAACCTGGGCTCGGACTGCGGCATGGTCTATCGCCACAACGGCAGCCCGCCGCACGGCTACGGGGCGCTGATGTACAGCTCGCCCGACGGCAGGACGACCCTGACCGGCTCGGTGACCTGGGTGGACGACGCCACCAGGGGCCCGGCGGCGGCGAAGTGGCCGTCTCTGGTGGACGGCCTCGTCAAGCAGGTGTTCTGCGACGGGCAGACCGCAGGCTGACGGCCCAGGAGGCCGGCCACCGTCGTCGTGCTCGCCCGGCGCCCATCGCCGATCTGCGCCATGAGCTCGGCCAGGTCTGCGGGCCGCCTGGGCGGGCATGCCGCTGGCTTGACCCGGCCTGACCCGGTTCGGCCTGGTTCGGGCTACGGCTCGGTTGCAGGTGGGCGCCGGCCGCGGATCCCGTTCGGGTCTGGCCCGATCCGGCCCGCTCCTATTTCTGGCCCGTCGCTTTCTGCCGATACCGCGTCAGGTTGCCGCGGGTGGCCACGGTCAGAGGGTGGTCGGGGCCCAGGAGCCGTTCGCAGTCGGCCAGCAGGTCCTCGAACGCGGCCGCGGCGCCCGCCGCGTCCCCCGCCTCGCCTTGCCATCCCGCCAGGTTGTGGCGGGTGCCCAGGGTGTGCGCGTGGTCGGCGCCCAGCAGCCGCAGGACGTCCGCATGCAGATCCTTCAGCAGGGCGCCCGAGCGTGCCAGCTCGCCTGCCTCAGCCAGCCATTTCGCGAGTTGGCTCCGCAGCGTCAGGGTGTCGGGGTGATCCGGGCCCAGCACCCGCAGACAAGGGGCCTGCAGTTCCTCGAGCGCGGCGATCGCGCCCGCGACGTCCCCCGCCCTGCCCCGGTACGTGGCCAGGTTGGCGCGGGTGATCAGCGTGTGAGGGTGTTCGGGGCCGAGCACGCGCTTCTGGACGGTCAGCAGGTTCTCCAGTGTGGCGGTCGCGCCGGCCGCGTCCGCCTCGCCGCGCCATCGCGCGAGGCCGTGCCGGGTGATCAGGGTGTCGGGGTGTTCGGGGCCGAGCACCCGCTCCTGGACGGCCAGCAGTTCCTCGCACACGGTGACCGCGCCTGCCGCGTCACCTGCCTGGCCCAGCCAGGCGGCCCGGTTGGCGCGGGCGGTGAGTGTCAGGGGGCTCTCGGGGCCCAGCACGCGCGCGAAATCGGTCACCAGTTCCTTGAACTCGGCGGCCGCGCCCGCAGCGTCCCCGATCTCGCCCCTGCAGTACGCCAGGCCGCCGCGGACGATCAAGGTGTGGGGATGGTCGGCGCCCAGCGCTCGCTCGCAGTCGGGCAGCAGCTCCTCGAACGCGGCGACAGCACCTGTCGCGTCCCCCGCCCGCCCCCGCCATCGCGCCACGTTGTAACGGGCGGACAGGGTGTCGGGGTGGTCGGGGCCGAGGCGCCGCAGGCAGATGGCGAGCAGGTCGGCGCTGAAGGCGCCGGCGACCGCGGGCCGGCCGGCCTCACCGAGGCTGTTGACGGCATGGAACAGCAGGTGATGTGCACCGGTGTCCGGTTCGCAGAGGGCGGTGCCGCAGGTCGTGAGCAAGGCGGTCGCGTTGGCGCGCAGGACCGGGCCGAGCTGGTCGCGTTCGATCGGCGGCCAGATGAGCAGCAGGGCGTCGGCGGCGCTGTGGGCCACCTCGGCGAACAGGTGCGGACCGAGCTCGGGCAGGGCGATCAGGTTCTCGCGGGTGGCGCGCTGGATGAGCTGGTGGACGCGGACCTCGCGGTGCATCGCGGTGCGGTCGTGGTCGAGGAGGTTGTGCCGGTGCAACACCCGCAGCACCTCGTCCACCGTGTCCGCGTCCACGGCGTGGCCGTCCTCGGCCGCGGCGCCGGCCGGGGCCCCGGGCAGGTAGCTGGTCAGGTACTCCAGGGCGGGTGGGCTGGTCAGCGCCGCTTGCGGGATGCCCGCCGGGTCCAGGACGCCGGCCAGGTACAGCACCGGGCGGGCCAGCCCGGCGGGCGCGACCCGGTCGGCGTGGCCGACGGACAGCTCCCAGGTGGCGGTGACGATCCGGCGATGCCCGTCCGGCAGGTAGTCCTCACCCGGCACGGCGTGGGCCAGCAACCTCCCGGCCAGCCGTCGCCGGTAGGCGGCGCAGGTGACGTCGGCGTTGCCGATGTAGGCCGCCGCCTGGGCCAGGGCCAGCGGCAGCAACCCCAGGTCGGCGGCGAGGCCGTCCAGCTCGGCGACGGGGTCCCGGTCGCCGAGCTTGGCCCGCAGGTAGGTGCGGGCCTCTGCCTCGGTGAAGGTGCCGATGGCGACCGTACGCCGGTCCGCCCCGGCGAGGGCCGCCTCCCGCAGCCGGGTGGTGACCAGCACCCGGCCGCCCGCCGCCGACGCGACCGCCGGCGGCCACAGCCCGTTCAGATCCTTGGGACGCCGCACGTCGTCCAGCACCACCAGCCAGGGCCGGTCGGTGATCTCGGCCCAGAGCAGGAACTCCTGCGCCGCCCGCTCCGGATCCTCCCGTCCGGCCGGCAGGGACAGCCGCGTCGCGGCGTCGGCGTAGGCGGATACGATGCCGTCGCGGGTGGCGGCGTCCGCCCAGACCAGGACCTCCGTTCCCTGCTGCCAGGCGCGGCGGGCGTAGGAGGCGGCGAGCTGCGTCTTGCCGACCCCGCCCGTTCCGGTCAGGACCTGGGTCGGCACCACGGCCCCGGCCGGGTCGGTCGCCGTTCGGACGTGTTCGGCGACCTGCCGGTCCTGGAAGCAGTCGGCCGGTTGCGGGATCACCCCGACCCGGATCCGGTCCCGGGCCTGGACCTGGTCTCGGTCTCCATCCCGGTCCCGGTTCGTCGTGTCGGCCCGCCCGGAGGGGCCGATGTCGGTCGGGGTGGTAGGGGCGGGCACATGTGCAGGGGGAGGTGCTGGGAGGGGGCGTGGGGTGGGGCGGGTGCGGTCGGCGGTCATCAGGTGGTCCCATTCCCGTGGTGACAGGGCGGGTTCGTCCGCCCACCCGGCCAGGGTCTGGCCGATCTGCACCAGCTGGTCCAGGTTCCGGGGCTCGGCGGCTCCGGTCGCCCAGCCGTTCACGGTCGAGTACGGCACGTCCGAGACCGCCGCGAGTCTCTTCTGCGTCACCTGGCCAGGGCTGTGCGCGCGGGCCTGGTCCCACAGCCGGGCCAGCTCCGCCAGTACGCGGGAAGTGGACCCTTCCGGCCGGAACTCCCCCACGGCGCCCCGCCTCCTCACCTGCCGCAGACCGTCCTCCGCGATCCGGCCCGGACCGGCCCGGATCCCCGCTCACCGGCAGCGTAGCCGTGCGGATCCGGATTGATCCGGCATATCTTCACGTTCGCCGGCGGGCCGGGTGGGATGCGGGCATGACGAACACCGACACCCCGGCGCGGGCCGGGACCGCGTCCGCACCGCAACGCCGATCCGCCGCCCGGCGGCGGCTCCGTCGCGCCATCGGGACGGCCTTCGCCAGAGGCGCCGCGCACGCCGCCGGCACCGGCGTCGTCGGCCTGCTGTTCTGGTGGTTCACGCACCGGTGACCGGCCGCCCGGCCGGTCAGGACGACGACGACAGGGTCTCGTGCAGCCAGGCGCGTTCGGCGCGGCTCGTGGCCCGGGCGATGACCAGCATGCCGCGCCGGTACGGGTCATCCACGTCCGCCGCCCGCAGGGGCCGGTCGCCGTCGTAGAAGAAGCCGGCGGGCTGCTCCAGGAACGCCAGCCGCCGGCGCAGGACGGCGTGCTGCTCGGCGACGTCGGGCAGCAACGACAGGAACGCCAGCACGGTGAAGAAGCGCGTGCTGTCGGTGATGTCGTGCTCGGCCGGGGAGCGGAGGCGGCGCAGCAGCTCGGCGCGGCCGTCGCCGGTGAGGCTGAGCGTCTGGCGCTGGGCGGCGGCGCTGCCCGGCTCGGCACGCCTCTCCAGCAGGCCGGCTCGCACCAGGCGGTTGATCGCCGGGTAGAGGCTGCCGTCGCTGACGGGACGGCTGTGCCCGGACAGCGCCGCGACCCGCCGCCGCAGCTCGTAGCCGTGCAACGGTCCTTCGGCGAGGAACCCCAGGATGGCCAGCTCCAGCATGCTGCTATCCTGCCACATCGAAACGATGTACCTCGAATCGATGTATGGAGGCCTCGTGACGTACACGGAGGAGTGGGTGGCGGCGCGGGCGCGGGCCGCCTACGAAGGCGGGCGGGCCTCGTTCCCGGTCCGCGCCGGACGTTCGGCGCTGCTGGTCATCGACATGCAGGACGAGTTCGTCCGGCCGGAGTGGAGCCCGTACTGGGTGCCGGCCGCCACGCGCATGGCGCCCCGGCTGCGCCGGCTCGTCCGGCACTGCCGGGACGCGGGCGTGCCGGTGATCTGGACGATCTTCGACGACACCCACCTCGGGCTGGACCGTCCGCACGCCCTGCGGTACCTGCCGCACGACGACACCGGCTGGCGGCGGCCCGGGCCGGCGGACGTCTGGGCGGAGATGGGACGCCGCGACGACGAGGTCCTGATCCGCAAGCCCTCCTACGGAGCCTTCTACGACACCCCGCTCGACACCATCCTGCGCAACCTCGGCCGGGACACCGTCATCGTCACTGGCACGCTGACCAACTACTGCTGCGGCACGACCGCGCGGCAGGCGTACGAGCGCGGGTACCGGGTGGTGTTCGGGGCGGACGTCACGGCCACCGACGACGAGTCCCGGCAGGAGCCCGAGCTGGCGGTCCTGCGCAAGGGGTTCGCGCTGGTGTTGACGGCCGAGGAGATCGCGGCCCGGCTGACGCCTGACCGCACGGCCCCGGCCGGCGCCCCGGTGGAGGCGCGGCGGGCCGGGTGAGCGGATGACCCCGTCGCACGGTCATGACCGCGCCGCACGGTCATGACCCCGCCGGGCAGGACTGGGCCTCCCGACGGGACTGGGCCTCCAGGCGGGTCAGGGCCTCCAGGCCCGCGCCCACCAGCCCGGCGTCCTCGCCGAGCGCGGCCCGTGACAGCGGTACGGCGGCCGGGCCGGGCAGCGCCTCGGCGCGGTAGGCGGCCTCCAAGGGCTCCAGCAGGACGGCCCCCAGCATCGAGACCCCGCCCGCGATCACGACGGCGTCCGGGTCGATCAGGTTGGCGGCGCCGGCGAGGACCCGGCCCAGGAGCGCCGCCGCATCGGCGATCACCGGGGAGCCGAGCCGGCCGATCTCGGCCAGCGGCAGCGCCCGCCCGGTCTCCCGGAGGTAGGCGCGCTCGATCGCGGGCCCGGACGCGTACGCCTCGACGTGGTCGAGCGCGCCGCAGGAGCAGCGCAGCCGCGCGGCGGCCGGGGCGGGCAGGTGGCCGAGGCTGCCGGCGGTCCCGGTGCGGCCCGTCCGCACCCGGCCCTCGACGCAGACCGCGCCGCCGATGCCCGTCCCGACGGCGACGACCAGCGCCGTCCTGGCGCCCCGGGCCGCGCCGATCCGCGCCTCGGCGACGCCGGCGGCGTGGCAGTCGTTCAGCACGGTCACCGGCAGCCGCAACGCCCGCTCGGCCGCGCCTCTGACGTCGGTGCCCGCCCAGCCGGTGAGCAGATCGGTCGAGGAGGCGATGCGGCCCCGCGGGTCGACGGTCCCGGCCGTGGCGATCCCGCAGGCCGCGGCCCGTTCCCGCAGCGGCCGGGCGAGGTCGAGGACGGCCCCCAGGATCGACGGGCCGGCGGGGGTGGCGGTCCTGCGGCGTTCGAGCAGCGTGCCGTCCGCCGCCACCAGCCCGACGGCGATCTTCGTGCCGCCGATGTCGACGGCCAGCGCGAGCGGGGGACGCGGGCCCGGCGAGGAGCACGGTCCAGGGGAGGGGAGTGCTGGTGAGGGGGGTTCGGGTGGGGCGAGCTGGGTCGGGGGAGGGACGCGGGTGGGCGGGGAGGGCAGGGTGTGCGGCGGCGGGGATGAGGGCGAGGTGTGCGGCGGCGGGGATGAGGGCGGGGATGAGGGCGGGGATGAGGGCGGGGAGCCGGCGGGGTCGTCCAGCGGGTCCCGTGCGGGCGGTCTCATCGCGGTGTGGCGGCGGCCAGCCGCCGGGTGACGGCGATCGGGTCGGTGATCGCGCCGCCGACCACCACGGCCCACGCGCCCGCCCCGAACGCCCGCCGCACCTGCTCCTCGGTCCGGTACCGGCCTTCGGCGGCCACCCGCACGCCGCGCGCGGCGAGCGCCTCCACCAGGCCCAGGTCGGGGTCGGGCGGGGTGGGGAGCTGGCGCGCGGTGTAGCCGGACAGGGTGGTCCCGACGACGTCCGCGCCCGCGTCCCAGGCGGCCAGGCCCTCCTCCAGCGTCGAGACGTCCGCCATGACCGGCAGCCCCAGGCCGTGGACGTGCTCGATCAGCGCCGGCCCCGGCCCGGGCGACTCCGGCGTGAGGTCCACGGCGATCATGTCGGCCCCGGCCGCGGCGAGCTCCGTCGCCAGCTCCGCGGTGGGCGTGATCACGTCGCGGTGCCCGTGCCTGACCTTGTGCAGGCCGATCACCGGCGCGCCGGTGCGGCGGCGCACGGCGGTGATGTCGGCGGCCGAGTTGACCCGCAGCCCGGCCGCGCCGCCGAGCACGGCGCACTCGGCCAGCCGGGCGATCACCTCCGGGTCCCGCAACGGGTGCCCGGCCGGCGCCTGGCAGGAGACGACGAGCCCGCCGCGCAGCCGCCCCATCCGCGCGCCGCCGCGCGAGAGAGACGATGGGCATGCCCAATTGGGTGACGTGTGCATGGATCCCCTCGGGAGACGTGGAGTCTTTCCTGATCGGTATAGGTCAGGCTGTGGGTGGCGGTCAAGCTTTTGGTGTACACCAATTCGAGGCTAGACTCCGGGCATGAGCAAGTCCGATGGGCTGCGCCGGCACCTGACCGGCCTTCTGGTGAGCGAGCTGGCCCCGCACGAGCGGCTGCCGCCGGAGCGCGTCCTCGCCGAGGAGTTCGCCGTCAGCAGGCTCACCGTGCGGCGCGTCATCGACGAGCTCGAACGGGAAGGACGGGTCTACCGCGTCCAGGGGTCGGGCACGTTCGTCAGCGAGCCGCGCATCCGCAAGTCGGTCGAGCTGACCTCCTTCAGCGAGGACATGCGCTCGCGCGGCCTGCGTCCCGGCTCGCTGGAGGTGAGCTGCGAGCGGGTCCCGGCCGGCGCCGGCGTCGGCTACGCCCTGGGCCTCAGCCCGTCGGCCGAGGTCCTGCACATCCGGCGGGTGCGCACCGCCGACGACGAGCCCATGTGCCTGGAGCACAGCTACCTGCCCGCCGAGCTGCTGCCCGGCGGCCTGGAGCCGGAGGAGCTGCACGGCTCGCTGTACGAGGTGCTGGCGGCCCGCCACGGGCTGACCCTGCACCGGGCGGAGCAGACGATCAAGGCGACCGTCCTCGACCCGGACGACGCGCGGGCCCTCGGCGCGCCGCCGTTCTCCCCGGCCTTCCTCGTGCAGCGCACCGGGTACGACGTCCGCGGGCGGGCCGTCGAGCGCGCCGACTCGCTCTACCGGGGAGACCGCTACTCCTACCGGCTGACGATCTACCGCTAGCCGGGACAGGACGGCCCGGGACAGGACGGCCCGGGGGAGCGCGGCGTCCGCGGCGGGCGGCCCGCCGCCACACCTTGACCAGCCTCCCGACCGACCCGGTGACCGCCTCGTACAGGACCCTGCGCGGGACCGGCTTCGCGCAGATCCGCCTCCCGTACGGCGGTCAGCGGGGCGGGCCGGCGGCGATGGTGGCGCGGGCGTCGGCCACCCCGCCCCGCCACCAGCCCATCGCCTCGACCCACCACGTCATGCCCGCCCGCGCGTACCCCTCCACCAGGCCGTCGGCGGCCCGCCCCTCCAGCGCCACGTCGAACCCGTCGAGCGACCCCCGCTGCCCGGCCAGGAAGTCCACCACCCGGGCGAACTCCGCCACCGGCACCGGCCGCTCGCGCCCGTAGTCGTGGAAGGTGGGCATCGCCCCGTCCCACCGGGCCGCCCGCCGGAACCCGGCGCGGACCGGCCACCGCCCCGGGCACCAGACGGGGATGCGCGGGCGTTGCACGGGCGGCGGCGGCAGCTCCGCCCACAGCCGGGTCAGCTCGGCCAGGCCGTCGTCGAGGCGGGCGGCGCGCGCCTTCAGGTCGGGGTCCTCGCCGAACTCGGCGTACTCGGCGTCCATCGAGCCGAGCCCGGCGCCGACGACCAGCCGCCCGCCCGAGAGCCGGTCCAGGGTCGCGGTCTCCTTCGCCACCGTCTGCACGCGGCGTCGCGGCAGGGCCGTCATCAGCACGCCGATCCGGATCCGGCGGGTGCGGGCCGCGATCGCCGACAGCACGACCGTCGGGCTCACGACCGGCCAGTCGCGGCGGTGGTAGAGCAGGTGGTCCCACAGGTACACGCCGTCCCAGCCGTGCTCCTCGGCGGCGACGGCCAGCTCGGTCAGCACCTGGGGGTCGCCGAACTCGCCGACGTTCGGCAGCCCGACCGCGTATCGCACCATGGGGCCAGGCTATGCGGCCGGGGCGCGGCCGGTCATCCGGCCGCCGGCCGCCACGCCTCCAGCTTGTCCGGGTTGCGCACCGCCCAGATGCGGGTGATCCGGTCGCCGGCCACCTCGAAAGCCGCCACCGTCACGGTGACCCCGTCGTGCTGGGCCACCAGGCCGGGCCGCCCGTTGACCGTGCGCTCCAGCAGCGTCAGGCCCGGCGCCTTGGCCGCCAGGGCGAGGAGGTAGCGGGCGATCCGCTCGCCGCCGTCCAGCGGGCGCGGCGCCGCGCCCACCAGGCCGCCGCCGTCCACGACGGCCGTGGCGCCGGGGTCGAGCAGGCGCACCAGCGCGTCGATGTCCTTGGCCTCCCACGCCTGCCTGAAGTCCCTGACCAGGCCCGCCTGCCCGGCGTCCGGCGCGGCCGGGGGACGTGCCGCGCGGAGCCGGCGCCGGGCCGAGGCGGCGAGCTGGCGGCAGGCCGCCGGGCTGCGGCCGACGATCCGGGCCACGTCGGCGAAGGGGTAGCCGAAGACGTCGTGCAGGACGAACGCGACCCGCTCGGCCGGGGTCATCGCGTCGAGCACGACGAGGAAGGCCATGCTGACCGACTCGTCGAGGGTGACCCGCTCGGCCGGGTCGCCGGGGTCGGCCGTGGTGCCGCGCGCCCGCCCGCTCACCCACTCCGCGCGGTCGGGCAGCGGCTCGGGGATCCACTCGCCCACGTACCGCTCCCGCCGCGCCCGCGCCGAGCCGAGCAGGTCGAGGCAGATCCGGCCGGCCACCGTCATCAGCCAGCCGCCGGGCGAGCCGATGGCCTCCCGCTGCTCGGACGGCAGGGCGTACCAGCGGGTGTAGGTCTCCTGCACGACGTCCTCGGCCTCGGACAGCGAGCCGAGGAGGCGGTAGGCGAGGCCGAGCAGCTGACGCCGCTCGCTCATGATCGCGCTGAGCGCGGGGTCGGGTGGGGTGGCCATGTCGTCGCCGGCTCCTTCGTTCGCGGTCGCCCTCACCGGGTCCGACGGACGGCGTCCACGATGGTGCGGCCGGCGCCTCACATTCCGCGCCGCCGCGTCGTCGTACTCGCGGGACACCGGAACACCAGGAAAGGGGAGCACCATCATGTCCGCGCTTCCGAAGGCCAGGCAAGGCGGCTTCGTCACGTTCGTCCGCGCCGCGATCATCCTGCAGACCGCGACGATCCTCGTCCAGGCGATCAGCGCCGGCCTGCTGCTGACCACGCCCGCGGGGGAGACGCTGCACGGCATCGGGGCGCGGGTGGTGTTCGCGGCGGCGCTGCTGCACCTGGCCGCCGCGGTCCTGGTGTGGCGGCCCGGCGGCGGCTCGCCCCGGCCCGCCTGGTACGCGCTCGGCTTCCTGCTGCTCACCTCGGCGCAGGTCGCGCTCGGCATCGCGCGCGTGCCGGCCCTGCACGTCCCGCTGGGCGTGCTGATGTTCGGCGTGAGCCTGGCGCAGCTCGTGACGGCGCGCACGGCCCAGCCCCAGCACCGCTGAGGCGAAGGAGAGCAACCACCATGACCGTCGCCACCGCTGCCGGGCCGGGCGACGGGCTCCGGCCGCCCGGCGGAAACTACCGCACCTGCCCCCCGGCCCGCAGGACCTCGATGGTGGCGACCTGGTCGAGCCTGAGCAGGGACAGCCGGGTGGCCTGCCGGAAGGTCACCCGGATGGTGAGCGGCCGGGGCCGCGCGCAGGCGGCCGCCCCCAGGTCGGCCAGCGCCTGGATGCTGAGGAACGACATGGCGCTGATGTCGACGACGTCGTGGCCGGGGGCGAGGGAGGCGAGCAGCGCGTTCCAGGCCAGCGCGTTGGACCGGTCGGTCTCGCCGGAGAAGGCCAGCCCGCCGCCGCAGGGCAGGGCGCGGTGGGCGAAGCCGGCCGTGTCGTCGCTCGACGGGTGCGCCTGGCAGGCGCGGAAGATCTGCCCGGCGGTGAAGACGCGCGTGTCGTAGGCGCACAGGGCGGTCAGCGTGCCCGGGGTGAACAGGGTGTTGGCGGCGGCCTCGAACGCCACGAGCGCGCCGGGGTCGGCCACGCCCGGCCGGGCCCAGTCCATGTCGACGGCCGTCCACACGCCCGTGCGGCCCGCCGCGAGCGCGTCGCGCACGGCGTCGAGGTAGGCGGCGCGCAGGCGGGCCGGGTCGAAGGCGCCGCCGGCGAGCTGGACCTGGCGCGGGTCGAGGACCAGCAGCCGCCCGTCGCGGGCGGCGGCCCCGAGCGCGGCGTCGCCGCCGCCGCTGAGCCGTCCGCGCAGCGCCTCGCGCAGCCGCGGCGACGGGAAGAGCAGCACCTGGGCGCCTTCGCCGACGCCGGCCCGGGCGAACCCGGCGGCGGCGGACAGGAACGCCCCGTCGGAGCCGAAACGCGCGGCCACGTGCGCGCCCGCGCGCACCGGCGCCCCCGGCGGCGGTGCTGGTGGCGGTATGGGCGGCGGTGTCGGCGGCGGTGTGGGAGGCGGTGCCGTCATCGTGCTGCCTCCCCACGCCGGATGCCCTCATCCTAGGCAGGTGAACCGCGTTCGCCCCGGCTTCCCGTGATTTCCCGGTCGAATGCCGTACCGCCGTGCGTAGGATTTGCTCACTGCACGGGATGAGAACCCCCGTTTACACTCCGCTCATAACGGCAAGGTTTCGGGACCGACCACGGGATGGATCAGGCGGTGGTTATGGGCGAGTCGTTCGGGCTCCACGTTCCGATCGGTGACAATCTCGCCCGGCTACGCGCGTTGGTGGGCGCTTTCGCCCAGGACGCCGGGCTGGACCGGCAACGCGTCGAGTCGCTGGTGCTGGCCGTCAGCGAGGCGGCCAGCAACGTGCTGGAGCACGCCGGGGCGGGCGGCACCGTCAGCGCCCGCACCGACGCCGCCGGCGTCACCGTGCACGTCGTGGACGAGGGCGGCGCCCTGACCCACGAGCACCTCAAGACCGAGCCCCGGTGGCCGCCGCAGCGCGGCATGGGCCTGTGGGTGATCCAGCGCGTCTGCGACCGGGTGGTGCTCGACCATCCGGGCGGCCGGTCGCGGCTGGAGCTGTTCATGAGCCGGTCCACCCCGGGTCACGACCGGCGGCCGGGGGGCTGAAAGGGGAGGACATGTCGCCGTCCTTGACGCTGACCTGCCGGAGCGCGGCCCAGGTCACGGTCATCCACGTGAGCGGTGCCGTCGACTCCACCACGGCGCCCGAGCTGGACGACTACATCACCGCCCACTACCCGGGCGAGTGCGGCCCCGAACTGGTCGTGGACATGGGGGAGGTGCCGTTCCTCGACAGCAGCGGGCTGGTCGTGCTCATCAGGGCGCACGGGCTGGCCCGGGAGCGGGGCGGCGACCTGCACCTGGCGGCGGTCCAGTCCTCCCCGGCGTTCCTGCTGGCGCTCACCGGGGCGCGGGAGGCGATCCGCGTCCACGACGACGTCGAGGCCGCGCTGGAGGCGATCACCGCCTCCCGCACCTGACCTCCATCAAGGGCGCGCGGCCGGGCGGGTGCCCGGCTGCATCCTGAAGGAGAACGCCTCCATGAGCGCCTTGTGCCTGGTCTTCTGGACGGCGGCGATGCGCCATTCGCCGTCCGCCTCCCGGACCAGGGTGTAGGTGGCGAGCTTGCCGAGCCGCCTGGGCTCGCCCTTGGCGACCTCGCCCCGGGTGACCACGACGGCGGCGTCGTCGCCGTAGCGGCGGATCTCCAGGACGTCCATGACCAGGCGGGTGCCCTTGAGGAAGCTGTCGAACAGCGCCTGGTGGGCGCGGCCGATCTCGGGGCCGCCGTGGTAGACGGTGCCGGCGAAGGTGACGTCGGTGGCGTCGGCGGTGAAGCAGGCGCCGTAGGCGGCGCCGTCGCCCCGGTTCCAGGCGTCCTGGCTGCGCTCCAGGACGGCGGTGATGGCGGCGGTGGTCATGGCGTTGCCCCTATCATGATGACTGCCGGACGGAAGTTACTTCCTCAGAGATTTATCTTCTCTTGGGAAGAGATTAGAGAGCGGGAGGATCGCGTGTCAACCACACGAGGGCAGGCGGCGGCGAACCAGGTCTACCGCCGCTACCTCAGCGCGGTGATGCTGCACGGCCACGCCGCCGCCAAGGCGTGCGGCCTCGGCGCCACCGACCTGTACGCGCTGAACATCCTCGAACTGGCCGGCGCGATGACCCCCGGCGAGCTGGGCGCCCGCACGGGGCTGACCACCGGGCCCACCACCCGGCTCATCGACCGCCTGGAGGAGGCCGGCTACGTGCGCCGCGTCCCCGCCGCGGACGACCGCCGCAAGGTCATCGTCGAGCCGGTCGGCCGGCCCGCCGGGCTCGACGAGGTCATGGCCCCCGTCCGGCGGAAGGTCGCCGAGATCCTGGCCGGCTACCCGCCGGAGCACCTGGAGGTCCTGTTCGACTACTTCGACCGCGCCGCAGGCGCCTACCAGGAGGCCGCCGAGCAGCTGCGCGCCGGCTCCTGAGGCCAGGGCCGGCGTCCTGGGCCCGGCGCGGTGTGTCGCCCGTCCCCGGGTGCGGCGGGCAGGCAGCATGGATGCGGCGGGATCACCTACGGCGGCGAGGGGGAACGGACGGCATGCAGGCGGAGGACGCGGAACTGCCCCGGCGCGAGGGCGAGGCCACGGTGCTCGGCGGCCCGACGGCCGTCATCGACCTCGGCGGCCTGCGCCTCGTCGTGGACCCGACCTTCGACGACCCCGGCCCGCACGGCTACCTCACCAAGACGCTCGGCCCGGCCGTCCCCGAGCATCGGCTGGGGCCGGTGGACGTGGTGCTGGTCAGCCACGACGCCCACCCCGACAACCTGGACGAGCGCGGCCGCGCCTTCGCGACGGCCGCGCCGCTGACGCTCACCGTGCCCGGCGCGGCCGGCCGGCTGGGCGGGCGGGCGGTCGGCCTGGCCCCCTGGACGGCCCTCCCGGTGCCGCGCCAGGACGGCGGCGGCGACCTCACCGTGCTCGCGGTCCCGGCCGTGCACGGGCCCGAGGACGGCGAACGGGACCCGGAGGGCCACGTCAACTGCGAGGTCACCGGGTTCGTGCTGTCCGGCGAGGGGCTGCCCGCCGTCTACGTCAGCGGCGACAACGCCTCGATGCGGGCCGTGGCCGAGATCGCCCGCCGCGTCCCGCGCCTCGACGCGGCGGTGCTCAACGCCGGGGCGGCCCGCGTGCCGGGCAAGTTCCGGCAGCGGCCGGTGTCGATGGACGCCCGCCGGGTCGCGGCCGCCGCCGCCGTGCTCGGCGTCGCCGTCGTCGTCCCGGCCCACTACGACGGCTGGACGCACTTCTCCGAGGGGCGGGCCGAGCTGGAGACCGCCTTCGACGAGGCCGGCCTGTCCGCCCTGCTGCGGGCGCCCGAGCACGGGGCCTGGTCGCCGCTCCGCCCATGAGCCGCGCGCACCGGCCGGGCGAACCGGCCGGGCGCACCGGCCGCGAGGACGGGTCGCGCGGGCGGGTCAGCGGGTGGTGAACGCGCCGCCGTTGACGTGGATGGTCTGGCCGGTGATGTGGCGGGCGCCCGGCGAGGCGAGGAAGAACACCGTCTCGGCGAGGTCGCCGGGGGTGCCCGGCCGTTTGAGCAGCGTCTCCTCCACCAGGGCCCGGTGGCGTTCCGCCGTCATGCCGTCGCCGAAGAAGGCGGTGCCGGCGACGTAGCCGGAGGAGATGACGTTGCAGGTGACGTCGCGCGGGCCGAGGTCGGCGGCGAGGGTGGCGTTCCAGGCGGCCAGCGCCGCCTTGGCGGCGCCGTAGGAGCCGCCGCGGCGCTCGGCGCCGATCGAGCCGATGCTGACGACCGTGCCGCCGCGCGCGAGCCGGTCGCGGAAGGCGGCCGTGGTGAGGACGGCGGTGAGCACGTTCGCCGACACGCTGGCCAGCCACTCCCGCGCGACCGCCTCCAGCGGCGGCGTCCCGGTGTCCGGCGCCGGCGGCAGGCCGCCCGCCGCGTTGACGAGCACGTCGAGCGAGCCGGCCAGCTCCGTGGCCAGCTCCGCGGCCAGTGCCGCGACCTGGCCGGGCTGCGAGGCGTCGCAGGCCACGCCGCGCACGCCCAGCTCGGCGGCGGCGGGGGCGACGGTGTCCGGGCGGCGGCCGGTGATGACGACCTCCGCGCCGTCGGCGGCGAAGCGGGCGGCGACGGCCCGGCCGATGCCGCTGGTGCCGCCGGTGACGAGGACGGTCCTGCCCATGATCCCTCCGATCGTCCGGTAACGTTTAGCCCTAAACATAGCGGAGGATCACGAGATGGCGGAAACCGCCCCCACCAGTCCCGCGGAGATCGCGGCCGCCTGGCAGCGCGAGCGCCCCGGCACGCCGACCGGCTCCATCGAGGTCGTGACGCCCATCTGGCGGCTGGCCAAGATGTTCGCCGACGACCGCGCCCGGGTGCTGCGCGCCGCCGGGATCGACGCGGCCACGCTCGACCTGCTGTCGGTGATCCGCCGGTCCGGGCCGCCGTACCGGCTGAGCACCCGCGAGCTGGCCCGCCGCACGCTGGTCACGGCCGGCGCGATCTCGCAGCGGGTGGCCAGGGCCGAGAGCGCGGGGCTGATCAGGCGCGCCCCCGGCGGCGACGGGCGCAGGAGCGTCCTGGTGTCGCTGACCGAGGAGGGGCACGCGCTCATCGAGCGCTCGGTGGACCAGGTGCTCGGACGGGAGGCGTCCCTGGTCGCGGGGCTGAGCGAGGAGGAGCGGGCGACGCTCGCCGGGCTGCTGGAGAAGCTGACCGCGGACGTGCGCCGCAGGATGGCGGCGCCGCCCGGCGGCGAGGGACGGGTCAGCTGAGCGCGCCCTCGACGGTGATGAAGGAGTGGGCGGGCAGGCGCACCCGCAGGCCCTTGGCGGTCGGGGTGACCTCGTGCGGGCGGGGGGCGACGGCGTCCGGCGCGTCGGGGGTGTTGTGGTCCTGGAGCCTGGCGGCGGTCAGGACGCGCGCCCGCACATCGGTCAGCGTGCCGCCCCGCAGGTCCAGCTCGACGTCGGCGGGCTCGTCGGCGTCCAGGTTGGACAGGGAGAACAGGGCGCGGCCGGCCTTGCGGCTGGCCGACAGCGAGACGGTGGCCAGCGTGTCCGTCCCGACCGCGCGCGTGGGCAGGCCGTCGGGCAGGTCCACGCGCAGCGAGGCGGCGTCCTGGTGGCCCTTGTTCATCTCGAACACGTGGTAGGTGGGGGTCAGGACGAGCGCCTTCGTGTCCGGGTCGGTGAGGATCATGGCCTGGAGCACGTTGACGGTCTGCGCGATGTTGGCCATGACCAGGCGGGCCGCGTGGCGGTGGAAGACGTCGAGGTGCAGGCTCGCGACGAGGGCGTCGCGCAGCGTGTTCTGCTGGTGCAGGAAGCCGGGCTCGGTGCCGGGCTCGACGTTCCACCAGGTGCCCCACTCGTCCAGCACCAGGCCGACGCTCCTGCCGGGGTCGTAGCAGTCCATGACGTTGGAGTGGCCGATGATCAGCTCCTCCACGCGGGCGGCCTGGACCATCGTGCGGTAGTGGTCGCCGGCGTCGAAGACGGTGGCGTTGCCCTTGTCCTGCCAGGTGCCGGGGATCGTGTAGTAGTGGAAGGAGACCGCCTGCATGAACGGCTGCGGGCGGTAGGCGCAGCCCGGCTCGCCGAGCTGCTTCATCAGCGTCTCGGTCCAGGCGTAGTCGGCGCCGTTGGCGCCGGCCGCGATGCGGTAGAGCCGGTTGTCGCCGTGGTCGCGGCAGTAGGTGCCGAAGCGGCGGGCCTCGGCGGCGTACTGCTCGGCGCGCATGTGGCCGCCGCAGCCCCACGCCTCGTTGCCGAGCCCCCAGAAGCGGACCCGCCACGGCTGCTCGCGGCCGTTCTGCTTGCGCAGCCGCACCATCGGCGAGTCGCCGTCGCGGGTCAGGTACTCGACCCAGTCGCTCATCTCCCTGACCGTGCCGGAGCCGACGTTGCCGCTGATGTACGGCTCCGCCCCCAGCAGCTCGCACAGCGCCATGAACTCGTGGGTGCCGAAGTGGTTGTTCTCCTCGACGTTGCCCCAGTGGGTGTTGACCATGGAGGGGCGGCGGTCCTTGGGGCCGATGCCGTCCGTCCAGTGGTACTCGTCGGCGAAGCAGCCGCCCGGCCAGCGCAGGTTGGGGATGTCCAGGGCGCGCAGGGCCTCCACCACGTCGAGGCGGATGCCGCCCTCGTTGGGCAGCTCGCTGTCCTCGCCGACGTAGAAGCCGCCGTAGATGCAGCGGCCCAGGTGCTCGGCGAAGTGGCCGTACAGGTGGCGGCTGATCACGGGGCCGGGGACGTCGAGGTTGACGACGGCGGGCACGACGGTAACGGTCATCGGTGCGGGACCTCGCTGGTAGAAGGGGGTGAGAGGGGTACTTTATCGATAAACGTGCCGGTGAAACGGGATCACTCTACAGGCCGGCTGGACCGATCACCGGAGGCGGCCCCACGCTGTGGGACGGGCGGCCGGAGGCGCTGAGCGCCGGTCAGGGGGCGCCGGTGCGGTACGCCTGGCGGCTGGCCTCGATGTGCGGGACGTGCTCGACGGCCCAGCCGGCGAGGGCCAGCGCGGGCGGGATGAGGCTCTTTCCGGTGGGCGTCAGGGCGTACTCGACGCGGGGCGGCACCTCGGCGTGCACCGTGCGCGAGACGAGGCCGTCGCGTTCGAGGTTGCGCAGCGTCAGGGTCAGCATGCGCTGGGAGATGCCGGGGATCTGCTGGTGCAGGTCGGTGAAGCGGAGGGTGCCCTGGTCGAGGGTGGCCACGACCAGCAGGGTCCACTTGTTGCAGATGCGGTCGAGGATGGCGCGGATCGTCCGGCCGCCGTCGCCCCGGATCATGCAGGTGTGCTCGTAGTCGGACATGACAGCTCCCTGTGCGTTACGCACATCTATGTGCCTTTTGTAAGCCCTTCGATAGTGACGCATCATGGGGTCACTTACGACCGGTAACCATGCTTTCGAGGTGCTGTTTCATGGAGATCGCCTACTGGATCGTCGCCGGCCTCCTGGCCGTGTTCTACCTCTACGCGGGCGGCAAGAAGGTCGCGCAGAGCCAGGAGCGGCTGCGGCCGATGATGGGCTGGGTGGACACCGTGCCGATGCCGTTCGTGCGGGTGATCGGGGCGCTGGAGGTGCTCGGCGCGGCCGGGCTGGTCCTGCCGCCGCTCACCGGCGTCGCGCCCTGGCTCGCCGTCGCGGCGGCGATCGGGTACGTGCTGATCCAGGTCGGCGGCATCGCGGTGCACCTGAGCCGCGGCGAGGCCCGGGTGATCTGGCTCAACGTCGTGCTGCTGGCGGCCGCGGCGGTGGCCGCCTGGCTCGGCGGCGCTTCGTGGGCGTGACCGGAGCCGTCACTCGCTCCGGCCGGCCAGGTTGCGCACCCAGGCCGAGACGCCCTGCATGAGGACGTCCAGCTCCCGGCGCAGCTCGGCGTTCTCCCGTTGCAGGTCGGCGTTGCGCCTGAGCAGGTCGGCGTGCTCGGCGCGCAGCCGGGCGGTGTCGTCGGCAGGGCCGGCCGGCCAGGCGGACGCGGGCTCGGCGTGCCTGCCGTGCCCACCGTGGACCGGCGCGGGGGAGCGGAAGGCGTCCGGCCACGGGCCCAGCTCCTCGTGGCCGATGCGGGCGGACGGCCGGAACATCGGCGCGACGGGCTCCGGCCCGGGCTCGGGTTCCGGCGAGTGAAGGGCGGCGGGCACAGCGGCGGGCACAGCGGCGGGCACAGCGGCGGGCACAGCGGGCGGGGCGGCGGGGGCCGCGGGCGCGGTGGCGGGACGGTGCTTCGGCAGGGTCAGCGTCACCAGCGCGGCCACCAGCGCCACGCCGCACCCCACCAGCAACGTCGTGCGGAACCCGGCCTCCGACGGCAGCACCCGCCCGCCCGCCGTCACCGTGAGCTGCGACAGGATGACGCCGACCACCGCCGCGGACACCGAGGTGCCGATGGAGCGCATCAGGGTGTTGAAGCCGTTGGCGGAGGCGGTCTCGCGCTGCGGGACGGCGCCCATGATCAGCGCGGGCATCGCGCCGTAGGCCAGGCCGACGCCCACGGTGCCGACGCTGCTGGCGATCATCAGTCCCCACGTCCAGCCCATCAGCCCGTACGAGGCCCCGTACCCGAGCGCGATGACCAGCGCGCCGGCGAACAGGGTCGTCCTCGGCCCGCGCGCCGCCGACAGCTTGGCGCCCAGCCCGGAGACCGCCATCATCATCAGCCCGGACGGCGCCAGCCAGAGCCCGGCGGCCAGCATCGACTGCCCGAGGCCGTACCCGGTGGCCTCGGGAAGCTGGAGGATCTGGATGACCACCAGCGACTGGGCGTACATGGCGAAGCCGACCAGGACTGAGGCGACGTTGGTGAGCAGGACCTGGGGGCGGGCGGTGGTCCGCAGGTCCACCAGCGGGTCGCGGGCGCGCAGCTCCCACACGCCCCACAGCAGCAGCACGACGACGGCCGCGGCGAACAGCCCGAGCGTGGTGCCGCTGGTCCAGCCCCAGCCGGCGCCCTTGGAGACGCCGAGCAGCAGGCAGACCAGCGCGGTCCCGAGGCCGAGCGCGCCGGCGAGGTCGAGGCGGCCGCGCTCGTCGCGGCGGCGGCCGGGCGTGGCCGGGACGAGCAGCCAGATCAGCCCGGCGACCAGCAGGCTCAGCGCGGCCGAGCCCCAGAACAGCACCCGCCAGTCGGCGTACTCGGCGACGGCGGCGGAGATCGGCAGCCCGAGCGCGCCGCCGATGCCCATCGACGAGCTCATGAGCGCGATCGCCGGGCCGACCCGCTTGGGCGGCAGCAGGTCGCGCAGCGCGCTCACGCCGAGCGGGATCATGCCGACGCCGAGCCCCTGGAGGCCGCGTCCGACGATCATCGGGATCAGCGAGCCGGCCAGCGCGCACACCGCCGAGCCGGCGATCAGCGGGACCGAGCAGGCGAGCATCAGGCGGCGCTTGCCGTAGAGGTCGCCGAGCTTGCCCACGACGGGGGTGGCGACCGCGCCCACCAGCAGCGTCACGGTGATCACCCAGGACGTGTCGGCCGCGTCGGCGTGGAGCAGCCGGGGCAGCTCGCCGACCAGCGGCACCACCAGCGTCTGCATGAGCGAGCCGACGACGCCGGCCACGGCGAGCACGCTGACGATGCCGCCGCCGGAGCGCGAGGTAGGCGCGGAGTGCACTGAACGTCCCCTTTTTACCTTAAAGTCCGAATGCACTATACACACGGCATGCAGGGTGCACAGTCGGCCCCTGGGCGCCGGAACGCATCGCGGCGGCCCTGGCCGGGTAGGGCTTCCGATGGTTGTGGCCATCGGGGGAGGTCACCATGGGTGCTGTTGGCGAGCCGGAAGAACCGGAGGAAAGCGGGGGTGGGCACGGGGACAGCGGGCTGACGTTCGAGATGCTCGACCCCGCGCCGGTCGGGGTGGCGGTGACGCGGGGCCCCGACCACCGGCTGATCTACACCAACGCCCTCTACCGGTCGCTGTTCAGCGACCCGGCGGGCGAGGTCTCGCTGGAGGAGGCGCTGGCGGAGTTCCTGCGCCGCTTCTACCGGCCGCGCTTCGACCACGTCTACACCACGGGCGAGCCCCTGGTGATCACGACCGAGCCGGAGCTGCCCATGAAGGGCCGCCCGGAGAACGCCGGGCGCTTCTTCACCTCCAGCCTGTCGCGCGTCGTCTTCGGGCCCGGCGACCACGGCGTGCTGGCCATGGTCATGGACGTCACCGAGCAGGTCACCGCCGCCCGCCGGCTCGCCGACCTCGCCGAGGAGCGCCGCCGCGTGGTGCGCCGGCTGGCGAGCCTGATGCGGGTCAGCGCCGAGATCGTCTGGGTGACCAGCAGGGAGGGCTTCGTGCACGAGCCGAGCCCGAGCTGGGAACGGGTCACCGGCCAGTCGTGGGAGGACTACCGCGGCCAGGGCTGGCTCGACTCGGTCCACCCCGACGACCGGCGGGCCACGATCAAGTCGTGGTCGAAGGCGGTCGGCGACGTCACCGGCACGTGGGAGCACGTCTACCGGCTGCGCACCGCCGGCGGCGGCTACCGGCACTTCCAGCTCCGCGCCGTCCCGATCTGCGAGGACGGCCAGGTCGTGGAGTGGGTGGGGTCCAGCACCGACATCGAGGAGCAGTGGCAGGAACGGCGGCGGCAGGACCTGCTGGACCGGGCGGCGGCGGCCACGTCGGGGCTGCGCAGCCTGGAGGAGATGCTGGGCGCGCTGGCCGACGTGATCGTGCCCGAGCTGGCCGACGGCTGCGGCGTCTACCTGGTGACCGACCTCACCGACGAGCGGCGCGGCGGCGCGCCGCTCGTCGTCGAGCGGATGGCCACCGCCGCCCGGCCGGGCCTGGCGCGGCTGCCGCCCTACAGCGAGGAGCGCCTGCCCGAGCGGAACGCGTTCGTCAAGGCCATCCGGCGGCGCAAGCCCCTGCTGAAGTCGTTCCCCGCGGGCTCGACGCCGAAGGACCTCGTGCCCGAGGGCACCTACCCGTGGCTGGCCGACAACGACGCCAACGGCCTGCTGATCCTGCCCGTCGTGGTCGACGGCGCGGTGCCCGCGGTGGTCTGCGCGGTGACCTGCGGCGACCGGCCCGCGCTCAGCCGGTCCGACGCCCAGCTCATCAGCCAGCTCTTCGACCACGCGCACGACGCGCTGAGCCGGGCCATCCGCTTCCAGCGCGCCCAGCAGGTCGCGCTGGCCCTGCAGTACAGCCTGCTCGCCGAGCCGCCGCGGCTGCCCGGCCTGCGCATCGTGGCCCGCTACCGGGCCAGCCCGAGCGCGGCCGAGGTGGGCGGCGACTGGTACGACTCGTTCGTGTTGCCCGACGGCGTCCCGGTGCTGGTCATCGGCGACGTGGCCGGGCACGACCTGACCGCCGCCGTCGCGATGAGCCAGCTCCGCAACATGTTGCGCGCCCTGGCGATGGACCGCTGCGAGCCGCCGGGCGACATCCTCGCCCGGCTCAACACGGCGATGGGCTCGCTGTCCGGCGAGGTCACCGCCACCTGCGTGTACGCCCGCGTGGAGGAGGACGACGGAACCCACCGGCTGCACTACGCGGTGGCCGGTCACCCGCCGCCGCTGCTGGTCACGCCGGGCCGCCCGGGCCGCTTCCTGGACGAGGCGGTCAGCCCGCTGCTCGGCATCCCCGGCGGCGTGCCGCGCGGGTCGTGGACGGAGCCGCTGCCGCCGGGCGGCACGCTGCTGCTCTACACCGACGGGCTGGTGGAGCGGCCGGGCGAGCATCTCGACCGCGGGCTGGAGCGGCTGCGGCTGGCGGCGGAGCGGCTGGCGGACCGGCCGCTGGACAAGTTCTGCGACCAGTTGCTGAGCGGGCTTCCGACGAGCGGCCTGGACGACATCGCGGTGATAGCCCTGCGGTTGCCGCCCTCGCCGTCCGACAACCACTGAATTAGCGGAAATTTCGTACGAAGAGCGGCCCCGCCCGCCGCCTCCGGCCCCCGGCACGGCCTCCGAGCACGCGCGGAACGCGCGCGCCCCTCGGCCCGCCCGCGCATTCCCGCCATTCCGCCCGCCGCCTCCCCCGGCAATCGTGAAGACCCGGATTCCATAAAGCAGCGCGCAATTCCGTCTCACGGAATATGCGTTCTCCTCCCCGTTCACCGCGCCTCCGGCGGCCGGGTGCGGCCGGAACCTCTTGACAGTGCCTCCTCCCCGGTGGTCTCCTATCGCCAGTTCGGAACGTCGTTCTGCAATACGGAACGGCGTCGGTCACCTGAGGAACGGAGCCCCATGGAACGCGCGCATTCGACGGCCGGAGGACCCCGATGAAGGCCCTGGTCTTCACCGCGCCGGGCGTCGTGGAACCGCAGGAGGTGCCGGAGCCCGAGGTCGGCCCCGGCGAGGTGCTCGTGCACGTGGTCACGTCCGGCATCTGCGGCAGCGAGCTGCACGGCGTCAGGACCCCCGGGTTCCGGGTGCCGCCGCTGGTGATGGGGCACGAGTTCGCCGGCCGCACCGACGACGGGCGGGCCGTCACCGTCAACCCGATCCTGTCCTGCGGCGCCTGCGACGTGTGCGCCCGCGGCCTGCGCAACGTGTGCCGGGACCGGCGCATCATCGGCGTGCACCGGCCCGGCGCGTTCGCCGAGCGGGTCGCGGTGCCGGCCGCCGCCGTGGTGCCGGTGGCCGACGGGCTCGGCTGGACCGCCGCCGGCGTCACCGAGCCGGCCGCGAACGCCGTGCACGCCTGGCGCCTGGCCGGCCGGCCCACCGGGGCCAGGGTCGGCGTCATCGGCGCCGGCGCCATCGGCCTGACCTGCCTGCAGGTCGCGCTGTCCGGCGGCGCCGCCTCGGTCGAGATCGCCGACCGCGCGCCCGGGCGGCTGGAGATCGCCGCCCGGCTCGGCGCGAGCGCCGCCGGCCCGGAGCTGACCGGCGAGTACGACGTCGTCTTCGACGCGGTCGGCGCCGCCGCCACGCACGAGCAGTCGCTGGCCCGCCTGCGCCCCGGCGGCGCCGCCGTCTGGCTGGGCCTGGCCGACCACGTGGCCGGCTTCGACGCCGCCGATCTGGTCCGCGGCGAGAAGCGGGTGCTCGGCTCCTTCGCCTACGACGAGGCCGACTTCGCCGACGCCCTCACCCTGGTCGCCGGCTGGGACCTGAGCTGGGTCGAGACCTTCCCCCTGGCCGAGGGCGCGGCCGTGTTCACCGCGCTGATGAACGGGCGCGCCACGCCCGTCAAGGCGCTGCTCACCCCGGAAGAGAGGTAGCCATGGCCCGCATCGTCCTCGTGGGCGCCGGCAGCATCACCTTCGCCAAGAACCTGCTCTCCGACCTCATGACCTTCCCTGAGCTGTCGGACGCGACGATCGTGCTGCACGACATCGACGCCGCCCGGCTCGCCACCGCCGAGGCCATGGCCCGGTGGATGGCCGCCGAGCTCGGCATCGGCGCGAAGATCGAGGCGCACGCCGACCGGCGGGCGGCCGTCGAGGGCGCCGACCACGTCATCAACGAGATCGCCGTGGGCGGCCTGGAGGCGGTCAGGCGCGACTTCGAGATCCCGGCCTCCTACGGCGTGCGCCAGACCATCGCCGACACCCTCGGCATCGGCGGGATCTTCCGGGCGCTGCGCACGATCCCGGTCATGGTCGGCATCGGCGACGACCTGGCCGAGCTGGCCCCGGACGCCACCCTGTTCACCTACACCAACCCGATGTCGATGATCCCGTGGTCGGTGTACGCGGGCACCGCGTTCACGAACGTCGTCGGCGTCTGCCACGCCGCCCGCGACACCCAGAAGACCCTGGCCAGGATGGTCGGCGTGCCGGAGGAGGAGATCTCCTTCCTCACCGCGGGCGTCAACCACCAGGCGTTCGTGCTGCGCTTCGAGCGCGACGGCGAGAACCTCTACGACCGCCTCGACGCGCTCATCGAGCGGGACCCCGAGCTGGCCCGCCGGGTCCGCGTCGAGGTCTACCGCAACTTCGGCTACTTCCCGACCGAGTCCAGCGAGCACGGCGCCGAGTACCTGCCGTGGTTCCTGCCGCACGAGGAGGAGGTGGCCCGCTACCGCGTCCCGGTCGGCGTCTACCTGGAGTGGCTGGCCGACGGCTTCGAGGAGTACGAGGCGTACAAGCGGTCGCTGGAGGAGGGCCGGGGCGTGCCGATCAGGCGCGGCGAGGAGCTGGCCTCCCTCGCGATCCACTCCATGGAGACCGGCACCCCCCGCATGATCCACGGCAACGTGCGCAACGCCGGCCTCATCTCCAACCTGCCGCAGGAGGCCACCGTCGAGGTGCCCTGCCACGTGGACCGGGCCGGGGTGCAGCCGGTGCGGGTCGGCGAGCTGCCCGCCCAGGTCGCCGCACTCAACCGCACGTTCCTCAACGTCAGCGAGCTGACCGTGAAGGCGGCGCTGGAGGGCCGCCGCGACCACGTCTACCAGGCCGCCATGCTCGACCCCAACACCGCCGCGACGCTCCCGGTCCGCAGGATCCGCGAGCTGGTGGACGACCTGATCGCGGCCCACGGCGACCTGCTGCCCGAGGGGGTCAGGAATGTGTGACGCCGACCTGCCCCTGTCCAGGTACCGGCCGGTCTCCCAGCTCCGGGTGCCGGTCCACGAGGTGGACCGGGCCCGGGTGCCCGCCGTGGACGCCCACATCCACCTCGGCCGCTGGCTCACCGACGACGGCGGCTGGATGGTCAAGGACGTCCCGGCCCTGATCGGCCTCATGGACGAGCTGAACCTGCGCGGCATGGTCAACCTCGACGGCCGCTGGGGCCGGGA
Organism: Actinomadura luzonensis; assembly: GCF_022664455.2. Lineage (NCBI taxonomy): Bacteria > Bacillati > Actinomycetota > Actinomycetes > Streptosporangiales > Thermomonosporaceae > Actinomadura > Actinomadura luzonensis. The sequence continues at coordinate 772,533 of NZ_JAKRKC020000002.1, forward strand.
GCTGGCCGAGAACATCGAGCGCTACGACGCCGCCCACCCGGGCAGGTTCGCCACGTTCTGCCACGTCGACTGGTCGCAGGCCGGCGAGCCGGGCTTCGGCGAGCGGCTGGCCGGCCAGCTCCGGCGCAACGTCGCCGAGGGCGCGGCCGGGCTGAAGGTCTGGAAGGACGTCGGCCTGCGGGTCCGCGACCACCGCGGCGAGCTGGTGATGCTCGACGACGAGCGGCTGGACCCGCTGTGGCAGGCGGTGGCCGAGGCCGGGATCCCGATCGCGCTGCACACCGCCGACCCGGTCGCCTTCTTCGAGCCGGCCGACGAGCGCAACGAGCGGCTGGAGCTGCTGGCGGCCCGGCCCGACTGGAACTTCTCCGGGCCGGAGTTCCCGCCGTTCGAGCGGCTGATGGAGGCCATGGAGGCGATGATCGCCCGGCACCCGGCGACCACGGTGATCGGCGTGCACGCCGGCTGCTGGCCGGAGAACCTGGGCTTCGCCGGCCGGCTGCTGGACGCCTACCCGAACTTCCACATCGACATCGCCGCCCGCCTCGCCGAGCTGGGCCGCCAGCCGCGCGCCACCCGCGCGCTCATGCTGCGCCACCCCGGCCGGGTGCTGTTCGGCACCGACGAGATCCCGCCGGAGCGCGAGGTCTACCGCATCCACTTCCGCTTCATGGAGACCGACGACGAGGCGTTCGCGCACTCGCTGGACGACCCGCCGCTGATGGGCCGCTGGACGATCTCCGGCCTCGGCCTGCCGGACGACGTGCTGCGCCAGGTGTACGCGGACAACGCGCTCAAGCTGGTGCCGAGGCTGGCATGACCGCGACGATCACCCGGGGGAAGCCGGCGTTCAAGCCCGCCTTCAAGCCGGCGCACAGCGCGGAGGGCGGCCAGGGCCGGCACGCGCTGCTGTTCCTGCTGCCGGCGCTGGTGGGCTTCGCCGCGTTCTACCTGTACCCGAGCGTACGCGGCCTGTGGCTGTCGCTGACCGACTGGAACCTGCTGTCGGACCCCGAGTTCGTCGCGCTGGACAACTACGCCGAGCTGGCGACGGACCCGCTGTTCTGGAAGGCGCTGCTGCTCACCGGCTACAACACGGTGCTCAACCTGGTCGGCCAGATCACGCTGGCGCTGCTGCTGGCCGCGCTCATGCACCGGCTGACCAAGTCGGTGGTGCTGCGGGCCACGCTGCTGCTGCCCTGGCTGGTGCCGAACGTGGCCACCGCGCTGCTGTGGCTGTGGCTGCTGGACGCCAACCTCGGCTTCGTCAACCAGCTCCTGGACGCCGCGGGTCTGGACACGCACGGCTTCTTCAACGCCCCGGCCGAGGCCATGCCCAGCGTGGCCGCGGTGACCACCTGGGCCTCGGTCGGGTACGTGGCGCTGCTGCTGTACGCGGGCATGCTGCAGATCCCGTCGTCGGTGTACGAGGCGGCCGCGATGGACGGCGCGGGCGAGGTGCGCACCTTCTTCCGCATCACCCTGCCGCTGCTGCGCCCGGTGCTGGCGCTGGTGCTGGTGGTCTCGGTGATCGGCTGCTTCCAGATCTTCGACACGATCGCGGTCGCCACCAAGGGCGGCCCGGTCAACGCCACCAAGGTCATCTACTACTACATCTACCAGGAGGCGTTCACCCACTTCCGGATGGGCTACGCGGCGGCCATGGCGCTCAGCCTGGTGCTGATCCTCGGCGTGCTCACCTGGGTGCAGATGCGCCTGATGCGCGCCTCCGACTCGGACCTCGGATAGGAGGGGCCGTCATGCGCGCAGGCCGGATCGCCGCCTGGGCGGTGCTGGGGCTGGCCGTCCTGGTGACCGTGTTCCCGTTCTGGTGGATGGTGCGCACGGCGCTGACCGACGCCCACCACCTGTTCTCCGACAACTTCTCGCTGTGGCCGCAGCACTTCACCTGGGCGAACTTCAAGCGGGTGCTGGGCCTTTCCTCCCTGGCCGAGGCGCAGGCCGCCGGCGGCTCGGGCGCCTCCCTCGACTTCGTGCTGTACCTGCGCAACTCGGTCGTCTACACGGCGGTCGTGGTCGCGGTGCAGACGCTGTCGTGCGCGATGGCCGCCTACGCCCTGGCCCGGCTGCGCTTCCGCGGCAGGGAGGCGCTGTTCTCCGCGTTCGTGGCCGCGCTGATGGTCCCGCCGATCTTCACGCTGCTGCCGAACTTCGCCCTCGTCCGCAACCTGGGCCTGCTCAACACCTTCGCCGGGCTGGTCGCGCCGATCCTGCTGATGACCCCGTTCACGGTCTTCTTCCTGCGGCAGTTCTTCCTGTCGCTGCCGCGCGAGGTGGAGGAGGCCGCCGTCATCGACGGCGCGGGCGTGTGGGGCGTCTTCTGGCGGGTCGCGCTGCCCATGTCGCGGGGCCCGCTCATCACCATCGCCCTCATCAACGGCGTCCACGCCTGGAAGGACTACCTCTGGCCGCTGCTCGTCGGCCAGGAGGAGGGCAGCCGGGTGCTCACCGTCGCGCTCGGCGTCTTCCTGCAGCAGTCGCCCAACGCCCGCCCCGACTGGACGGGCCTGATGGCCGGCTCGACCCTCTCCGTCATCCCCGTCCTGCTGCTCCTGCTGGTCTTCGGCAAGCGGCTGGCCAACTCGCTCAACTTCACCGGCATCAAGTAAGTAAGGACTCCCGATGTCCCGCAAGAAGACTCGCGCCCTCCTGGCCCTGGCCGGCCTCCTCACCGCCACCGCGGCGTGCGGCGGCGGCGGCGAAGGCGGCGACGGGCCCGTCACGCTCGACTACGTGATGTGGGTCGACAGCCAGGTGCCCGCCTACAAGCAGTGCGCCGACGCCTTCACCAGGAAGAACCCCGGCATCACGATCAAGCTCAGCTCGGTGGCGTGGGCGCAGTACTGGCAGAACCTGACCACCCAGGTCGTCTCGGGCACCGCCCCCGACGTCTTCCGCGACTCGGTGGCCTACTATCCGCAGTTCGCCAGGAACAACCAGCTCCTCGACCTCACCGAGTACGTCGAGCGCGACAAGGTGGACCTCGGCCAGTACCAGAAGGGCCTGGCCGACGTGTGGGTGCGCGACGGCAAGCGGTACGGCCTGCCGCTCGACTGGGACACCATCGGGGTCTTCTACAACAAGGACCAGGTGAAGGCGGCCGGCCTCGACCCGGCCGGCTTCGCCGAGTGGACGTGGAACCCGCAGGACGGCGGCACGTTCGAGAAGGCGATCGCCGCGCTCAGCGTGGACGACAAGGGCCGCAGGGGCACCGACCCGGACTTCGACAAGGAGCACGTCAAGGTCTACGGCATCGCGCCCGACTACAACACCGGCGCGCTCGGCCAGACCGGCTGGGCGGCGTTCGCGGCCAGCAACGGCTTCACGTACCTCGACAAGAACCCGTTCGGCACCAAGTACTTCTACGACGACCCCAAGCTGGCCGAGACCATCGACTGGTTCGCCGGGCTGATCAAGAAGGGGTACGCGCCGCCGTACGACAAGCAGTCGGCGCTCGGCGGCGACGCGGTGCTGCAGGGCGGCAAGACCGCGATGGTCATGGCCGGGTCGTGGATGGCCAAGCCGTACCTCGACAACAAGACGCTCAACCTGGACGTCGCGCCGCTGCCGGCCGGGCCGCAGGGCCGCAGGACGCCGATCAACGGCGTCTCCGACGCGATCTACGCCGGCACCGAGCACAAGGAGGAGGCGTGGCAGTGGGTCAAGTTCACCGCCTCCGCCGAGTGCCAGGACCTGATCGCCGCCACCACCGAGGTGCTGCCCGCCATCACCACCTCCTCCGAGAAGGCCCTGGCCGCGCACGAGGCCGCCGGGCGGAACGTCAAGCCGTTCGTGGACGAGGCCAAGGCGGCGGGCGGCACGTTCCTGCTGCCCGTCACCGACAACGCCGACAAGATCAACGAAATCATGGACGCCGCCATCTCGTCGGTGCTGCTCGGCAGCGCCGACGCGAGGACGGCGCTCCCCAAGGCCAACACCGAAGTCAACGCACTGTTCCAGTAAGAAAGGGAGTTCATGCTCAACCCCCGCTGGCGCGCGCTGCTCGGCGCCACGCTCTTGGCCGCCCCGCTGCTGGCCGCCACCCCGGCCCAGGCCGCGGACGCGGTCCTCGACCAGCAGGTCGCGGTGCCCGCCTACTTCCTGCCCGGCAACACTCCCGACTACTGGAACCAGCTCAACACGATGACCGGCAAGCCGGGCGTCGTGGTCGCCAACGTCGCCAACGGCCCGGGCAACCTGGCCAAGCCGGCCTACACCTCCGCCCTGTCGGCCGCGCACGCCGCCGGGATGAAGGTCATCGGCTACGTGGACACCGGCTACTTCGGCACCACCGGCCTGGCCGCGAACCGGACCCGGCTCGGCTCGCCGGCCGTCGAGGACTGGCGGGCGCAGATCCAGTCCGACATCAACAAGTGGTACGAGTTCTACGGCTCCTCCATCGACGGCATCTTCTTCGACCAGGCGCAGAACGCGTGCGGGCCGGCCACGGGCAGCGAGACCTGGGTGAGCCTGTACCGCGAGGCCACCGCGTACGTGAAGGCGTACCACCCGGGCGCGACCACCATCGCCAACCCCGGTGTCTCGCCCGCCGCCTGCTACCAGGACGCCGCCGACATCCTGGTCACCTTCGAGGGCTCCTACAGCTCCTACCAGAACCGGCAGGCCCCCTACCTGCCGTCGGCCTGGGAGGCCACCGCCGACCCGAAGCGGATCTGGCACCTGGTCTACGACGTGCCCGACGCGGCGGCCATGGCCACGGTCATCGCCACGTCCAAGGCCGACAACGCCGGCTACGTGTACGTGACCGACGACAAGCTGGACAACCCGTGGGACACGCTGCCCTCGTACCTGTCGTCGCAGGTGACGGCGGCGAAGGGCAGCGGCGGCGCGGCTCCGGCGAAGCCCGCCACGCCGGCCGCGAGCCTGGTCAAGGCCACGAGCGCGCGCCTGAGCTGGGCCTCCGCCGCCTACCCCGGCGTGGTCGGCTACGACGTCTACCAGGGCAGCGTGAAGATCGGCGGCACGGCCAACCTCACGCCGTCGGCGACCGCCTTCGACGTGGGCGGGCTCACGGCCGCCACCGCGTACTCCTTCACCGTCAAGGCGCGCGACCGGGCGGGCAACGTCTCCGCCGCCAGCACGGCCCTGGCGGTGACCACCGCGGCGGCCAGCGCGAGCGCCCCCACCGTGCCCGGCAAGCCGGTGGCCTCGAACGTCGGCCCGACCAGCGTCAAGCTGACCTGGACCGCCTCGGCGGACAGCGACTCCGGCGACAGCGTGGCCTTCTACGACGTGTTCAGGAACGGCGTGCGCGAGCTGTCCCTGCCCGGCGGCCTGACCAGCGTCAACCTCGGCGGCCTGGCGCTCAACACGTCCTACGGCTTCACCGTGCGGGCCCGTGACACGACCGGCCGCGCCTCGGCGCAGACGGCCGCGACGACCATCACCACCACCGACCCGGTGCCCGTCACCGGCGCGGCGGCGGCGATGGACGAGAACAACGCGACCTACCAGGCGCAGTTCAACCTGCCCTACAGCGGCCACCACGTCTTCATCGACACCGACGCCGACTACCAGACCGGCTGGTCGGTGAACACGATCGGCGCCGAGTACATGATCGAGAACAACGCGCTGTTCCAGAAGACCGGGGACCCGGGCCAGTGGACCTGGACCGCGGTGCCCGGCGTGACCCCGCTGGTCTCCGACGCCGGCGGCCTCTACAAGTGGTCCGTGCCCTCCTGGCTGCTGACCGGCGCGGGTCTCACCCACAAGATCGTCTTCCATGGCACGGACGGCGACCGGAACGACTACGCCGCGAACGTCCTCACCGTCACCGCCCCCTCCACCCCGGTCGCCCCCATCGCCGGCGCGGTGGCGGCGGTCAGCGCGGACTCGGCGACCTACACGGCCAAGTTCAACCTGCCGTACACCACCTACCACGTCTTCATCGACACCGACGCCAACTACCAGACCGGCTGGTCGGTGAACACGATCGGCGCCGAGTACATGATCGAGAACAACCTCCTGTTCAAGAAGACCGGAGCCTCGGCCGACTGGGCGTGGAGCCAGGTGGCCGGCGTCAGCCCGCTGGTCTCCAGCACGGACGGCCTCTACAAGTGGTCGGTGCCGCTGTCGCAGCTGACCGGCACGGGCAACGTCCAGAAGATCGTCTTCCATGCCACGGACGGCACGCGCAACGACTACGCGCCGAGCGTGATCAGCCTCACCACGAGCTGACCCCCGGCACGGCGACGGCCACCACGCTCCGCGCGTGGTGGCCGTTCCCGTGCCCGCCGCTACATGACGGCGAGCTGGCCGCCGTCGATGACCAGCTCGGTGCCGTGCACGAAGGCCGCGTCGTCGGAGGCCAGGAAGGCGTACCCGGCCGCGACCTCCTCCGCCAACCCGGCCCGGCCCAGCGGGATGTGGTCGCGCTCGTAGCCGGAGACGAAGCCGTCGTCCAGGCCGGCCGCGATCGAGGCGTTGAGCGGCGTCCTGATGTAGCCGGGGCACAGCGCGTTGACCCGGATGCCGTGCCTGCCCAGCTCGACCGCCATCGTCCTGGTCAGCAGCAGCACGCCGCCCTTGGAGGCGTTGTAGTGGGCGTAGTCGGCCTCGCCGCCGAGGCCGTTGGTGGAGGACATGTTGAGGATCACCCCGCCGGTGCCCTGCTCCACCAGGCGCCGCGCGACGGCCTGGGCGACGAGGAACATGCCGCGCAGGTTCACCGCCATGATGGTGTCCCAGTGCGCCGGGGTGATCTCCAGGAACGGCTCCCGCCACGCCGTGCCGGCGTTGTTGACCAGCACGTCGAGGCCGCCCAGCGCGGCGACGGCCCCCTCGACCAGCCGGGTCGCGCCGGCCTCCGCGCTGACGTCGCCGGGGATGCCGCTCACCTCGCCGAGCGGGGCCAGCTCGGCCACCGTCGCCGCCACCTCGGCCGGGTCGAGCCCGCCGAGCACGACGCGCGAGCCCTCCTCCAGGAACCTGCGGGCCGTGGCGGCGCCGATGCCGCTGCTCCCGCCGCTGACCAGTACCCGCTTGCCCGCGAGTCCCCGCATGACGTCCCCTCTTCCCTTTCAGCGCACCGCGCCGCGGGCGGCGACGCGGAGCTCGGTGGTGACCCGCCCGGCCTCGACGCCGTAGGCGACGTCGAACATGTTGACGGTGGAGCAGGCGTGGCTCGGGATGAGCTGCGCCCGCGTGCCGACCGGCAGCTCGCCGTGGTGCCCGGCCTCCAGCCGGGCCACGCCGTGCTCCTCGTTGAGGAAGTCCATGTGCAGGTACGGCAACCCGGCGGCCCTGATCCAGCCCGGCGAGCCGAGGCCGTCGGAGGTGAGGCACTTGGTGCCGGCGTCGAAGACGACCCGCTCCGGCGTGGAGCGGGCGATCACGGTGGACAGCACGCGGGCCGCCGCCGTCGCCTCGGTCGCCACGCCGAGGCGCATCATCGCGGTGTCGTTGAAGATGTAGGTGCCCGGCCGGATCTCGGTCACCCCGGCGACGCCGGCCGCGTGGCGGGCGGTGGGGGTGGAGCCGACGCTGATCTCGCGCAGCTCGATGCCGTCCTTGGCGCACAGCTCGGCCGTGTCCACCAGGTCCTGGCCCTCGCGGCGGGCGGTCTCGGCCAGCTCCTCCTGGGTGCGGGAGTGGTAGGCGTGCCCCGCGAGCGTCAGCAGGCCCACGACCTCCACGCCGGGCACGGCGGCGATCTCGGCGACCAGGTCGGCGGTGGGGCGGCCCGGCGGGCGGCCCAGCCGGTGCTGGCCGGTGTCCACCTCCACCAGCACCTCGACCGGCGGGCCGCCCAGCCTGCCGAGCCCGGCGGCGACCTCGGGGGAGTCGAGGCTCACCCGCACCCGGGCGCGCTCGCGCAGCGCGGCCAGGCGGCGCAGCTTCGGCTCGCCCCAGATCGGGAAGGCCAGCAGGATGTCGTCGATCCCGGCGTCGGCCATGATCTCGGCCTCGCCGAGCTTGGCGCAGGTGATGCCGGCCGCGCCGGCGTCGAGCTGCAGGCGCGCCAGCTCGGGCATCTTGTGGGTCTTGACGTGCGGGCGCAGCCGGACGCCGTTCCTGGCGGCCGCCCCGGCCATCTCGGCGACGTTGGCCCTGACCGCGTCGAGGTCGATGACGAGCGACGGGGTGTCGAGCTCGGGAAACATGGATGCACGGCTCCTCGGGAGGAAGTTCCTCCCGAAGATAGCATTCATTCCGTATTGCGCACTAGCGTTCCGTATGCCGGAATCGCCGTGTTTGTCAGGCCTGCTCGGTGACCGCGCGGCGCAGGCCGTTGCCGATCTCCTCCATGCGGGCCGGCGACATGCGGTCCTTCAGCGCGGTCACGCTCACCGCGGCCACCGGTGTGCTGCGGCCCATGAACACCGGCACCGCCACGCAGCGCACGCCCGGCTCGTTCTCCTCCAGGTCGAGGGCATAGCCGCGGCGGCGCACCTGGTCGAGGTGGGTGGCCAGCTTGGCGGGCTGGGTGATGGTGGCGCGGGTGCGGCCCGACAGCGGGCCGTACCGCTCCGCCCAGCCCTTGATCGCCTCGTCGGTCGGGTACGTCCAGGCCAGCAGCGCCTTGCCGACGCCCGTGCAGTGGGCGGCGTTGCGGCCCCCGATCACCGACGTCATCGTGATCGACCGGACCGCCTCCACCTTGTCGAGGTAGACGACCTCGGCGCCGTCGAGCGCGGCCATGTGCACGGTCTCGGCGAACTCCTCGCTCACCCGCAGCAGCAGCGGGCGCACGACGGTGCGCAGGTCCATCGACTCGTAGAAGCGGAAGGCCGTGGCCAGCAGCTCGGTGCCGAGGAAGTAGGGCCCGCTCGGCTCGGGCTGGGCGGCGAACCCCCGGTGCTTCAGCGCGCCGAGCAGCCGGTGTAGCGAGCTCTTCGGCAGCCCGAGCCGGGTGGCGAGCTCGTCGAGCGTAACGCCCCTGCTGTGCCTGCCGATCTCCTGGAGGATCACCAGGGCGCGGTCGACGCTCCCCACCGGGGACTGCACCTCAGCCACTGTTCTCTCCGTTCTGTTCCGCTTCATGGAATGCTAGCGCGTCATGCGGAACAGTGCACTGGTCCAGGAGTTCGAGCAGGTGGTGGTAGGGCTTGCCGGTCGCGCGGGTCAGGCCCAGCTCGCAGGTGCGGTTGACCGAGGCGTGCGCCGCGTACTTCCCGGCCACGACGGCGGCGGCCTCGGCCCGGGTGGCGGAGGCGGTCAGCTCGGGGTGCAGCAGGCCGCGGTCGCCGGCGAAGGCGCAGCACTGCCAGCCCCGCGGGATCACCACCTCCTCGGCCACCGCCCCCGCGACCGCGGCGATGGCGGCGTCCAGCCCGAGCTGGGTGGAGGAGCAGGTGGGGTGCAGGGCCAGGGACGGCAGGCGGCGCTCCACCGTCAGCCGGGGCAGCAGGTGCTCGGCGGTGTAGGCGACCGCGTCCACCACCTCCAGGCCGAGGCGGCGGAAGCCCTCGGTGCAGGAGGCGGCGTCGGTGACCACCGGGACGCGGCCGCCGCCGGTCGCCGCGCGCACGGCGTCGCGGACCCGGCCGGCCATGGCCTGGTGGCCGCCGGCGTGACCCTTGGACGACCAGGGCGTGCCGCAGCACAACGAGCCGATCCCCTCGGGCACGTGCAGCCGCACGCCCGCGCGCCGGGCCAGCCGGGCGAACGCGATCATCACGCCCGGCCCGCCGTCGGCGGGGGCGAACATGGTGTTCAGGCAGGACGGCAGGTAGACCACGTCGGCGCCGGCGTTCGGGGCCGGGCGGCGGCGCATCCGCCGCGCGGCAGGTCGCGGCTCCTGCGGGACGGCCTCGGCGCCGGCCAGGGCGCGGGCGGCGCCGGCGGCGGCCTCGGGCAGCGCGGGCGGGACGGCGGCCGCGGCGTCCAGGGCGAGGCTCATCGCCCGGGTGACGCCGTCCCAGTGCCTGGCGGCGCTCTTCCACGCCGCGCGGGCGGCGGGGCCGTGCCGCTCGGCGCGCAGGCGCTTGGTCAGGTCGCCGGTGTTGATGCCGACCGGGCAGGCGGTGGCGCACATGCCGTCCACGGCGCAGGTGTCCACGGCGTCGTAGCCGTACTCGGCCGCCAGCTCCTGGGCGAGGGCGTGGTCGCCGGCCTCGCGGGCGGCGGCCAGCTCGCGGCGCAGCACGATGCGCTGGCGGGGTGTGGTGGTCAGGTCGCGGCTGGGACAGACCGGCTCGCAGTAGCCGCACTCCACGCAGCGGTCCACCTCGGGCTCGACGGTGACGACGGTCTTGAGGTCGCGCAGGTGGGCGTCGGGCGCGTCGGTCAGCACGACGCCGGGGTTGAGCGTGCCGGCCGGGTCGCACAGCCGCTTGACCTCGCGCATCACCTCGTACAGCTCGTCGCCGTACTGGCGGCGGACGAACGGCGCCATGACCCGGCCGGTGCCGTGCTCGGCCTTGAGCGTGCCGTCCCTCGACAGGACGGCCTCCACCAGGTCCTCGGTGAAGGCGGCGTAGCGGTCGAGGTCGGTGGAGAAGCGCTCGTTGAGCATGAAGTGCAGGTTGCCGTCCTTGGCGTGGCCGAAGACGACGCTGCGCTCGTAGCGGTGCGCGGCGAACAGGGCGGTGAGGTCGTCGCACAGCTCCGCCAGGGCGTGGACGGGGACGGCGACGTCCTCCAGCAGGGCGGTGGTGCCGCTCGGCCGGGCCCCGGCGACGGAGGCGTACAGGCCCTTGCGGATGTGCCACAGCGCGGCCCGGCCGGCCGCGTCCCTGCTCAGCCGGGCCGGGGCGGCCAGCTCCAGCTCCGCGAGGACGGCCCCGGCGGCCCGCTCGCGGCCCTCCAGCGCGCCGGGGTCGGACTCCTGCCACTCGACGAGCAGCGCCGCGTGCGCGTCCACGGCGAGCGCGCGCAGCAGGTCGCCGGCCTGCGGGTCGGCCTGCGCGACCCGCAGCGACTCGGCGTCCAGCAGCTCGACGGCGGCGGGCCCGGCCGCGACCAGCTCCGGCATGGCGGCCATCGCCTGGTGCAGGGTGGGGAAGACGAGCAGGCCGGTGGCGGCCAGCGGATGGGCGGGGACGGTGCGCAGCACCGCCTCGGCGACGAAGGCGAGCGTGCCCTCGCTGCCGATGACCAGGTGGGCGAGGATCTGCTCGGGAGAGTCGTGGTCGAGGAAGCTGTTGAGGCCGTAGCCCATGGTGTTCTTCAGCGAGAACTGCGCCGCGATCCGCCGCACCGAGTCCGGATTTTTCCGGACTCGGTCGCGCAGCCGTTCCAGCCCGGCCGCCAGCTCCGGCTCCAGCGCCCGCAACCGCTCGCCGGCGTCCGGCGCGCCGGTGTCGAGGACGGTGCCGCTCGGCAGCACCAGCGTCATCGACTCCAGCGTCCGGTAGGTGTTGGCGTGCGTGCCGCAGGTCATGCCGCTGGAGTTGTTGGCGATCACGCCGCCGATCGTGCAGGCCGACTCGCTCGCCGGGTCCGGGCCGAGCTTGCGGCCGTAGGGCGCGAGGCGGGCGTTGACCTGGCGCAGCACCGCGCCGGGCTGCACCCGCACCCGCTCGCCGCCGTCCAGCACCTCGACGTCCCTGAAGTGCCGGCGGGTGTCCACCAGCAGGTGCTCGGTGACGCCCTGCCCGCTCAGGCTGGTGCCGCCGGAGCGGAACGTCAGCGGCAGGCCGGTCCGCAGCAGCGCCGCCACCTGCCCGGCGCTCTGCGGCACCAGCACGGCCTGCGGCGTGAGCAGGTAGTGCGAGGCGTCGTGCGCCATGCCGAGCCGGTCGCTCGCCCGGGTACGGGCGATGCCCGGCACCGCCGCCTCCACCCGGGCCAGGACGGCGGGGTCGGGCGCGGGCGCGGCGGAACGGCGGGCTTCTGGGCGGGTCACGCTCATGCTCTTCCGGGACTTTCTTCGAGAGTGCGGGTGCTAGCGGGGTCCGACGACGTGCTGGCGCTGGGTGCCGAGGCGGTCGATGCCGAGCTCCATGACGTCGCCTGGCTGGAGCCAGACGGGCGGGCGGTGGCCCATGCCGACGCCGGGCGGGGTGCCGGTGTTGATGAGGTCGCCGGGTTCGAGGACCATGAACTGGCTGAGGTGGTGCACGATGACGTACGGGTCGAAGATCATGGTCTTGGTGGTGCCGGTCTGGCGGCGCACGCCGTTGACGTCGAGCCACAGGGCGAGGTCGGTGATGTCGGGGATCTCGTCGGGGGTGACCAGCCAGGGGCCGGCGGGGTTGAAGGTCTCGGCGGACTTGCCCTTGCTCCATTGGCCGCCGCGTTCCATCTGGAAGGCGCGTTCGCTGACGTCGTTGACCACGCAGTAGCCGGCGATGTGGTCGCGGGCCTGTTCCGGGGTGTCGAGGTAGGAGGTGCGGCGGCCGATGACGATGCCGAGCTCGACCTCCCAGTCGGTCTTGGTCGCGCCTCGGGGGATGCGCACGTCGTCGTGGGGGCCGATGAGGGTGTTGGGGGACTTGGTGAACAGGATGGGCTCGGCGGGGACGGGCTGGCCGGTCTCGGCGGCGTGGTCGCGGTAGTTCAGGCCGATGCACAGGATCTGGTGGGGGCGGGCGATGGGGGCGCCGACGCGTTCGCCGGCGAAGGTGCGGCGGGGGCGGGCGGCGATGGCGTCGGTGAGCAGGGCGGGGCCGCCGGCGGCGAAGAAGCGCTCGTCGAAGTCGGGGGTGAGGTCGGAGACGTCGACGTAGTGGGTGTCGTCGAGGCGGACGACGGGCTTCTCGGCGCCGGGCGCGCCGATGCGCATGAGGTGCATGGGTGTCTCTTTCAGAAGGGGTTCCAGTAGGGCGTGGGCAGGCCGCGCACGCCGACCTCGGCGGTGAACAGGCGGCCGTCGCCGGGGCCCGGATCGGGCAGATCCTGGGTGGCGGTGGTGATGACGAGCACGTCGAGGTCCGGCCCGGCGAAGACCGGGCAGGAGGTGTGCGCCGCGCCGGTCTCGACGACGGCCAGCAGCTCGCCGCGCGGGGTGCGGCACTCGACCCGGCCGAGCCCCCAGTTGGCGATCCACAGGTTGCCCTCGGCGTCGGCGCACATGCCGTCGGGCAGGCCCTCGGTGATCCGGAACGCCTCCCGGCGCGGGCCGGTCCGCCCGGTCTCCGCGTCGTAGTCGCGCACCCAGACGACGCCGGGCATCGTGTCGACGCTGTAGAGGCGGTCGCCGATCCAGGCCAGGCCGTTGGACAGGACCAGGTCGGTGTCGAGGTAGGTGACGCCGCCCGCGTCCAGGCGGGCCAGCACCTCCTGGCCGTGCCGGCCGTCCTGGGCGAGGCTGCCGACCAGGAACCGGCCGGCCGGGTCCACGGCGCCGTCGTTGAGCCGGCTGCGCGCGTCCAGCGGCAGCACCCGGGCCAGCTCGGCGCGGGCGCCGTCCGGGTCGAGGCGGGTGAGGGTGTGCCGCTCGGCCACGATCAGCGTGCCGTCGGCGGCGACGGCGACCGCGCCCACGGTGGAGCCGAAGTCGTGCCGCGCGGTGGGGGTGACCTGGCCGGTGCCCGGGTCGAGCCGGCCCTCGTGCACGGCGCCGGCGGTGATGTCCACCCACAGCAGGCGTTCGCGGGCGGCGTCCCACACCGGGCCCTCGCCGAGGGCGTGCACGCCGGCCGAGGCCGGGACGGCGGTGAAGGTCACGAAGGGTCCTCTCCTGAGACGATGGCCAGGATGGCGGGCAGGTCGTCGACGAGCGCGCGCAGCGGCGTGCGGTAGGCCAGGCCGCTGATGCTGATCGCGCCGCTCGGGCTCGTCGGCGAGGTCAGGTACGCCGGCACGGCCAGGCAGTTGACGCCCGGCTCGTTCTCCTGGTCGTCCACGGCGTAGCCCCGCTCGCGGACCCGGGCCAGCTCGGCGTGCAGCTCCCCGGCGGTGCCGATGGAGCGCTCGGTGGGCCGCTCCAGCGTCCGGCCGGCCGCCCAGGCGGCGACGGCGTCCTCGTCGGGCAGCGCGTGGGCCAGCAGCACCTTGCCGACGGCGGTGCAGTGCGCCGGGTTGCGCCCGCCCACCACGGACGTCAGCCGCACCGCCCCCATCGGCGGGTCCAGCTTGGACCGGTAAACGACCGAGGCGCCCTCCAGCACAGCGTAGTGCACGGTCTCGCCGTGCCGCTCGCACAGGGCCTTGAGCATCGGCGTCACGCGGACGTGGTCCGGCCGCGCCTCGTGGTGCGCGAAGGCCATCCGCAGGAACTCGTCGCCCAGCACGTAGCGGCCGTGGCCGTGCTGCGCGGCGAAGCCGGCCCGGCGCAGCGAGGCCAGCGCACGGTGCACGGTCGGTTTCGGGCTGGCCACGGCGCGCGCCATCTCCTCCAGTCCGATGCCGTCAGGGTGGCGGGCCAGCTCGGCCAGGACCGCGAGCACGCGGTCGGAGCCGACGAGCCGGGGCTCGGCGGCCGGGTCGAAGGGGGTCTGTGCCGACACGTTCCGAAGATTAGACCATCGTTCCGCCTAACGAAAGTTCGCCACGCCTTTGACAACCTCCGGCGGGCCGACACAATAGATATATGAACAGTTCTTCAGATGGGAGTGTGTTGGCCGTGGACGGGTGCGCCGTCAGGGTCGTGGACGCCGACCGGGTGGCCGCCGTCACCGACCGCATGCCCGCCGTCCAGGACCTCGCCGACACGGCCGACGTCTTCGGCCTGCTCTCGGACACCAACCGGCTGAAGCTGCTGGTCGCCCTGCTGGACGGCGAGCTGTGCGTGTGCGACCTCGCGGCGGTGACCGGGCAGAGCGAGTCCGCCGTCTCGCACGCCCTGCGGCTGCTGCGCGCGCACCGCATCGTCGCGGCCCGCCGCGCCGGCCGGATGGCGTACTACCGGCTGGAGGACCCGCACGTGCGGATGCTGCTGGACCTGGCGCTCGCCCACACCGAGCACACCGACGCCATCCACCCCGAGCGCGAGGGCGACGGCTGATGGGCGCCGGGCACGGGCACGGGCACGCGGCGGGGCGGCACCGCTGGCGGCTGGCGCTGTCCTTCGCGCTGATCGGCTGCTTCTTCGTGGTCGAGCTGGTCTACGGCCTGGTCTCCGGCTCGCTGGCGCTGATGTCGGACGCCGGGCACATGGCCGCCGACGTCGTCACGCTCGGCGCGGCGCTGGTCGCCACCCGCATCGCCACCCGCCCCGACACCACCGGGCGGCGCAGCTACGGCTCCTACCGGGCCGAGGTGTTCGCCTCCCTGCTGGCCGTCGTGCTCATGCTGGGCGTCGCGCTCTACGTGGCCGCCGGGGCGATCGGTCGGATCGGCGGGCCCGCCGAGGTCTCCTCCGGGCCGATGCTCGTCGTCGGCGCCCTCGGCCTCGTCGTCAACCTCGTCGCGCTGGCGCTGCTGCGCGCCGGCGCGCGCGAGAGCCTCAACGTCAAGGGCGCCTACCTGGAGGTGGTCGCCGACACCGCCGGGTCCGTGGGCGTCATCGTCGCGGGCTGGCTCGTCGCGGCGACCGGCCAGGCGCTCTGGGACACCGTGATCGCCCTCGCCATCGGCGTGTTCGTCGCCGTGCGGGCCGTCGCGCTCGGCCGGGAGGTCTTCGCCGTGCTCGGCCAGCACGTCCCGCAGGGGCTCGACGCCTCCGCCGTCGCCGCCGACCTGGCCGCCATCGAGGGCGTGCGCGACGTGCACGACCTGCACCTGTGGACGCTGACCTCCGGCATGAACGTCGCCACCGCCCACCTCGTCACCGCCGACCAGAAGGACCACCACGCCGTGCTGGACCAGGCCCGCGACCTGCTGCGCCGCCGCCACGGCGTCGCCCATGCCACCCTCCAGGTCGAGCCGCACGACCACACCGGCTGCGACGAGGTCGGCTGGTGACCGCCAGTGCGGTGAACCACGCATGAGCGGCAGGACGAGGCGGCGCGACGAGCAAGTCAGCGCGACGCGGGAGGCGCTGCTGACCGCCGCCGAGCGGCTGTTCGCCGAGCGCGGCATGCACGCCGTCGGCAACCGGCAGATCAGCGAGGCCGCCGGGCAGGGCAACAACGCCGCCGTCAGCTACCACTTCGGCGCCAAGACCGACCTCGTCCGCGCCATCGCCCGCAGGCACGCCGAGCAGATCGAGGTCATCCGGGCGCGCATGACGGCCCGCATCGCCGGCTCCACCGACCTGCGCGACTGGGTGGCGTGCCTGGTCCGCCCGTTCACCGGGCACCTCGACGCGCTCGGCGGCCCCACCTGGTACGCCCGCTTCACCGCGCAGGTCATGGCCGACCCCGCGCTCAGGGCGATCATGGTGGACGAGGCCCTGGTCGCCGCCCCCGTTCTCCGCTCGTTCCGCGACGGGCTGGCCGGGGCCCTGGCCGGCCTGCCGCCGCGGGTGCGGCGGGAACGCGTCCTCATGGCCAGGCACCTCGTCACGCAGATGTGCGCCGAGCGCGAGCGCGCCCTCGCCGCGCACGCCCCCACCTTCCACCCCACCTGGGACGCCACCGCCGACAGCCTCGTCGAGGTGATCGTGGCGTTGTGCGAGGCGCCCGTCCGCTGACCTGCGCGCCCGCCCGGCGGGCCGAGGACGGGTTCACCCACTGGTACGGGGACGGCTGACCTCAGCGCGGGTGGAACGCGGCCCGCAGGCCCGCCGGGGCCAGCCGCCCGGAGAACGCGGGCGCCGCCGCGGCCGCGCCCGGCGCTTCCACGCGGAACCGCTGGGCCAGGCGGGAGGCGGCGAGCGTGAGCTGGCGCAGCGCCGGCGCCGAGCCGAGGCAGTAGCGGGGCCCGGCTCCGAAGGGCAGGTACGTCCCGGGCGCCGGGCGGGCGTCGCGCCAGCGCGACGGGTCGAACTCCTCGGCCCGCGGCCACCAGCGCGGGTCCCGGTGGATCAGGTACGGCGTGCACAGCACCTCGTCGCCGGGGCGCAGCCGCCACGGGCCGAGGCCGGCCGGGACGCGGGCGATCCTGCTCATGGTCCACGCCGGGGGCGTCAGGCGCAGCGTCTCCCGGACGACCGCCTCGGCGAGCGGCAGCATCGCCCGCGGGGCCTGCTCCGGCGGCCCGGCCTCGGCGGCGAGGGCGGCGGCCAGCTCGGGACGGAGGGCCAGCTCGCGTACCAGGGAGGTCAGCGCCGCGGCCGGCACCCCGTGCCCGCCGACCAGCACCGACCACAGGGCGGCGGCCACCTCGCCGTCACTCAGGGCGGGCCGCGCGCCGAGCAACACCCCGAGCAGGTCCCGCGGCTGCGGGCCGGGGAGCGGGAAGTGCCCGGGTGCGGTGGCGCGGCGGGCGGTGATCAGCGCGGTCAGCGTCCCGGTGAGGCGGCGGTGGGCGCGCAGGAAGCGGCGGGTGCGCGGCAGCGGCAGCCAGGCGGGCAGCCGGAGCGCGGCCTCCTCGAACGGCAGCAGCGCAGCGTGCACCTCGGCGAGCAGCTCCGGGACGCCCGCCGCGTCCGGGCCGAGGCACAGCCCGGCGACGGCCCGCCCGGTGACGTCGAGCATCAGCGGCAGCACGTCGCTCTCCCGGCCCGCCGTCCGGCCGAGGACGTCGTCCAGGATCGCGACCGTCCGGGCGTCCGGCGCGGCGGCGGCGGCGCCGGTCAGCGCGGGCCGCAGGACGCGGCGCGCCCGCATCCACGACCGGACCGTCTCGTCCGCCTCGCGCGGCGCCACCCCTCCGGCGAACGGCGGCGGCTCCGTGACGTAGTCGCGGTTGGTCGCCGTCAGGACCTGGTGGGCGAGGCGCGGGTCGGCGGTGAGGACGGTCCGGCCGTCGAAGGAGAACACGTCGCCGTGCTCACGGTGGTTCCGGCGCAGGAACGCGATCCGGTCCCGGTCGTAGTCGGCGACGTTGCCCAGCAGCCAGTGGCCGCGCGGGCCCGGCGGCCGTGCCGCGTCCACGGGCGGGGCCGGTTACTTGTCGTAGTGGTAGGGCCAGTAGGGGTACTTGCCGCCGACGCGGGACCTGCCGAACAGGCGGGCGGTCACCTGGCGCAACACTCGCACGTCCTCACCATCCTCGTTGATCGAGCCGGATGACGTGACTATCGCTCACGTCCGCCGCCCGGTCAATCGACGCCGGCGGGCGGTCCCGGGCGGAGGTCAGGGGAGGGCCGGCACGACGGGCGGGGTGTTCGTCCAGCCTGCCTCGGCCATCGTCGCGACGTACGTCTTCGGCCACAGCACCTCGCCGCCGTGCGTGAGCTTCTGCTCCCGGGCCAGCAGCGTCATCCGCCCGGTGTCGACGACCAGCCGCAGCCGGACCACGGTCGCGCCGGCGCCCTTCCCGTCCGTGCGGCTGGTCACCACGGCCGTGCCCGGCCTGCCGAGCCCGTCCTCGGCGGCGCCGTCCGCGCGCACGCCCGGCAGCGTCAGCAGCGCCCGGTACGCCGCCGCGCGGACCTCCTGCGGCGCGGGCAGGGAGTGCAGGAGCTCCGGCAGGACGCCGGCGAGCCATGCGCCGACGGACTCGTCCGGCACCCGGGACGTCCGCGCCGCCTCGGTGAGCCACGCCTTCAGCCGGTCCGGGTCGGCGGGCAGGCGCTGCACCTCGTCGTAGGTCAGCCGCTGCCCGCCCAGCAGGTACTCGTCCCGGGCGGGCTGCTCGCGCAGCGTGCCCCGCGCGGGCCGCGCGGACAGCTTCACGCTCCTGCCGTCCGTCGTCTCCCGCCACGTGCCGGGGGAGCCGTCGCGCTGCCACGCCTTCCGGTCGGCGGCGGTCCGCGGCGCGACCCCGAGGTCCCGCACGCCGTACCACCACCGGCCGCCGGGCGCGTGCCACTCCTCGAAGACCCGCCGCTGCACCAGCAGGTACGTGTCGCTCTTCGGGCCGAACGTCCAGGGCAGGACGGTCTCCGTCAGCTCCCTGGTGTGCCAGTAGGCGCCCTGCGGGGGCGTGGCGGCGGCCGGCCCGCTCAGGGCGGCGGCGCCGACGGCCAGGGCGGCGGCGAGCGCGGCCGGCGCGGTCGCGCGCTTGCGGATGCGTGTCGAAGGATTGAGGTTCACGACCGTCCATACGCCCGGCGGGCCCGCGAGGTTGCCCGCGCGCGATGATCCGTGCGCGGGCAACCCCGGCGCGGGCCCGGGCGTATGAGGAGGTGTGAAATCGGACGGACACCCGTGAACGGCGGGGAACACGACTTCGGCGCCTTCGTGGCCGCGCGCGCCACGAGCCTGCTACGGACCGCCTACCTGGCCTGCGGCGACGAGACGGAGGCCGAGGACCTGCTGCAGACGGCCCTGGAGCGCACCTACCGCAACTGGGACCGGATCCGGCACGACAGCCCGGAGCCGTACGTGCGGCGCGTGATCGTCAACGCCGCCATCAGCCGCGCCCGCCGCCGCGCGATCCTCAGCATCGTCCCGACGCACAGCCCGCCTGAGACGCCCGCCGGCGCGGTCGACGCCGACCTGCGGCACGTGCTGATGGAGGCGTTGCGCGCCCTGCCGCCCCGGCAGCGCGCCGTGGTCGTGCTGCGGTACTGGGAGGACCTGAGCGAGACACAGACCGCCGAGGTGCTGGGCTGCTCGACCGGCACGGTCAAGAGCCAGGCGTCCAAGGCCATGGCCAAGCTCCGCGCGGCGCTCGGCCGGAAGACGGAAGGAGTGATCGGCAATGCCCGCGCTTGAGGACGAGATCCGGCGGCTCATGACGGAGGAGACCGCCCGGCTGCACGCCGCGCCCGACCTGGTGGAGCGGGTGACCCGCCGCTCGCGGGCCGCGCGGCGGGGCAGGATCGCGGCGCTGGCCGCGGCGGCGGCGGTCGTGACGGCCGCCGGGCCCGCCGCCTGGCTCGCCACCGCCCCGGCGGCACGGTCGCCGGCCCGCCCGCCGCCACCCGGTCCGCCGTGACGGGGCCTGCCGCGACGGCGGAACCGCCCGCCGTCGACGACGTCCCGCTCACGCCGTCCGAACCGGCGAGCCTCGGGGACCTCGGCGACGGGCGCGCGTTCGGCCACGTCAGGGTCGGCTACCTGCCCGAGCGCCTGCGCTGGTCGCGCTGGTCCCTCGACGGCGGCGACCGGTACTCGGTCTCCTACGACTACGCGGGCGACCCGGGCGGCTTCTACTGCGTGCAGATCTTCGTCTACGAGGACGCCGCCGTCCAGGAACTGGACGACCGCGTCCGCTCCTACCGGGACGAGAACGACGGCGAGGACGTCACCGTCGGCGGCCGGCCCGGCTACCTCGTCGTGCAGAACGTCGGCGAGGACGGCACGAAGGGCACGCCGACGCTCTTCCTCACGATGGGCGACGGCCAGCGGGCCGAGATCATGTTCAGTCCCGCGTACGCCGCCGGGTTCTCCGGCGACCGGGCCGTCACCGCCGAGCTGAGGAGGGTCGGCGAAGGGCTCACCTCCACGCTGCCGTCGCCGGGCGGATCTCACTGAACAGCCGGAGCGTCACCGGCCGCGGCCGGAGCCATCCGGCCGTGGCCGGCAGCCGCAGGTCCGCCGAGGAGAAGACCGTCTCCAGGACGATC
Organism: Actinomadura luzonensis; assembly: GCF_022664455.2. Lineage (NCBI taxonomy): Bacteria > Bacillati > Actinomycetota > Actinomycetes > Streptosporangiales > Thermomonosporaceae > Actinomadura > Actinomadura luzonensis. The sequence goes on from NZ_JAKRKC020000002.1 coordinate 792,901, forward strand.
TTCACGTACGGCCGCCCGCCGGGCACCGCCGCGCACACCGCCGAGACCGGCGCGCGCAGCTCCCGGCCGCCGAACCGCAGCCGGCCGTGCCCGTCGCGGTCGAGCTCCGCCGCCTCCCAGAGCAGCGCGGGCGGCTCGCCCCGGCGCGGCGCGGCGAGCGGCAGCCGCAGGTCGAAGCCCGCGAGCCCGCCCCCGGGCCGCGGGTCCGCGTCCGCCGGTCCGCCCGGCCGCAGGTAGAAGGAGCCGTCGAGGCGCGGCGGCGCGTACAGCAGCCGCAGCCCCTTGCGCCCGCTCGTGGTCAGCCGCACCTCGGTCGCCTCCAGGACGATCCGCCATGAACCGGGCTCGATGTGTGAGGACGTCGCCATGGGTCACCTCGCCGTGCGTTGCAGGTTGTGCGCCGGTCACCCGTAAAGACGGGAGCCGTGCCGCCGCTGTGACACGCCGTGGCCGATGTCACAGTCCCGCGTCCCCGTTCGTCTTGTTCTCGAACGCGGACAGAAGGGATATCACCCATGCAGACCGGACCGCGGACGGTCCCTGGCGCCGTCGCCCGGACCTCGTCCTTCCTGGACGAGCGCCTGGGCGCGGCCCCCCTGGTCAACCGCAACCTGCGCAAGATCTTCCCCGACCACTGGTCGTTCCTGCTGGGCGAGATCGCCCTGTACTCCTTCGTCATCCTCCTGCTCACCGGCACGTTCCTGACGTTCTGGTTCAAGCCGAGCATGGGGGAGGTCGTCTACGACGGGGTCTACGCCCCGCTGCGCGGCGTGGCGATGTCGCAGGCGTACGCCTCGACGCTGGAGCTCAGCTTCGAGGTGCGCGGCGGGCTGCTGCTCAGGCAGATGCACCACTGGTCGGCCCTGCTGTTCATCGGCGGCATGATGATCCACGCGCTGCGGGTGTTCTTCACCGGCGCCTACCGCAAGCCGCGCGAGCTGACCTGGCTCATCGGGGTCACCATGCTCGCGATCGCCCTGCTGGAGGGCCTGACCGGCTACTCGCTGCCGGACGACCTGCTGTCGGGCGCCGGCCTGCGGGTCACCGAGGGCGTGCTGATCTCGCTGCCGCTGGTCGGCACGTACCTGACGTTCCTGCTGTTCGGCGGGGAGTATCCCGGCGAGGACGTCGTCTCCCGGTTCTACTCGCTGCACATCCTGCTGATCCCCGGGGTGCTGCTGGCGCTGGTGTCGGTGCACCTGGTGCTGATGTGGGTGCAGAAGCACACGCAGATGCCCGGCCGGTCCCGTACCGACGCGAACGTGGTGGGCGCGCCGCTGTTCCCGTCGTTCGCCGCCAAGACGGCCGCGTTCTTCCTCTTCACGCTGGGCACGGTCACGGGGCTGGCGAGCCTCACCCAGATCAACCCCGTCTGGCTGTACGGCCCCTACAGCCCGGCCGACATCTCGGCCGGCTCCCAGCCCGACTTCTACCTGGGCTTCCTGGAGGGCGCGCTGCGGCTGATGCCCGCCTGGGAGCTCAACCTCCTCGGCTCCGCCCACGCGGGCACGATCCCGCTGAGCGTGGTCGTCCCGGCGCTGGTGCCGCTGGGGCTGGTCCTCACCGGGATGGCGCTCTACCCGTTCCTCGAACGGTGGCTGACCGGCGACCATCGCGAGCACCACGTGCTGGAGCGCCCGCGCGACCACCCGCACCGCACCGCGATCGGCATGTCCGTCGTCGTCTTCTACGGCGTGTTGTGGCTGCTCGGCGCGAACGACGAGCTGGCCTCGACCTTCCACGTCAGCCTGAACGCCATCACCTACGCCGGGCGGGTCCTGGTGTTCGCCGGGCCCGCGCTCGCCTACGTCGTCACCTACCGGATCTGCCTCGGGCTGCAGCGCGCCGACGCCGAGCTGGCCGGGCACGGCGTGCCGACCGGGGTGATCAGGCGGCTGCCGCACGGGGCGTTCACCGAGGCGCACGCCCCGCTCGACGAGGAGGCCGCGGCCCGCCTGCGCGCCAAGCGGCCGGTGCCGGCGCTCCCCGCGGCGCGGGCGGCCGGCGGGGGAGCGGTCCCGCCGGACGGGCTGCGCCGCCCGCTCGGCAGGCTGCGGGCCCGGATGTCGGCCGCGTACGGGGGCGAGAAGGTGCCCTTGGACGGCGACGCCGGCCACGACCGTTCGCTCACCCGCTGACCGGGAGGGGCTGGTCAGAGCGGCGTCCGCCGCCGGGTGAACGGGGCCAGGGCGAAGCGGGCGAGGATCTTGCGGCGGGTCAGCCAGCGCACGTGCGCCCCGTTGCGGGCCCGCGCGAGCGCCTGCTCGGCCAGCCACGGCGTCACCGTCTCCACCGGGTCGGCCAGCAGCGCGAACACCCGGCTCGCCCCGGGCCGGGCGTCGCGCAGGAGCAGGTCGGTGCGCACCATGCCGGGGCTGAGCAGCCCGACCGAGACCCCGGCGGGCACCTCCTTGGCCAGCGCCCCGGTGAGGTAGGTGACCGCCCGCTTGCTCGCGCCGTACAGGGCCAGCCCCGGCACGGTGCGGCCGTCGCTGCCCAGCCCCTCCATGTTCCAGACGTGGCCGTGGCCCTGCGCGGCCATGCCGGGGATCGCCACCGCGCAGCCGTTGACGACGCCGTGCAGGTTGACGTCGAGCACGTGGCGGGTCTCGGCGGGGGACAGCTCCCACAGCGGCAGGCGGGGCTGGGTGACGCCGGCGTTGTTGATCCACAGGTCCACCCGGCCGTGCCGGTCGACGGCGGTGTCCCATACCCGGCGCACCTGCTCGCGGTCGGACACGTCGGCGACCACGTCGCCGCCCGTGGTGCCGCAGGTGACGACCTGGTGGCCGCGGGCGGCGAACTGGGCGGCGAGGCCCTGGCCGATGCCGCGGGTGGCGCCGGTCACGACGATGACCTTCATGCCCCGCACCCTCTCACACCGGATATAACCTGTATTTCCTACTGGCTTGCCGGTATATGGTGGGGATCATGAGAAAGGGGACGGGATGACATCACCGGCAGGGCCGTTCGACGCCGCGGGCGATCCCGAGCTCGCCAGGCTCATGGACGGCTACCAGCGGGACGTCGCGGCCATCGAGGCGCTGCGCGACGGGTTCGGCGAGGTCAGAGGGCGGGGCGAGGCCGCGGACGGGCGGATCGTCGCCGAGGCGTCGCAGACCGGGGCGCTGACCGGGCTGGTGATCGACCCGCGCGCCATGCGCCTCGGCTCCGGCGAGCTCGCCGCGGAGATCCTGCGGGCCGCCGCCCGGGCGGCCCGCGCCGCCGGGGACCAGGCCGCCGAGCTGGCCGCCCCGTTCCTGTCCGGCACGCCGCTGACCGCGCCGTCCCCGGGCGCGACCCGCTCCCCGGGCACGCCGTACCGGGGCGCGCCCCCGGCGGATCGGCCCGGTGGCCGGGCGCGGCGGGCGACGTGATCAGCGCCGGCCGGGCGAGCGTCTACGGTCTCGGCACCGTCGGCATCGCCGCGTTCGTCCTGCAGATGCTCGCCGTCGACTACCCCGAGGGCGACCCGGACAAGGCCCGCCGCGCCGCCGCCGTCTGGACGCGGCTGGCCGACCGCGTCGAGGCCGGCCCCGGCCGCACGTACGAGGCCGCCGCGTCGGTGTGGCGCGGCACCGAGGACCCCGGCGCGCACGCCTTCCGCAAGGCCGTCACGCCCGGCCTCTACCCCGAGCCGCCCGAGAGCGGCTACGCCGCCCGGCTCGCCCGCCGCTGCCGCGACAACGGCGCGGCCTGCGCCGCGTTCGCCGACGCGATCGAGACCGCCAGGCACGCCTACTGGACGCTGGCCCTGGCCAACTTCGCCAGCTTCGTCTTCATCACCACCTTCCCGTGGCAGGCGGGCGCGGCGTACCAGATCACCCAGTTCCTCATGCGCCGCGCCCAGGCCGGGCTGCTGGCCAGGCTGCTGGAGCACAACATCGCGAGGATCGTGGCGGCCAAGCTGACCGAGTACACGATCGGCAGCGCCTTCTTCGCCGTCGGCGACGTGGCCGTGGTGGCGGGGGTCAAGGCGGCGCGCGGCGACGACCCGGGCTCGCTCGCGGACAACGCCGAGCAGGCGCTGAAGGAGTTCGCCGCCTCGGTCGCCTTCTACGGGGTGTTCGACGCCGCCGCGCCGCTGGCCAGGCGGGCGAGCGGCAACGCCGACGTGCAGTACTTCCTCAGCCGGCTCGCGGGCGGCTCGCTCGGCTACGGCCCCTCCTACGACGCGATGAACGGGCAGTCCGGCGAGGAGCTGGTGCCCACCTGGAAGGAGACCCTGGGCCGGATCCTGCTGTACTTCACGATGGCCCACAAACCGGCGGGAGGCTGAGCATGGAGGTGCACAAGCGCCGGCTCCGCTCCGTGGCCGACGTCTTCGACCAGGAGCGGGAGGAGCTGGCCCGGTTCGTCGCGGGCGCCGCCCGCGAGCTGGAGGCCATCGGCGACTTCCGGGGCGACGGCAAGGAGGGCGCGGCCTTCTTCAAAGGCCAGGGCGGCGCGGGCGGCTACGAGGCGGTCACCGGCCAGATCATGGCCGGCACGGAGGCGTGGCTCGGCGCGCACCGCGAGATCGCCGCGCGGCTGCGCCTCATGGCGGCCAGCGTGGACGTGGCCGACTGGGAGAGCATCGCCGCGATCCTGGAACGGCTGCCGCCGGCCGACCCCGGCCGGCCCGTGTGGGGCACGGGCTAGCAGGCGCCGGGCGGCCGCCGCGGGCCGCGGTAGGGGAGCGGCCGGCTGTAGACGACGCTGGTCGTCGTGCTGCCGAACTCGGCCAGCTCGCCCATCAGCCGCTCCAGATGCCCCATGGACGCCGCCGCCACCTTCAGCGTGTAGCAGTCGTCGCCGGTGGTGCGCAGGCACTCCAGGATCTCCGTCCGCTCGCCGAGCAGCCGGCGCAGCGGCTCGTGCCGGTTGCCCGGGTACTTCAGCCGCACCACGGCGAGCACCGCGTACCCGACCTTCTCCAGGTCGACCTCGGCGTGGTAGCCGGTGACGACGCCCAGCGACTCCAGCCGCCGCACGCGCTCGGTGACGGCCGACGAGCTGAGGCTCACCCGCCGGCCGAGCTCGGTGAACGGGACACGGCCGTCCTGCTGCAGCTCGGCCAGGATCGCCCAGTCGGTCGCGTCGAGATTCTCGGCCATGCGGCCAAGATACCGGCGGATCCCCGGCCGATCGCGGCCTGCGCCGGGAGAAACCCCTTACCTCGGGCATGATCACCTGGATAGCCTGGAGCGGTGCGACTAGGCGTGAACGTCCCCAACTTCGGCCCCGGCACCGACCCGGGCGCGCTGCGCGCGTGGGCGCAGACCGTCGAGGGCCTGGGCTTCGACCTGCTCATGGTCTCCGACCACGTCGTGGTGACGCCCGACGTGGCCGAGCAGTACCCGGCGCCGTTCTACGAGCCGTTCACCACGTTGTCGTGGCTGGCCGGCGTCACCGAACGGCTCCGGCTCGGCACGACCGTGCTCATCGCCCCGTACCGGCACCCGCTCCTGACCGCCCGCATGGCCGCCAACCTCAACCGGCTCAGCGACGGCCGGCTGGTCCTCGGCATCGCCTCCGGCTGGGCGCGGCAGGAGTTCGCGGCACTCGGGGTGCCGTTCGAGCGGCGCGGCGAGCTGACCGACGACGTGCTCCGCGCGCTGCGGGCCGCCCGCGAGGACACCGAGGACTACCGGGCCGGGCCGCTGCCGCTGTGGATCGGCGGCAACAGCGACGCCGGCATCCGCCGGGCCGTCCGCCTCGGCGACGCCTGGCACCCGCTGCGCAACACGCTGCCGTGGCTGCGCGCCGCCGTGGAGCGCATGGCGGCGATCGCGGGCGAGCGGCCGGTGCCCGGCTTCGCCCCGCGCGTCGTCCTGCGGATCACCGACGCGCCCGTCACCGGCCCGGACCGCCTGGCCGGCGAGGGCACGATCGACCAGGTGGCCGCCGACCTCGACGAGCTGCGCCTGCTCGGCGCCGACACGGTCGTCCTCGACCCGTTCGACGGCGACCCCGGCGAGACCCTGCACCCGGCGGCCAAGTGGCGGATGCTCGCCGCCGTCGCCGACCGGATGAACCTCCACCCCCGAAGGGAGCACCCATGACACCGGACGAGGAACGCCTGCTGCGCCGCGCGATCGAGCTGGCCGGCGAGGCGCGGGCGGCGGGCGACCCGCCGTTCGGCTCGCTGCTGGCGGACGCGGCGGGCAACGTGCTCGCCGAGGAGCGCAACACCACGATCACCGGCGGCGACATCAGCGCCCACCCCGAGCTCAAGCTGGCCCGCTGGGCGGCTCGCGAGCTCGACCCGGCCACCGCCGCCGCCACCACCATGTTCACCAGCTGCCAGCCCTGCGGCATGTGCACGGGCGCGATCCGGCGCAGCGGCCTCGGCCGCGTCGTCTACGCCCTCGCCGAGGAGCAGCTCGACGCGCTCAAGCCGGGCGGCGGCTGGCCGGAGGTGCCGCAGGAGGGCCCGGCCCTGTACGACGAGGCCCGCGCCGCCGTCGAGGGCTACTACACCTGACCCGCCCGGGGCTCAGGCGGCCGTCCAGCCGGGTTCGAGCCACTGCGCCCGTCCCGGCAGGCCGGGCCTGACGCGGACGCGCGGCTCCGGGCCGCCCAGCTCGTACGAGACCGACCCGAACGTCCTGGTCGGCCAGTCCGGCACGCCCGGGACGCAGATCGGCACCGTGTCGTCGGCGAGCATCGCCTCGGCCTCGTCCCGCGTGCCGTCCGGGCGCAGCGTGCCCTCCAGGAACCGCAGCCGGTTCTCCGAGTCGCGCACCCGGCCCGTGTCGCGCAGCTTGCGCAGCGCGTCCGGGTCGAGGTCGGCGCTGGCCAGCGGGTGGTTGGTGTGCACGAGGCGGCCCTCGCGCAGCGGCACCGGCACCGCCCCGGCCGCCGAGCACTCCAGGCTGTCGAGGCCCGTGGCGTCGCCGACGGCGTAGTGCTGGCCGCTGGCGTGCCCGGCCGCGCGCAGGAACCCGACGGCGGCGGCGCGGTCGCGGCGGGCCAGGACGCCGCGGATCATCGCGGCCACCGGCAGCCCGTACGGGTCGCCGGTCAGCATGCCGAGCGTGTTGACGCAGACCGCGACGCCCGCCGCGTTGACGCCGGTCAGCGCGAGCAGCCCGGCCGAGGTCAGCACGAGCTGCTCGGGCCCGCCCGCCGGGCGCAGCCGCAGCACGAGCTGGGAGCCGTCCATGAACGCCGGCAGGTCCATGTTCTGCGCCAGGTAGGGGCCGCCGGGGGCGCGCTCGGCGCCCACCACGCTGCAGCCGTGCTCCCGCAGGTGCCGGCGGCGCATCCACCAGCCCTCGTCCATCCAGTTGTAGGCCGCGACGTCCGCGAAGGGCACGCCCGCGCCCTCGGCGATGCCGCGCAGCTCCTCGGCGAGGTCCGGCATGAGCCGCTGGACGGTGCCGAGCAGCGGCGACCCGCCCACCAGCTCGGCCACGCCGGAGCCGGCCGTGGCCTCGCGCCACGCCTCCCGCGCCCGCCGTACGGCGGCGCGCGCCTGCTCGCCGTGCGCCCGCCCCAGCTCGCGCGGGCCGCCCGCGCACTCGACGATCGTCATCTCGGTCATCTCGTCGATGCTAGGCGACCCGCCGGAGCGCCGGCCGTGGTGTCGGCGAGCCGCGGCCACCCAGCGCAGCCGGCGAAGCCGTTGTCCCGCGGCTCGGGTGCACGAGGAACCCGGGCATCGCGGCCGCCGACGGGGCGATCAGCGCCCAGGGCGTCCACGGCCCGCTCGGCGGACCCCGGCGGGCGCAGCTCCGCGGGCGCGGGCGAGCGCGGCGCGGGCGTGCGGCAGGTCCGCCAGGCGGGCCGCCATCGCGTCCAGGGCGGCGGGCAGGGCCGGCTCGGGCACGCCGCGGGCGGTCAGCATCCGGGCCATCCAGCCGGCGAACGAGGTGAACAGGGTGGGGTCCTCGACGTACGCGGCGGCGCGCAGGAAGTCGACGATCGACGCCACGTCCTCGGCCGTGTAGCCAGGCAGCCGGCGGTCGCGGGGCCCGGCGGCCGGCCCGCCATCGGGTGCGCCGTCGGGCCCGTCGGCGGGCGTGTGGCGGCGCAGCTCGTCCATGACGCCTCTGACCAGGTCGGGGGTGCGTTCGCCGAGCACGACGTACTCGCGGCCGGCCACCGTGCCCGCCCCCGCCCCCGTCCCCGCCCCTGTCCCCGCCTCCGTTCCGGCGCGGCGCGGGAGCGGGCCGCGGTCCAGCAATTCGGCGGCGGCGCGGGCGTCCGGCGCCCAGGCGTCCGCGCCGAGCAGGCGGGCGTAGCGGCCGTCCGGGCCGAACGCCGCGCCGCCGACCAGCACCGGCGTGCTCGCCGCCTGGCACGCGGTGATCGCCCCGTGCGCCGCCGGCAGCCGGGTCGCGATCGAGCTGGACAGCGCCACCGTGTCCGGCCCGGTCCTGTGCAGGTGCACGACGAGATGCGGGGTGGGCACGTGCGCGCCCAGGTAGTCCACCCGCCAGCCGCGCAGCCGCAGCACCTCGGCCAGCAGCCGGACGGGGAACGTGTGCCACTCGCCGTCCACGCACGCCACGCAGATCCGGCCCTTGTCCGGCGCCGGCAGGTGCTCCCGCGCGGCCGGATGGGCGGCGACGACGACCAGCACGCTCTCGTTGACGGCGGTCGCCGTGTGCTCCTGCGCGACCGTGATCACGTTGTCCGCCCACGCCTGGCCCACCCGCGCCTGCACGGCGGCCACCACGTCCAGGATCATGGTCTCGACGGGCACGCCCGCCTCCACCGCGGCGATGGCCGCGTCGACCGCCGCGTACTCGTCGCCGGCGATCGCCGCCTCCCACAAAGCCCCCGCGCACCGCTCCACCACGCGCCGCCCCTCCGCACGCCCCTCCTCCGGGGGCCGCCCCTCCGGGGGCCCCTCCTCCGGGGGCCGCCCCTCCGGGGGCCCCTCCTCCGGGGGCCGCCCCTCCGGGGGCCGCCCCTCCGCGCGCCCCTCCTCCGGGCCCGTCACGGCGGGCCGTCCGCGGCGGCCACGTCCAGCAGCACCTCGCGGGGCGCCGCGACGGCGACGATCGCCACGTCGTCGTGCTCGCCCCCGCCCGCCCACTGCGCGGCCAGCATCTGCACCCGCTCGGCCAGGGCGTCGGCCGGCATGCCCGCGCAGTGCCGCAGCTCCGCCTGCAGCCGCTCGTCGCCGAACAGCTCGTCGCCGAGCGGCCCGCCCCGCGCCTCGATGACGCCGTCGCTGTAGAGCAGGCAGCTCTCCCCGGGCTCCAGCAGCACCTCCTGGGTGACGCTGGTGACCTGCTCCAGCAGCCCGATCAGGGTGCCCTGGGTGCGGGCCTCCTCCACCCGGCCGTCCCGGCGCACGATCATCGGCGGCGGGTGCCCCGCGCTGGTCAGCCGCAGCGCGACCCGCGTGCCGCGGCGCTCCACCCCGGCCAGCACGAGCGTGACGTACCGCGGGCTGTCGCCGGCGAGCAGCACCTCGTTCAGGCGCTCCAGCACCCGCTGGTGGTCGTCGGCGAGCGGCAGCAGGGCGCGCAGCGTGTTGCGGATCTTGCCGGTGAGCACCGCGGCCTCCAGTCCCTTGCCGGACACGTCGCCGAGCACCACCAGCGACTCCCGGCCCACGCCGGCGGCCGCGTGCACGTCGTAGAAGTCGCCGCCGACCTGCGCGCTGTCGCCCGCCGCCCGGTAGCGGGCCGCCACCTCCACGCCGTCCAGCCGCGACATCACCGGCGGCAGCAGGTCGGCCATCAGCGTCTCGGTGATCGCCGACTGCTCGGCGTACAGGCGGGCGATGGACAGCGCGGTGCCGGCGCGGGCGGTGAACAGCGGGACGAACAGCTCCTCGGCGGGGGAGAACCCGGGCTCCTCCGCGCGGCGCAGCAGGATCAGCGCGCCCGCCGACAGCCCGTGGCCGGGCAGCCCGAGCACCGCTATGGAGCCGATCCCGGCGGGCGCGCCGCGCGTCACCCATCCCGGCGCCTCCGCCGGATCGACCCAGCGGGCCGGCACCGGCGGGAAGCCCCGCAACGCCTCGGCCAGGCCCGGCATCGTGCCGGGATCGACGGTCAGGTCCCGGCGGACCGGCTCGCCGCCCGCCTCGCAGCAGGCCACCTCGTAGCGGTGGCCGCAGCGCGGCACGACCACCCGGGCGGCGTCGGCCAGGTGCCGCGCCGCCAGCCGCGCCGCCACCTCCACGCAGCGGTCCAGGTTCAGCGAGGACAGCAGCTCGCTGGAGGTCTCCACCACGGCCGCCAGCGAGTCCCGTTCGGCCCGCAGCGCCTCGGCGGCCCGCTCCCGGGCGGTGACGTCCACCAGCCACCAGGTGACGTGCCCGGCGTCGCCGACCTCGACGGGATGCGCCTCGAACACCCGCTCGCCGACCGGCCCGAGCACCGGCCGCGCGGGCCCGCCCGCGACGAGGCCGCGATGCGCCCGCACGAGCCATACCGGGGCGATCCGCGCGTCCGGGGGCACGCCGCCCAGCAGCGACCGGGCCGCCGCGTTCGCGCGCTCGACGACGCCGGAGGCGCCGACGACCACCATCGGGTACGGCGTGTCCCCCTCTGCCATGCCGAACCTGCCCCGTCCGCGACCATCTGCGAGATCTTCACTCTAGTGACGGGAGGTACATGGCTTTCTCGATGGCGAATCGGCTTTTCGCCATTTTTGTGCCATCCCGGCCGGCGGGCCGTGGAGCGCGGCAGGCACGCCACCAACCATCGATCCTGTCTCGTGTGCGTCACATGGTGGATTCCGGGACGATTCGTCCGCGCGGGGCTCCGTGAGGACAGGAGGCGAAGCTGGGCGAGCACGGGCACGAGGCGGTGGCGGCCTCGCCGAACACCGGCGTGAACACGCTCACCGGCGAAGGACTGACCGGGGCGCGGGTGGTGGTGGACGGGTCGAACTCGCCGTCGTTCGAGCGGGAGGCGATGCTGGAGTTCTTCGGCACCTCCACCCGCAATCTGCTGGCGGCCGAGGCGACGGGCGAGGACACCCTCATCCCGCCCGCATCGCCTGACGCGGATAACGCGTTGCGCCCGCGACACCCGGCATGTCAGTCTCCAACCTCCTGAACGCTGCTGACAGGGAGAGGTGGCACGGAGAGGTGACCGGCGCGACGAGGCACGCGGGACTCGCGCTCGCCCTGGGCTCCTCGGGCTGCTTCGCGTTCTCGGGGCCGATGGCGAAATACCTCGTCGCGGCCGGGCTCACGCCGTTCGAGACGGTGTGGGCCCGCATGGCGGGCGCGGGGCTGCTGCTGGTGGCGGTGCTGGCGGTGGTCCGGCCGGCCGCGCTGCGGATCCGGCGAGCCCGGCTGCCGTTCTTCGCGCTGTACGCGGTCATGGCCGTGGCCGGGGTGCAGTCGCTGTACTTCGCCGCGATCACCCGGCTGCCGGTGGGGATCGCGCTGCTGCTGGTCTACCTGGCGCCGGTGCTGGTGGTGGCCTGGGTGCGGCTGGTCAGGCGGGGCCGGCCGGGGCGGGGCGCGTACGCCGGGGCGGTCGTCGCGATCGCGGGGCTCGCGGTCGTCGCCGAGGTGTGGCAGGAGGTGCGGCTGGACGCGCTCGGCCTGCTGCTGGGGCTGCTCGCCGCCGCGTGCTCCGCCGGATATTTCCTGATGAACGATGGCTTCGGCGACGACGTGCACCCGCTCGGGCTCGTCGCCTGGGGCATGACCGGCGCGGCCGTCGTGCTGATCCCGTTCGCCCGGCCCTGGGACATCCCGTGGACCGCCTTCACCACCTCCGCCGCCCCCGCCCCCCTGGTGCCGGGCGCCGGTGGGCACCCGCTGCCGGTGCTGGCGGCGTACCTGTGGATGGTGCTGGTCGCCACGGTGATCGGGTACGTGCTGGGCGTGCACGCGGTGCGCCGCCTCTCGGCCGCCGTGGGCGCCACGGTGGCGTCGCTGGAGGTCATCGCGGGCGCGCTGGCCGCCTGGGCCCTGGCCGGCGAGACGCTCGGCGCGTTCCAGATCGTGGGCGGCCTGGTCGTGCTCTCCGGCGCCCTGCTCGCCCGCACCGCCACCGCCGCCCGCACCGCCACCACTGCCCGGGCCGCCGCACCAGCCCGCCCGTCCGCGCCCGCCGGGTCGGAGGCGGGCTTACCGTGAAAGGCATGAAGGCATTAATCGTGACAGGAGCGATGCTCGGCACGATCGCCGCCGCGACCGTCCCCGCCCAGGCCGCCGGGGCTCAAGCCGAGGCGCAGCCGGTCCAGTGCACGGCGGGCCGGCTGAAGGCCCAGGTGGGCAGGATCGACCCGGCCGCGGGCAACCGCTTCGCCCCGCTCGTGCTGACCAACGTCTCGGGCCGGAGCTGCTGGACGCGCGGCTTCGTCGGCCTCATCATGATCGACGCGCACCGCGACGCGCTGACCACCCGCGTCCGCAGGGACGGCCCGGCCGGGCCCCGCGTCGTCCTGGCCCCGGGCGGCAGGGCCGTCGCGCGGCTGCACTGGGGCGCGGTCGAGACCGGCGCCGAGACGAGCTGCCCCGCCCCCAGCGGGCTCCTGGTGATCCCGCCGGACGAGCGGGCCTTCCTCGACATCCCGTTCAAGGCCGACCGCGTCTGCGACCACGGCCTCATCCGCGTCGGTCCGCTGAAGAAGGGCTGAGCGGACCGCCCGCACCGGCCGCGGCGCCCTCACCGCCCGGGACTGTCGCCGGGCGGGCGCACGCCGTCCAGCGCGAGGGTGAGCAGGCGCTCGGCCTGGGCCGCGCCGTCCGGCTCGCCCTCGGCGGCCAGGGCGATGGCGTTGACCAGCTTCAGCAGGTCCGTCACCCCGACCTCGGGGCGGACGGCGCCGGCCCGGCGGGCGCGGGCCAGCAGGTCCGCGCCCGTCTCGGTGATCATGGTGTGGCAGGTGGCGCCCAGCGTGGGATCGCCGTCCTGGCCGCCGCGCAGCAGGGCGGCGGCCAGCCCCCGGTTGGACACGGCGTGCGCGGCCACCGCGCGTAGCCAGGCGTCCAGCGCCGGACCGGGGGCGAGCCGCGCGGCCAGCTCGCCGGCGGCGGCGCACAGGGCCTCGACCTTGCCGCGGAAGAGCGCCTCCAGGAGCCGCTGCCGGGACGGGAAGTGCCGGTGCAGCGTGGCCGAGCCGACGCCCGCCCGGCGGGCGATCTCCTCCAGTGACGCCTCCGCCCCTTGCTCGGCGACGGCCTCCGCGGCGGCGGCCAGGAGGCGGTCGTGGTTCCGCCGCGCGTCGGCCCGCATCGGCCGGGCGGCCCCGGCCGTCGTGGCGCGGCCTGCGGGCGGGGCCGGGCGGGGGTCGGGTGTCGGCATGGGGTCTCCGGCGGCTTGCTAAACGGGGTGGCCCTCCATATCGTAGCGGAACGAAACCGGAGGGCCACCCCGTTTAGCCGGGCGCCCCGCCGCATGCCTACCGACTGGAGTGCGTGAGCAGTGAAGACCATCGTGGTGACCGGAGCGACCGGGGCGCAGGGCGGGGCCGTGGCGAGGCACCTGCTCGCCGCCGGCTGGCGGGTGCGCGCCCTGACGCGCGACCCGGCCGGCCCGGCGGCCCGGGCGCTGGCCAGGGCCGGCGCGGAACCCGTACGGGCGGAGCTGGACGACGCCGCCTCGCTCGCCGCCGCGACCGAGGGCGCGTACGGCCTGTTCAGCGTGCAGCCCACCGTCGGCTCGCCCGGCACCCCGCCGGGCTTCACCGCCGAGGACGAGGTGCGCTGGGGCCGCAACGTCGCCGACGCGGCGCACGCCGCCGGCGTGGAGCACCTGGTCTACGCCTCGCTCGCCGGCGCGGGCCGGCACGACACCGAGGTGCTGCCGCAGAACACGGTCAGCAAGTGGCGCGTCGAGCGGCATCTCGCGCGGCTCGGGCTGCCCGCGACCGTGCTGCGCCCGGTGTCGTTCATGGAGAACTACACCGGCGCCTACCACCTGAGCGGCGGCACGGTGTCGGCCGCGTTCGCCGCCGACGTGCCGCAGCAGATCATGGCGGTCGACGACGTCGGCGCGATCGCCGCGCTGGCCTTCGCCCGGCCGGGCGAGTGGATCGGGCGGACGGTGGACCTGGCCGGCGACGAGCTGACCCCGCGCGCCATCGCCGCCGCCGTCTCGGCGGCCGTCGGCCGGCCGCTGCCGTACGTGCAGATCCCGATCGAGGTGATCGCCCGGGCCGGTGAGGAGTTCGCGCGCGCCTATGTCTGGCTGAACGAGCGCGGTTACCGGGCCGACGTGGCCTTCACCCGCGCCCTGCACCCTGGCCTGATGGACCTGCGCACCTGGCTGGCCCGGACGGGGGCCGCCCGGATCGCCCGGTTCCTGGCCGCCTCGCCGGGCGCCTGAGCCCTCGCAACGCGCGAGCGCGCACCCCGTACGGGATGCGCGCTCGCGGGAGAGGGGGCGGGGCGGTCAGGCGGCGTAGTGCGGGTAGCCGTAGCCGACGACCTGCGAGGCCGGGCGGGTGCGCTGCTCGACCTTGCCGTTGCCGGTGTTGCCCTCGATCGTGGAGATCGTGCCGTCGCCGTTGTCCTTGACGACGAACCCGACGTGGTTGATGGCGTCGAGGTCCTTGCTGCCGCTCCAGGAGAAGAACACCACGGCGCCGGGCTTGGCGGCGGTGCCGAAGCGGTGGTTGGCCTCGAACCACTTGGCGTGCGCGACGGTGTAGGCGTCCCAGCCGACCTGCGTGCGGGCGCCGGTCTGCTCGCCCACCCAGGAGACGAACATCGAGCACCACGGCGCGTCCACGTAGGAGGCCGTGTCGCCGCCGTCGCGGGCGGCGGTCTCGGTGGCGCGCGGCGAGGAGGCGTACCACCGCTGGAACTTGGTGCCGCCGCCGTGGGCGTCCTCGCTGGTGCCGACCTGGGCGCGGGCGGTGGCGAGCACCTGTGCGGCGGTCACCTTGACGGCGCCCTGGGAGTCGTTCCCCGAGGGCCCTTGGCGTCGCCGGCGACGTGCGTGACGGGGCGGGCCGGGCGGCGGCGTCGGCGTGGGCGACGGCGCCGGCGCCGAGGCCGATCGCGCCGGCGGCGAGGGCGGCGCCGAGCGCGGCGCGGGCGGCGGTGGACGTGCGGGCATGCGTGAGGAACTGCTTGGCCATGAGGAAATCGCTCCTAGGCGGTGTGTCGTGCGTGGGCATGTGACAGCGGCGTTGCGGCTGTCATGGGAGGCGGTCGCACGGCTCCTGGCTAAGGGCCTGTGAAAGGTAAAGACTGCGACGCCAGGTACGCGGAGTTATGTCATCTCGCGTCCGTTATGTACAACCATCGTACCATATGGGTAATTCCCAGGTAACGACCTCATCTCATGACGTTTGTCACGGCGGCCTGGCTGACACGTCGCACTACCCCGGCGCCGCCGCGTTCCCGCAGGCTGAAGCCATGCCGAACGCGCTGGAACTGACCGACGTCCGCAAACGCCACGGCCCCGTCACCGCGCTGGACGGGATCGACCTCACCGTGACCGAAGGGGAGACCGTGGCGCTGCTCGGCCCCAACGGAGCCGGCAAGAGCACGCTGCTGTCCATCGCCGTCGGCCTGCTGCCGCCCACCTCCGGGCGGGCCGCGGTCCTCGGCCGCCCGCCCGCCGACGCCCGCCGCGCCGGCCTGCTCGGCGTGCTGCCGCAGGAGGCCGGGCTGCTCGACGACGTGCGCGTGCGCGAGCTGGTCGCCGCCGTCGCCGGCCTGTACGACCGACCGCCGCCCCTGGCCGCCACCCTGCGCGCCGCCCGCGCCGAGGACCTCGCCGACCGGCGCGTGGGCCGGCTGTCCGGCGGGCAGAAGCAGCGGGTCAGGTTCGCGCTCGCGCTGGCCGGCGACCCCCGGCTGCTGGTGCTCGACGAGCCCACCGCCGGCCTGGACGTGGACGGCCGCCGCGCCCTCTGGCAGGAGGTGCGGCGCCGCACCGGCACCACCGTCTTCGCCACCCACTACCTGGCCGAGGCCGACGCCTACGCCGACCGCGTGGTGCTGCTGGCCCGCGGCCGGGTCATCGCAGACGGGCCGGTGGAGGCGATCAAGGACCTGGTGGGCGGCGGCGAGGTGCGCTTCGCCGCGGGCGGCGCCGCCGACCCGGCCCGGCTGCGGGCCCTGCCGGGCGTGCGCGGCGTACGCGTGCAGGACGGCACCGTGGCGCTGCGCACCGGCGACTCCGACGCGACGCTGCGGGCGCTGTTCGCCGCGTTCGACGACCTCAGGGACGTGCGCACCGAGCGCGTGGACCTGGAGGACGCCTTCGTGAGCCTCACCTCAGGGGCGCCCGCGGACCTGACGGGAGGGGCCCGATGACAGGCTCGTACGTGCGGCTGGAGCTGGCGCGGGCGCTGCGCAACCCGGTCGGGATGACCATGATGACGGTGTTCCCGCTGCTGCTCTTCCTGCTGTGGGCGGAGGTGCTGGAGGTCGCCCCGCCCGGCCGGGCGATGGTGTCCATGGCGACGTACGGGGCGATGGGCGGGGCCATGTTCGTCGGCGGCGCCATCGCCATGGAACGGGCCGGCGGCTGGCTGCGGCAGCTCGCCGTCACCCCGCTGCCCGCCCACGGCTACGTGACGGCCAAGCTGCTCGGGGCCGCCGCCGGGGTGCTGCCCAGCGTCCTGGTCGTGCTGGCGGCCGGGGCGCTGCTGGCCGGGGTGCGGCTGCCGGCGGGCACCTGGGCGGCGCTGGTGCCGCTGATCTGGGCGGGGGCGCTGCCGTTCGCCGCGCTCGGCGTGGCCTTCGGCTACACCTTCCGCGGGCAGCTCGCCACCCTGGCCATGACGATCGTCTACTTCGCGCTGTCCGTGGTCGGCGGGCTGTGGGTGCCGGTGGAGCGGATGCCGTCCGCCATGCGCGCGCTCGCCGAGTACAGCCCCACCTACCAGGTCGGCTCGCTCGGCTGGCGGGCGCTGGAGGGCCGCGCGCCGACCGGGACCTCGCTCGCCGTGCTGGCCGCCTGGACGCTGGGGTTCGTCGCGCTCGCGCTGTGGCGTTACCGTCGGGCCCTATGAGCGTTGAGCCCTTCGACTTCAGCCGCGGGCGCCGGATGGCCCGGGCCGGGTCGTGCGCGTGGCTGGCGTTGCCGGTCTGGCCGCTGTGGACGTTCGCCGCGGCCCGGCCGCCGCTCTGGCAGGCGGCGTTCGTGGCCGTGGCGATCGCGGTCTTCGTCACCTGCTGGGTGCGGACGATGTGGGCCCTGCTGCCGCCGGCGGCCCGGCCGTCGCCGTGGTGGCCCGCCGGGGTGGCCGCCACGGCGCTGGCGCTGCTGCCGGTGCTGGGCCCGCCGTGGGCGTACGTGGGCTTCGTGTTCGTGGTCAGCGCCGTGGTGTCCGTGCTGCGCGGGGCCGCGCTCGGGGCGGCGCTGGCCGGGACGGTGGCCGGGTCCGTGGGGGCGCTGCTGGCGTACGGGGTGCCGTTCTCGCAGGTCTGGTGGGTGGCGGCGGTGATCCTGGCCGAGGCGATGGCGGCGTCGGCGATGCTGCGCATGGGCGGGCTGCTGGCCCGGCTCGACGCCGCCCGCGCCGAGGTGGCGCAGCTCGCCGTGGACAACGAGCGGCTGCGCTTCGCCCGCGACCTGCACGACACGCTCGGCCACACCCTGACCTCCATCACCATCAGCAGCCAGCTCGCGGCCCGGCTGGCGCACGCCGACCCGGACCGGGCCGCCCGGCAGATGACCGACGTGGAGCGCGCCGCCCGGCGGGCCCTCGACGAGGTGCGCCACGCCGTCGCCGGGTACCGCGCGCCGGCCCTGTCCGGCGAGCTGCGGCGCGCGGCGGACAGCCTCGCGCTGGCCGGGATCCGGCTGGAGGTCTCGCCCGCCGGCGGGCCCATCCCGGCCGCCGCCGAGACGCTGCTGGCCTGGACGGTGCGCGAGGCCGCCACGAACGTCGTCCGGCACAGCGGGGCCGGGCGCTGCTGGATCGACCTCGCGGTGGACGGCGACGCGGCCGTGGTGGAGGTCCGCGACGACGGCACCGGCCCGCCCGGCGGCCCGGGCGCGGGCGGCGGGACCGGAGGCGACGGCGGGGGCGGCCCTGGACGTGGCGCGGGCGGCGGGAACGGAGGCGACGGCGGGGGCGGCCCTGGATGTGGCGCGGGCGGCGGGAACGGGCTCGCCGGGCTGGCGGAGCGGCTGGGCGCGGCCGGCGGGCGGCTGGAGACCGGCCCGGGCCCCGGCGGCTCCGGCCACCTGCTGCGGGCCCGCGTCCCGATGGAGCCGTCGTGATCCGCGTCCTCGTCGCCGACGACCAGGAGCTCGTCCGGGGCGGGCTGGCCGCGCTGCTGTCGCTGGAGGACGGCATCGAGGTGGTGGCCGAGGTCGGGCGCGGCGACCAGGTCGAGGCCGCGGTGGCCGAGCACCGGCCCGACGTGGTCCTGCTCGACATCGAGATGCCCGGCATGTCCGGCCTGGAGGTGGCCGAGCGGCTGCGCGGGCAGCGGGTGGTGATCGTGACGACGTTCGGCAGGCCCGGCTACCTCGGGCGGGCGCTGGAGGCGGGCGTGGCGGGGTTCGTCGTCAAGGACGCGCCCGTGGCGGAGCTGACGGCGGCCGTGCGGCGGGTCATGGCGGGGGAGCGGGTGATCGACCCGAAGCTGGCGGTGTCCGCGCTGACCGTCGGGCCGAGCCCGCTCACGCAGCGCGAGGCCGAGGTGCTGCGGGCCGCGTCCGGCGGGGCGACCGTCGCCGACCTCGCCCGCCGCCTGTTCCTGACCGAGGGCACCGTGCGCAACTACCTGTCGGCCGCCATCGGCAAGACCGGCGCCCGCAACCGGGCCGAGGCCGTGCGGGTGGCCGAGTCGCGCGGCTGGCTCTGACGGCGACCCCGCCGGGCCCGCGTCACCCGGCGGCGGCGGGCGCGGCCAGCGGCGTGAACAGCTCGCCCAGCCGGGCGACCTGCTGCGGGACGATCCAGTAGTAGACCCACGTGCCGCGCCGCTCGCCGTCGATCAGCCCGGCGGTGCGCAGGACCTTCAGGTGGTGGGAGATGGTGGGCGCGGTCACGTCGAAGGCGTCGGTGAGGTCGCACACGCACGCCTCGCCGTCCGGATGCGAGCCGATCATGGACAGCAGGCGCAGGCGCACGGGGTCGGCGACCGCCTTGAGCAGCGCCGCCAGGTCGGCCGCCGCGTCCTCGGCGAGCGGCTGACGCGCGATCGGGGCACAGCACGATCCCGTACGGGCGGCCACCACGGGGCACCTCCTGCTTCGACTGGTGCCTGAATGATAGGCGACGTCCGCCGGCGCTCGGCGGCCCCGGCATACTGCGACCCACCATCACCCAGGAGAGGCCGCCTCATGAACACGCCATCCACGCCACCCGGACCCGGCGCAGCGCCCGTCCGGATCGGCGCGCTCGTCCCGCTGACCCGGCCCGGCTGGGCCGAGGCGGGCCGGCACCTGCTCGCCGGGCTGGAGCTCGCCGCCCGCGAGGCCGACGAGGCCGGCGGGATCGGCGGCCGGCCCGTCGGCCTCGTGGTGCGGGACACCGCGGCCGACCCGGCACGGGCCGAGGCCGCGGTGGACGAGCTGGCGGGCCTCGGCGTGGCCGCCCTCGCGGGGGAGTACCACAGCGTCGTCGCGCGCGCCGCGGCCGCCCGGGCCGAGGCCGCCGGCCTGCCGTTCCTCTGCTCGTCGGCGGTCCTCGACGCGCTCACCGACCGGCCGGCGGACCGGGTGGCGCGGCTCGCCCCCGCGCAGTCGCACGGCTGGCGGATCTACGCGGACTTCCTCCTCGCCGCGGGCCACACGCGGGTCGCCGTGGCGGCCGAGCCGAGCCTCTACTGGGCGTCGGGGAGCCGCCTCCTGCGGGAGCGCTTCGCCGCGCGCGGCGGCGCCGTCGCCGAGCTCGACCTGCGCGCGCTCGGCCCCGAGGCGTTGTGCGACGCGCTCGCCGCGGACGGCGCGACCGCCCTCCTCCTGCTGGCCGGGTACCCCGAGCCGATCGTGCCGCTGGTCAGGGCCGTGCGCCGCGACCGGCGGCTGGCCGGCGTCCTGATCGGCGCGCCGGCCGGGCAGCCGGAGTTCGCCGGCTGGGCGGCGGCGCTGGGCGGGGACGGCGCGGCGGTGCCGTTCCTCCGTTACCTGCCCGCGCGGTTCGGACCGCTCGGCGCGCGGGTGGCGGCGGCCCTGCGCGAGCGGCTGGGCGAGGAGCCGTCGTTCGTCGCCTACGAGGGCTACGACACGGTCGCCGTGCTGGCCGAGGTGCTGCGCGCGCACGGGACGGACCGGGCGCGCGCCGCCGCGGCCTGGCCGGACGTCACGGTCGAGGGCACCCGCGGCACGATCCGGTTCTCCCGCGCTTCCGGCGTCAGCGTGTGGCAGTGGGCCTGGGCGCCGGTCCAGGTGGCCGACCGGGACCCGGCGGCGCCCGGCCGGTTCCGCGTCCTGCGCGCCGGCTGACCGGGCGCGGACCGTACGTCAGGCCTCGGGCCAGCCCAGGGGGTGCCGCTGGCCCGCCGGCGCCTCGCCCCCGGCCTGGTTGAACGCGGCCATCGCGTCGATCAGGGCGTGGGCCTGCGCCGGCGTCATCCGGGAGATGATCGCGGCGATCTCGGCGCGGCGGCGGGCGGTGACGTCGTCGACCAGGCGGCGGCCCTCCGGGGTCAGGCGCATCAGGCTCTCGCGGCGGTTGTGCGGGTTGACCTTCCTGACGATGAGGCCGGCGGCGGCGAGCCGGTCGGCCATGCGCATGGCGGTGGAGCTGTTGACGTCGAGCAGCTCGGCCATGGTGACGAGCTTGGTCTCGCCGTGCGCGGACAGCACGACCAGCATGCGGAACTGGGGGAGGGTGACCTGGTCCTGGGCCGCGGCGAGGGAGCGGGCGGCGACCGCCACCAGCAGCCGCGAGCCGGTGAGGACGGCCGAGATGACGGCGTCGAGATCCTCGGCGTCCACCCGGCCGGCCGGGCCCGGGGAGGGCTCTTCCATGCTGACTGTTGTACACGTTCCCGGGACGCGCGAGGCACGCCGGGTTCGCGGGGCCCGGGGGGACGGGCCGGCCGCCGCGGCGCTCACGCGGGCGGCGTGGGGAAGCTGTCCGGGGTGGTCAGCCCGGTGCTCTCCAGCAGCCGCTGGTGGTTGAGCACGGCGGCGTTGGCCTGCTCGGCGAACCGGCGCACGAGGGTGTTCTGGGTGCTGCCGCGCACGGTGCCGATGAGGGCGAAGATCTGGCCGTGGGCCAGGCGCAGCCACTTGACGTAGGTGGCGTCGTAGGCCCGCCCGGTCCGGCCGGAGATGTCGGTCATCCACGCCTGCTGCTGGTCGGTGGGCTTGACCGGCAGCGTGATCCTGAGCTTGGCGGCCACGTCGCGGACCTGGCGGTCGAGGGCGTGGTGCTGGGCGGCGATCTCCTCGCTGATCTCGCGGACGCGGGCGGTGCCCGCGCGCTGGATCGCGTCCTGGGCCATGGGCATCTCCCACAGGCCGGCCAGGCGCACCTTGCGGACCAGCTCCCGGTCGGCCGCCGACAGCGGCCCCCACCGGGTCTGCACGGTGCCGGTGTCGGCCTCGGCGGCAGGGGACGGCGCGTCCGTGACCGCGGGGGTGGCCGGGTCGAGGGCGGCGGTGCCGGGGAGTGGCGTGGGGGTGTAGCCGGCGCAGGCGGTGAGGGAGCAGCAGAGGGCGGCGAGGCCGGCGGCGGAGGCGTGGCGCATGATGGTCATCCCGTCCGCGGCGCCTGGGCGGTGGGCGCCGCTCGTCCTGAGATACGCGGGACGGGACCCCACCTGTTCATGGCATTGTGCAAGCTTTGCAGGACGCAAGATGGCCGCCGCGTGGGCGTGGCCCGGGCGGCGCCCGGGCAGGTGGCCTGCCGTGAGCGTGCACTCCGCCGCCGTGAGCCCGGTCGTCGCCGTCCCCATGGACTTCGCCGCCCTGGTCGAGGGCGTCGGCCGGGCGGTCGACCTGGCCGGCGTCGTCATGATCGCGCTGGGGGCGCTGGCCGCCACCGTGCGCTTCGGCCTCGACGCGCGGCGGCGCCCGCACTTCCACGACGCCTACCGCGCCTACCGGCAGGGGCTCGGCCGGGCCATCCTCCTGGGCCTGGAGTTCCTGGTGGCCGGGGACATCATCCGCACGGTCGCGGTCGCGCCGACGTTCGCGGGCGTCGGCGTGCTCGCGCTGATCGTCCTGATCCGCACCTTCCTCAGCTTCTCGCTGGAGGTCGAGCTGGACAACCGGCTGCCCTGGCGGCCGGGCCCCGCGCCGGGCGCGCGGCCGGCGGCGGACGGCGGGACCCCGCCGGGGGAGCGCCGGCCCGGCCCCCGATAACGTGCCGGACCATGACACGCGCATGGATGCTGCCAGGGCTGCTGGCGCTGTGCGGCCTGGCGGCGGCGGCCACGCGGCTCGCCGCGGGCGAGCCCGTCCCCGCGGCCGTGCTGTTCGCTGTGTTCGCCCTGGCCGCCGTCTGGTTGTCGCCGCTGATGTTCCCGCGGCCGGTCGGCGCGGCGCGGGCGCGCGAGCTGAGCGCGGCCGACGGCCGGCCGGTCGTCTACTGGCGGGCGGGGTGCCGCTACTGCCTGCGGCTGCGGCTCCGGCTGGGCCGCGACGCCCGGCGGGCGCACTGGGTGGACATCTGGCGCGACCCGGAGGGCGCGGCGGCGGTGCGCGCCGTCGCCGGCGGCTCGGAGACCGTGCCGACGGTCGTCGTGGACGGCGAGGCGCACGTCAACCCCGACCCCGGCTGGGTGCGGAGCCGTCTGCGCCCGCCTCGGTGAGCGCCCGGGAGCGGGCCCGGGAGTGGGCGCCGGCGCGCCCAGCCCAGGCGGGCGGGCTTGAGCGTGCCGAGCAGGGGACGTGCGCGTGCGCGTCGATGAGCGGCGTCCCGCCGAGCATGCTCACACCCTCGTCAGGTCGTAGTCGCCCTTGCGGCCGGTGCCGTAGCGGCGCAGCGCGCCGTCGGGGCCGGCGGCGTTGGGCCGGGAGAAGATCCAGTTCTGCCAGGCGGACAACCGCCCGAAGATCTTGGTCTCCATCGTCTCGGGCCCGGCGAAGCGGTGGCTGGCCTCCATGCCGGTCAGCGCGTCGGGGGAGAGCGAGGCGCGTTCCTCCAGCGCGAGGCGCAGCTCCTCGGCGAAGTCGAGGTCGTCGAGCGCGAGGGTGACCAGGCCGAGCCGCGCCGACGCGGCGGCCTCCAGCGGCTCGCCGAACCGGGCGCGGACGGCCGCCAGCTCGCCGTCACGGCCCCAGAACCGGGAGCCCAGGCGCGACAGGCCGTTGCCCATCGGGTAGAGGCCGTCGTTGGACGGGGTGAGCCACAGCGCGGCCGGGCCGTCGTCGCGGTCCTCGCGCACGCCCTCCAGCATGTACTGCCGGTCGGCGGCCAGGGCCAGCTCGGCCAGCAGCCCGGCGAAGGCGGTGCCGGGGTCGAGCACGGCGACGAGGCTGCGGCTGGTCACGTCGAGCCGTTTCAGCGTGCGCTTGTAGTAGTGGCGCACCTCGCTCGCGAACCAGTCGTCCGCCTCGCGCAGCCGGGCGTCGTGGGCCAGGACGAGCGCCGGGTCGCCGGTGGCGCGCAGCACCCAGATGCCGAGGGCGGGCTCGTTGGCGCGCAGGTGCAGGATCAGGTCGTCGAGCGCGCGGGTCACGGCGAGCGGCCAGTACGCGGCGCCCTCCGTGACGGGGTCGGCGGGCGGGGGCCCCGGCGGGCCGGTGACCGTGATGTCGGCGCGGCGGCCGGCCCGGTCCAGCCGGGCGCTCACGTACGGGTAGCGGATCACGTCGCCGCCGTCGCCGTCGCCGTCGCCGTCCTCGCGCTCCAGCGGCGTCAGCGGCACGCCGGCCGCGCCGGAGGGCCGGGCGGAGCGGGCCGCCGCCCCGGCCGCCCGCCGGGCCACCTCCGCCGCGAACGCGTGCCGCGGCACGGCGGCGTCCACCAGGCCCCACGCGACGGCGGCAGGCCCGCGCAGCCCCTCGGGCCTGGTGGCGAACACGTCGGCGAGGTCCCTGCGCACGTGCCGCTTGTCGGTCAGCCGGGTCAGGCCGCCGGTGCCCGGCAGCACGCCGAGCAGCGACACCTCCGGCAGCGACACCGCCGAGGAGCCGTCGTCCACCAGGACGATCTCGTCGCAGGCGAGCGCCAGCTCGTAGCCGCCGCCCGCGGCGGTGCCGTTGAGCGCGGCGATCCAGGTCTGGCCGGAGTGCTCGCCGGCGTCCTCGATGCCGTTGCGCGTCTCGTTGGTGAACTTGCAGAAGTTCACCTTCCAGGCGTGCGAGGACTGGGCCAGCATGCGGATGTTGGCCCCGGCGCAGAACATCCGCTCCAGGCCGCCGGTCAGCACCACCGCCTTCACCCCGGGGTGCTCGAAGCGCAGCCGCTGCGTCAGGTCGTACAGCTCGATGTCCACGCCGAGGTCGTAGGAGTTCATCTTCAGCTCGTAGCCGGGGACCAGGCCGCCCTGCTCGTCCACGCGCAGGGTGACGGTGGCCACCGGCCCGTCCACCCGCAGCGTCCAGTGGCGGTAGCGGTCGGGGGAGGTCGCGAAGCTGACGGTCATGGTCCTTCATCCTCGACGCCCGTGTAAGACAGCGTCAAGGGTTTGTAGTATGTGACGGGCGCGGCCCGCCGTCCTGGCAGAATGCGCGTGGTGACGATGCCGGACTCCTGGGAGGGGCGCGAGGTGGCCCCGCGCGACGAACGCCCGCGCGAGCGGACCTCCGCCAGCGCGCGCTCGCTGCTGCTGACGATCCTCGGCGAGTTCGTGATGCCGCGCGGCGGCCAGGCGTGGACGGGCAGCCTGGTCGGCGCCCTCGGCGAGCTCGGCGTGGAGGAGAAGTCCGCCCGCCAGGCCCTGTCGCGCACCGCCGCCGAGGGCCTGCTGGAGTCCGAGCGGCACGGCCGCAAGGCGCGCTGGCGGCTCACCCCGGCCGGCGACCGGCTGCTGCGCGAGGGCACCGAGCGCATCTACGGCTTCATGCGCCGCCCCCACGAGTGGGACGGCCGCTGGCTGGTCCTCGTCGCCGGCGTGCCCGAGACGCAGCGCCGGCTCCGCCACCGGCTGCGCACCCGGCTCACCTGGCTCGGCCTCGGCTCCCCCTCGCCCGCGCTCTGGGTCGTCCCCGACGCAGGCAAGGAGGCCGCGGTGCGCGAGGTGATCGGCGAGCTCGGCCTGACCGGCCGCGCCCACGCCTGGACCGGGCCGGCCGCCGAGATCGGCGACACCGCCGCGCTGATCGCCGCCGCGTGGGACCTCGGCGACGTGGAGAAGCGCTACCTGCGCTTCATCGAGCGCTTCGCGGACCTCGCCCCGGGCTCGGCCGCGGCGGCGTTCGTCCATCAGGTGCATCTCGTGCAGGAGTGGCGCCGCTTCCCCTTCCTCGACCCCGACCTGCCCGCCGAGCTGCTCGACCACGCCTGGCCGGGGCCGCGCGCCGCGGCCGTCTTCCACGACCTGCGCAACCGGTGGCACCGCCGCGCGCAGGCCGAGTGGGACCGCATGGAGGACGACGCCGCCACCCGCCACTGAGGGCGCGAGGGATCCCCACCGATCAGAGCAGGCCCTCCTCGGCCAGGTGCACGTAGTCGAACTCGACCGGCTGGTCGTTGATGCCCGTCCGCGGCGGGGCGATCCAGCTCGCGAACGCGCCGTACTCGTACTCGGGGACCATGAGGGAGGCGACCAGCTCGCGGTCGGCGGGCGTGGGCAGCCACGCGGCGGCGCGGGCCCGCCACTCCTGCTCGCCCACGACCTCGCCGTACGGGGTGACGTGGTGGCCGGCGTACACCCCGACGCGGCGGTTGAAGCCCTCGTGCGGCAGGTACAGGCGCTCGCCGAGGCCCGCGCCGGCGAGGACCTGGTTCCAGCGGCGCACGCCGTGGGAGCAGTCGGCCACGTACTCGTCGCGCAGGTCGAGGTTGAGCGCGCCGAGCAGCGGCACGGTCCGCGAGGCGATCCGGCCGCCCGCGACGAAGCGCAGCTCGCGGGTGGCGTCGAGCAGCACGTGGTCGTCGTCGCGGCGGCCCTCCATCCAGCGTCCCTTCAGCCCCGAGCTGTAGTACGTGCCCGCGTTGGCCGACTGCTCGGAGCCGAACAGGTCCATCGAGACCGAGAACTGCAGGTTGAGGTAACGCTGGACGACGTCGAGGGGGATGCCGCCGTACGGCAGCACGTCGGCGGTGCCGTGCCGCCGCATCAGCTCCGCCGTCCGCTCCAGCACCCGCTGCACGCCGGTGGTGCCCACGAACATGTGGTGGGCCTCCTCCTTCAGCATGAACTGGCAGGTGCGGGCGAGCGGGTCGAAGGCCGACTCCTTGAGCGTGCCGAGCTGGTACTTGCCGTCGCGGTCGGTGAAGCAGGTGAACATGAAGAACTGCAGCCAGTCGGTGGTCTCCTCGTTGAACGCGCCGAGGATGCGGGGCGCGTCGAGGTCGCCGGAGCTGCGCCTGAGCAGCTGCTCGGCCTCCTCCCTGCCCTCCCTGCCGAAGTAGGCGTGCAGCAGGTAGACCATCGCCCACAGGTGCCGTCCCTCCTCCACGTTGACCTGGAAGAGGTTGCGCAGGTCGTAGATGCTGGGCGCGGTGCCGCCGAGGGCGCGCTGCTGCTCGACGCTGGCGGGCTCGGTGTCGCCCTGCACGACGATCAGGCGCATGAGGGCGGCGCGGTGCTCGCCGGGCACCTCCTGCCAGGCGGGCTCGCCCTTGTGCCGGCCGAAGCCGACCCTGCGGTCCGGGTCGCGCTCGGCGAGGAAGATGCCCCAGCGGTACTCGTCCATGGGGACGTGGGCGAAGTGCGCCCAGCCGTCGCGGCCCACGGCGACGGCGGTGCGCAGGTAGACGTCCCTGGTCGGCAGGGCCGGGCCGAGCTGCTTCCACCAGTCGAGGAACCTGGGCTGCCAGCCCTCCAGCGCGCGCTGCAGGCGGCGGTCGCCGGCCAGGTTCACGTTGTTGGGGATGCGTGCGCCGTAGTCCACGCGGCTGAGCGGGCCCGCGGGGGAGGGGGCCGCGCCGGTGCGGGGGTCGGTGCTCATCGCTGGCTCTCCTCGCGACGTCGGGTGCGGGCCGGGCCTCCCCTCAACATGCCACAGTCCGCTCGTGTGCCGGAAGAGCTGTGTAGCGCTTCTCCGCGCTGCCGGGGCCTGTCCCGGGCGCCCGTCAGCGGGCGGCGCGCCACGCCGACGGGGTGGCGCCGCGCGCCCGCTTGAACGCCACGCTGAACGCGAACGCGTCCTGGTAGCCGACCCGGCGGGCCACCTCGGCCACCGTCTCCCGGCCGTCGCGCAGCAGGTCGGCGGCAAGGGTCATGCGCCAGTCGGTGAGATAGCCGAGCGGCGGCCGGCCCACCAGGCCGGTGAAGCGCTGGGCGAACGCGGCGCGCGACAGGCCGACCTCGCCGGCCAGCGCGGCGACCGTCCACCGGCGGGCCGGGTGCTCGTGGAGGAGACGCAGCGCCTCGCCGATCGCCGGGTCGGACAACGCCCGGTACCAGGCGGGCGGCGCCGCCTCCGGCCGGGTGCACCAGGCCCGCAGCGCGATCACCAGGATCAGGTCCAGCAGCCGCGCGAGGACCGCGTCCTGGCCGGGCTCGTCGCTGGCGGCCTCGGCGGACAGCAGCCCGAGCAGCGCCCTGGTGCGCGGCCCCGCCGGCACCACCGCCAGCGGCGGGAGCAGGCCCAGCAGCCGGGCGGCCACGTCGCCGCGCAGGTCGTACACGCCGCGCAGCATGACCGTGGCACCCGCTGGGCCGCCCGCTGTGCCGGCGCCGTACGTGCGCGGGACCGGCTCCGGGCCCGTCCACTCCACCGGCGCGCCGCCCGGCAGGAACTTGCGCCCGCCGCGGATCACGTACTGCGGGGCCGTCGCCGGATCGTCGGTGATCGTGTACCCGCCCGGCGCGGTGACCAGGGCGATGTCACCGGCCGCGAGCGCCGTGGGCGGCCCGTCGCCGGCCCGGATCGCGGCCCGCCCGCCCAGCGCGGCCGCGACCGTCAGCGGCGGCGCGTCGGCGTAGGTGATGCCCCAGGGCGGCGGCTGCACGAGCCGGCGGACCAGGGCGTTGCGCGCGCGGGCCCGGTTCAGCAGGTCGGTCAGGACGTCCACCCCGCCACCTTAGACGCTCACAAAGGCATCGCGGACTTTCTCCCATGGATCGTCCACGCGCCGATGGGGTTGGCTGGTCGGCATGACGAGATCCATCGCAGTGTTCGGCACCGGACCGGGCGTCGGCCAGGCCGTCGCCCGGCGTTACGGCAAGGAGGGGTACGAGGTCGTCCTCGTCGCGCGCCGCCGGGAGCCTCTGGACCGGCTCGCCCGCGACCTGGCCGCCGAGGGCGTCACCGCCCACGTGATCACCGGCGACCTCGGCCGCAGCGGCGACGTCCCGGCGCTCGCCGCCCAGGTCCGCGCCGCCGTGGGCGACCCCACCGCGTTCTACTACGGCCCCGTGCCGTCGGGCCTGACGTTCGTGCCCGCCGTCGAGCTCACGCCCGGGCACCTGGCGGAGCGGCTGGAGATCACCCTGCACACCCTGCTGGCCCTGGTCGGGGAGTTCCTGCCGGCGATGGCGGAGCGGGGCGACGGCGCGATACTCACCGCCCAGGGGGCCGCCGCGGCCCACGGCCGGCCGTACATGAGCGGCTGGCCGCCCGTCCTCGCCGCCCAGCGCAACTACCTGCAGTCGCTCGCGGCCGAGGTCGCCGGGCAGGGCGTGTACGTCGGCATGCTCTACATCGGCTCGCGCATCCTCGGCACCTCCTTCGACGACGACTACCGGCGCCGCCAGGCCCGCGGCGAGCCCGTGCCCGACCTGCCCGCCGCCGACCCCGCCGACCTGGCCGACCTCCTGTGGTCGATGCACGCGCGGCGCGACCGGCACGAGACGATCGTCTGACCGGCGGCCCCCGCCGCCCGGCGGCCTGGCAGGATCTCCTCGTGACGCGACCCACGGTGACCTTGCGCAGGATCGAGCTCGCGGACTGGCCCGCCGTGCACGCCTGGGCCCGCCTCCCCGAGTCCTGCCGCTACCAGACGTGGGGGCCGAACGACGAGGAGCAGACGCGCGCGTACGTGGCGGCCGCCGCAGGGGAGTGGTCCCGCACGCCGCGACGCGCCCTCCCCTACGCGGCCCACGTCGACGGCGAGGTGCTGGGCATGGGCACCCTGCACCTCCGCGACGCGGCGCACCGCCAGGGCGAGATCACCTACATCGTGCACCCGCGCGCGTGGGGCCGGGGCGTGGCGACCGCCATCGGCGCCGGCCTGCTCGGCACCGCCTTCGCGGAGCTCGGCCTGCACCGGGTCTACGCCACCTGCGACCCCCGCAACGCCGGCTCGGCCCGGGTGCTCGCCAAGCTCGGCATGACCTGCGAGGGCCGGCTCCGCCACACCACCCTGATCAGGGACGGCTGGCGGGACTCCGAGCTGTTCAGCATCCTCGAACACGAGTGGCGCCCGCCCGCGTGACACCGAAAACCGGTGGACCGCGGGGCAGGCGGCTGTCAGCATGGGGGCGATGTACCGAGCGTAGGAACACTCCGATCACGACAGGGGCGGGTCCCGTCACGAGGACCCCGGCCCCTGGTCCGGGCCGCCCGTCGACGCTCGCCCGTCCACGGGCCGCCCGCCAACGGCGCCGCCCCGAGCCGGCCGTACGGGCCGCGGGGCCGCGCCGGCCGCCGCCGCTTCCAGCGGACGCAGCCGTGATCGTGAGCCACCGAAGGACATCCCATGCAACTCCACGAGTACGCGAAATACGACGCCGTCGGCCTCCGCACCCTGATCGAGGCCGGCGAGGTGACCGCCGGCGAGGTCGAGGCCGCCGCCCGCCAGGCCCTCGACCAGGTGAACCCGCACGTCAACGGCCTGGCCCTGCCGCCGTTCCAGCCGGCGCTCGGCCACGCAGGGGACGGCCCGCTCACCGGCGTGCCGTTCCTGATCAAGGATCACGGGCCGGTCGCCGAGGGCGTCCCGTTCTCGCTCGGCAGCCGCGCCCTGCCCGGCATCCCCGCCTGGCGCGACACCGACCTGATGACTCGCTTCCGCGCCGCCGGCCTGGTCACCCTGGGCCTGACCACGGTGCCGGAGCTGTGCGTCAGCTTCTCCACCGAACCCCTCCGCCACGGCCCCGCCCGCAACCCCTGGAACCCCGGCAGGGGCGTCGGCGGGTCGAGCGGCGGCGCGGCCGCCCTGGTGGCGGCCGGCGCGGTGCCGGTCGCGCACGCCAGCGACGGCGCCGGCTCCATCCGGATCCCGGCGTCCTGCTGCGGGCTGGTCGGGCTCAAGCCGAGCCGGGGCCGGGTCCCGTGCGGGCCGGACGCGGGCGAGCCGATGCTCGGGATGGCGTACGAGTTCGCGCTGACCCGCACCGTCCGCGACGCCGCCCGCCTCCTGGACGCCGTGCACGGGCCGGGCGTCGGCGACAAGTACACCGCGCCGCCGCCGCGCGGCCCGTACGCCGCCGAGGTCGGCCGCGACCCCGGCCGGCTGCGGGTCGCGGTGACCACGGAGAGCTGGGCCGGCACGGCGGTCGACGCCGAGGTCGCGGCGGCGGCCGTCCGCGCCGGGCAGGCGCTGGAGCGGGCGGGACACCTCGTCACCACCGCCGGGCCGGCCGTCGTCTGGGACGACGTCGTCCGCGCCTGGGTGTGCGAGAGCGTCGCGATCGCCTCGACGCTGCTGCTGGCCCCCCGCCGGCCCGACGAGGGGCTGATGGAGGCCGTCTCGCGGCAGTTCCTCAAGACGGCCGAGGAGTACAGCGCGCTCGACATGCTGGCCGCCTTCGACGCCCAGAACCGGGTGTCCCGCGCGGTCGGCGCCTTCTTCACCGGCTACGACCTGCTCGTCACCCCCACGCTGGGACGGCTGCCGGCGCCGCACGGCGTCCTGCGCTACGACGACCCGGAGCAGACGCTGACCGGCTGGCTGGCCGCGCTCACCGAGTACGGGCCGTTCACGCAGGTGTTCAACGTGACGGGCGGCCCGGCGATCAGCCTGCCGCTCGGGCACAGCGAGGACGGGCTGCCGATCGGCGTGCAGCTCGCCGCCGGCTACGGCCGGGAGGACCTGCTCCTCCAGGTGGCCGCCCACCTGGAGGAGGCCCTGCCGTGGCGGGACCGCGTCCCGCCGATCCACGCCGGCGGCCGCTGACCCGCCAGAGCCCGGGGACACGAACGCCCGGGCCCCTCCGGGGACACGAACGCCCGGGCCCCCGCCGGGGGCCCGGGCGCCGCGCGGCCCCGGCGACGGTCAGTCGCTGGTGACGGCGTCGAGCAGGTCGCTGACGGTGGCGTCGGGCAGCGCCCGGGCCACCTCGGCCAGCGCGACCATGCCGACGAGGCTGTGCCCGTCGATGACGGGCAGCCGGCGCACCTTGTGGCCGGCCATGGTGCGCAGGATCTCCCGCGCGTCGTCGTCGGCGCCGATCGTGACCGCCTCGCCCTGGGCGAGCTCGCCCGCCACGGTCTTGGCCGGGTCCTTGCCCGCGGCCAGGACCTTCACGACGATGTCGCGGTCGGTGAGCATGCCCTTGAGCCGGTTGTCGGTGCCGCAGATCGGCAGCGAGCCGACGTCCAGGCGGGCCATCTTCTCGGCGGCGACGAGCACGGGCTCGTCGGCGTTCACGCACTCGGCGTCCGGGGTCATGATCTCTCGTGCGGTCGGCATGACGCTCCTCATCGAATGTCGGGGTCAGTGCCGACTGCCCCCCTGAGGCGCGGTGAAACGGGGCCCCGCGGCCGGGCCCCGCGGCGGGGCGCCGCCCGGCGGGCCGGTCAGCGGGCGACGGCCTCCAGCAGGTGCACGTCGAGCGGCAGGCCGGCGCGGGAGGTGAGCGCGAACCCGGCGGCGGCCAGCAGCTCGCGGTACTCCTCCAGGGTGCGCTCGCGCCCGCCGGCGTTGTTGACCATCATGTGGACGTCCCACGCGGCGGCCAGCGACGGCTCCCCGGCCCGCTCGGGCAGCAGCCGCTCGACGACCGCGAGCCGCCCGCCCGGCCGGGTCGCCTCCCGGCAGCGGGCGAGGATGCGGGCGCAGGCGGCGTCGTCCCAGTCGTGCAGGACGCGCGAGAGCACGAGCAGGTCACCGCCCGGCACCCGGGAGAACAGGTCGCCGCCCACCGCGCTGACCCGGCCGCCGTGCCGGGCCACCAGGGCGGGCCGCGCGGCCGCGACCGTCGCGGGCGTGTCGAACAGCACCCCCGTCACGTGGGGCGCGGCGTCCAGGAGGCGGCCGAGCAGCGCGCCGGTGCCGCCGCCGAGGTCGGTGACGGTGCCGACGCCGTCGAGGTCGAGCCGGTCGGCGACCGCGTCGAAGACGTCGCGGCACTGGTCGGACATGGCGAGCTGGAAGACCGCCGCGTCGCCGGGGCAGGCGTCGAGGTGCGCGAAGGGCGCGAGCCCGTAGGCCAGCTCGAACCCGCTCGGCGCGGCGCCGCGCACCGCGCCGGGCAGCTCGCCGAAGCTGCGGTAGAACAGCCCGCCGTACAGCAGTGCGACGCCGTGCAGCGAGGAGGGGGAGTCGCGGGCCAGCGTCGTGCCCAGCGGGGTCAGCGCGTACGCCTCGCCGGCGCGGCGCACGACGCCGAGCTGTTCGAGGTAGCGCAGCAGCCGGCCGAGCCGGTCGGCCGGGCAGGCGGTGGCGCGGGCCAGCTCGCCGAGGGTGCGGTCGCGGGCGTGCAGCAGGTCGGCGACGCCGAGCTCGGCGGCGGTCCGCAGCGCCTGGGTGGTCCACGCGCCGGTGAGCAGGCCGAGCATGTGCCGCCGCTCCTCGGGGGCGCCGAGGTGGCGGGCCAGCTCGGCGCGGGCCTGCCCGGCCGCGACGATCTCCAGCCGGTCGCCGCCCCGCCGCCGGAAGTAGAACACGCTGCGCCCGGAGGGGCCCTCGCCGGGGTTGAAGCCGCCGCCGTCGGGCAGGCAGCCGTCGGCGCGCAGCGCCTCCAGCACGCCGAGGGACGCGGCGGGCGCCTCGTACGCCAGGTGCGTCTCGCGTTCGTGCAGCCGCTCGTCGCCGGCCACCTCCGGCGGGCAGCCGGTCGCGAGGAACAGCTCCAGCGTCCGCCCGCCGCCGGCGTCGAGGTGGGCGATGGTGACCTCGGGGCCGGCGAGGCCGTAGCGCCGGGCCAGCCGCTCCTTGACGATCACGCTGGGCAGCCTCCTGACCACGGGCAGCCCGGCCAGCGCCGCCTCGGCCGAGCGCGGGAACACCAGCAGCCCCGCGTGGTCGAAGCGCAGCCCGTACGGCCCGTCGCCGCCGTCGCGCGCCACCTGGGCCATCCTGCCGAGCCGCGCGGCGTCGGCCTCATCCAGCGCGCCGGACGCGATCTCCGGCGACAGCACGTTCCCCTGATCCACCGGCACAGGCTAACAGCACTGCCCGTAGTCGATGGACCGCTCTGCGTAACGTCAGGGGCGGTGGACCCCGGGACGCGTCCCGGCCGGGGCGGGGGAGAAGAGAGGGGCGGGCAGCAGCTTGCCGAAGGGGACCGCGCGCAGGACGCGCAGCCGCTCCCCGGCGGCCGGATGGCCGTGCTCGGCGGCCAGCCGGTAGTAGAAGCGGGCGATGACCAGCTTGGCCGGGCCCTCCTCCTCGTACGCCTGCCCGAGGGCGAAGGCCAGCTCCGCCGCCAGCTCGGCCGGGCGCGGGTGGGCCGCCAGCGCCTCGGCGTGCGGGTGGCGGTGACGGGCCGCGACGTGCAGCCAGTAGCCGGCGGCCGAGCGGTCGCCGGTGAGCAGGGCGATGATCGCCAGCCGGCAGGCGGCGTCAGGGTCGCCGTCGCCCGCCAGCCGCATCAGCCGGTCGACGGTCCTGGTGGTGCGCCGCTCGGCCTCGTCGGCGGGCGTCCTGAACAGGTCGTGTGAGCCGGTGACCCGCGGCCGGGCCGGCTGCTCGCTGCGGGCGGCGCGCCAGCGGGCCTGCCACTGCTCCACCGTGCCGAGGGCGTCCGTGGGCAGGCCGGTCAGCTCGGCGTGGCGGTGGCAGACCTTCACGAAGGAGGCGACCAGCCCCCAGTCGGGCAGGCGCTCCCGCTTGCCGGTGAGGATGTCGTTGACCGTGCTCGCCGGCAGCTCCTTGGGCACGCCCGGCGCGCGCGACAACTGGTGCATCGTCGAGTAGCTCGGCTGGCCGGCGGCTTCCCGCAGCCCCACGAGCGCGGCTATGAAGGCGGGATGGGATCCGGCCCGGTAGGTGTCAGTCATCGTCCTTGGTTGGATCGAATGGTCATGATGGCGGCCATATTTTCAGAGAATGTCTCGCGGTCGATGACACTTCGCGGATTCCATCTCGTCCGGTCGCCGTGGTCACGGGGCCTGTCAGACGTCGCAGGAGTCCCAGAGGCGTGCGACGCGCTTCCGCCCGGACGGATCCGGACGGAAGCGGAGGAAACCGGAGGAGACCGGAGGAGACCGGAGGCCCACCCGCCGGGCGCGGGCGCTCCGGTGTCGTCCGGCCTCCTCCGAGCCCGGGCGGACCGGTGGCCGGCGGCCCGCGCGCGGCGGCAGCGTGGGGCGCGATCCACCGCCCCTCCCGGAAGGCCGCCGCCCCATGCCGCTGCTCACGGCCCGCCCGTCCAGCATGGCCTACCGCTCTGACGCGCCCTGCCCGGCCGACGAGCACCTGCTGGTCACGCTCGTGACGACGTGGGTGCTGGCGACGGGACGCCGGCCGCCCGCCGCCCGCCCGGGCGACCTCACGGCCGAGGAGCTGATCGAGTTCTGGGCGGACGACCGTCTGTGAAGCATCGAGAAAGAGGACCCATGTTCACCACCCGGCAGTTGCTCACGCTCACCATGGCGCTCACCGTCGCCGCCATCACCTGCGCGCTCGTGCTGGCCGGCGGCGTCGCGTGGCCGGGCGCCCTGCTCAGCGGCGGGGGCGCGGGCGGGGCGACGCTCGCCGCCCTGCCGAGGCTGCTGACCAGGCGCGACCCCCACCCCTGACCGGCCGGCGAGGGTCAGGCGGGGGCGTACATGCGGGCCTGGAGCCCGTACAGCTCGGCGTACCGGCCGCCGGCGGCGATCAGCTCGTCGTGGCTGCCGTGCTCGGCCACCACGCCCTCGTGCAGCAGGTAGATGTGGTCGGCGTTCCTGGCGCTGGCCAGCCGGTGCGTGATCAGCACGACGACGCGGCCGGCGGCGAGCCCGCGCAGCGACTCGTACAGGGCGAACTCGGCGCGCGGGTCCAGCGGCGCGGCCGGCTCGTCCCAGACGATCAGAGGGGTGTCGCGGAACAGGCCGCGGGCGATGGCCAGGCGCTGCCACTGCCCGCCCGACAGCTCGTGCCCGCCGTGGAACGCCTTCGACAGCAGCGTCTCCCAGCCCGACGGCAGCCCGGCCACCACCGCGTCCGCCCCCGACAGCCGGGCGGCGGCCTCGAGCGCCAGGTCGCCGGGGTCGGGCCGGTCGTGCCGCCCGGCCCGCACGTTGACCCGGGCGGTGTGCGGCCAGCGGACCGGGGCCTGCGGCACGAGGGTGATCCGGTCGGCGACGTCGCGCGGGTCCAGCTCGGCGAGGTCCACGCCGTCCCAGCGGACCGAGCCCCGGCCGGGCGCGTACAGCCCGGCGAGGATCTTGGCGAGGGTGGACTTGCCCGAGCCGTTCTCGCCGACCAGCGCGACCGTCCGGCCCGCCCGCGCCGTCAGCGACACCCCGCGCAGCGCGGGCCGGTCGCCGCCCGGGTAGCGGAAGCACACGTCCCGCACCTCGACCAGCTCCGGCCGGGCGGGCGCCGGACGGGTGCCGCCGGCGGCCGTCCTGGTCCGGGACTCGGCCACGAACCGCTGGTAGTCGCGGACGTACAGGCCCTGCTCCAGGAGCTGGTTGGCGGCGAGGACGAGCCTGCTCAGCGACGCCGAGCCGGTGCGCACGGCCATCACCGCCGCCCCGGCCACCGCCAGCGGGATCCAGCCCGCCTGCAGCAGCCCGCCGAGCGCGGCGAACGTCAGGCCGGTGCCGAGGCCGCTCAGCGCCCGGCCGGCCGCCCGCACCCGCACCTGCGCGACCGCCACCCCCACCTCCTGGTCGCGCAGCGCGTCGGCCACCGCCCCGTACTCGCGCAGCAGGAACCCCTCCGCCTGGCAGGCCCGGATCTCGGCGGCCGGCTCGCGCCCCATCGCCAGGTCCGTCAGCATGCGCACCCGCCGGTTCAGCGTGACGGTCCTGGTCATGAACCGGTACGCCAGCCGCGTGGAGCGCTGCACCGACCAGCCGCTCGGCAGCACCACGACCAGCAGCACCGCCAGCAGCGCCGGATGCAGCACGGCCACGGCGACCAGCGCCGCCCCGACCGCGAGCGCCGCGCTGACCAGCTCGACCGCGTTGTCCACGGCCCGGCCCAGGTGGAACAGGGCGCGGTCGCGGGCCCGCTGCATCCGGTCGAAGAAGTCGGGGTCGTCGAAGGCGGCCAGCTCCACCCGCAGGGCCGCGGCGAACAGCTCGCCCTCCGCGACCCGCCGCACCGCGGGCGGCACCCGGGCGTGCGCCGCGGCGGTGGCCGCCCCCACCGCGCCGCGCAGCGCGTACGCGCCCGCCACCAGCCCCATCGCGGGCAGCGCCGTCACCAGGTCGGCGCTCAGCAGCCGCTCCAGCGCGCCCGCCGTGGCCAGCAGCCCGCACGCGGTGGCGGCGGCCGAGACGACCTCCAGCGCGAGCACCAGCGCGGCGTGCCGGGGCGAGGCGCGCGCGACGACCGCGAGCACCGCCCCGGCCGTCGCGGGCAGGCGGCCGATCATCCGCCGCAGCCCGAGGTCGGTCTCGGGCTCGTCGAGCCGCCAGTACGGCCGGACCAGCTCCCCGTCCGCCGTCACCGCCGCCCCCCGCCCACCCGCTCACCCGGGACCGGCCGGGCGCCGTCCAGCAGGGAGCCGGACGGCAGGTCCGGGTCCGGGAGCAGCACCGACGGCAGGGGGCAGCCCGGGTGCATGCGCAGGAGCTGGTAGGCCACCCCGCCGAGCCCGGGCAGCAGCCCCGGGCAGAACGCCTCCCTGGCGAACCCGCTGACCGGCCCGTGCTCCTCCAGGCTGCCGAGCGTGTGCGCGTCCAGGATGTCGCGGGTCATGCCCGGCTCGGCGACGCCCGCCGCGAGCGCCAGGTCGATCACCTCCCACGCGCCGAGGTCGCCGTGGCACAACGTGTGGTTCCAGCCCATGCCGCCCGCCTTGGCGGCGGCCGCCGCGCGGCGCAGCACGTCGAGCCACCGCTCCGGGTCGCCGCCGTGCCGCAGCCGGTCGGCCGCGACGACGCCGATCCCGGCCGCGCCGTGGCACCACGCCGCCGCCGTGATGTCCGGCTGGCGCAGGTCGCGCCAGCTCCCGGCGGAGGGCACGTACAGGGTCTCCTCGTAGGCGAAGGCGGCCTCGGCGACCTCGGTGAAGTCGCGGTCGCCGGTGGCCGCGCCGAGCCGGGCGAGCGCCCAGCCGATGCCGGTCGCGCCGTGCGCCACGCCGCCCAGCCCGCTGGGGAAGAACTCGCTGTCCCACCAGGCGGTGCCGTCCCGCAGCCGGGCCGCCGCCACGAGCCGCCGCCCGATCCGCACCGCCAGGCCGGCGGCCGCCGGGTCGTCCAGCGCGAGCAGCGGCACCACCATCCCGGACAGGCCGCTCACCAGGTCGAGCGCCTGCTCGTCCGGGACGAGCTCGTCCGGGACGAGCTTGGCGGCGCGCTCGCGGGCCTCCTCGTCGCCGACGACGCCGAGCCGCCGCAGCAGCCGCCAGCCCCACACGCGCGAGCCCAGCCCCAGGTAGCCGCCGGCGGGCGGGGGCCGCCGCCGCGTGGTCAGCTCGACGGTCGCCTGGTCCTCGGCCTTCCTCATCGTCCGCAGCACGTCGGCCAGCAGCGACGGCACGCCCGGCACCGGGTCGGCGCGGCCGTGCCCGGTCTCGTGCTCGTACGCCGCCAGCAGCACCGCCACGCCGGTGAGCCCGCCGTACAGGTCGGGCCCGAGCGGCA
Source organism: Actinomadura luzonensis (assembly GCF_022664455.2). Classification (NCBI taxonomy): domain Bacteria; kingdom Bacillati; phylum Actinomycetota; class Actinomycetes; order Streptosporangiales; family Thermomonosporaceae; genus Actinomadura; species Actinomadura luzonensis. The sequence goes on from NZ_JAKRKC020000002.1 coordinate 830,652, forward strand.
GCACGGCCCAGCCGGTCGGGTTGAGCACCGGCGCGATCCACGTCGCCGTGCCGTCCTCGGCCCGGATCGCGGACGCCACCAGGTCGCCGACGATCTTCGCGGCGACCGCGCGGCGGCGCCGGTCCAGCCGGGTCAGGTCGCGGCCGGAGGGCAGCAGCGCGCGGTGGTCGGGCAGCCAGCCCTCGTTCAGGTACGCGCTGACCAGCGTCGACTGGATCACCCGCCGGTCCAGCCCCAGGTCGGCGCTCCGCCAGCGGCCCAGCGCCGCCGCGACGAGGTCCTGCTCCGGCCCCCAGGAGGTGCCGCGCGGCCCGGTCAGCCGCCCCACCCGCGGCGTCGTGCTGAAGAACGGCACGTCGCTGTCGAGCAGCTCGGCGACCTCGGCCTCGATGACGGCGGGGTCGTCGGGGCGGCCGGGCAGGTTCCGCGACTGCCGGGTCAGCAGGCTCACGGCCTTGGCGCGGGCGGCCGGCTCGTCGTGCAGCGCGTGCGGGTGCCACAACATGCGGGCCAGCTCCGCGTACGTCTCGGTGGACCTGGCCACCACCCGGACGGGCAGGCCGGCGAACCCGGCCAGCAGCGGCTCCAGCTCGCCCCGCCGGTCCAGGTCGCGCAGCCGGTCGCTCAGCTCGGTGAACCCGGCCACGATCCGGTCCCAGTACGCGCCCAGCACCGGATCAGGGCTCGGATGGTTGACCGCGGCCCGGATCGGCGTCTCGGCCTGGCCGATGCGCGCCTCGTCGGTGCCGGCGTCCAGGATGACGGGCAGCTTCGGCGCCGGCTGCTGGCCGGGCAGCGCGCCGATGGCCGACATGTCCACGCCGCGCCAGCCGAGCGCCAGCCCGCGGCCCGGCAGCAGGCCGGTGCCCAGCACCGAGCCGCCCACCAGCCGCGACGCGCGGTCCACCGCCAGCCCGTACGCCGAGTCGGGCATGGGCGGCTGCGGGGTGAACAACGTCTCGCAGTCCACCACCGTCGGGACGGGGCCGCACGCGATGACGTTCTCGGCGTGCAGGTCGCTGCCGCCGATCAGGCGCATGACCGCCAGCCAGTGGCCGAGGTTGCGGTAGAAGGCGCGCAGCTCCTCCTCGCCGGCGCAGTAGCGGTGGGCGACGTGCTCGGCCCAGCCGTACCCGTCGCCGGTCACCACCCGGGGCACGCTGATCCGCCAGGGGTCGTCCCCGAGCACGGCGGCGAGGAACCGGGACAGGGCCACGTCCACGGCCATCGAGCGCGGCTTGTAGACCAGCAGCCCGCCGGAGAGGCGCAGCACGGCGACGGTCCGCCCGCCGCGGTGGCTGTCGCCCGCCCCGAACGCGACACCCCGCAGCTCACCGGCCCGCAGCTCACCGGCCCGCAGCTCGCCGCCCTGCTCACCGCCCTGCTCGCCGACCCGCTCGCCGCTCGTCAGGGCGCCGAGCTTGTCGCGGTCGGCGGCGAAGCGCCTGGCCAGCTCCAGCGCCGCCGCGCACCGGTTGCCGACCACCCGGTCCAGCCGGGGGCGCAGCGTCGGGTAGTGCCCGGCCAGCCCGTCCCAGAACTCGGGCGTGGCCGCGCCCTCCTCCCATTCCCGCCACCGGGCCCGCGCGTCGGCGCCGGTGAGCCTGCCGCTGATCCGGGCCGCGTTCAGCTCCAGGAGCAGGACGCGGTTGGTGCGCAGGCGGGCCGCGTGCAGCGCGGACGCCTCCGCCGCGGAGCGCAGCACCAGCCGCTCCGCCTCCGTCAGGCCGTCGACGGCGTCGAGCTGGGCCGCGAGCCCGGCCAGGGCCGGTTCGAGCAGGCAGCCCAGCACGACGTCGCTCACCGCGTTGGCGTGCATCTGGTCAGCAGCACTCGAGCCCGGCCGACCAGGTGCAGGCTGTGCCGCAGTGCCCCGACTCCGGGGGCGGCGGGCAGCCGACCCCGGTGCAGCCGGAGGCGGCGAAGATGGACTCCATCGTGATGTCGGCCTCGGCGTACTCGCCGCCGGCGAACAGCGGGCCGGCCGGGTTGTCCCAGCCGTCCACGGTGTCGGCGCCGCTGCGCCAGCCGGCCACGATGCGTTCGGCGAGTTCGGCGGTCATCCTGGACATGACGTCATCCCCTCCTCGAAAGGGTTTGGGTTGGACGTCCGGATTGTGGCAACCGCCGTTGCGCAATCCGTTGCAGCCGGGACGGCCGCCCGCGCCCTCAGGAGCCGGTCCCGGCCGGCTCCAGCACCCGGTCCACGGCGCTCAGCGCCAGCGTCTTGTAGCCGACCGAGTCGAACAGCACGGTGATCCGGTCGGGCTCGCGGCTCATGACCGTGCCCTCGCCCCACGTCTTGTGCCGCACCTTCGCCTGGACGGCGAACGGCCCCTCCTCGGCCGGGGCGGCGGCCGGCTCGGGCCGCGCGGCCGCGCCGTCGCGGCAGGAGTCGCACGCGCCGCACGCCGGGGCGGCGTACGGCTCCCCGAAGTAGGCCAGCAGGTACCGGCGGCGGCAGCCCCTGGTCTCGGCGTAGCCGCGCATCATGTCGAGCCGCGACCGGTCCAGGTGGTGGCGGGCCTCGTCCAGCCCGGCCGCGCGCTCGGCGGCGCGCTCCGGCGGCAGCGCCGGGTCGGCGTAACGGAGGGCGCCCGCGTCGGTGACGGCCAGCGCCCCCGCCCGCTCCAGCAGGTTGACGAGCCTGGTGAGCTGGGACGCGCTCAGCTCCAGCAGCCCGGCCAGCTCGCGCGCCGGCACCTCCCCGGCGTGCCCGCGCACCAGCGTCGCCACCCGCAGCAGCGTCGCGGCGTCGGCCCGGCCGCCGGTGAAGAAGCGGCGCAGCCCCAGGTCCTCCGGCCGGTAGAACAGCACGGCCGTGGCGGGCGCGCCGTCGCGGCCGGCCCGGCCGATCTCCTGGTAGTAGGCGTCGGGCGACTCCGGCGGGGCGGCGTGCAGCACCCAGCGCACGTCGGGCCGGTCGATGCCCATCCCGAACGCCGACGTCGCGACCACCACGTCCAGGTCGCCCGAGGTGAACAGCTCCTGGACGCGGGCGCGTTCGGCGGCCCGCATCCCGCCGTGGTACGCCTCGGCCCGGCGGCCCCGCTCCGCCAGCGCGGCCGCGTACCGCTCGGTGTCCTTGCGGGTGGCGACGTACACCAGGCCGAGGCCGTCCCGGGCGGCGGCGTCCTCGGCCAGCGCCCGGCTCTTGTCCTCCTCGCGGACGAAGCGGCGCACCTCCAGCGCGATGTTCGGCCGGTCGAAGCCCCTGACGATCTCCACGGGGTCGCGCAGGCCGAGCGCCCGGACGATCTCCTCGCGCACGTTCGGCGCGGCGGTGGCCGTCATCGCCACCACCGGCGGGTGCCCGAGCCGCGCGATGACCTTGCCGAGCCGCTGGTAGTCGGGGCGGAAGTCGTGCCCCCAGGCCGCGACGCAGTGCGCCTCGTCGACGGCGACCAGCGACGGCCGGGCCGCCGCCAGCCGCTCGACCACCTCGGGCTTGGCCAGCTGCTCGGGAGAGAGGAACACGAACTCCGCCGCCCCCGCCGTCACCTGCTCCAGGCCGCTGTCCACGGACGTGGTCGAGTTCACCGCCACCGCGCCGCCCGCGTCCGCCCTGAGCAGCCCCGCCACCTGGTCGCGCTGGAGCGCGATGAGCGGCGAGACGACGACCGTGGGCCCGTCGAGGAGCTGCGCGGGGATCTGGTAGACCGCCGACTTCCCGGCGCCGGTCGGCATGACGAGCAGCACGTCACGCCCGGCGAGCAGGTGCTCCATCGCCTCCTGCTGGCCCGGCCGCAGCCGCTGCCAGCCGAACCGCCGGCGCGCCGTGGCCCGCAGCCGCCGGCCGCGCCACCCGAACCGGTGCCTCAACGCCGTCCCTAACCCCACCTGCCGCCCGCCCTTCGTCCGTCTCCCTGTCGAAGTGGCCGGGCCAGTACCCAGCCGGGCCCCGCCCATGCGCCACTTCTTCCGATCATGAGGGGATACCTTGACCCGCGTCCCGTTGGCGGGGCGCCGGGGCAGGCAAGGAACCGTTCATGGACGAGCATCCGCCGCGCACCCCGACCACCGCCGACGGCCGGCTCGGCCGCGCCGCCGACCATCCCGGGATGCGCGACCCGCGCTACCTGGCGCGGCGGCGCTGGTTCGCGCAGCTGGCGCGCGGGCACCGGGTGGGCGACCCGGCGCCGCGCGTGGAGTACCGGCCGGGCGAGCACGCGGTCTGGCGGGCGGTCCGGCGGGCCCTGGAGGACGCGCACCGCGCGCACGCCTGCCGCGAGGTGCTGTCCGCCCGCGAGGCCGTGCGCTTCCCCGCCGACCGCCTCCCGCAGCACGCCGAGGTGGGGGCGCAGCTGCGGCGGCTGACCGGCTTCGACTTCACGCTGGCCGGCGGCGTGGTGGCCAACGAGCGCTTCCTCGGCTCGATGGCCCGCGGGTACTTCCACGCGGTGCAGTTCGTCCGGCATCCGGCGGTGCCGATGTACACGCCGGAGCCGGACCTCATCCACGACGTCTTCGGCCACGGCATCCACCTGGCCGCGCCGGTCTTCGCCGCCGTCTACCGGCTGATCGGCGAGGCCGCGGCGCGGCTGCGCACCGGGCACGCGCTGCAGATCGTCAGCGACCTGTACTGGTACACGCTGGAGTACGGCGTGGTGGAGGACGGCGGCGCGACCAAGGCGTACGGGGCGGCGCTGCTGTCCTCCTACGGCGAGCTCGGCCGCTTCCGCGCCGCCGACGTGCGCGAGCTGGACGTGCCGGCGGTGCTCGCGACGCCCTACGACATCGCGGGCTACCAGCCGGTGCTGTTCCGCGCCCGCAGCCTGGCGCACGTCGCCGACACGCTCGCGGCCTTCCTCGGCGGGCTGGACGACGACACCGCGCTCGCCGCGCGCCCGCCCGCCGCGCCGTGACCCGCCGTGACGGGGCGGCGGGGGCTCCGCCGGCCCCCAAGACCGGCGAGTCCGCGCCGCCCGCCGCAGCAGGGGAGCGGGCAGATCAGCAGGTCGGCGCGACGGCGTCGATCTTGCCGCCGAAGTCGTTGTCGTACACGCTGCGGTAGTCGCCGTCGCGGACGACGCGGGTCTCCTTGCGGTTGGGCACCTGGATCCAGTTGATGAAGCAGCCGTTGGCGCCCGCGCGGAAGGAGGCCACGTTGTCGTGCAGGGCGGGCGGCACGTCCACGTACCCGTTGCCCGGATTCCAGCACCAGGACGCCCCCGTGTAGTTCCGCCCGCTGTAGAGGCAGATGTCGCCCGCCCGCGCGGCCGCGGCGGCGGGGGCCGAGCACAGGGTCAGCGCGGCGAGCGCGGCGGCGGAGGCGGCGGCGATCCGGGTGACGTGCGTCGTCCTCATGGCGGTTCTCCTCGTCATCGATGCCCGGGCGGCGGACGCCGTCCGGCTCGGTCACATCCTGTAGCAGATCGTGCACGCTTCGAATCCGCCGCAGTGGAAGAGATCAGGCACCCGCGGTGGCACAGGAGTGGCCGCCGGGACATAGCGAGCCCCGGACGCCTTCCGCTACGCCACTGACCGTTCCCGTTTTGGACAACGGTATCGCTCGTGAAATCGTCGCCGTATGGACCCTGTCGAGCAGTTGCTGCACCCGGTGCGGCTGCGCATCGTGCACGCCCTGGCCGCGGGCCGCGTCCTGACCACCACGCAGCTCTGCGCCCGCCTGCCCGACGTGCCCAAGGTGACGCTCTACCGCCAGGTCGCGCTGCTCGCCGAAGGCGGCTTCCTGGAGGTGGCGGGCGAGCGGCGGGTACGCGGCGCCGTCGAGCGCAGCTACCGCCTGCGCCGGGACCGGCCCGTCATCGACGCCCGCGCCGCCGCCGGCATGTCGCTCGACGACCACCGCCGGGGCTTCGCCGCCGCCATGGCCGTGCTCATCGCCGAGTTCGGCGCCTACCTCGACCGCGAGGGCGCCGACCCGGTCGCCGACTCGGTGTCCTACCGGCAGGGCACCGTCTGGCTCAGCCCCGCCGAGCTCAAGGACCTGCTCGGCGAACTGCTCACGGTCCTCGCGCCCCGCCTCCGTCAGGGCCCCGGCCCGGAACGGGCGCCGTACCTGCTCAGCGCGATCCTGTTCCCCGGCGCGCCGCCACCGGAGGACACCGGCGGCTGACCCGCGCCGCCCCCTCGTTGCCCTCGCCCCGTCCTGCCCGTACGGTACGGCGCGGGGCGGTCCCGCGTGCTCGCCCCCGTACCCGCCCGGACAGCAGGAGAGGACACCCGTGCCGCACCACAGCAGGCTCTGCCGGATCGTGATCGACGTCGAGGAGCGCCACCACGCCGACGAGCTGGCCTTCTGGCAGGCCGCGACCGGCACCGCGCTGACGCACTACGCCGAGTTCCCCGAGTTCCACGGCGCCCTGCTGGGCAGCGGCGAGTTCGGGCTGCTGCTCCAGCGCTCAGGCGAAGGGCCGGCCCGGGTGCACCTCGACATCCACACCGACGACCTCGACGCCGAGGTGGCCAGGCTGGAGCGGCTGGGCGCCACCCGGGTCCGCCACGTGGAGGACCGCTGGTGGATCATGCGGGACCCGGCGGGCCTGCCGTTCTGCGTCGTCCCCGAGCCGCCGGGCGCCCTCCACGAGGGCAACGCCCAGCGCTGGGACGACCAGGACGCCTGACGCGCGCACCGGGACGGCGGGCGGCGGCGGGCCTATGCTCGGGGGCGGAAGGGAAACGCCCATGGACATCAGCCTCGTGCTCGCAGTCGCCGCCTTCCTCCTCTTCCTGGCCGCGGTCAGCGGGGTCCGGGTGGTCAACCAGGTCGAACGCGGCATCGTCTTCCGCTTCGGCCGGGCACAGCCGCAGGTCCGGCAGCCGGGCCTGCGCTTCCTCATCCCCGTCGCCGACCGCATGCGGAAGGTCAACGTCCAGATCGTCACGATGCCCATCCCGACCCAGGAGGGCATCACCCGCGACAACGTCTCGGTACGGGTGGACGCGGTCGTCTACTTCAAGGTCCAGGACCCGATGCGGGCCGCGATCGAGGTGCAGAACTACCTGTTCGCCGTCGAACAGGTCGCGCAGACGTCGCTGCGCTCCATCATCGGCAAGAGCGAGCTGGACGACCTGCTCACCAACCGCGAGGAGCTGCACAAGGGCCTCGCCCTCATGATCGACAGCCCGGCGCTCGGCTGGGGCATCCACATCGACCGGGTCGAGATCAAGGACGTCCAGCTGCCCGAGCCGATGAAGCGGTCGATGTCCCGGCAGGCCGAGGCCGAGCGCGAGCGCCGCGCCCGGGTGATCGTCGCCGACGGCGAGCTGCAGGCCGCCCGCAAGCTCGCCGACGCCTCGGCCATCATGTCGCGGACCTCGGGGGCGCTGCAGCTCCGCCTGCTGCAGACGGTGGTGGAGGTGGCCGCCGAGAAGAACTCGACGCTGATCATGCCGCTGCCGGTCGAGCTCCTCCGCTTCTTCGACCGCGCCACCCCCGAACCCGCCCCCGCCACCGCGTCCGCCGCTGAGCCCACTACCGAGCCCACTACCGAGCCCACCACCGGGCCTGTCACCGGAGCCGAGTCGGCCGCTCAGGTCCCGCCCGCCCCTGACCGGCTCGCGCTGGGGGAGCCGGGAGCGGGCGAGCGGCCCGCCCTCGCCGAGCCCCGTACCGCCGAACCCCGTACCGCCGAGCCCCGTACCGCCGAGCCCGCTGGGCCGCCGGGTCCGTGACCCTCGCGGGGGCGCGGCTGCGCGACAATGCGTGCTGTGATTGTGGACAAGGCGGTCTACTGCGACGGCGTGCGCGAGACCATCACCGGCGACATCAGCGAAGCCTGGACGGCGGCGCGCGCCAAGGGCGGCGGCTTCCTGTGGATCGGCCTGCACGAGCCCACCCAGGAGGAGTTCGACCTGATCACCAGCGAGGTGGAGCTGCACCCGCTGGCGGTCGAGGACGCCATCAAGGCCCACCAGCGGCCCAAGCTCGAACGCTACGACCACACCCTGTTCGTGGTGCTCAAACCCCTCCTGTACGTCGAGCGGACCTCCGACATCGAGGTCGGCGAGATCAACCTGTTCCTCGGTCGCGACTTCGTCATCAGCGTCCGGCACGGCCAGGCCGACCCGCTGGCGGGGGTGCGGAGGCGCGTCGAGTCCGACCCCGAGCTGCTGGCCGCCGGCCCGGCGGGCGTGCTGTACGCCATCTGCGACCAGGTCGTCGACACCTACTCCGTGGTCTCGCACGAGGTCGAGCACGACCTCATCGCGCTGGAGCGCCGGGTGTTCAGCGGCGAGCACTTCGACGTCACCGCCGACATCTACTCGCTCAAGCGGGAGGTGCTGGAGTTCCGCACCGCGCAGGACCCGCTCATCCCGGTGCTCGAGGAGATCGTCAAGGGCCGGGTGGAGCTGTGCGCGAGCACGCGGGAGCTGTTCCGTGACGTGCTGGACCACCTGCTGCGGGTGGACGGCCAGGTCGACGAGCACAACGAGCTGCTCACCAGCGCGCTGAGCGCCCACCTGGCCCTGGTCGGCAGCGAGCAGAACAAGGTCGCGATGCAGCAGAACGCCGACATGCGCAAGATCTCCTCCTGGGCGGCCCTCATCGCCGTCCCCACCATGATCGCCGGCGTGTACGGCATGAACTTCGACCACATGCCCGAGCTGCACTGGACGTTCGGTTACCCCCTCTGCCTGGCGGTGATGGCCGTCGCCGTGGTCGTCGTGTACCGGCTGCTGCGGAGGAGCGGCTGGCTCTGAGCGGGCCGCGCCCGCCCGGCACCAGGGCGGTGCCCTGCGACTGCAAATCCTGCAATCGGTTGTTGCAGAAATAGTGATGCCACCAGCCAGAACGTCCACCGTCGTTTGCAGTTTTACCGGGACGTATTGACGTTTCGTCCAGGTAACGTCACTGTGCTTGCAACCGGTTGGCGTCCGGTCCGGCCCTTCCCCCCTTCCTGAGCCCCTGGCTCGGCAGCGCCATGCCCGGACAACGCAACGAACGAAGTTCGACGTGCCCAGAACAGCTCCACCCTTCCGGCTCGCGGTCGTGCTGGCCGGTGGTGTGCTGGCCGCGGGCGGCCTGGTCGCCGTGCTCGGCAGCCCCGCCGCCGCCGCACCCGCCGACGGCGCCTACACCCTGGTCAACGCCGGCAGCGGCCTGTGCGCGAGCGTGCCCGGCGCCAGCACCGCCGACGGCGTGCAACTGGCCCAGAACACCTGCACCGGCACCGCCGGCCAGATCTTCACCCTCACCACCACCGGCGCCGGCTACCGCCTCACCGCCGCCCACAGCGGCAAATGCGCCGGCGTCCGCGACGCCTCCACCAGCGCCGGCAAACCCGTCCAGCAGGAAACCTGCACCGGCGCCACCTCCCAGACCTGGCAACTGACCGCCTCCGGCAACGCCTACCGCCTCGTCAACGCCAACGGCGGCAAATGCCTCAACGTCAAGGACAACGCCACCACCACCGGAGCCCCGCTCCAGCAGAACTCCTGCGACTCCGTCGCCACCAAGCAATGGACCCTGCGCCCCGCCGGCGGCACCCCCACCACCACCCCGACCTCGACCCCGACCTCGACCCCGACCGCCACCCCCACCGTCACCCCGACCGGCCCGGCGAGCGGCACCCTGTACGTCGCCCCCAACGGCACCGACGCCGCCGCCGGCACGCAGTCGGACCCGACGACGCTCACCTCGGCGATCACCCGGATCGCCGCCGGCGGCACCATCTACCTGCGCGGCGGCACGTACGCCTTCGCGCAGACGGTCACCATCGCCCCCGGCAACAACGGCACCGCCGCCGCCCGCAAGAAGCTGTCCGCCTACCCCGGCGAGACCCCCGTTCTGAACTTCTCCGCGCAGAGCGAGGACCCGGCCAACCGGGGCCTGGCGGTGAACGGCTCGTACTGGCACGTGTACGGCATCGTCGTCGAGCGCGCCGGCGACAACGGCATCTTCGTCGGCGGCAGCAACAACATCATCGAGCGCACCGTCACCCGCTACAACCGGGACACGGGCCTGCAGCTCTCACGCATCGCCTCCGACACCCCGAACAGCCAGTGGCCGGCCAACAACCTCATGCTGAGCGTGCTCTCGCACGACAACGCCGACTCCGACGGGGAGGACGCCGACGGCTTCGCCGCCAAGCTCACCGTCGGCTCCGGCAACGTCTTCCGCTACGCCGTCTCCCGCAACAACATCGACGACGGCTGGGACCTCTACACCAAGACCGACACCGGCCCCATCGGCCCGGTGACGATCGAGGACTCGCTGTCGTACAACAACGGCACGCTGAGCGACGGCAGCCAGGCCGGCAACGGCGACCGCAACGGCTTCAAGCTCGGCGGCGAGGACATCCCGGTCAACCACGTCATCCGGCGCAACATCGCCTACCACAACGGCAAGCACGGCTTCACCTACAACCGCAACCTCGGCACGATGACGATCAGCGGCAACGTCTCGATCGACAACACCGAGCGCAACTTCTCCTTCGACGGCGGCACCTCGGTGTTCCGCGACAACGTCTCCTGCCGCAGCGGCAGCGGCAGCAACGACAAGATCGTCGGTGACGCCGACAGCTCGAACCAGTTCTGGACCGGCACCAACGGCTCCCGGTGCGCCTCCTACAAGGGCGCGCTGAGCTGGTCGTTCGCCTCCGACGGCCGCCTGGTCGTGACCTTCGGCGGCACCCCGGTAACGCCGTGACCCCTGCCCGCCGCCCGCACTGACCCCCACCACCGCCCGACCACACCGATCGGGCGGTGGTGGTCGTTCGGGCGGTGTCGGTCGTTCGGGCGGTGTCGGTCGTTCGGGCGGGTCGCCCGTTCGGGCGGCTCGGCCGGTCGGGGGGTGTGGGTCCCGTCGGGCGGTGTGGATCGGCCCGCGTGGATCGGTCGGGCGGCGTCCATCGGCCGCAAAACCGGGCCGCATCGAGCGGTGGGGCGGCGTCCACCGGTCGGGCGATGTGGGCCGGTCGGGCGGGGTGGGTCGGCCTGCGTCGGTTGGCCCGCGTCGGTCGGTCGGAGGGCGTCCGTCGGGTCGCGTGCGTCGGGGCGGGCCTTCGGGTCGCGTCGATTGGTCGGAGTGATCGGCCTGGGCCATGGCGCGGGGCTGGTCAGGGTGGGTCAGCAGGGGTGGGGGAGCCGGCGGTGACCGAGCGCAGTTCGGTCATGGTCGCGCGCATGACCTCCCGCAGGTCGGCGTCGCAGGCGGGGTCGTCGGCCCAGCGTTCGAAGGCGACGCGGAAGACCGCCATGCCCGCCTCGGCGGCCAGGCTCGCGGCCGGCTCGGGGACGCCGCGCTCGCGCAAGGCGCCGGCCAGGGCGGCCGACAGCGACGCCAGCTTGATCAGCTCGCGCTCGCGCAGCTCGGCGTGGGCGAGCACGACGGCCTGCCGCCGCCGGGCCCGCTCCCGGCGCTCCTGCAGGATGACCCCAGCCACGTCCAGGGCGGCCGCGATCGCCGCCATGGGCGCGACTGGCTCGGGCGCGGCGGCGACCGCCTCCGTCAGGCGTTCGTGGAGCAGCGTCGACCCGCCGAACAACACCTCGCGCTTGTCGGCGAAGTGGCGGAAGAACGTGCGCTCGGTCAGCCCGGCCCGCCGGGCGATCTCGGCAACTGTCGTCTGCTCGTAGCCGCGCTCGCCGAACAGCTCCAGCGCCGCCTCCTCCAGCCGGCCGCGCGCGTTCGGCTCCCATCGCCCCATGCCTCCCGATCATAGTCGATGTCAGTCGCTGACATCAGACGCGCTATGCTGATGACAGCAACTGACATCACCATCGTCGGAGGTCTCTCATGCGTGTCTTCGTCACCGGCGCGTCCGGCTGGATCGGATCCGCCGTCGTCCCCGAGCTCATCGCGGCGGGGCACCAGGTCACCGGGCTCGCCCGGTCCGAGGCCACGGCGCGCGCCCTCGCCGCCGCCGGGGCCGAGGTCCGCCGCGGCACCCTCGACGACCTCGCCGTGTTGCGCGAGGCGTCCGCCGCCGCCGACGGCGTCATCCACCTGGCCTTCAAGCACGACGTCGCCTTCAGCGGCGACTTCGCGGCGGCCGTCGCCGCGGACCGCCGCGCCGTCGAGGCGATGGGGGAGGGGCTCGCGGGCTCGGGCAAGCCGTTCGTGCTCGCCTCGGGGCTCCTCGGGGTCGCGCCGGGCCGGGTCGCGACCGAGCGGGACCAGCCGGCCGGGGCGCCGGGGTCCGGCCCGTCGGCCCGGATGGAGACGGCGCGGCTGACGCTCTCGCTCGCCGGGAGCGGCGTGCGTACGTCCGTGCTGCGGCTGCCGCCGACCGTGCACGGCGAGGGGGACCCGGGGTTCGTGGCCGCGCTGGTCGGCCTCGCCCGCGACCGGGGCGTCTCCGGATACGCCGGCGACGGCGCGAACCGGTGGCCGGCCGTGCACCGGCTGGACGCCGCGGCCCTGTTCCGGCTGGCGCTGGAGAAGGCCCCGGCGGGCTCGGTGCTGCACGCGGTCGGCGACGAGGGGGTGCCGTTCCGCGCGATCGCCGAGCTGATCGGCCGGCACCTGGGCGTGCCCGCCGCGCCGATCCCGGCGGAGGAGGCCGGTGCGCACTTCACCTGGCTGGCTCCCATGGTCGCCCTCGACAGCCCCGCCTCGGCCGAGGCGACCCGCGAGCTGCTGGGCTGGCGGCCCGTCCGCCCGGGCCTGCTCGACGACCTCGGCGAAGGGCACTACTTCGCGAACGCGAGCAGTGCAATGTCACAGTAGACAGCGAGGCGCCGACGCTCCGGGGGTCCTCCCCGTGGTCCCCGGAGGTGGGCGTCGGCAGGCTTGTTAACCTGGTATTTCACCGTTTATAACGAATTAGGCATCTTGTTGGCTCGCTCTTGGCAGTCGTCCCACCCGCCTCTAGGGTTCAGTGCAATGCCACACAGCACTAGGAGCCCGATAGATGCCCAGCCAGCCCCACCAGGTCGCCGGCGCCGTCCGGACCACGGCGGGAGCGGTCGTCCCGGTGACCGGGGAGCTCGTCACCGGCGGCCTGCTCCGCCAGTGGCAGGAGCGCAACCGCCGGGCCACGATCCCGCACACGATCGACCGGCTGCGCGCCGCGGGCAACCTCGACAACCTGCGCCGCCTGCTCCCCGGTGACGGGGACGCCCCGCCCTACCGCGGCCGGTACCCCTTCCTCGACACCGACCTGTACAAGACCCTCGAAGGGCTCGCCTACGAGCCCGGCGAGCCGGGCGGGCCCGCCGACGAGTTCTTCGACGAGGTCGTCACCCTCCTGGAGCAGGTGCAGGCCCCCGACGGCTACCTCAACTCCTTCTTCCAGGACCCCGCCGCGGGCAAGAAGCCGTGGGAGGACCTGGCCTGGGGCCACGAGCTCTACAACCTCGGCCACCTCGTCCAGGCCGCCGTCGCCGCCGCCCGCCGCAGGGGCGACGAGCGGCTGCTGGCCGTCGCGGTCAGGTTCGCCGACCTGGTCGTCCGGCGCTTCGGCGAGGACGGCGAGGCGGCGGTGTGCGGGCACCCCGAGGTCGAGATGGCGCTGGTCGAGCTGTACCGGCAGACCGGCGAGCGCGCCTACCTGACGCAGGCCCGGCTGTTCGTGGACCGGCGCGGCACGGGAACGCTCCAGCACCGCGTCTTCCCGCCCGACTACTTCCAGGACCACGTCCCGCTGCGCGAGATGCCGACGGTCACCGGCCACGCCGTGCGGATGGCGTACCTGGCCGCCGGCGCGGCCGACGTCGCGATCGAGACCGGCGACCGCGGCCTGCTCGCCGCGCTGGAGCGGCTGTGGGACGACATGGCCGCGACCAAGCTGTACCTCACCGGCGGGCTCGGCAGCCGGCACTCCGACGAGGCCATCGGCGACCGCTACGAGCTGCCCTCCGAGCGCTCCTACAGCGAGACCTGCGCCGCCGTCGCCGTCATGCAGTGGGCCTGGCGGATGTTCGTGGCCACCGGCGGCGCGAAGTACCTCGACGTCTTCGAGCGGGTGCTCTACAACGCCTACGCCGTGGGCCTGTCGGCCGAGGGCACCGCGTTCTTCTACGACAACCCGCTGCAGCGCCGCCCCGACCACGAGCAGCGCAGCGGCGCGGAGACCGGCGGCGAGCCGCTGCGCCGGGCCTGGTTCGGCTGCCCCTGCTGCCCGCCGAACATCGTCCGCTGGACGGCCCAGCTCGGCGACCACCTGGCCGCCGAGCGCGGCGACGCCCTGCTCATCGGCCAGTACACGCGCAGCCGCCTCGGCACCGCCGAGCTCGGCGTCGCCGTCGAGACGGCCTACCCGTGGGACGGCGACGTGCGGGTGCGGGTCGAACGCGCCCCGGACCGCCCGTACGCGATCGTGCTGCGGGTGCCCGGCTGGGCCCGCGAGGTCACGCTGGACGGCGAGCCGGTGACGGCCGTGGACGGCTGGCTCACCGTGGAGCGCCGGTGGACGCCGGGCGACGTGCTGCGCCTGCGCCTGGCCATGCCGGTGCGCGCGCACGTGCCGCACCCGTACGTGGACGCCGCCCGCGGCTCGGTGGCCCTGGCCCGCGGCCCGCTCGTGTACTGCGTCGAGCAGCAGGACGCCCCGGTCCCGGTGGACGACCTGGTGCTCGACCCGGCCCGCGCCACCGGCGCGGCCCTGACCACGGCGGACGAGCCACCGGGAGCGGCCGACCGACCGCCAGGAGCGGCCGGCGACGTGTTGCGGGGCGCGGTCCTGCTGTCCGTCCCGGCGTACGCGGCGCCCCCGCCGCCCGCCGAGCTCTACCCCGAGTTCCCGGCAGAGCTCACCCAGGGGCCCACTCAGGAGCCGGCGGCCGAGGTCGCCGCCACCTTCGTCCCCTACTTCCTGTGGGGCAACCGCAGGCCCGAGGCCATGCGCGTGTGGGTCAGGGCCCAGTAGTCGAATGACCAACCGAAAGAAGGCGAAATGAGGAGATCGGCCGCTCTCGCCGGCGTCGCCGTGCTCACCACGCTGGCGGTCGCCGCGTGCGGCGGCGGCTCGTCGGGCACCCCCACCTCCGGCGCGCCGGGTTCCGGCGCCCCGGCCGCCGCCGCCACCGGCGGCACCGTGCGGGTCCTGCAGGCCGCGGACTACTCCCACCTGGACCCGGTCCGGGGCTGGGACGGCGGCGTCAACAACTTCTACCGGCTCATCTACCGCGGCCTGACCACGTTCGGCGCGGGCCCGGGCAGCGAGGGCACGAAGGTCGTCCCCGACCTCGCCACCGACACCGGCACGTCCTCCGACGGCGACAAGACCTGGACGTTCACCCTCAAGGACGACATCTTCTTCGAGGACGGCACGCCGATCACCAGCGAGGCCGTGAAGTTCGGCTTCTCGCGCGCCTTCGACCCGGAGGCCGGCATCGGCTCGCCGTACGCCAAGCTGCTCCTCGACGCCCCGAAGGACTACAAGGGCCCCTACGTCTCCGGCGACCTCGACACGATCGAGACCCCCGACGCCAAGACGGTCGTCTTCCACCTGAAGAAGCCGTTCGCCGACTTCGCCAGCGCGCTCACGCAGCCGAACTTCACGCCGTTCCCGAAGGGCACCGGCGCGGCCGACGCCTTCGACAGCAAGCCGATCGCCTCCGGGCCGTACAAGGTGGACAGCTACCGGCGCGGCGCCTCGCTCAAGCTGGTGCGCAACCCGCAGTGGAAGGCCGCGACCGACCAGGTGCGCGCCGCCAGGCCGGACGCGTTCGAGTTCACCTTCGGCCTCGACGGCGCCACCATCGACGAGCGCATGCTCGCCGGGCAGGGCGCCGACGCGAACGCGATCGCGGGCGCCATCCAGCCCGCCACCGTCTCGCGCATCCAGGACCCGCGCTACAAGGCGCGCACGCTGTCGGGCTACATGGGCTGCACCACGTACATGAGCCTGAACACCACCAAGAAGCCGCTGGACGACGTGCGGGTGCGCCAGGCGATCAACTACGCCGTCAACAAGGACAACGTGGTCGCCGGCGACGGCGGCACCGCCCTCGCCACCAAGGCCACCGCGATCCAGCCGCCCACGATCACCGGCCGCGCCGACTACGACCTGTATCCCGCCGACGCCGGCAAGGCGCGGCAGCTCCTCACCGAGGCCGGCGTGGGCGGCGGCTTCGAGCTGACGCTCGACGTGCGGCCGGTGGCCCGCCAGCAGGGCATGGCGGTGGCCATCCAGGAGTCGCTGAAGCCGCTCGGCGTCAACGTCAAGATCAACAACATCGACACCTCCACCTTCTACGAGGTCATCGGCACCCCCGCCCGCCAGCACGACGCCGCGCTCACCGGCTGGTGCCCCGACTGGGCGTCCGGCGCGACGTTCCTGCCGCCGCTGTTCGACGGCCGCAACATCTTCGACAAGGGCAACTCCAACCTGGCCCAGCTCGACGACGACGCGATCAACAAGCGCATCGACGAGATCGCCGCCATGACCGACGTGGCCGCCGCCAACGCCGCCTACGGCGAGCTGGACAAGCAGATCATGGAGCTGGCCCCGATCGTGCCCCTGCTGTACGAGAAGAACGTGACCGTGATCGGCGAGAACGTCGCCGGCGCCTACCTCAACGACTCCTACTCCGGCGGCATCGACCTGGTCAGCGTCGGGCTCAAGGACGCGAGCAAGTAGGCACGCCGTGAGCACCGCCACACTCGATGCCAGGACGGGCGCGGACGGCGCGCCCGTCACGGAGGGCCGCAGGATCGCCCGCGCGCTGCTGCGCGACCGGGGCGCCGTCCTCAGCACGGCCTTCCTCGCCCTGGTCGTCCTCATGGCGCTCGGCGCGCCGCTGATCAGCGCGATCACCGGGCACGGCCCGAACGACTTCGACCCGGCCGCGATCGACACCGACCTCGGCGGCCTGCCGCGCGGCGCGTGGGGCGGGGTCTCCGCCGACCACCTGCTCGGCGTGGAGCCGCAGAACGGCCGCGACATCCTGGCCCGCGTCGCCTACGGGGCGCGGGTGTCGTTCCTGATCGCGATCTCGGCGACCGTGCTGACGACGCTGCTCGGCGTGGTGTTCGGCATGCTGGCCGGGTTCTACCAGGGCTGGGTGGACCAGGTGATCTCCCGGGTCATGGACTTCCTCATGGCCTTCCCGTCGCTGATCTTCATGATCGCGATCCTGTCGTCGCTGCCGGCGGGCAACCGGTCGGTGCTGCTCGTGGTGGTGATCACCGTGTTCGGCTGGCCGTACCTGGCGCGGGTGGTGCGCGGGCAGACGCTCACGCTGGTCAACCGGGAGTTCGTGGAGGCCGCGCGGGCCTCCGGGGCGTCCACGGCGAAGATCGTGTTCAGGGAGATCCTGCCCAACCTGCGCAACTCGCTCATCGTCCTGACGACGCTCGCCGTGCCCGGCTACATCGGCACCGAGGCGGGGCTGTCCTTCCTCGGCGTGGGCGTCACCCCGCCCACGCCGTCCTGGGGGCAGATGATCTCCAGCGCGGTCGGCTGGTACGCCACCGATCCCATGTACTTCGCGGTGCCCGGCCTGTTCCTGTTCCTCACCGTGTTGTCGCTGACCGTGCTGGGCGACCGGGTCAGGGCCGCCGCCGACGCGGGGGAGGCGTCCTGATGGCCCGTTACGTCGCCGCGCGGCTCGCCGGGCTGGCCGGGCTGCTCTTCCTGGTCTGCCTGTTCACGTACCTGATCTTCTTCAAGCTGTCGCCCGACCCGGCGCTGATGATCTGCGGCAAGACCTGCACGCCCGACCGCATCGCGCAGATCCGCACCTCGCTCGGGCTCGACCAGCCGTTCGTCACGCAGTTCCTCGACTACCTCGGCGGCCTGTTCGCCGGGCGGGACTACGGCAGCGGCGCGAACCTGGTGCACTGCCCGGCCCCCTGCCTCGGCTACTCCTTCCAGACCAACCAGTCGGTGACCCAGATGATCCTGGACCGGCTGCCGGTCAGCGCCACCGTCGCGGTCGGCGCGGCCGTGCTGTGGCTGCTCGTCGGCATCGCCGCCGGGCTGCTCAGCGCGGTCAAGGAGGGCTCGTGGTGGGACCGGGCCGCGATGGGCCTCGCGCTCGGCGGCTCCAGCGTCCCCAACTACGTGCTCGCGCTCACCCTGCAGTACGTGCTCGTGGTCCGGCTCCAGGTGCTGCCGTTCCCGTCGGCGGTGCCGTTCTCCGACGACCCGCTGCTGTGGTTCCAGTCGTACCTGATGCCGTGGCTGGTGCTGGCCACCGGCTACGCCTGCCTGTACGCCCGCCTCACCCGGGCCAACGTCATCGACACCCTCGCGCAGAACTTCATGCGCACCGCCCGCGCCAAGGGCCTCGCCCCCGCGCTGATCCTGCGCCGGCACGCGCTGCGGCCCGCGCTCACCCCCATCATGACGATCTTCGGCATGGACTTCGCGGCGCTGCTCGGCGGCGCGCTGATCACCGAGACCGTCTTCGGGCTCAACGGCGTCGGCAAGATGGCCGCCGACTCGATCGCCAAGAACGACCAGCCAGTGATCATGGCGGTCACGCTGCTCGCCGCGTTCTTCGTGATGGCCGGCAACGTCGTGGTCGACCTGCTCTACACCGGCCTCGACCCGAGAGTGAGGGTGTCATGAGCGACCTGCTCGTCGTGGAGGACCTCACGGTCACCTTCCCCACCTCGCGCGGCCCCGTGGACGTGGTCAAGAACGTCTCGTTCACCGTCGGCCGCAACGAGACCGTCGGCATCGTCGGCGAGTCCGGCTCCGGCAAGTCCATGACCAGCCTCGCCGTCATGGGCCTGCTGCCGCGCGGGGCCGCCACCCGGGGCAGCGTCCGGCTGGACGGCGCCGAGCTGCTCGGCCGTCCCGACCGGGAGCTGCGCCGCGTCCGGGGCGAGCAGGCCGCGATGATCTTCCAGGACCCGCTGTCCTGCCTCAACCCCTACTACACCGTCGGGCTGCAGATCGAGGAGATGTACCGGGCCCACCGCAGGTGCTCGGCCCGCGAGGCCCGCCGGGTCGCCGTGGACGCCCTGGCGCAGGTCGGCATCCCCGACCCCGAGCGCCGGGCGGGTCACTACCCGCACCAGTTCTCCGGCGGCCAGCGCCAGCGCGTCATGATCGCGATGGCGCTGGTGTGCTCGCCCGCGCTGCTCATCGCCGACGAGCCGACCACCGCCCTCGACGTCACCGTCCAGGCGCAGATCCTGCGCCTGCTGGCCCGGCTGCAGGGGGAGAGCGGCACCGGCATGGTCTTCGTCACCCACGACCTGGCGGTGATCAGCTCGATCGCCACCCGCGTGCTCGTCATGCGGCGCGGCGAGCAGGTCGAGTACGGCACCGCGGAGCAGATCTTCGCCGCGCCCCGCCACGACTACACGCGGATGCTGCTGGAGAGCATCCCCCGCATCGACGACGAGGTGATGTCGTGAGCGACGACGCGCTGCTGCGCGCCCGCGGCCTGACCAAGCGCTTCACCACGCGCCGCCCGTTCGGCCGCGCGAGCGAGTTCACCGCCGTGGACGACGTCTCCTTCGACGTGCGGCCCGGCGAGACCCTGGCGATCGTCGGCGAGTCCGGCAGCGGCAAGTCCACCACCGCCCGCATGGTGGCCAAGCTGCTGGAGCCGACCGCCGGCACGCTGGAGTTCGACGGCGAGGACGTCACCCGCGCCACCGGCGCGGCCCTCGCCCGCTACCGGGCGAACGTCCAGGTCGTCTTCCAGGACCCGTTCTCCTCGCTCAACCCCCGCCACACGGTCGAGCGCATCCTCATGGCGCCGCTCGACTACCAGGGCATCGCGCCGAAGGGGGGCCGCCGCGCCCGCACCGCCGAGCTGATGGAACGGGTCGGGCTCGACCCCGCCCACGCCCAGCGCTACCCGGCCCAGTTCTCCGGCGGCCAGGCGCAGCGCATCGGCATCGCCCGCGCGCTCGCCGTGGACCCCCGGCTGGTCATCTGCGACGAGGCCGTCTCCGCGCTGGACGTCTCCGTCCAGGCCCAGGTCATCGAGCTGCTGCGGCGGCTGCAGCGGGAGAGCGGGTTCAGCTACGTCTTCATCGCCCACGACCTGGCCGTGGTCCGGCAGCTCGCCCAGCGGGTGGCCGTCATGAACCAGGGCAGGATCGTCGAGCAGGGACCGTGCGCCGAGGTCTTCGCGGCGCCCCGGGACGACTACACCCGGGCCCTGCTGGCCGCGATCCCGCGCATCGACCCAGAATGGGACCGCAGGAGGAGGGCCGCCCGGTGAACACCTACATCATGCCCGGCGCGCTGGTGCGCGAGCACGTCACCGCCGTCCCGCTCGACTGGTCCGACCCGTCGCGGGGCGAGATCGAGGTCTTCTTCCGCGAGCTGGCCGACCCCGCGCGGGCCCGCGAGGACCTGCCGTGCCTGGTCTACCTCCAGGGCGGCCCCGGCGGGAAGGGCCCGCGCCCGCTCACCGCCGAGGGCTGGCTCGGCGAGGCGCTGAAGACCCACCGGGTGATCCTCATGGACCAGCGCGGCACCGGTCGCAGCACCCGCATCGACGGCCGCCGGATGAGCGCCTTCGCCACCGCCGAGGAGGGGGCCCGCTTCCTGGCCTGCTTCCGGGCCGACTCGATCGTGGCCGACCACGAGCACGTGCGCCGCACGTTCTTCGGGGGGCGGCGGTGGAGCACGCTCGGCCAGTCCTACGGCGGCTTCCTCACGCTGACGTACCTGTCGGCCGCGCCCGAGGGGCTGAGCGCCTGCCACGTCACCGGCGGGCTGCCCGGCCTGGAGCCGTCGGCGGCCGAGGTCTACCGGCGCACGTACCCGCGGGTCGAGGCCAAGAACCGGGAGTTCTACCGCCGCTACCCCCAGCACGTCACGACCGCCGCCGCGCTCGCCGACCGGCTCGCCGAGGGCGACGTGCGGCTGCCCGACGGCGACGTGCTGACCGTGCGGCGGCTCCAGACGCTCGGCATCGACTTCGGCATGAAACCCGGCTACGAGCGCATGCACTACCTGCTCGACGAGGCGTTCGACGGCGGCGAGCCGTCGGCGTCGTTCCTGCACCAGGTGCTGGCCCGCACCTCCTACAGCGACAACCCGCTGTTCGCCGCCATGCAGGAGAGCATCTACGGGCACGGCCCCGGCGCGACCGCGTGGGCCGCGCAGGCCGAGCGCGCCCGGCACCCGCGGTTCGCGGAGGAGGCCAGGCCGCTGCTGTTCACCGGCGAGATGATCTACCCCTGGATGTTCGAGGAGATCGCCGGGCTGCGCCCCTTCCGCCCGGCGGTCGAGCTGATGGCCGCCCGCGCCGAGTGGCCGCCGCTCTACGACCTCGACCGGCTGGCCGCCAACGAGGTGCCGCTCGCCGCCGCCGTCTACTACGACGACATGTACGTGGACGCGCACCTGCAGCTCGACACCGCCGCCCGGGTCGGCAACGCCCGCGCCTGGGTCACCAACGAGTACGAGCACGACGGCGTCGGCGACCCCAGGGTGCTCGGCCGCCTGAAGGAGCTGGTCCGCGACATGGGAGGAGAGATCGCCGATGCGTGAGGGCAGGCCCCCGAGGCTTTCCGGGATCCCGGCGTTCACCGCGTACATGAACACCGGCTGGGACGTCCCCGACCGCACCCCGCCCGTCGTCCCCGGCGCCGCCGAGGCCGCCGCCGCCCACCGGGCCAGGCTCGCCGCGGCGCTGCCCGGCAGGACCGTCGTCCTCGCCGCCGGCCGCGCCCCCACCCGCAGCAACGACACGACCTACGGCTTCCGCGCCGACAGCGACTTCGTCTGGGCCACCGGCTGCGCGATCGAGGACGCCGTCGTCGTGCTGCGCGACGGCGAGGCCACCCTCTACCTGCCGCCGCCCGCCTACCCCGGCGACCCGCGCTTCTGGAGCGACGCCCGGCACGGCGAGCTGTGGGTCGGCGCCGCCCCCGGCCTGGAGGAGTGGGCGCGGGCGCTCGGCGTCCCGGTCCGGCCGATCGAGGACCTGGAGCAGGAGCCGGGCGACGACCCCGAGGCCCGCCGCGTGCTGGCCGAGCTGCGCATGTTCAAGGACGACTGGGAGCAGGACCAGCTCCGCCAGGCCGTGGACCGCACCGTCGAGGGCTTCGCCGCCGTCGTCCGCGAGATCCCCGCCGCTGTCGCCGGCCCCGGCGAGCGGTGGCTCCAGGGCACCTTCGACCGCCACGCCCGCGCGTACGGCAACGGCCCCGGCTACGCCTCCATCGTCGGCAGCGGCCCGCACGCCGCCACCCTGCACTGGGAGCGCTGCGACGGCCCCGTCCTGCCGGACGAGCTGCTGCTGCTCGACCTCGGCGTCGAGGTCGCGAGCCACTACACCGCCGACGTCACCCGCACCTTCCCCGCCTCCGGCCGCTTCAGCGCCGCCCAGCGGCAGGTCCACGACCTGGTCGAACGCGCCCACCGGGCCGGGCTCGCCGCCGTCGGGCCGGGCCGCCCCTTCACCGCCTTCCACCACGCCGCGATGGAGGTCATCGCGCACGGCCTGGCCGGGTGGGGGCTGCTGCCCGTCTCCGTGGACGAGGCGCTGTCCGACGCCGGGCAGCACCACCGCCGCTACCTGGTGTGCGGCATCGGCCACCACCTCGGCCTGGACGTGCACGACTGCGCCCGCGCCCGCGAGGAGACCTACCACGGGGCCGTGCTGGCGCCCGGCATGGTCCTCACCGTCGAGCCCGGCCTCTACTTCCACGCCCACGACCTGACCGTGCCGCCCGAGCTGCGCGGCATCGGCGTCCGCATCGAGGACGACCTGCTGGTCACGCCCGGCGGCGCGCGGGTGCTGTCCGACGCGCTGCCCCTGGACGCCGCCGGGCTGGAGAAATGGATGGCGACCGTGTGACAGCCGCGCCCCCGCACCCGACCGAGACCTTGCACCGAGGAGAGACCCCAGCATGACCACCGCCGCCACGCCCTGGCGCGGCATCCACGTCGCCACCGCCCTGCCCTTCCACGACGACCTGTCGGTCGATCACGACGCCTACGCCGAGCACGTGCGCTTCCTCGCCGCGGGCGGCTGCGACGGCGTCACGCCCAACGGCTCGCTCGGCGAGTACCAGACGCTCACGCCGCAGGAGCGGGCCCGCGTCGTCGAGACCGCCGTCCGCGCCGCGCCCGCCGGGTTCGGCGTCATGCCGGGCGTGGCCGCCTACGGGGCGATCGAGGCGCGCGGCTGGGCCGAGCAGGCCGCCGCGGCCGGCGCCACGTGCGTGCTGCTGCTGCCGCCCAACGCCTACCGGGCCGGCCGGGAGGCCGTCGTGGCCCACTACCGCGAGGTCGCCAAGGCCGGGCTGCCCGTCGTCGCCTACAACAACCCGATCGACACCAAGGTGGACCTGACGCCCGGCCTGCTGGCCGAGCTGTACCACGAGGGGCTGATCGTGGCGGTCAAGGAGTTCAGCGGGGACGTGCGGCGGGCGTACGAGATCGCCGAGCAGGCCCCCGGCCTCGACCTGCTCATCGGCGCCGACGACGTGCTGCTCGAACTCGGCCTCGCCGGCGCGGTCGGCTGGATCGCCGGCTACCCGAACGCGATCCCCGAGTCCACCGTCCGGCTCTACCGGCTGGCCACCTCGGGCGACCCGGCCGGCCTCGCCGAGGCGCTGCGCGTCTACCGTGACCTGCACCCGCTGCTGCGCTGGGACTCCAGGACCGAGTTCGTGCAGGCGATCAAGCTGTCCATGGACGTGGCCGGGCGCAAGGGCGGCGCCTGCCGGCCGCCGCGGCTGCCGCTCGCGCCGGAGGTCGCCGCCCGCATCGCCGCCGACACCGAGGCCGTCCTCGCCAAGGGCTACAAGTGAGCATCGAGCACAGGCACGGGCACGGGCACAGGCACGGGCACGGGCGCGGGCGCGGGTGGGGCTGGCGATAATGGACGCCGTGAATGCCCAGTTCCGTCGTGACCCGTCCGGTGCGCGCCTGCGGGGGCTGCCGCGGTGAGCCTGCCGTCCGTCCCCGAGCTGCCCGGCATCGGCCGGCGGGAGAACCTGCGCGACCGCATCAGGGACGCCGTGCGCGCCGCGATCA
Source organism: Actinomadura luzonensis (assembly GCF_022664455.2). NCBI lineage: Bacteria > Bacillati > Actinomycetota > Actinomycetes > Streptosporangiales > Thermomonosporaceae > Actinomadura > Actinomadura luzonensis. The sequence continues at coordinate 854,471 of NZ_JAKRKC020000002.1, forward strand.
TCTCCGGCGAGCTGCGGCCCGGCGTGGTCTACAGCGCGCCCGCGCTCGGCGCGCAGTTCGGCGTCTCGCCGACCCCCGTCCGTGAGGCCATGCTGGACCTGGTCAAGGAGGGCCTGGTCGTCCCGCACCCGAACAAGGGCTTCCGGGTCACCGAGGTCTCCGACGAGGACCTCGACCACCTCGCCGCCGTGCGGCTGCTCATCGAGCCGCCCGCGGTGCGCGAGACCGTCGCGGTGATCCCCGACGACGACTTCCCGGCGCTGCGCCGGCTCGCCCAGGACATCGTGGACGCCGCCGAGCGCGGCGACCTCGTCGGCTACGTCGAGGCCGACCACGTCTTCCACCTGACCCTGCTCGGCTACACCGGCAACCCGTTCCTGGTGGAGGTGGTCTCCGGCCTGCGCTCCAGGACGCGGCTGCTCGGCCTCACCCCGCTGCTGCACAGCGGCCGGCTGGTGCGCTCGGCGGCCGAGCACCACGAGCTGCTCGACTTCGTCGAGGCCCGCGACCCGGTCGGCGCCGAGCTGATGACGCACCGGCACATCGGCCACGTCCGCGGGCTGTGGGCGGGCGGCGGCCGGGGCCCGCGATGAGGGCGGGCACGACGGCCGACCTCGTCGTGATCGGCGCGGGCGTGGTCGGCGCCGCCGCCGCCTACTTCGCGTCGCTGGCCGGGCTGCGGGTGGTCGTCGCCGAGCGCGGCGCGATCGCCGGCGGCACCTCCAGCGCCGGAGAGGGCAACCTGCTCGTCTCCGACAAGGAGGCCGGGCCCGAGCTCGACCTCGCCCTGTACTCGCAGCGGGTGTGGCGCGAGGACCTCGCCGAGCACGCCGGCCTCTGGGAGTTCGACTCCAAGGGCGGCCTCGTCGTCGCCGCCTCGGAGCCGGGCCTCGCGGCGCTGCGCGAGCTCGCCACGCAGCAGCGGCGCGACGGCGTCGAGGTGCTGGACGTCGCCCCCGGCGAGCTGCCCGGCCACGAGCCGCACCTGTCGCGCGGGCTGCGCGGCGGCGCCTTCTACCCGCAGGACGCCCAGGTCCAGCCGGTGCTGGTGGTCGCCCACCTGCTGCGCCTGGCCAGGGGGCTCGGCGCGCGGGTGCGCACCGGCGCCGCGGTGACCGGGTTCCTGCGCGACGGCGAGCGGGTGACGGGCGTGCGCACGACCGCCGGCGACATCGCCGCCGGGGCCGTGCTCAACGCCGCCGGCACGTGGGCCGGGCAGGTGGCCGCGCTGGCCGGGGTGCGCGTCCCGGTGCTGCCGCGGCGCGGGTTCGTGCTGGTGACGCAGCCCATGCCGGCCCGGACGATCCGGCACAAGGTGTACGCCGCCGAGTACGTCGGCGACGTGGCCAGCTCCGACGCGGCCCTGCAGACCTCGCCCGTGGTCGAGGGCACCGACAGCGGCACGATCCTGATCGGCGCCTCGCGCGAGCGGGTCGGCTTCGACCGCACGCCGTCCACGGCGGCGATCGCCGCGCTGGCGGCCAAGGCGATCGCGCTGTTCCCCCTGTTGCGCGACGTCCGCGCGATGCGCACGTACCTGGGGTTCCGGCCGTACTGCCCGGACCACCTGCCGGTCATCGGGCCGGACCCGCGCGCGCCGGGCCTGTGGCACGCCTGCGGGCACGAGGGGGCGGGCATCGGGCTGTCCGCGGGCACCGGCAAGCTGATCGCGCAGGCCCTCACCGGCGGGCGGCCCGACCTCGGGCTCAAGCCGTTCGCGCCCGACCGTTTTCCCGGCCAGGACACCGAGGAGGTGCCCCAGTGACCCACCGCGAGCCCCGCCCCGACACCTATCGCATGGTTTTCCGTGGCGCGGTCGTGCCCGCTGAGCCCGGCCAGAGCGTCGGCGCCGCGCTGACCGCGGCGGGGATCCGCGACTGGCGCGTGACCCGCAAGGGTGGGCGGCCGCGCGGGCTGTTCTGCGGCATCGGGATCTGCTTCGACTGCCTCATCACCGTGGACGGGGTCCCGGACCGCCGGGCCTGCCTCGTCCCGGCCGCCGACGGGCTCCGCCTCGGCGACGACGAGCCCGGGGAACAGGCCGGGGAACAGGCCGGGGAACAGGCCGGGGAACAGGCCGGGGAACAGGCCGGGGAACAGGCCGGGGAACAGGAGGGTGGGCATGTCCCGTCCGTATGACGTCGCCGTGGTCGGCGCGGGGCCGGCCGGGCTGTCGGCCGCCGTGCAGGCCGCCGCGTCCGGGCTGCGCGTCGCCCTGATCGACGCCGCGGCCCAGCCCGGCGGCCAGTACTGGCGCCACTATGACGAGCGCCGCGCCCGCTCCTCAGCCGGTGGCGCCGCGGCCGGTCGGAGGGCGCGGGCGGACGGTGCGGGGCATCACGGGTGGGGCGTCTTCACCGCCCTGCGCGGGCGCCTGCGCTCCCTGCGCGCCGCCGGCCTGGTCGACTACCTCCCCGGCCTCCAGGTCTACCTGGCCACCGGCCCCGGCCCGGCCACCGGCCCCAGCGCCCGTGCCCGTTCCGGTGCCGGCCCTGGCACGGGGGTGTTCACCCTGCGGACCACGCCCTCGGCGGGGACGCCGGGCGCGGGCGGGCCCGCGGTCACGGCCGCCGCGCTGATCCTGTGCCCCGGCGGCTACGACCGGCAGTTGCCCGTCCCCGGCTGGGACCTGCCGGGCGTGCTGACCGCCGGCGGCGCGCAGGCCCTGCTCAAGGGGCACCGCACCGCGGCGGGCCGGCGGGCCGTCGTCGGCGGCACCGGCCCGTTCCTGCTGCCGGTCGCCACCGGCCTGGCCCGCGCGGGCACCGACGTGGCCGCCGTCGTCGAGGCCAACGCCACGCTCGGCTGGCTCCGCGACCCGGCGGGCGCCCTCTCGGCCCCGGCCAAGGGCGTCGAGGCGCTGCAGTACGCGGCCCTGCTGGCCCGGCACCGCATCCCGTACCGGACCAGGACCGTGATCAGCGAGATCGTCGGCGAGGACCGGGTCGAGGCGGTCCGGATCACCCGCGTGGACCGCGACGGCCGCCCGCACGGCCCGGCCGAGGAGATCCGCGCCGACCTGGTCGCCCTCGGCTGGGGCTTCACCCCGTCGATCGAGCTGCCGCTCATGCTCGGCGCGGCCACCCGCGAGGACGTGGACGGCTCCCTGGTGGTGTCCGTGGACGCCGCGCAGCGCAGCAGCGTCCCGGGCGTGTGGGTGGCGGGGGAGGCGACCGGCGTGGGCGGCGCGGCCCTGGCCGTGCAGGAGGGGCGGCTGAGCGCGCTCGGCGTGGCCCGCGCGCTGGGCCGCCCGGCCGACCCGGCGCACGTCGTCCGGCTGCGGGCGGCGATCGTGCGGGGACGGCGCTTCGCCGCCGCGATGCACCGCACGTACCCCGTGCCGCGCGCCTGGACCGGCTGGCTGCGCGACTCCACCCTGGTCTGCCGCTGCGAGGAGGTCTCCTACGGCGAGCTGCGCGCCGCGCACGACGAGCTCGGCGCCGCGGACCCCCGCACGCTGAAGATGCTGGCCAGGCCCGGCATGGGCTGGTGCCAGGGCCGGGTGTGCGGCTTCGCGACCGCCGGGATCGCGGCCTGCCTGGCCGGCCGCGACGCCACCGCGGACGACCTGCGGCCGATGGCCACCCGCCCGCTCGCCGCGCCGGTGACGCTGGGCGAGCTGGCCGCCCTCGCCGACGAGGAGGAGTAGGGGACCGGGGCTTCCCGCGGGACGCGGGCGGCCGTCCGCCGTCCGGACCGTGGAGCGCGCGCCGGAGGTCAGGGCTTGCGGGCCACCCCGCCCGCCACGCACACCCCGCCCAGGTCCAGCGGGTGGCGCACCGGCCGGTCCGGCCGCCACTCGGGGACGTGCACCACGCCCGGCTCGACCAGCTCGAGCCCGTCGAAGAAGCGCTCGATCTCCGCGAGGTCCCTGGCCCGGCCGGTGCCGAGCATGGTGCGCAGCACCTTCTCCAGCGCCCGCACCTCGGGCGCGCACGAGCAGAAGTGCGTGAGCTGCAGGAAGCTGCCCGGCGCCAGGCGCTTCTTGTAGGCGTCGACCAGCTCCTCCGGGTGCTCGTCGTCGCCCAGGTGGTGGACGACCGCCACCAGCAGCAGGCCGATCGGCCGGGAGAGGTCCAGGAAGCCCTCGACCTCAGGACGGCCGAAGACCGCCTCGGGCTCGCGCAGGTCGGCGGTGATCACCCGGGTGTTGTCGTCGGTGGCCAGCAGCGCCCTGGCGTGGGCGAGCACGATGGGATCGTTGTCGACGTAGACGACCCGCGCGTCCGGGTTGATCCGCTGGGCGACGGAGTGCGTGTTGTCCATGGTCGGCAGGCCGGAGCCGACGTCGAGGAACTGGTCGATGCCCTGCTCCGTCATGAACCGCACGCCGCGGAACAACATCGCGCGGTTGTTGCGCGCGCCCGCGCCGCCGTCGGGGAAGTGCTTCATCCCCTCCAGCGCGACCGCCCGGTCGACCGCGAAGTTGTCCTTGCCGCCCAGGAACGCGTCGTAGACGCGGGCGATGCTGGGCCTGCTGGTGTCGATCTCCGGCGGCAGGTAGTCCGGATCCTGGTGCGTCCAGTGCATGCCCGGCAGCCCCTCGCCCATGGCCTCGTCCTCCGCGAGTCGTCGAGTCGTCGATCGGCAGGAAACGCGTCCGCGAGCATAACGAGCACCCCCGCGGAACGCGCAAACGCCGTGGAACTTTCACGGCCCGCGGCGGGCGCGGGCCGTCCGGTACTCCGCCACGACCAGGTCGGTCAGCTCCTTCACGGACGTCTGCGCGGTCGGCTTGTCGAAGGTGATGCTGCCGTGCTGGAGGAGGTTGACCCGGTCGCACACCTCCAGAACCTGCGCGTAGTTGTGCGCGATGATCACGATGGACACCTCGCCCCTGGCCTTGAGGTCGCGGACCAGGTCGAGGATCTGCACGCCCTCCTTCGCGCCCATCGCGGCCAGCGGCTCGTCCAGCAGCAGGATCTTCGAGCGGGAGTAGACCGAGCGGGCCACCGCGATGGCCTGGCGCTGGCCGCCCGACAGCTTGGCCACCTCCACGTCCACCGACGGGATGTTCACCCCCATGTCGTCCAGGTACGAGCGGGCCAGCGCGCGCATCCGCCGGTTGTTCAGCAGGCAGCCGAGCAGCACCGGCTCCCGGTTGAGGAACATGTTGTGGTAGACGCTCAGCTCGTTGATCAGCGCCAGGTCCTGGTAGACGGTGTCGATGCCGAGCGAGCGGGCGTGCTCGACGGACCTGAGCGTGACCTCCGCGCCGTCGAGCAGGATGCGGCCCCCGTCCGGCTGGTGGAAGCCGCAGATGATCTTCATGAGGGTGGACTTGCCGGCGCCGTTGTCGCCGATCAGGCCGAGCACCTCGCCCCGCGCCAGGCGGAGGCTGACGTCGCGGAGCGCGGTCACGGTGCCGAAGGTCTTGGAGATGTGCTCCACGCGCAGGACGTCGGGAGCGCCGGGGTCTGTCGAGGTCACCGCGTCTTGCCCGCCCTTCTCAGCCGGCTCAGGTACACGTTGGCGATCATGGCCAGCAGGATCGCGCCGCCCAGGATCACGAAGTACGGGTTGGCGGAGATGCCGATGAGGTTGAAGCCGTTCTGCAGCTCGGCCAGCACCAGGGCGCCGAGCGCGCCGCCGACGATCGTGCCGGAGCCGCCGGCCAGCGCCGTGCCGCCGATGACCGCCGCCGAGACCGCGGTGAACATCAGCCCGGTGCCCCCGCCGAGGTTGGGGTCGATCGTGTGGACCCGGAACGCCTCCAGCAGCCCCGCGAAAGCGCCCAGAGTGCCCGCGATCATGAAATTTCCTATCTTGATGCGGCCGGCCCGCACGCCCGCCTCCTGCGCCCCCAGCAGGTTCCCGCCCACGGCGATCGTGTGCAGCCCCCACCGCGTCCGCGTGAACAACACGTGGAAGAACGCCACGATCACCAGCGCCCACGCCAGGTGCGCCCAGTCGGCCGCCCCCAGCCACCGCCCGATCGCGTTGTCCACCGGCCCGGGCACCTCCGCCGGGTACGCCCCCGACGTCGTCAGCACGATCCCCGTCACCAGGTAGAAACTGCCCAGCGTGGTGACGAACGAGGGCACCTTCAGCACCACCGTGACGAACCCGTTCCCCAGCCCCACCAGCGTGCCGGTCAGCAGCGCGAGCAGGATGCCCGCGAGCGCCGGGAACCCCCAGTAGTCGATCGCGTAGTGCATCATGAACGGCGCCAGCGCCGCCACCACCCCGACCGACAGGTCGATCTCGCCGCTGACCAGCAGCAGCACGATGCCGCACGCGACGATGGCGCCCGGCGCGGCCGCCTGGCTGATGTTGACCATGTTGTCGCGGGTCAGGAACGCCTCCGACGCCGAGGCGAAGTACGCCCCGAGCGCCAGCGCCACGACCAGCACGCTCGCCTCGCGCCGCCGCAGGAACTCGTCCCTGATCCGGCGCAGCGGCCCGTTCCCGCCGCGCGCCGCCCCCTCCGGCGTCGCGGCCGGCCGCGCGGCCGGGTCCGCGTCCGCCGGCTGCTCCCGGAGGTCATCGCCGATGTCGGGCACGTCCTTCCTCCTGTCTCTCGGGGCCGCGGCCCGCGCCCACCGCGACGGCGGCCGGGCGGGCGCGGGCCGCGCCCGCCGGCTACGTCGCGTGCGCGATGGGCCCGGACCGCTCGATCAGCTTCTGGGCGGTGTCGGAGCCCTCGAACCGGGTCTTGGTCGACTGGTACGGCCCCACGTTGTCCTTCGTCACGAAGAGCAGCCCGGTGTTGGTCTCCGGCGGAGACAGCAGCCCGCCGGAGAGCTTGTACAGGTACAGGTAGACGACCGGCAGGAAGCCCTGGAGGTAGGGCTGCTGGTCGATGGTGTAGTCGAGGTCGCCGTTCTTGATGCCGGCCAGCGTCTCCGGCACCAGGTCGAAGCCGCCCGCGACCTTCAGCCCCTTCGAACGCATGCCGTACTTCTTGACCACCTGCCCGATGGCCTGCGTCGAGCCGGCGTCCACGGCGAGCATCCCGGCCAGGCCGGAGTGGCCCTGGGCGTACGCGTCGATGATCGACAGGCCCTTGGTGACGTCGGCGTTCGTGCCGACCGAGGCGAACCTGATCGGCTTGCCGGAGTCCTTGAACGCCTGCGCCGCCCCGTCGATGCGCGGCTGGATGTTCAGCGCGCCGGGCGTGGCGATGAACCCCACGACGTCGCCGGAGTCCACCTGCTGCAGGGCCCGCTGGCCGAGGGCGTACCCGGACTCGTACAGCCCCTGCCCGATGTAGGCGAGCCGGGCCGAGCCGGGGTCGCCGCGGGCCCCGTCGGCGTTGTACGACACCACCGGGATGCCCGCGTCCAGCGCCTTGCTGACCGGCTCCTTGAAGGCCGACTTGTCCACGACCGCGATCGCCAGCCCGTCGGCCTTGCCGGAGACGGCGCTGTTGGTGGCGTTGACCATCTCGGCCACGATCGAGTCCTTGGACCCGGTCCACTGGAAGGTGAGGCCGAGCAGCGCGCACGCGTCCTGGGCGCCGTACTGGGTGGGGGTGAAGAACGGGTTGGTGGTGACGTGGCAGACGAAGACGAACTTCCACTTCGGCGTGGCGGGGAAGTCGCCGGCGCCGCCGCCCGCCGCCGCGCTGCCGGCCGAGGCGGCCGGTTTGTTCCCGCCCTGCTCGCCGCTGCACGCGCTGAGCAGCGCGGACGCGGCCGCCGAAGCGCTGACCAGGCCCGCCCCGGACAGGAGGCGGCGACGCGCGAGGCGGTTCAGGTGGAGTGTGTCGAGGGCCTCCTCGACCTTCGGATGGATGTCTTTCATGGTCCTCCCTCGTCGGGATCCGCGGGTGTCACCGGGTGGAGAAGGCGTAGATCGTGGTGGTCCGGTAGACGTCCCCCGGCCGCAGGACGGTCGAGGGGAAGTTGCCGTGGTTGGGGGAGTCCGGGTAATGCTGGGACTCCAGGGTGAAGCCGGAGCGCTTGGGGTAGAGCCGGCCGCCGGTGCCGCGCAGCGTGCCGTCGAGGAAGTTGCCCGAGTAGAACTGCACGCCCGGCTGGTCGGTGACGACCTCCAGCACGCGCCCGCTGGACGGCTCGACGACCTTGGCCGCCAGGGTGAGCCCGTGGCCGCCGCGGTCGAGGACGTAGTTGTGGTCGTACCCGCCGCCGAACGTGATCTGCTGGTTCTTGCTGCCGATGCGGGCGCCGATGGCGGTGGGACGGCGGAAGTCGAGCGGCGTCCCGGCCAGGCGGGCGATCTTCCCGGTCGGGATGAGCGTCTTGCCGACCGGCGTGTAGCGGGAGGCGTTGATCTGCATCCGGTGGCCGAGGATCGTGCCGTTGCCCTCGCCGCGCAGGTTGAAGTAGGCGTGGTTGGTGAGGTTGACGATCGTCGGCCGGGTGGTGGTGGCGCGGTAGTCCATGCGGATCTCGTTGCCCGGGGTCAGCGTGTAGACGACCCGGACGCGCAGCGTGCCGGGGTAGTGCTCCTCGCCGTTGCGGCTGGTGTAGGTGAGCGCCAGGCCCGCGCTGCCGCCGCGCTCGAAGGGGCTCGCCGCCCACACCCGCTTGTCGAAGCCCTTGACGCCGCCGTGCAGGTGGTTCGGCCCGTCGTTGGTGGCGAGCCGGTACGTGCGGCCGTCCAGGGTGAAGCGGCCCTTGGCGATGCGGTTGGCGTAGCGGCCGACGATCGCGCCGAAGTAGGGGCTCTTCTTGACGTAGTCGGACAGGTTGTCGAAGCCGAGGGTGACGTTGGCGTACCGGCCGGCGGCGTCGGGCACCTCGATCGACTGGATGATGCCGCCGTAGGTGAGGATGCGCACCCGCATGCCGCGGGCGTTGCGCAGCGTGTAGACGTCCACCTTCGTGCCGTCGGACAGGGTGCCGAAGTGTTTCCTGGTGACGCTCGGCCCGCCGCCCCCGGAAGCGGCTGTGGCGCCGGCGGCCGCCGGGGGCGCCGCGACCAGGCTCGCCGCGAGGGCGAGCACGGCCACGAGCGCGACCCTCACGGCGAGGACGAGGCGGGCAGGGGTGCTGCGGGTGCTGCTGGACATGGACGAACTCCCTCCGGGTGCGCCGGTCTGCGGATTGTTAGCGCTAACCACCGAGCGCAGGGCGGAAGGACGCCGGGCTCGGGGAGCGGGGCTCGCGAAGGTCAGGAAGCGACGCGGGCGCGCGCGGCCCGGTCACCCGGCCCGCGCCGTCCCGCCGTTCCTGAGCGCCTGCCGGGGGCGCGCACCACGAGGATCCGTCGCACTCTCATGGGCGACCTCCCGTTGGCATCGTCGGGTCTGCGGATCGGGCGTCGGCGGGGACCGGACGACGCCGGCCGGGAACGGGGGAGCCCGCCGCGGCGGGCGGAACGGGCGCGGCCGCCGGGGCGGACGACGCCACGGGGCCGGGCCCCGCGTCACGCGAGACTCTCCTTCTCCTGGCCCCGATGGGGGAAACGCTAGGCGCAGGCACCTCCCGAGTCAATCGCCCCCGGGCGACCGGAACCGGCCCGCGGAACGGCGCCGAAAATGCGGAGAAATTCGCACGACGCATCGGACGCCTTGACGCGGCAGTTCCGCCGGACTCATAGTGAAGCCCGTCAACCCAGCGGTCAGCATCCTCACGGAGGTTGAAAAGGCAAATAAATGTTAGCGCTAACATAATAACTTCTCATTCCTTCCTGCCGCGAAGGCACAGGTGGGCCGCGAGATGAGCGGTCCGTCTTAATCAGCCGTGCCCGCCTTTCCGGCATCCCCCAGAAAGGAAAAGCGCCATGCTCCCCCGATCCGTCCCACGGCCATTCAGAAAAGCGGCGCTCGCCGCGGGCGCGGCCGTCGCGCTCGCCGCCGGGCTGCTGGCCGGATTCACCGCGCCGTCGCAGGCCGCCGCCTCGCAGCCGTGCGACATCTACGCCGCGGGCGGCACCCCCTGCGTGGCCGCGCACAGCACCACCCGCGCCCTCTACGGCGCCTACAACGGCCCGCTGTACCAGGTGCGCCGCGCCTCCGACAACACCACCAGGGACATCGGGGTGCTCAGCGCGGGCGGCGTCGCCAACGCCGCCGCCCAGGACTCCTTCTGCGCCGGCACGACCTGCCTGATCACGATCATCTACGACCAGTCCGGCCGCAACAACCGCCTGACCCAGGCGCCTCCCGGCGGCTTCGCCGGGCCCGCCCCCGGCGGCTACGACAACCTCGCCGACGCCACGCTCGCCCCCGCCACGCTGGGCGGCCAGAAGGTGTACGGCGTGTTCGTCGCCCCCGGCACCGGCTACCGCAACAACGCCACCAACGGCGTCGCCAAGGGCGACCAGCCCGAGGGCATGTACGCGGTCTTCGACGGCACCCACTACAACGGCGGCTGCTGCTTCGACTACGGCAACGCCGAGACCAACAGCCGCGACAACGGCAACGGCACCATGGAGGCCATCTACTTCGGCAACATCAAGGTCTGGGGCTACGGCACCGGCAACGGCCCCTGGGTGATGGCCGACCTGGAGAACGGCCTGTTCTCCGGCGTCAACGCCGGCTACAACGCCAACGACCCGAGCGTGAGCCACCGCTTCCTGACCGCCATCATCAAGGGCGAGCCGAACCACTGGGCCATCCGGGCCGGCAACGCCCAGTCGGGCGGCCTGTCCACCTACTACAACGGCCCCCGCCCCAACGTCGCCGGCTACAACCCGATGAAGAAGGAGGGCGCCATCATCCTCGGCATCGGCGGCGACAACAGCCACGGCTCGGCGGGCACCTTCTACGAGGGCGTGATGACCACCGGCTACCCGACCGACGCCACCGAGAACGCCGTGCAGGCCAACCTCGTCGCCGCGGGCTACGCCCCGTACAGCGGCGGGCCGTCCGGCACGCTCACCCCGGGCGCGTCGATCTCGCTGCGCGCCACCACGGCCTGCTGCACCACCCGCTACATCCGGCACCAGAACGACAACGTGATCACCTCGGTGATCACCTCCGCCAGCTCCGCCCTGGACAAGAGCGACGCCACCTGGGTCGTGCGCAGCGGCCTGGCCAGCAGCTCGTGCGTGTCGTTCGAGTCGAAGAACTACCCGGGCAGCTTCCTGCGGCACCGCAACTACCAGCTCTACCGCAACGCCGACGACGGCAGCGCGCTGTTCAGGTCCGACGCCACGTTCTGCCCGCAGACCGGCAGGAACGGCCAGGGCACCTCGCTCGCCTCGTACAACTACCCGACCCGCTTCATCCGCCACTACAGCAACACCGTCTACATCGCGAGCAACGGCGGCTCGAACGCCTTCGACAGCGCCACCTCGTGGAACGACGACGTGAGCTGGGTCGTCAGCCCGCCCTGGGCCCAGTGACGGCTCGCACCGCGCCGAGCCTGGCCGGCCGGGGGACCGTCGCGGGCTGAGCCCGCGTCAGGGCGCCGGGTGGACGGCCTTGGCCGCCGTCAGCACGAACGCGGTGATCTCGTCCACGTAGCGGGGGCTGCGCGCCGCCATCTCGGCGCGCAGCTCCTCCGGCGTGGCCAGGACGTGGTTGAGTATGCCGCCGAGCAGCGTGTCCAGGATGAGCGTGGGGGAGGCGTGCTCGCCCAGCTCGCCCCGCGCGATGGCGCGCCGGATGATCGCCCGGGCCTCCAGCACGCGGCTGTGCCGCAGCCGGGCGGCCAGCTCCGCGAACAGCTCGGGATAGGCGTGCGCCTCGACGTGCAGCCGCAGCCCGGCCAGCCCGTACGGGCCCAGGTGGTGGTCCATCGTGGAGCGGGCCAGCTCGCGCAGGTCCGCCTCCAGGCTGCCGGTGTCGATGGTGATGGCGGGCAGCACCAGCGCCTGCTCCAGGGCGTCGGTGATCAGCCGTTCGCGGGTGGGCCAGCGGCGGTAGACGGCGGCCTTGCCGATGCCGGCCCGCCGCACCACCGCGTCGACGGTGAACTTGGCCCAGCCCAGCTCGGCGTAGAGCTGGACGGCCGCCCGCAGCGCCTTGCGGTCGACCTCCGCGTCGCGCGGGCGTCCGGGCCCGACGGCGGCCGCGGGTTTGGACACGAGGGACACCTCCTCGGGGAGAAACCCTAGCGAGGCCGCGGGGCGGCCGCCGCCGCGTGCGCGGACGCCGTGCCGTTGCTTGCCCCGCCTGTCGCGGAAGACTAATGTCGCCTTGTTTGGGACTATATACGTCTATAAATAAGGCCAGGCAGTGCGCTCGGGAGGGCGAGGATGATCGAGGAGGACATCGATCCCCGCACACCGGTGCTGGTCGGGGCGGGGCAGGCGGCCGAACGCATCGGCGAGCCCGGCTACCGGCGCCTGTCGCCCGTCGAGCTGGCCGCCGAGGCGGCCCGCCGGGCCGTCGCCGACGCCGCCGGGAAGGCCGGGGACGGCGGAAAAGCCGAGGACGGCGAGGACGCCGCAGAGGCCGCCGCAGAGATCGTCGCGGGGATCGTCGCGGCCGTCGACACGGTGGCCGGGGTGCGCCAGTTCGAAATCTCCGCGCCCGGCGCGCGGGCCCCGCTCGGCAGGTCGTCCAACTTCCCCCGTTCGGTCGCCGCCCGGCTCGGCGCGGCGCCCCGGCGGGCGATCCTGGAGGTCGTCGGCGGCCAGTCCCCGCAGCACCTGGTCAACGAGCTGGCCGGGACGATCGCCGCCGGCGGGGCGGACGTGGCGCTGCTGTTCGGCGCCGAGGCCATCTCCACCGTGCGGCACCTGGCGAGGGCCGAGGACCGGCCCGACTTCAGCGAGGAGGTCGAGGGCGACCTGGAGGACCGCGGCTACGGGCTGAAGGGCCTGGCCTCGCGGTACCAGGCCGCGCACGGGCTGACCGACGCGCCCAGCCAGTACGCCCTGTTCGACAACGCCCGCCGGGCTCGGCTCGGCCGCACCCGGGAGGAGTACGCGGCCGCCATGGGCGCGCTGTTCGCCCCCTTCACCAAGGTCGCCGCCGCCAACCCGTACGCCGCCGCCCCGGTCGAGCGCACCGCCGAGGAGCTGATCACGCCGACCCCGGCCAACCGGTACATCGCCGAGCCCTACACCCGCTACCTGGTCGCCCGCGAGAAGGTCAACCAGGGCGCCGCGGTGCTGCTGATGTCCGTGGCCGAGGCGCGGCGGCTCGGCGTCCCCAGGGACCGGTGGGTGTTCCTGCACGGCCACGCCGACCTGCGCGAGCGCGACCTGCTGGAGCGGGCCGACCTCAGCGCCAGCCCGGCCGCGGTGCTGGCCGCCCGGCACGCGCTGGAGCAGGCCGGCGTGCGCGCCGGCGACCTGGCCGCGATCGACCTCTACAGCTGCTTCCCGATCGCGGTCCTCAACGTCTGCGACGGGCTCGGCCTGCCCGCGGACGGCTCCCGCGAGCTGACCGTGACCGGTGGCCTGCCGTTCTTCGGCGGCGCGGGCAACAACTACTCGATGCACGCCATCGCCGAGCTGGCGCACCGGCTGCGGGCCGAGCCGGGCGCGTACGGGATGGTCGGCGCCAACGGCGGCTCGCTGAGCAAGTACTCCGTCGGCGTCTACTCCACCGCGCCCGCCCCCTGGCGGCCGGACGGCGGCGCGCGGCTCCAGGCCGAGCTCGACTCCTGGCCCGGCGTCGAGCACGTGCTGCACGCCGACGGCTGGGCGACGATCGAGACCTACACCGTCAAGCACGCCCGCGACGGCCGCCGCACCGGCATCGTCGTCGGCCGCCTGGAGGCCGGCGGGCGCCGCTTCCTGGCCACCACCGCCGACGGCGACGACGACACGCTCGGCCTGCTGAGCACCGGCGAGCCGATCGGGCGGCGGGTCTACGCCCGGTCCTTCGGCTCCGGCAACCGGGTCGCGGTGACCAGGGAGCGGATGGACGAGCTGTTCCCGCCCCGGCCGGCCGTGCTCCGCGAGGACTACGAGCACGTGCTGACGCGCCGCGACGGCCACGTGCTGGAGGTCGTCATCAACCGGCCGGAGCGCCGCAACAGCCTGCACCCGGCCGCCAACGACGAGCTCGACCAGGTCTTCGACGCCTTCTTCGCCGACCCCGAGCTGTGGGTGGCGATCCTCACCGGCGCGGGCGAGCAGGCGTTCTCCGCCGGCGACGACCTGCTCCACCAGGCCTCGGGGCAGCCGGTGTGGGTGCCGAAGAACGGCTTCGCCGGGCTGACCGCCCGCCGCGACCTGCCCAAGCCGGTCATCGCGGCGGTCAACGGCTACGCCATGGGCGGCGGGTTCGAGATCGCCCTCGCCTGCCACCTGGTCGTGGCCGACGCCACGGCCCGCTTCGCGCTGAGCGAGGCCAGGATCGGCCTGGTCGCGGCCGCGGGCGGCCTGGTGCGGCTGCCGCGCGCGCTGCCGGAGAAGCTGGCCACCGAGCTGATCCTCACCGGCCGCCGGCTCACCGCGGCGGAAGCGCTCGGCCACGGGCTGGTCAACCGGGTGACCGAGCCGGGCAAGGCGCTGGAGGGCGCCCGCGAGCTGGCCGCGGAGATCCTGGAGAGCTCGCCCACCTCGGTCCGGGCGTCCCTGCAGATCATGGCCGAGACCAGGGGAGTGCCCGACGTGGTCGACGCCGTCACCCGGCCCTCCGCCGCGCTGGATGAGCTGATGGTCAGCGACGACGCGGCCGAGGGCGTCACCGCGTTCGCGCAGAAGCGCAGGCCGCGCTGGCGCAACCGCTGACCTCTTCGGAATCTACAACGTAAAGGAGCGTGACCGTGAGCGCGACCGGCCGCCGGGCGGCGGCCTCCGCCAACACGGCCAGCTCCGCCTCCTCCAGCTCCAGCGCCCGCGCGAGCAGCCGCACCGACGTGCTGCGCGGACGCCGCAGCTCGCCCGACTCCAGCCGCCTGATCGTGCGCGAGGCCAGCCCCGACCGCTCCGCCAGCTCCTCCTGCGTCAGCAGTGACCGCTCCCGCCAGGCGCGCAGCAGCGTGCCGAGTGCCGGTTCCGCTCCCGTGGGAACCGGCTCCGCGCCGGGGATGGCCACGGGGATGGCCACGGGGGTGGCCACGGTGATGGTCGCGAGCATCCGCACAGGCTCTCTCTCCTCCCAGCCGGTCGCCGGCGCCGTGCCTTCGGTGCGCCGGCCGGACCCCACTTTTCGCCGGGGACGGGGGACGCGGCAACGGCGCCGACCTCGCGTGTCCTGATTTTTGCGAACGTCGGCCGATTTGGCGGGCGGTCCGCGCCGCAGCGGGAGGGGCGGTTGTTACGGTGGCGTCCGTGCACTTCATCGAGGCCCTGGCGGCGGCCGTGCCGCCCGAGCGGATCGTCCAGGACGCGGACGTCCTCGCCGCCTACGCCCGTGACCAGGCCGCCTGGGCGCCCGTGGGCCGGCCGCTCGCGCTGGTCCGGCCGGCCGACGCCGAGCAGGTGCGCGCGGTGGTGGCGGCCTGCGCCGCGCACGGCGTCCCGGTCGTGCCGCGCGGCGCGGGCACCGGCCTGTCCGGCGGCGCGAACGCCGTGGACGGGTGCGTGCTGCTGGCCCTCGACGGCCTGGACCGCATCCTGGAGATCGACCCCGGCGAGCAGCTCGCCGTCGTCCAGCCCGGCGTCGTCAACGACCGCCTGCGGGCCGCCGCCGCCGAGCACGGCCTGTGGTACCCGCCCGACCCGGCCAGCTCGCCGTGGTCCACCATCGGCGGCAACACCGCCACCAACGCGGGCGGCGTCTGCTGCGTCAAGTACGGCGTGACCCGCGACTACGTGCTCGGCCTTCAGGTGGTGACCGGCACGGGCAAGCTCGTCCGGCTGGGCCGGCGCACCAGGAAGGGCGTGGCCGGCTACGACCTGGCCGCGCTGTTCGTCGGGTCGGAGGGCACGCTGGGCGTGATCACCGAGATCACCGTGCGGCTGCTGCGGCTGCCGGGCGGCGCGCCGAGGACGGTGGTCGGCGCGTTCGGCTCGCTCGTGGCGGCCGGGCGGGCGGTCGCCGCCGTGGCCGCGTCGGGGATCGTCCCGGCCGCGCTGGAGCTGGTCGACCGCTACTGCCTGCGGGCCGTCGACGAGTGGCGGAACATGGGGCTGGCCGACCTCGGGGACGTGCTGCTGCTCGGCCGCGTCGACACCGGCGACGACGGCGAGGCCGCGGCGCTCCAGGGCTGCTTCGACCGGGCCGGCGCGACGTGGAGCACCCGCTCGACGGACGCCGAGGAGGCCGAGGCGCTGTTCGCCGCGCGCCGGCTCGCCTATCCCGCGCTCGAACGGCTCGGGCCGGTGCTGACCGAGGACGTCTGCGTGCCGCGCGGGCTGGTGCCCGACATGCTGGGCCGCATCGAGGAGCACGCCCACGCGCACGACGTGCACATCGCCAACATCGCGCACGCCGGCGACGGCAACCTGCACCCGCTGATCGTCGTCCCGGCGGGCGACGAGGCGGCCAGGGAACGGGCGCAGCGGGCCTTCGAGGCGATCCTCGACGACGCCGTCGCGCTCGGCGGCACGGTCACCGGCGAGCACGGCGTCGGCCTGCTGAAGAAGCGCGGCATGCGGGCCGAGCTGGGCGAGGACGTGCTGGAGCTGCATCGCGCGGTGAAGGCGGCCCTGGACCCGGCCGGGATACTCAACCCCGGCAAGATCCTCTGAGCCGGGGGCCCGCGGACGCCCGGCCCACATGACCTCGCACCGCTCCTGCCCGGGCGCGGCGCGCTCGACGTGCTTCGTGATGTCGTGGCGGTGCTTCGGCCCGCGCGGGATGACGGTGTCGGCGCACGCGCGTTCCTCTCGTCCGCGCGCGCCTGGCGCAGTGCCGCGGCGAACGCCTGCGCGTGCGTGCCGAACCCGCCGTGGCCGCCGGGGAACGGCGCCGCCGCCGTCCCGAGCCGATCGGCCGCGATGACCGTGGCGCGCGCCGCGCGAGACCGGAGCCACCCCCCGGCACCTTGGCGCGAGGTGGAGCGAGGGACTGCGCTTCCCCGCGCGGGACGCTGATCCGCTGCGCGGGTGAAACTTTCATCGCCGGGACGGCGTCGCGGCCACCACGACGCAGCGTCCTGACCAGGGCCGGCATCAGGGCCGCTGCCGGCAGTTGCAGCGGGTGGCGCGTCGCTTGCAGGGGTTGCAGGGCGGGATCTTCACCGCCGGGCCGGGCCGTGCTTGACTGAGCCGCACTTGGGAAAGCGCTTACCCGCGCCCGGCCGATCACCGGGTTCCTGGTCCCTCCATGCTCGGACGGAGTTCGACGTGCGTAGAACACCCTCACCCCGCCGCAGGTTCGCGGCCGTAATGGCCGGTGGTGTGCTGGCCGCGGGCGGCCTGGTCGCCGTGCTCGGCAGCCCCGCCGCCGCCGCACCCGCCGACGGCGCCTACACCCTGGTCAACGCCTGGCAGCGGCCTGTGCGCGAGCGTGCCCGGCGCCAGCACCGCCGACGGCGTGCAACTGGCCCAGAACACCTGCACCGGCACCGCCGGCCAGATCTTCACCCTCACCACCACCGGCGCCGGCTACCGGCTCACCGCCGCCCACAGCGGCAAATGCGCCGGCGTCCGCGACGCCTCCACCAGCGCCGGCAAACCCGTCCAGCAGGAAACCTGCACCGGCGCCACCTCCCAGACCTGGCAACTGACCGCCTCCGGCAACGCCTACCGCCTCGTCAACGCCAACGGCGGCAAATGCCTCAACGTCAAGGACAACGCCACCACCGCCGGCGCCCCGCTCCAGCAGAACTCCTGCGACTCCGTCGCCACCAAGCAATGGACCCTGCGCCCCGCCGGCGGCACCCCCACCACCACCCCGACCTCGACCCCGACCGCCACCCCCACCGTCACCCCGACGAGCGGCGGCGGTGACGGCAGCGGGCCGTGGCCGACCGCCACCGGCAGCGTCAAGCTCTCCGACACGCAGCAGGTCACCAACTTCGACGGCGGCATGAAGAGCTACTACGGCATCGGCGACGGCGGCCAGAGCGAGAGTCAGGACCCGATGTTCGAGGTGGCCAACGGCGGCACCATCCAGAACGTCATCATCGACGCCCCGGCCGGCGACGGCATCCACTGCCTCGGCTCGTGCACCATCCGCAACGTGTGGTGGAACGACGTCGGCGAGGACGCCGCCACGTTCCTGAGCTCCAGTTCCTCGGCCACGTACCTGGTGGACGGGGGCGGCGCCAAGTCGGCCTCCGACAAGGTCTTCCAGCACAACGGCGCCGGCACCGTCACGATCAGGAACTTCCAGGTGCACAGCTCCGGCAAGCTGTACCGGGCGTGCGGCAACTGCTCGACCTCCTACCAGCGGCACGTGGTCATGAACGGCGTCACCGCCCGCTCGACCAAGGTGCTGGCCGGCATCAACACCAACTGGGGCGACACCGCGCGCTTCAGCCGCATCACCGTCTACGGCAGCGCCGTGATCTGCGAGAAGTACAAGGGCGTGCCCAAGGGCAGCGAACCCACCAAGATCGGGGAGGGCGCGGACGGCGTGAACTGCATCTACTCCGCCTCCGACATCACCTACCGGTAACCCGTTGCAGCAGGGCCGGGGCGGCGCCGCCCCGGCCCTCGCCGCGCGTCAGGGCGGGAACGCGTCAGGGCGGGAACGCGTCAGGGCTTCGCGGGCCGCAGCGCGGCGGCGACGAAGGCGGCGATCTGCTCGCGCAGCGCCTCGTGGTCGTCGGCCGCGGACCCCAGGACGATGCGGCCGAGCTGCGGCATCATCGACGGGAACAACGCCAGCCCGGTCAGCGTGAACAGCAGCCGGGCCGTCGCCGCCGACGGCTCCACGCCCAGGCCCTCCGCCAGCGACGCCGACTTGCGCGCGCACCGCTCCACGCGCGCCTCCTGCCCGGCCAGCAGCTCCTGCCCCCGGTAGTTGAGCGCCTCCCACATCAGCAGCCGCACCAGGTCGGGGTGCGTGTGGTAGTAGTCGGTCAGCTTGGCGACGTAGTCGACCGGGTCGTCGCCGGGCAGCGCCATCTGGGCGGTCAGGTCGTCCAGCGCCTCCTTGACGACCTCGTCGAACAGCTTCTCCTTGTTGCCGAAGTGGCCGTAGATGCGCTCCTTGTTGACGCCCGCGCGCTCGGCGATGCGGTCGACGCGCGCGCCGGCGACGCCGTACGCGGAGAACTCCTCCCGCGCGGCCTCCAGCAGGGCGGCGCGGGTGGCGGCGGTGGAGACCTTCGAAGCTGCCATGCCGCCATCCTAGCCCACCCAACGGGTTGGTTGGATTCCAACTGGACGGTTGACGTCCAACTGGTTGGTTGGCTAGCGTCCTGGGACATGACACTGATCGTGAACCGGCCGCCCAGGCCCGAGCCCGCCCCGGCCACTCCCGCGCACACCCCCGCGTACGCCCCTTTCGGCCGCACCCTCGCCGCCTTCGTCGCGACGGCCGTGCTGGTCAGCGGCCAGCTCTACATCGTGATCCCGCTCCTGCACGACATGGCGGCCGGCTGGCACGCCTCGGCGGGCGCGCTGACCTGGCTGGTGACGGCGTTCGGCGCCGGGTACGCCGCCGGGTTCCTGGTGTTCGGCCCGTTGTCCGACCGCTACGGACGCCGCCGCCTGCTGATGATCGGCCTGCCGCTCGCCGCCGTGACGACCGCGCTGGTGGCGGTGAGCCCCAACCCTGAGACGGCGTTGGCCCTGCGCGCGGTGCAAGGGGTGGCGGTGGCCATGTTCCCGCCGGCCGGGCTCGCCTATGTGGCCGAACGGCTGGACCCGCGCCGGCGGGTGGCCGCGATCGCCGCCGTGACCGCCGCGTTCCTCGCCTCGGCGGTGGTGTTGCAGGTGGCCGCCCAGCTCCTGGTGGGCGTGACCGGGTGGCGGGGGCTGTTCCTGCTGTCGGGGGCCGGGCTCCTGCTGGCGGCGCTGGGGGTGCGCGCGGTCATGCTGCCCGACCTGCCGCGCGGGCACGGCGGCTCGCTGCTGTCGGCCTACCGCGCCGTCCCCGGCCTGCTGCTCGACCCCGTCCTGGCGCTGCGCTACCTCGCCACCGTCGTGCTGATGGCGGGCTTCGTCGCCGTCTACACCGGGCTGCAGATCCACGGCGGCGCCTCGGCCGCCGGGCTGCTCGCGCTGCGCGCCTCCGGGCTGCCGGCGATCGTCCTGATGCCGGTGCTCATGCCGTGGCTGGCCCGCCTCGCGGGGCCGGTCCGGGCGGCGGCGTTCCTCGCCGTCGCCGCCGCGTCCCTGGCCGTCATGGGCGTCACCGCCGCGGCCGGCGCCGGGCTGGTGCTCCTGCTCACCCTGTACGTCGCCGCCATCACCGGCGGCCTGCCCAGCATGAACGAGGCCGTCTCCGCCCGCGCGGGACAGGCCCGCGGCACGGCGCTGGCGCTGTTCTCCTTCGCCCTCGCGGTCGGCGGCAGCGTCGGCCCGCAGCTCGCCGCCGTCTTCGACGGCTTCACCCCGCTCACGTACGGGCTGGCGGCCGGCATGGCGGCGGCGGCCCTGGCCGTCCTCGCCTCCGCCCGCCCCGGCCGCGCCCCGATCGCCGCGCCGCGCGGCGCGTGAGCCGCGGTTATTCGATGGAGCCGGCCCGCCGGCCGCTTGTACAGTGACGCCGGGCGTCAGGGGGAGGGGATCATGCGCGTGCACTACCCGCGGACCCCGCACCTGCCCTGGTCGCCCGGCGCGACGTCCGACGACGTGCGCGCCGGCGACCTGTCCGGGCTGCGCGGGCGCGAGGTCGTCGTCACCGAGAAGCTCGACGGGGAGAACACCACCCTGTACGCCGACGGCCTGCACGCGCGGTCACCCGACTCCGGGCACCACCCGTCCCGGGCCTGGCTCAAGGGACTGCACGGGCGGCTCGCGGCACGCATCCCGGCCGGCTGGCGGGTGTGCGGGGAGAACACCTACGCCCGGCACTCGATCGCGTACGAGGAGCTGGAGAGCTGGTTCTACGGCTTCTCCGTCTGGGACGGCGACCGGTGCCTGGACTGGGACCGCACGGTGGCGTTCCTGCGGCGGCGGCTCGGCGTGCCGGCGCCGCCGGTGCTGTGGCGCGGGATCTTCGACGAGCGGGCGCTGCGCGGGCTGCGGCTGGACACCGCGCGGCAGGAGGGGTACGTCGTCAGGACCGCCGACGGGTTCGGGCGGGAGGAGTTCGCGGGGCGGGTGGCCAAGTGGGTGCGGCCCGCGCACGTACGGACCGGCACGCACTGGATGCACGCCCCCGTCGTGCCCAACGGGCTCGGCCCGGCCGCGGCCCTCTGGGCGGTCCGCGCGGGCGCCGACCCCGACCTGCCCGCCCTCCTCACGGCCCTCACCCCGCCCCCGGAAACCGGAACCGCCGGGACCGCCGCTGGAACCCTGGCCACCGGGACCCTGGCCGCCGGGACAGCGGGCGGCGCGCCGACCGACGCCGAGGCCGCGCCCGCCGCGCCCGCCGCGCCCGCCGGGGCGCGGGCGGCGCTGGAGGCCGCCGGTCGCGGCAGCCGAGGCGGCCGCGCGGCTCGACGCCCTCGGCAGGTACGGCGACGCCCGCCTGGCCGGCGTCCTGGCCGCCGCCCTGCACACCACGCCCCGCCCCCGCCTGGCCACCCTCCTCGCCGGGCCGCTCGGCCTGCCGGCGGCCCGCCGGACGGCCGACCTGGCCGGCCTGCAGGCCGTCCTGCACCGCCCGTACCCCGACGAGGAGCGCCGCGCCGGCCTGGCCCGCCTGGCGGTCGCCGCCGACCTCGGAGTGCTGCACGCGGTCGCCGCGGCCGTGCTCGCCGCCCGCCCCGCCGGCCCGGAGACGGACGAAGCGCGCGAACAGCTCGAATGGTCGGCCCTGTACGCCGAGGACGCCGGGCTGCTGGAGCCGTCCCCGCTGGAGCCGCTGCGGGCCGCGCTGCGCGAGGCGTTCGCCGCGCTCGACCCCGGCGCGGCCGACCGCTGCTGGGCCGAGGCCCGCGAGAGCTGGGCGCGGGGCCGCGTCGCCACGCCCGGGGAGGCCGTGGCCGCGACCTGGCGGTGGCGGTCCGGGCGTTTCCCGCGGCTGGTGCACCTGATCGGGCCGTCCGGCAGCGGCAAG
Source organism: Actinomadura luzonensis (assembly GCF_022664455.2). Classification (NCBI taxonomy): domain Bacteria; kingdom Bacillati; phylum Actinomycetota; class Actinomycetes; order Streptosporangiales; family Thermomonosporaceae; genus Actinomadura; species Actinomadura luzonensis. The sequence goes on from NZ_JAKRKC020000002.1 coordinate 876,291, forward strand.
AGCACGTTCGCGGCCGGTCTGCCCGGCGTGGCCGCGTACCTGTCGCTGGACGACCTGCGCCAGGCCCGCGGCTCCCGCTCCGACCAGCGCGCCAACGCGCAGGTGCTCGGCGACGGCCTGGCCGGGCTCGACGCCGCGCTCGCCGCCGGCGGCACGGTCGTGTGGGACGCCACGTCGCTCACCCCGCAGCAGCGCTCGATGGTCGGCGCCGTGGCGTCGCGCCGCGACGCGCTGGTCACGCACGCCGTCGCGCTCGTCGCCGAGGACGAGCTGCACCGCCGCAACGCCCGCCGGCCGCACCCCGTGCCGCCGCACGTGCTGGCCGCGCAGGCGCGCTGGTTCGTCCCGCCGTACCCCGGCCAGGCCCACCGCACCTGGTACGTCGGCGCGTCCGGCGGCGTCGAGGACGTGGCCGGCTCCCTGGACGCCGAGGAGGCGTGATGCGCACCAGCGAGGAGATCTACCACCGGGTCCGCTGGGACCCGCGCTTCGACCCGTCGCGCTTCGTGCTCGGCGTCGGCCAGCGCGACGCCGCGCCCAAGCGGGTGCCGCTGCCCGCGTTCACGCCCGGCGGCGACGTCCCGTGGCACCGGGTGCTGTTCGTCGAGGCGGACGGCGAGCTGGTCTGGGACCGCGCCACCGGCCTGGACCGGCTCGACGACGCCGACGCCGGCCGCGCCCGTGACCCGCGCCTGCTGCGCGCCCCGTTCTTCACCGCCGCGACCCCGCACGCCTTCGACCCGGCCACGGGGTGGCGGCCGGTCCCGGCGGGGGAGGGGCGGCGGCCCGCGCCGACCTCCCCGACCACCTCCCCGGCGACCTCCCCGGCGACCTCCGGGGCGACCTCCGCGGCGACGCCCGCGCGGACGTCCGTGCGCGTCCTGACCTGGAACACCCTGTGGGACCGCTACGACGGCGACCGCATCGACACCGCCCGCCGCCGCCCCCTGCTGCTGGCCGCGCTGGAGGCGGCCGACGCGGACGTCATCGCGCTCCAGGAGGCCGAGCCCGGCCTGCTGGAGCTGCTGCTGGCGGCCCCGTGGGTGCGGGCCCGCTACACGATCGGCACCGGCCCCGGCGGCGAGGACGTCGCCGACACCGGCCTGCTGCTGCTCAGCCGCCTGCCGGTGCGCGAGGCCGGTTCCCATGCGCTCGGCCCGCACAAGGCGCTCGCCGCGCTCGCCGTCGAGACCGCCGCCGGGCCGCTCGTCGTCGCCGCCACCCACCTGACCAGCGACCACACCGCCGGCGGCGCGGCGCGGCGGCGGGCCGAGCTGGCCAGGATCGCCGAGGCGCTGGCCGGCGTGGACGGCGACCTGGTGCTCGTGGGCGACTTCAACGACGGCACCGACGTCCCCACCACGGCGCTCGGGCTCCGCGACGCCTGGACGGAGGCGCGCGGGCCCGGCGACGACACTCCCACCTTCGACCCGGGCGCCAACCCGCTCGCCGCACTGTCCTCGTTGTCCGGGCGGGCCGCCCGGCTGGACCGTGTGCTGCTGCGCGGCCGGCTCCGCACCCTGGGGACGGCCCTGCTCGGCGACGCCCCCGGCCCGGGCGGCCTGTACGTCTCCGACCACTACGGGGTGGCGGCCGTCCTGGACGTGACGGGCGGCGAACCCGGCGGCGTGCTGGACGTGCCGCCGACCGCGCGCACCGCCGTGGCGTGGCTGCCGCCGGAGGAGCTGTGGCCGGCTCTCCAGGAGGTCCGCCGGGCCCATGACCCGCAGGTGGACAGGTGGCCGCCGCACGTGAACCTGCTGTTCGGGTTCGTGCCCGAGCACGCGTTCGAGGCGGCGGCGCCGCTGCTGTCGGCCGCCGCCGCCGAGGTCGAGCCCTTCCCGGCGCGGCTGGAGGGCGTGCGGGCCTTCCGGCACCGCGGCGAGGCCACCGTCTGGCTCGACCCGGCCGCCGCCGGGGCCGCGCCCTGGGCCCGGCTCCGCCAGGCGCTGCTGCGGCGCTTCCCCCGCTGCGCCGGCCGCCCGGACGCCTTCACCCCGCACCTCACCCTGGGCCGCGCGCCCGGCCCGCACGCGCTGGACGTCCGGCTGGAGGCGATGACGGCCCGTGTCGGCCACCTCGTGCTGCTGTCCCGCCGCGCCGACGAGCCGATGCGGCCCCGCGCCCTGCTCACCCTGGGCACCGGCGACCTCCACTGGCTCCCCGGCCCTCCGGCGACGGCCCTTCCGGCGGCCGGCTCCTCTGCGCCGGGCCCTTCCGCGCCCGCTCTCGACCGCGTGGCGGACGAGGTCGCCCGGCGGGTGACGGAGGCGCTGCGCCCCGGGGTGGTGCACATCGCGGGCTCCCGCCGGATGGGCTGCGCGCTCCCCGGCGCCGACCTGGATCTCGTCGCGGCCCTCCCCGGCGCCGGCGAGCCCGCGGACGCCCCCTCCCCGTGGCCCGGCGCCGACGCGGGGCCCGCCACCGGCGTGGCGGCGCGGATACGGGAGGCGCTGCCGGAGGCGGTCCGGTTGCGGCGGGTGACGGGCGCGCGGGTGCCCGGCCTGCGCCTGCACGTGTCCGGCCTGGACGTCGACCTCACCCTGGTCCCCACCGCCCGGATCCCTCCGGAGCAGGCCCTGGACCGGCGAGCCGAGCTGGGCGAGGCGGCGGCCGTCGCGCTGAGCGCGGTCAGCGACGCGGACGCCGTGCGCGCCGCCACCGGCCCCGCGTACCCGCGCTTCACCCGCCTCGCCCGCCAGGTGAAGGCGTGGGCCCGGGCCAAGGGCCTGGACTCCGCCCCGTTCGGCGGCCTGCCCGGCCTGGCCTGGGCGGTGCTCTGCGCCCGCACGATCATGGACGCCGGGACCACCGCCGCCACAGGCGAGCAGGATCTCCTGGCCCGCTTCTTCAGCACGTGGGCCGCCTGGGACTGGCGCGACCCCGTCGCCCTCACCCCGGCCGTCCCGTCGCCGCCGTCCCCGATGACGGTGCTGACCCCCAGCGCCCCTGCCCGCAACTGCGCCCGCCAGGTCTCCTCGGGCACCCTCGACCTGCTCACCCACGAGCTCTACCAGGCATGGGAGCTCATCGACGGAGACGGAGGCGAAGGCGGCGGCGAGGGCGAAGGCGGCGGCGACCGCGACGGCCTGTGCGCGCCCCCGCCCCTGCACCGCCGCCACGCCGCCTGGGCCGTGATCGCCGTCGAGGCCGACCGCCCCGAGACGTTCGCGCCGGCGCTCGGCCGCGCCCGCGGCCGCCTGCTGGACCTGCTCACCGCCCTCCACGAGTCCGGCGTCCCCGACGCGCACGCCTGGCCCCGCCCCTTCGAGGCGGGCCCCCGCTCGGCCCGCTACGCCGTCGGCCTGGGCCGCACGCCCCCGGACGCCGCCCGGCTCGCCGCGCTCGCCACCCCCTGGGCCAGGGGCCTGCCGGGCGTCACGGTCACCCGCCTCGACGGCGCCGCCGTGCCCACCCTGACCTGAGGGTCGTGACACGCGCGTCACCGTGGGGCCAGCCGCTCCCCGCCGGAAAATCACTCGCCCCCGCAGGGCCACTGGGGCAGCATGGCAGGGCGGCGTCGGCATTCGGGAGGGCGGATGAGCGTGCTCGGGACACTCGCAGGCTCCGAAGGGCGATCATCCACCAGGAAAGCGGCGGTCCTGCTCGCGCTGCGCCACTACTGCGGCGAGCTGCGCCGGCAGTGGCGGGTGGCGCTGCCCGCCCTGACGCTGCCCGCGCTCGGCAACATCTGCCTGTTCTACCTGGCGCCGCTGGCGGTGGCCGGGCTCGTCGGGCACCTGGCCGGCGGCGCGGACGGCGACCTCGGGGCGCTGCTGCCCTACGTCCTCGGCTTCGCCGGGCTGCTGCTGGCGGGTGAGGCGCTGTGGCGTCTCGGCCTGCACTTCCTCAACCGCACCGACGCCCGCGGCATCGAACGCCTCGGCGTCGTCGGCATGGACGAGCTGCTGGCCAAGGACGCCGCGTTCTTCCACAACAACTTCGCCGGGTCGCTGACCAAGCGGGTGCTGGGGTTCTCCTCCAGGTTCGAGGAGTTCGCCGACACGCTCACCTTCTCGATCATGGCGAAGGTGGTGCCGCTGGGCTTCGCCTCGGTGGTGCTGTGGCGCTACCACCCGCTGCTCGTCCTGGTGCTGCTGGGCCTCATCGTCGTCACCGGTCTCCTCGTCGCGCCGCTCATCCGCCGCCGCCAGGCGCTGGTGGACGCCCGCGAGGCCGCCAAGGTGCTGGTGTCGGGCCATGTCGCCGACGTGCTGACCAACATGGACACCGTCCGGGCGTTCGCCGCCGAGGACCGCGAGGCGGCCGAGCACCGGGCGCGGGTCGCCGAGCAGGGCCGGCTGTCGCTGCGCTCCTGGGACTACGGCAACCTGCGGGTCGACACCGTCGTCGCGCCCCTGTCGGTGCTGACCAGCGCAGTGGGCCTGCTGCTGGCGGTGGCGCTGCGCGGCGGGCTCGGCGTGGAGGCGATCGTGGTGACGTTCACGTACTACACCAACACGATCAGCATCATGTTCGAGTTCAACCAGATCTACCGGCGCATCGAGAGCGTGCTCACCGAGGCCGCCCAGTTCACCAAGCTGCTGCTGGAGCCGCCGACCGTGGTCGACCCGGCCGAGCCGCAGCCGTTGCGCCCGGCCGACGCGGGCGTGCGCTTCGAGCACGTGCGCTTCGGCTACTCCGACGGCGAGCCGCTCTTCCGCGACCTGGACCTCGACATCCCCAGCGGCACCAAGATCGGCCTGGTCGGGCAGTCCGGCGGCGGCAAGACCACGCTCACCCGGCTGCTGCTGCGTCTCATGGACGTCGACGGCGGCCGCATCCTGGTCGGCGGCCAGGACATCGCCCGGCTGCGCCAGGCCGACCTGCGCGGCCTGATCGCCTACGTCCCGCAGGAGCCGGCCATGTTCCACCGGTCGGTGCGCGACAACATCGCCTTCGCCCGGCCGGGCGCGAGCGAGGCCGAGATCCTGCGGGCGGCCCGGGCGGCGCACGTCACGGAGTTCGTCGAGGCCCTGCCGGAGGGGTTCGACACGCTGGTGGGGGAGCGCGGGGTCAAGCTGTCCGGCGGGCAGCGGCAGCGCGTCGCGCTCGCCCGCGCCATCCTGCGCGACGCGCCGATCCTGCTGCTGGACGAGGCCACCAGCGCCCTCGACTCCGAGAGCGAGATCCTCGTCCAGGAGGCGCTGTGGCGGCTGATGCAGGACCGCACGGCGATCGTGGTGGCGCACCGGCTGAGCACGGTGGTCCGGATGGACCGGCTCGTCGTGCTCAACCGCGGCCGGATCGTGGAGCAGGGCACCCACAGCGAGCTGCTGCGGGCGCAGGGCCCCTACGCCCGGCTCTGGAGCCACCAGTCGGGCGGCTTCCTCGCCGAGGACGACCTGTCGGACCTGCCGGAGGACGCCGACGCCCTCGGCCGCCGCGAGATGACCGCCTGAGCCCGGCCCCGTCACCCGTTGAGGAAGGCGACCAGCTCCTTGACGAAGGCGGGGTCGCGGAGCGCGCCGCCGTGGTCGCCGGGCACGAGCCGCAGCCGCGCGCCCGGGATCGCCCCGGCGAGCACCTCCGGCCGGGCGGCCAGCTCGTCCCGGTCGCCGGCCAGGACGAGCGCCGGCGCCGTGACGGCGTCGAGCGGGATCGGCCGGTCGTGCACGGCGGCGGCCTGGGCGGCGAGCGCGGCCCGGTCGCCGCCGACGGCGTCCACGAACGCCCGGAACGCGGCCGCCGCCGGATGGGTGACGGCGGCCGGGTCGTCGGCGCGCAGGGCGTCGCGGAGGGTGTGCGGGCCGAGCACCCGGGTGTCCACGCCGCCCAGCTCGACCACCGCCGCGCCGACGCCGCCCACCACGAGCCGCCGCACCCGCCGGTCGTGCGCGGCGGTCAGCAGGGCGACGACGGCGCCCATCGAGTAGCCGGCCAGGTCGTAGGCGGGCTCGCCGAGCAGGTCGGCCAGCGCCCGCACGTCGCGGGACATGCGGGCCTCGCCGTAGCGGGCGGGGTCGCGGGGCTTGCCGGAACGGCCGTGGCCGCGCGCGTCGATCGTGGCGACCCGGCGGCCGGCGGCGGTCAGCGTGTCCACGGTGCCGGGGGCCTCCCAGTCCACCCGCCCGTCGGCGGCGAAGCCGTGGTGGAGCAGCACCAGAGGCAGGGCGGAGTCCCGCTCCCACAGCTCGTAGGCGATGGGGACGCCGTCGTCGGCGGTGAAGGTCGGCATGGCGCGGCGTCCTTTCGCGGGGGTTCCTCCCGCGATGGTAACCGCGAGGCGATCACGCCGAGGGCCCGCGCCGCGCTCACTTCTCGCGGTACAGCTCGCCCACCGGCATCAGGTCGGCCCGGCCGACGCGCAGCACGACGGCCTCGCCGTCGAGCCGGTCCACCTGCTCCCACGGCACGTAACAGGTGTCGCGGTGCAGCCGTCCCAGCAGCGCCCGCACCAGCCACGGGCCCTTGATCGCCGGGCCGCGCTCGTAGCCGAACAGCCGGCCGGTGTGCCGGGCGGCGACGATCAGCCCCGCCACCCGGAAGGCGTGCTGCACCTGCCGCAGCATCGGCCCGTCCTGCACCAGCCGCAGGTCGGCGACCTGGCCGAGGGTCCGGCCGGCGCTGTCGCGCACCGGCCGGGCGATGAGGTCACTCACTCTCATGGCGCGCTCCCGGGATGGGGCGGACGACGTGCTCGCGCACCCAGCGTTCGAGCGCGGCGGGCTCCAGGTCGCCGGCGACGTGCACGGCGCTCGCGACGCGGCTGACGTCCGCCATCGGGACGCGCGGCGGCGCCTGCGCGCCGAGCAGCCGGGCCGCGCCGGCCATGAGCCGGCCGAGCACGCCGCCGACGCGCGGCCCGAGCGCGAGCGGCCCCATGAGGATCGCCGTCACGTACGGCCGCCCCTGCTCGTCGAAGTCCAGCTCCAGGTCGTCCACCTTGCCCACCAGCCGGCCGTCGCCGTCGTGCACGAGCTGCCGGTCCAGCAGGTGGAGCTGGGCGTGCAGCACCCGGGCCGGCCCGCTCACTGCCCCGCCTTCGTGGCCAGCATGAGCGGCACGGCCGCGGCCGACACCACCACGAGAAGGATCATGAAAGCCGTCCCCAGAACGTTCGAGAGCCTGCCGTTGACCTTGTCGCCCAGGTAGTCGCGATCGTTGGCGATCATCAGCACCGGCAGGTACGTCAGCGGCAGCGCCGCCGCCGAGAAGATCAGCGAGTACTCCGTCACCATGATCGGGTCGACGGTGGTGAGGATGAGCGCGGTCGCCACCACCATCACCACGAGGACGGTGGCGTGGAACCTGGCCGCCTCCCTGGGCCGCACGAACTTGCCCCACTGCCACCCGAAGTACTGGCTCAGGCAGTACCCCGACGACAGCGCCACCTCCAGCGTCGCGCCGAACGTGGCGGCGAACACGCCGAGGATCACCAGCGCCAGCCCGATCTGCCCGGCGCCGAGCGCGACCGGCAGCACCATCTGGTCCAGTGTGTCCACCTGCACGCCCGACGGCAGGAACACCGTGGCCGCGCAGGCGGCGATGGCCAGCGACAGCAGCCCGCCGAGCGGGAAGCCGACGAACACGTTGGCCCGCGAGATCGCCAGGTCGCCCGGCCGCCATTTCTCCTCCACGCCGCCGGAGGAGAAGAAGAACACCTCGTACGGCGTCATCGCCCCGCCGAGCAGCGCGATCGCGTAGTAGAAGTAGGTCGGCACGCCCTCGTCGGGCGGTGGCGCGGGCCGCGCGGCCTGGTGCCAGAGCTGCCCCCAGTCGGGCCCGAGCCGCCACAGCGCGACCACGAAGACCACCAGCGCCAGCCCGCACAGCCCGAAGACGCGCTCCAGCGTCTCGAACCTCACCCGCCACATCACCAACCAGGCGACGAACGCCACGCCCGGCACCCACAGCAGGTAGTTGACGCCGGTGGCCAGCTCCAGGGCCAGCGCCGCGCCGCCGATCTCGGCCGCCACCGTCAGCCCCAGGATGACGAACGAGGCCGCCAGGTTGACCAGCCCCGCCTTCGGCCCGAGCCGTTCGCGCACCAGGTCGAACACCGCCCGCCCGGACACCGCCGCGATCCGCCCGGACATTTCGGCGAAGACGCAGATGCCGAGCACGCCCAGCACCACGACCCACGCCAGCGACATCCCGAAGCGGGAGCCGACCAGGGCGTTGGCGACCAGGTCGCCGATGTCCACGAACCCGCCGATCGCGGTCAGGATGCCGAGGGTGATGCCGAGCAGCTTCCTCATCCGTGCTCGTCCTCGAAGCGCCGCAGGCTCTCGCCGATCGCGGCGAGGTCGCGCACCGCCGCGCCGGGGTCGCGCACGCGGTCGCGCCTGACCTGCACGAGCAGGCCGGAGACGGTCTTCTCGGCCCGCTCGGTCACCCGCAGCAGGGCCTCGCCCAGCTCCTGGGCCCGCTCGGAGGGCGGCTGCACCCCGCCGAACTGGTCGTTGACGCCCTGCACCTGCTCGGCCGCCCCGGTCAGCACCACCTTCAGGTACGGCCGGGTGAGCCGGTCGCCGCCGGCCACGGCCAGCCGGGCGGCGCCGACGGCCGAGGCCGCCGTCCCCGCCGAGGCGGCGGCCTTCAGCTCGTAGTCGCGGTCGTTCCAGGCCGGGCTCGAACAGCCCGCCACGGCCAGCGCCAGCGCGACCGCGAGAGTGCCTCCGGCCGCCTTCACGTGCGCCGCCGCAGCAGCAGGTAGGCCAGCACGCCCAGCAGCGCCAGGAACTGCCCCCACGCCGCCAGCAGGACCAGCCCTTCGTCCATCATGACCGTCAACTGCCCGGAGCGTGACCGTTCAGTCACCCGGAACGGGCGTCGGCGGGGCCGTTCAGGCGTCGGCGGCCGGCGGGCGCGGGACGCGCTCGGCCCGCAGGCTGGTGATCGTCACGGTGAACAGCACCGTGACGATGACGCCGAGCGAGGCCAGGGTCGGGATCTCCGGCATCCAGGCCCACACGCCGTGCGCCCAGTGCAGCACCAGCTTGACGCCGATGAAGGCCAGGATGACGGCCAGCCCGTAGTTGAGGTGCCGCAGCCGGGCCAGCGCGCCGCGCAGCACGAAGTACAGGGCCCGCAGGCCGAGCAGCGCGAACGCGTTCGTGGCGAAGACGATGAACGGGTCGTCGGTCACCCCGTACACGGCGGGCACCGAGTCGACGGCGAAGACGATGTCGGTGGCGAACACCGCCACGGTGGTCAGCGCCAGCGGCGTGACCGCGAGCCGGCCGCCGTCGCGCACCACGAGCTTGAAGCCCTGGTAGCGGGGGGAGACCGGGACGAGCCGGCGCAGCAGCCGGACGCTGCGCATGGCGTCGATGTCCACCTCGTGCGCCTCGCCCCTGCGGGCCTCCCTGAGCACCTTCCCGGCGGTCAGGATCAGCACCGCGCCGAACAGCAGGAACGCCCACGTGCCGCTCTGCAGCGCCGCCGCGCCCAGCGCGATGAAGGCCGCGCGCAGCACCAGCGCCCCGACGATCCCGTACAGCAGCACCCGCTGGGTCAGCTCGGCCGGCACCGCGAAGGCGGCCAGCAGCAGCATGAACACGAACAGGTTGTCCACCGACAGCGACTTCTCCACCACCCACCCGGTGAAGAACTCGACCGCGACGCCGCCGTCGAAGGCGGCCCACAGGTAGAAGCCGAACAGCACCGGCAGCACCAGGTAGAACACCGACCAGCCGACGGCCTCGCGCATGCGGACCTCGTGCGGGCGGCGGGTCAGGAAGATGTCGATCGCGAGCAGCAGGAGCAGGGCGGCGACGGTGACCGTCCAGAGCGTGACGGACGCGATGCTGCCCGGCGCGGGCGCAGCCGACAATGTCCCCAGGGGCATAGAACCTCCTCGAACGTGACTCAGCCGTTCGAGGTCTCCTTCGCCCGGGGGTGACGGGCGGCCGTCCGGGGACGCTCAGGTACGTCCGTACTGACCGGATCGGCGCTTGTGAAGTACTCCCCTCGCCACGCTGAGCCTAGACCAGATCCGGACATACCTGAACCTCCGGTCAAGGGGACGATCGGGTAGCCCTCTCCCGGAGCCCGCTCACCCTGGGCCGGGGCGCGCTGCGGGCGCTCGCCGTGATCCCCGCCGCGGCCAGCCCCATCAGGACGATCCACAGGCCCACGACGACGTTGCTCCAGACCGCCGTGGCCGGGGCGGCGCCGCCGTACATGACCCAGGGCGAGACGATCGTCCACACGCCGATCACCGGCGCCACCCAGCTCAGCCCGTGCGTGCGCCCGTAGGCCGCGGCGAAGCCGAAGGCCAGGGCGGCCAGCGCGAGCCCCGTGACGAGGTTGCTGAACGACAGCCTGGCCAGGACGGCGAACTGCGCCACCCAGGGCGAGATCGCCAGGTAGAGCCCGGCGAGCAGCGTGAGCCCGTCGAGCGCCTGGAAGCCGGCCCGGCAGGCCGCCTCGTCGTAGTGCTGCCGCGTCTCCGCCGTGTCGGGACGCATCCGCGTCCCCGCTGAACGGACCATCGTGCACCGCCTTCCCGAAAGTGCGCGGATCGTGGTGCCTAACGGGCCCATACCCCAGGTGAGGGGCCTATTCAAAGGAGCGGTCGCGGCCTGCCCGCTCCAGCCGCCGCACGGCCTCGGCCGGGGTCGGCTGGATGTCCAGGACCCGGTCCAGGCCGCGGTCGCGGAAGATCCGGCGGGGGAGCGGGCCGACGCCGAAGACGACGAGCCCGCCGCCCGCCGTGCGCGCGTGCCGCTCGGCCGCGAGCAGCACGGCCAGCCCGTGGGAGTCGGCGGACGTGAGCCCGCTCAGGTCGATCGCGACCAGCGGCGGCCGGCGCGCCGCCAGCGCCCGCGCCAGCCCGGCCTGCAGGACGGGGCAGGTGTCCAGGTCGAGCGGCCCGCTGACGGTCACCACGATCACCTGGTCGCCGGCCGGTCGGTCGCCGACCTCCAGCCGGCCGCCGGGCGGGGGCTCGCCGGGCGGCCTCACCGGCCCAGGCCCGCGACCAGGTTGATGGTCAGCGCCACGATGACGGTGCCGAACAGGTACGACAGCAGCGCCTGGCGCAGCACCGTCGCCCGGAAGCCCGGCGTGTTCAGCTCGGTATCGGAGACCTGGAACGTCATCCCGACGGTGAAGGCCAGGTAGGCGAAGTCGGTGAAGCGGGGCCGCGCCCCCGGCTCGTCGTCGTGGAAGTCCACCCCGCCGCCCGCGCCCTCGGAGTAGTACAGGCGCGCGTAGCGCAGCGTGAAGACGGTGTGCACGACCGCCCACGAGGCGACCACGCTGGCCACGCCGAGCCCGACGTGCAGCACCAGTTCCTCCGGGTTGTCCACCTGCACCAGCAGGTAGCCGACGGCGGCCAGGCTGGCCACCGCGGCGACCAGCACCACGAGGTCCGCGCCGGCCCGCGAGGGGTCCTCGCGGACGACGTCGGCGGCGGTCGCGGGGCCGTCGAGCCGGCCGATCCGCCACCAGGTGACCGCGAGGAACGCCAGGGCGGCGCCGTCCCAGCCGATCAGCGGCACGAACGGCAGCGGCACCAGCGCCGCGGACCCGGCCATGAGGACCGCCCCGGTCACGAGGGCGATCTCCGCGGTCCGCCGCGCGGCCGCCCCCATCAGCCCGGACATCTGCTTCGGCCGCACCACAGGGAAACCCTCCGCTCGCCCACCGCGTCCGGTCCAGGCTAGCGCCGCCCGCCCGCTCAGGTGATCTCCCACGGGGCCGCGTCGCAGACGCAGCAGCGTACGAAGTCGAACGGGCGCCGGCCCGCCTCCCGCCAGATCGCCGCGCCGCACGGGTCGGCGGCGGCGGGCTCGACCAGCCGCGCGACCACCAGCGCCACCACGGCCGCCGCCCCCGCCGCGAGCAGCGCGGAGGCCGCGTGCTGCACCCGCGCCCCGGACACGAACAGGTCGTCCACCAGCAGCGTCCGCGCCCCCTCCAGCCCGCCGCCGCGCACCCGGAAGGCGTCGCCGGCGGCAGCGCCCGGCTCGCTGTCCACCCGCTCCAGCAGCAGCGGCCGGTGGCGGCCGGCCAGGGCGGCGACCCTGGCCACCACCGCCGCCATCGGGTCGAACGCCTCGATCGGCCGCTCGGCGCGGGTGCTGGGGACGGTGGCCACCAGCGTGAACGGGCCGCCGGCCGCCCGCTCCAGGCAGGCGGCGTGCCGCTGGTGGAAGCGGGCGACGGTGGCGGCGAGCAGGTCGAGACGCCCGCGCCGGCCGCCGGGCGGCTCCCTGCGCTGGGTCACCACGTCGTACAGGCGGGTGTTCCTGGCGGTCAGCGTGATCGGCACGACGTGCTCGGTGTGGCCGCGCAGGCCGCCGATCGTGCGTCGGCAGCCCGCGCAGGCGCCCGCGCCGGTGACCCGCGGGCCGGAACTCCCGGCGCCGGACGCCTCGGGCCCGGCGGCGTGGCAGATGCGGCACACCCCCGGCCGCGCCGGGGGGACCGGCCGGAACTCGCGGGCGAACGCCTCGGCGTCACCCATGGCCGGCCCGCCTCCGGTGCCGTGCCGCCTGCCTCATGTCCACGAGCTTGACCGGCCGCCGGGCCGGACCGGCAGTGGCGGGAACGGCAGTCCTGCCTGGCCGCGGAGCCCGCCACGCCACGAAAACTCCGACGATCAGGTATGAGTGCTCCCAATACGGGCACTGTCTGCATATCCGGCATAACTCTCCGTAGCTAGAGGGAGACGCATGTATCGCCTCTGTGGCGTTGCCGCCGGCGCGGCCTGGACGGCTCTCCTCGCGGGAGCCGTCCAGGCAGCTCTCCTAGCGGGGACCGCCCTGGCCGCCCCCGCCGAGCGGCCGCGGGCGGACAACATCGCGCACCGCGGCGGCTCCGGGGGCGCGCCGGAGAACACCATCGCCGCCTGCGCCCGGGCCCGCGCCGCCGGCGCCGACCTGTGCGAGTTCGACGTCCAGCAGACCAAGGACCAGCAGCTCGTCCTCATCCACGACGAGACGCTGGCCCGCACCACCGACGCCGAGCAGGTCTTCCCCGGCCGCGCGCCGTGGCAGGTCGCCGACTTCACGCTGGCCGAGATCCGCCGCCTCGACGCCGGCTCGTGGTTCTCCCCGCGCTTCGGCAACGAGGGCGTGCCCACGCTGCGGCAGGCACTGGAGCTGCTGGGCGCGGGCGGGGCCGGGCTGCTGCTGGAGATCAAGCACTCGCCCCGCAGCCCGGGCATCGACCGGCGGGTGGCCGCCGAGCTGCAGGACAACCGGGCGCTGTGGCAAGGGCGGCGGCTGTCGCTGCAGGCCTTCGACTGGCAGGCGATGCGGCTGCTGCACCGCATGGTGCCCGGCGTGCCCATCCTCCTGCTCGGCACGAGCGGCGCGCGGCTGCCCGCCGACACCGGCTACGCCAGCGCGCTCGTGCTGCCGCACGCCGGGCTCACCGAGCGGCAGGTGCGCGGCGCGCACGGGCGCGGCCTGCGCGTCTACGCCGGCACCACCGACCGGCCGCGCGTGCTGCGCCGCCTGGTCTCCTACGGCGTGGACGGCATCATGACCGACCGCCCCGCCCGCCTGCGCGGCATCCTGGCCAGGTGAGCGGCCCGCTCAGCCCTTGCCCGCCGCGTTGACGATGCGGGTGGTCGAGCGGCCGGGGATGGCCTCCAGCTCCCAGCACTCCGCGCCGAGGATCGCCGCCGCCGCCGCGCGGGCCCCCGCGTGCGGGTCGCCCGCCGTGTGGGCCAGCGCGCCGGGGCTCATCGGCGCGAGCAGGTCGATGTAGTCCTCGGGGCCGTGCGCCTCCGGCGGGCCCGTCACGATGAAGACGCCCGCGACGAAGCGGAGCGCGGCCAGCACCTCGGCCCGCTCGGCAGCCGGGTTGAGCGGGCGGGTGGGGCCCTTCCAGGCGCGGACGCGGGGATCGTCCTCGACGCCGACGACCAGCGGCAGCCCGCGTGCCGCCACGGAGCCCAGGTACCGCACGTGTCCCACGTGCAGGATGTCGAAGACCCCGGTCACGACCGCCGCCCCCGGACGGTCGTACGGCTGCACCCAGACGGCCTCCAGGCTGCTCACGCGACCTCCTACGCTGCCCTGCCGGCCTCGACGGCTCTCCTCTGGGCCTAGACGACTCGTCGATCGCAGCGTACTCGGTCGCCGGGGCGGACCGCGCAGGCGGCCACGCCCTGAGGCGATTCGCGGCCCGGTTCCCGCCGATCGGGCGCCGATTAGGGCTTTACTACCTTTTGGCGATGCTCCTAAAGGCCCCCGCGGCGCGTCTCATAACGCCGCCCGAGTTCGGGCCCGACTATGGGGGAGGTCGCCGTGGTGATGCCCGACTCTCGCCGCGTCAACGGGGGTGACGCGCCAGGCGCGGGAGATCTCGTGGTCCAGCTCCCGGGGGCGCCCTCCCAGGTGGCCAAGGCCAGGGGGATCGTCACGGAGGCGCTGGGCCGCGACCATCCGCTCTACGACGACGTGGTGCTGCTCACCAGCGAGCTGGCCACCAACGCGGTGCTCCACACCCGGTCCGGCGCCGGCGGCTCGTTCACGGTGACCGTGACCAGCTCGCAGTCGGTGGTGCGGGTGTGCGTGGAGGACGCCGGGTCCGACGGGCCGCCGTGCGTGTGCCGTACGGGGACGCAGTCCACCAGCGGGCGCGGCCTGCCGCTCATCGAGGCGCTCAGCCACCGCTGGGGCTTCACCCGCGAGAACGGCTCGACGACGGTCTGGTTCGAGCTACTGCAGGCGGGCGTCCAGGCGGGGGTGCCGGCCGTCGCGGTGTGAGCGCGCTCAACCGGCCGCCCGGCCGTGGCCCTCCTCGGGCAGCGGGATCCACTTGTGCGCCCAGGTGACCAGCTCGTCGAGGACGGGCCGCAGCTCCTCGCCCATCGGGGTCAGGTGGTACTCGACGCGCACCGGCGACGTGGCGAGGACGCGGCGCTCGACGAGGCCGGCCGACTCGAGCTCGCGCAGCCGGCGGGCGAGCATCGTGTCGTTGATGCCGGGAATGGCGGCCTTGATGTCGCCGTAGCGGTGGGCGCCCTTGAAGATCATGTGGATCACCGCGCCGGACCACCGGGCGCCGATCAGCTCTAAGGCGATGTGGAAACGCGTGCAGACGGAGTGTGGGCTCACGACTCGATCCTATAGTTGCTAAGGAATGTTGAGCTACTCAATAATGTTGAGCGAGTCGTTCCGCCCGCACCGCCTGAGGAGAGTCATGGACAAGCCCGTCCTGCAGATCATCGTCGCCAGCAGCCGCCCCGGCCGGACCGGGCCCGCCGTGGCCGAGTGGTTCCGGGCGCGGGCCGCCGCCTCCGGCCTGTTCGAGGTGGAGCTGGTGGACCTGGCCGAGGTGAACCTGCCCTTCCTCGACGAGCCGAACCACCCCCGCCTGCGCCAGTACGTCAACGCCCACACCAAGGAGTGGAGCGCCACCGTCGAGCGCGGCGACGCCTACGTGTTCGTGACCCCCGAGTACAACCACAGCTTCACCGCCGTGCTCAAGAACGCCCTGGACTACCTGCACCACGAGTGGCAGCACAAGGCGGCCGGCTTCGTCAGCTACGGCGGGATCTCCGGCGGCACCCGCGCCGTCAACGGCCTGCGCCAGGTGGTCAGCACGCTGAAGATGGTCCCCGTGCTGGAGGCGGTCAACATCCCGTTCGTGCAGCAGTTCATGGCCGAGGACGGCACGCTGCGCCCCAACGAGGTGAGCGAGGCCGCCGCCGACGCCCTGCTGGCCGAGCTGGCCAAGCTCACCGGCGCGCTGCGGCCGATGCGCCTGGCCTCCTGACGCCGCTGCCTGATCGGGCTGCCCCGCTCACACCTCCAGGCGGCACAGACCCTCGGCGAGGGCCTTGGTGGTCAGCCGGGTGCGGCTGTCGCAGCCGAGCTTGGCGAAGATGTGCTCCAGGTGCGTCGTCACCGTGCGCACGCTGAGCACCAGCGCGGCGGCGATCTGCGGGTTGGAGTCGCCGGCCGCCACCCGGGTCAGCACGTCCACCTCGCGGCCGGTCAGCTCGTACGGCAGCGCGCACGGCCGCTCCCCGGCCACCGCCCCCTGCAGCGACCCCTGGAACCCCACGCCGGCGCGCAGCAGCCGCAGCTCGTGCCAGCGCCCGGCCCCGTCCAGCCAGAGGCCGTGGCGGCCCAGCTCCCGCGAGTCGATGAACGCCCGCGCGTAGGCCGCCACCGCCGGGTCGTCCCAGAGCGCCGCCGACGGCTCGCGCCCCGGCACCTCGCGCCGGGTGCCGAGCCGGTCGAAGGCCACCGCCCGGAAGCCGGCCGGCAGCCCCACGGGGTCGATCACGCACCGGCTGAGGTCGGTGACGTGCGCCAGCAGCGGGCTGACCGCCGCCACCACCGCGCCCGTCCGGCCGGGGAACGCCTCGCGCGAGGCCAGGTGCAGCAGGCCCGTGTAGCGGCCCTCGGGCAGGAACAGCGGCGCGGTCAGGCCCGCCCGCCACCCGTAGGGCGCCAGGTGGCGGCGGAAGTAGCGCTCGGTGCAGGGCTCGGGCATCGGCACGGGGGAGCGGGTGGCCAGCGCCCGCCGGTAGGCCTCCAGCCCGGCGTACTCCTCGGCCGCGTCGCGGTCGATCTGCCGGTGGCCGTCGGAGACCACGCTGTGGTGGCGGCCCGTCGCGGGGTCGAACGCGACGAACTCGTAGGCGTCCAGCGGCACCACCCGGCGCAGCGCGGACATCGCCCCGTGGGCGTCGCCGCCGCCCGCCACCTGGTAGCCGACCTCGGCGAACGCCCGCAGATGGCGGACGTCCAGGGTGATCTCGGCCACCGCCCCTTTATATCATTTGCCATTCCTTGAGGTCTTGTTGAAGATTTTTTTCACCTTGACCGGGGGTGCTACCGTGGGCCTCATGCAGCGCGCCCACGTCCTCGCCACGACGACGCCGGACCTCGTCCCGGCGCGCTGACTCCACGCATCCCGGGCGGACGCCCGGGACCGCTGGTCGTTCGCCCTTCCTGTCGAAAGGAAGATCATGAACGACCACCGCAGGCTCGGCCGCGACCTCGGCATCTTCGGCACCGACCCGCTCATCGGCGCCGGCCTGCCCTACCTGCCGCCCGCCGGCGCCGCCCTGCGCAAGGCGGTCGAGGACTACGTGCACGAGCTCGAACGCCGCAACGGCTACCAGCACGTCAGCTCACCCGTCCTCGGCAAGCGCGAGCTCTACGAGAGATCCGGGCACTGGGCCCACTACGCCGAGGACATGTTCCCGCCCATGACCGTGGGCGGCGAGGAGTTCGTGCTGCGTCCCAGCCTGTGCCCGCACCACGCGATCATCTACCGCTCCCGGCAGCGCAGCCACCGCGACCTGCCGCTGCGCCTGGCCGAGCTGGGCGGCATGTACCGCGCCGAACTGTCCGGCGTGCTCGGCGGCCTCAACCGGGTGCGCGCCATCCAGCTCAACGACGGCCACGTCTTCTGCCCGCCCGAGCAGGCCGCCGCCGAGGTGTCGGCCGCGCTCGACCTCATCGAGACCGCCCACGCCCGGCTCGGCGTCGGCCAGGTCCGCTACCGCCTGTCGCTGCGCGGCGAGGGCGGCAAGTACGTCGACGACCCCGCCCTGTGGGCCCGCTCCGAGGCCGTGCTGCGCGAGGTGCTGCGCGAACGCGGCCGCGACCACGACGAGGCGCCCGGCGAGGGCGCCTTCTACGGCCCCAAGATCGACATCCAGATCACCGACCCGGCCGGCCGCGAGAGCACCCTGTCCACCGTCCAGGTCGACCTCTACCAGCCCGGCCGCTTCGAGCTGGACTACACCGGCCCGTCCGGCGGGCCGCTGCGCCCCGTCATGGTGCACCGCAGCGTCGTCGGCGGCCTCGAACGCCTCCTCGCCCACCTCGTCGAGGTGCACGGGGGCGCGTTCCCCGCCTGGCTGGCGCCCGTCCAGGCCGTGGTGCTGCCGCTGTCGGACGCCGAGCGGCCCGCCGCCGAGGCGCTGCTGCGCCGCTGCCTGGCCGCCGGGCTGCGGGCCGAGCTGGCCCCCGCCGACCGGGGCAGCCTCGGCGCCCGCATCAGGGCGCACCGGCTGGTGCCGTACCAGCTCGTGGTCGGGCCGCGCGAGGCCGCCTCCGGAGGCGCGTCGGTGCGGCTGCGCGACGGCGGGCAGGCGGGGGAGGTGCCGGTCGAACAGCTCGCCGCACGATCGCGACCGTTCGCCTGACACCCGGCGATCAGTTGGGTGACGGACCCTTCCCCGATCACCGCGCGGCTCGTACAGTCCGTGCAACGCCGCGTGTCGCCGCGTGTCATGTCGTGGCCCGTCATGCCGTGCTGGGGAGGACGCCTTGACCGAGCCGAGCCACCGCGAGGCCGAGCTGCTCGCCGCGCACGAGCAGGAGCGGCCGGCGCGGCGGCTCGGCGGGCGGCTCGGGCTCGGCGTGCGGGTCGTGGCCGGGCTGCTGTCGGCGTACTCGCTCGTGGTGGTGTTCCGGCCGGTCGAGGCGCTGCAGAACCGGATGACGTTCCTGGCGGTGGCGCTGCCGCTGGTCTTCCTCTGCTACCGCTCGGGGGCCCGCTTGCCCTGGCGCCGTCGCTCCGGCCCCCGTCCGGACGAGGCGGGGCCGGTGGCGGGCGTCACCACGGCCCCTGAGCCGGCCCCCGAACCGGCCCCCGAACCGGCCCCCGAGCCAGCGCCCGAACCGGCCCCGGACGGCGTGGCGAGCGGCGCGCCGGACCGGCCGACCGTCGCCGACTGGCTGCTCGCCGCCGCCGCGCTGGCCGTGCTCGTCCTCCCCCTCGCCGACCTCGACGCCTTCCGCGAACGCGGCTCCGGCGCCGCCCTGACCGCCCTCGACGTCACCGCCGGCCTCGTGCTCACCCTGCTGCTGCTGGAGGCGGTGCGCCGCACCGTCGGCCGGTCGCTGGCCGTCATCTGCGTCGTCTTCCTCCTGTACGCCTACTACGGCGGCTACCTGCCGATCGGCTGGACCATCGGCCACCGCGGCTTCGACCTCGCCCAGATCGTCTCCCAGCTCTACACCGGCACCGAGGGCTTCTTCGGCGTGCCCATGCAGGTCGCCGCCAGCTACATCATCCTGTTCACGGTCTACGGCGCCGTCCTCGACCTGTCCGGCGCGAGCCGCTTCTTCATCGACCTCAGCTTCGCCGCCTTCCGCAACTCCCGCTCCGCCCCCGGCCGCACCGTCACCACCGCCGGGTTCCTGCTCGGCACCGTCTCCGGCTCCGGCGTGGCCACCACCGTCAGCCTCGGCAGCGTCGCCTGGCCGGTGCTGCGCCGCGCCGGCTACCCGAGGGAGCCCGCCGGCGGCATCCTCGCGGCCGGCGGCATCGGCGCCATCCTCTCGCCGCCCACCCTCGGCGCGGCCGCGTTCATCATCGCCGAGTACCTGCGCGTCAGCTACCTCGACGTGCTGCTCTACGCGACGGTCCCGACGCTGCTGTACTACCTCGGCATCTTCCTGGCCATCGAGATCGACTCGCGCCGCTTCGGCACCCGCGCCGTCCAGGTGGACGCGCCCCGCGCGGGCCGCCTGCTGCTGCGCTTCGGCTACCACTTCAGCTCGCTGATCCTCATCATCGTGCTGATGGCGCTCGACCGGTCGGCGTTCCAGGCCGTGGTGATCGCCACCGCCGTCGCGCTGGCGCTGTCGTTCCTCGACCCGCGCCACCGCATGGGGCCGCGGCGCGTCGGGCGGGCGCTGGCCAAGGGCGCGCTGGAGGTGCTGCCCGTCACCGCCGTGTGCGCGGCGGCCGGCATCATCGTCGGCGTCATCACCCAGACCGGCCTCGGCCTGAACCTCAGCGCGATCATCGTGGACGTCGCCGCCGGCAACCTCGTCCTCACCACCGTCATGTCCGGCCTGGCCGTCATGCTGCTGGGCCTGGCCGTGCCGGTGACCGCCAGCTTCATCATCGCCGCCGTCATCATCGGCCCCGCGCTCACCGCGCTCGGCGTCAGCCAGGCCGAGGCGTACATGTTCGTCTTCTACTACGCGGTGCTGTCGGAGGTCAGCCCGCCCACCGCCCTGTCGGCGGTCGCGGCGGCGGCCATCACCGGCGGCAACACGTACCGGACGATGATGATGACCTGGCGGTACACGCTGCCGGCGTTCCTGGTGCCGTTCGCGTTCGTGCTGACCCCCAACGGCCAGGCGCTGCTCGGGCAGGGCCCGATCGGCACCGTGCTGCTCATGGCCGCGGTCTCGGCCGTCGCCGTGGCCGCGCTCGCCCTGGCCACCGGCGGGATCACCGGCACGACGGAGCGGCTGCTCGCCGCGGCCGCCGCGGTGCTGCTGCTGTTCCTGGAGCCCGTCCCCATCGTCGCGGGCCTGGCCGTGCTGGCCGCGGCCGTCGCCGTGCACCTCGTCAGAAGCAGGAGAAGGGACCCAGCGTGAAGCGGACAACAGTCCTGGCCGCCACCGTCCTGGCCACCGTCGCGGCCGTCGTCCTGGCCGTGGCGGGCTGCGGCGGCGGCGGCGCGGGCTCGGGCAACCGCCTGTCCATCGCCACCGGCGGCACCACCGGCGTCTACTACGTCTACGGCGGCGGCCTGGCCAAGCAGCTCTCGGCCGGCATCGCCGACACGCAGGCCACGGCCTCGGTCACCTCGGCCTCCGTGGAGAACATCAAGCTCCTCGCGAGCGGCAAGGCCGACATCGGCTTCTCGCAGATGGACACCGCCGCCGACGCCGTCAACGGCAAGGACACCTTCACCGCCAAGCAGCCGATCAAGGCCATCGCCCGCATCTACGACAACTACGCCCACGTCGTCGTCGCGCCCGGCGTCCGGGCGGCCAAGGTCGCCGACCTCAAGGGCAAGCGCGTCTCGCTCGGCCCCGCCAACTCCGGCACCCAGGTCGTCGCCCGCCGCATGCTCCAGGCCGCGGGGCTCGACCCCGACACCGACGTCAGCAAGCAGCAGCTGTCCATCAACGAGGCCGTCCAGGCGGTCAAGGACGGCACCATCGACGCGTTCGTCTGGGTCGGCGGCCTGCCCACCGCCGGCATCACCGACCTGGCCACCAGCCGCCCCGACATCAGGCTGCTCGACACCTCCGACGTCCTCGCCGAGATGCGGCGGACGCACGGCCCGCAGTACGTCGGCCTCGACATCGACCTGTCCGTCTACAAGCTGAGCGGCACGATCAGGACCGTCGGCATCGCGAACGTGCTCCTCGTCCCGGACCGGATGAGCGAGCAGCTCGCCCACGACATCACCAAGGTCCTGTTCGAGCGGAAGGCCGAGCTGTCGGCCGTGCACCCCGAGGCCAGGAAGCTCGATCTCAGGCTCGGCCGGCAGACCGCCCCCGTCGAGCTGCACCCGGGCGCGGCCCGCTACTACCAGGAGAAAGGCTGACCAGGCGGGCGCTCGTCGCGGCGCTCGCGCTGCTGGCGGCCGGCGGCGGGTCCGCCGCCGGCCGGCCCGCCGTGGCCGGGCTGCCCGTCACCGGCGGCTTCCTGCTCGCCTACGTGCACTCGGTCCACCACGCGCCCGCGGCCGAGGTGTTCACCGTCGAGGGCCGCCGCTTCACCATGCGGGCCGTCGTGTCCGCGAGCGGGGGAGTGCTCGACTACTACGCGCTGCCCGGCACGCGCGGCCGCACCCGCGACGGCGGGTACGTGCTGTGGCTCGACCGGCCCGCCACCTACACCGAGCTGTCGCTGCTGGCCACCCCGATCGGCCGCCGCACCCTCGTCGCGGGCCGGCGCTGCCTGCCGCTCGCCCCGCCCGCCGGGGCCGTCCAGATGTGGCTGCGGGTCGAGGCCGCGCCCCCGGCCCGCACGCCCGGCGCCGCCCGCGGCGGGCCGTGCCCGCCGCCCTACAACCAGTCCTTCTTCTTGAACACCGAGTACAGCGCCACCGACGTGAACGCCACCAGCAACGTCGAGAACCAGAACCCCCACGACTGGCCCGCCCCCGGATAGGGCACGTTCTGCCCGTAGAAGCCGGTGATCATCGTGGGGACGGCGATGATGGCCGCCCAGCTCGTGATCCGCTTCATGATCTCGTTGAGCCGGAAACCCTGCTGCGCCAGGCGCGTCTCGCGGGCGTTGCCCAGCATGTCGCGGACCTCGGCCACCCACTCCGTCGTGCGCAGCACGTGGTCGTAGACGTCCTCGTAGTAGGGAGCCATCACCGGGTCGGCGACGAGGTCCTGGTCGCGGCGCAGCAGCGTGCCCAGCACCTCGCGCATCGGCATCGCGATCTTCCGCAGCCGGGTGGTGTTCTTGCGCAGCTCGTACATGCCGCGCTGCAGCTCCCGGCCGTCGCGCACGTTCTCCTCGAACAGCGACTCCTCCAGCGCCTCCGCCCGCGCGTCGAGGTCCTGCACCAGGTCGAGCTGGCTGTCCACCACGTAGTCGAGCAGGCCGTGCAGCAGGAACGTCACCCCGTGCCCGGCCAGGCGGGAGGCGGCGTCCCAGCGCCGGGTCACCTCGCCGATGTCGAAATGGGCGCTCTCGCGGACCGTCACCATGGCGTTGGCCGTGACGAACACGTCCACCTCGACCGGGTCCAGGCGGGCCTGGTGGAGATGCACCCCGTACACGGTGATGAACAGGTGGTTGTCGTAGACGTCCACCTTCGGGCGCTGGTGGCCGGTGAAGACGTCCTCGACGGCCAGCTCGTGCAGCCCCAGCTCCCGCCCGATCACCGCCAGGTCCTCGGGAGCGGGCGAGCACAGGTCGAACCAGACCGTGTTGTCCGGATCGGCCACATGATCGGAGACCTCCTCGATGGGGAAGCCTTCCTTCTCCAGGACACCATTCCGGTACAGACGCGTATGCACTAGGCGAGTGTGGCAAACCGCCGCGCGTTGCGCACCGCGGCGCCGCCCGGGTCATTGTTGAAATACACGTACGCCTCCGGCCAGCCCGCCTCGCGCAGCCGCGCCGCCCACCCCAGCAGCGCCGCCTCGCCGTACTCCCACCCGTCCGCCGCCTGGTGCAGCCGCAGGTAACCCCACTCCGCCGTGCGCCAGAGCGGCGCCACCGGCCGGTCCAGCCGGTCCGCCCAGCACAGCGCCGCCCCGCGCGCCTCCAGCACCCGCCTGACCTCGTCGCACCACCAGGACTCGTGCCGCGGCTCCACCGCCACCCGCACCCCGCCGGGGAAGCAGGCCAGGCACCGGTCCAGCCGCTCCGGCTCGGCCCGCAACGTCGGCGGCAGCTGCAACAGCACCGGGCCCAGCTTCTCCTTCAGCGCCGAGGCCGCCGTCATCAGCCGCTGAACCGGCTCCTCCGGCTCCTCCAGCCGCTTGATGTGCGTCAGGAACCGGCTCGCCTTCACCGCCATCACGAACCCGTCCGGCGTGCGCTCCCGCCAGGCGGCGAACGTCTCCGGCCTGGGCAGCCGGTAGAAGGCGTTGTTGCTCTCGACGGTGGGGAACCCGGCGGCGTACGTCTCCAGCCAGAGCCGCTGCGGCACCCCCTCCGGGTACAACACCCCCCGCCAGTCCTTGTACTGCCACCCCGAGGTGCCCACCCACCAAGTCATGGCTTTACGCCTACCCTGACCCGGCTCTTGCAGTACTGTCACTGTTCGTCAGGCGAGGAGGACCAACACGTCGATGGGCGCTGATCACGCGCACGGCCCCGCCGCGCCCCTGTCGCGGCGCACGCTGATGGCCGGGCTGGCGGTGCTGGTGCCGCTGGCGATCGTCACGCTGGCGGCCCTGATCTGGCTGTGGCCGGACGGGGGACAGGCCGCCCCGACGCCGGAGGGCGGCAGCAGCCGCGTCACCGGCACCGTCACGAGCGTCACGCTCACCCCCTGCGCGAAGGCCAGCGAGGGCGCGCCGCAGCCCGACCCGGCCACCTGCGGCGAGGCCACGGTCAGGATCGGCGAAGGGGCCGACGCGGGCCGGCAGGCCGAGCTGCGGCTGCCCAGCGGGCCCGGCGCGCAGCGCTTCGCCGCGGGCGACGAGGTGATCCTGCTGCGCGGCGCGGACGGCGCCTACCAGCTGTCCGACCACGACCGGGGGACGCCGCTGCTGCTGTTCGGGCTGGCGTTCGCGCTGGCGGTGATCGCCTTCGGGCGCTGGCGCGGGCTGACCGCGCTGGCGGGGCTGGCGGTGACGTTCGTGCTGCTGCTGACGTTCGTCATCCCCGGCATCGTCGAGGGGCGGCCGCCGATCCTGGTGGCCGTCGTCGGCTCGGCCGCGATCATGCTGGCCGTGCTCTACCTCACGCACGGCTTCTCACCGGCCACGTCCATGGCCGTGCTCGGCACGCTGGCCGCGCTGGCGCTGACCGCCGGGCTGTCGTACGCGGCGCTGGGGTTCACCGAACTCAACGGCGTCACCGACGACGTCGCGGTCACCGTCGGCATGAGCCTGCCCATCGACACGCGCGGCCTGCTGCTGGCCGGGATCATCATCGGCGCGCTCGGCGTGCTCGACGACGTCACGGTCACCCAGGCGGTCACCGTGGGCGAGCTGGCCCGGGCCGACCCCGCGGCCGGCTTCACCCGCCTCTACCGGTCGGCGATGCGGGTCGGGCGGGCGCACATCGCCTCGGTCATCAACACCATCATCCTGGCGTACGCGGGGGCGTCGCTGCCGCTGCTGCTGCTGTTCAGCCTCGGCTCGCAGCCGCTCGGCGAGGTGCTGACGACGCCGGTCGTGGCCCAGGAGATCGTGCGGAGCATCGCGGGCACGCTCGGGCTCATCTCGGCCGTGCCCGTCACCACGGCGCTGGCCGCCCTGACCGCGTCCCGGCAGGCCCGGCGCGCCCCGGAGCGGGCCGCGGACGAGCCGGGCGACGAGGGCTTCTTCGGCCGGACGGACGAGCACGACCACGACGACGACTTCTTCGCCCGCCTGGACGCCCCGCCGGCGCGCCCGGCCGCCCGCCCCGATGCCCGCCCTGATCCTCGCCCCGCCGCCCGCCCGGACGTCCGCACGGAGGCCCACGTGGACGTCCCGCCGGTCCGCCCGGTCGGCCCGAGGGATCTTCCGCCGGTGCGGCCGGCCGCCCACGCGGACGTCCCGGCGGGCCGCCCGGGCGGCGGGGCCGCCGAGCGGCGGGACTCTCCCGTCCCGGAAGGCGGCTTCTTCACCCCGGCCACACAGCGCCCCGCCGACGGGCAACCCAACCACGGGCAGCCGCTCGACGGGCGCCGCGCGTCGCGGCACCGGCGCCGCACCTGACGCCGGTCCGGTCAGTACGCCTCCTGGCTGCCGTCCACCCGCAGCTTGCGCCGGGCCCGCTCGTAGAAGGTGGTGCCGAGCCGCACCACCTTGGCGGCCCCCGGCCAGGCGCTCACCGTGACGGTGTCGCCCGGGCACAGGTGCCCGACGACGGCCCCGTCCACCTCGACGGCCAGCCGCCCGCTGGTGGGCAGCACCTCCAGCGTCACCTCCTCGTCGGCGGGCAGCACCAGCGCCCGGTTGAACGACGAGTGCGCCGCCGCGGGCACCACCAGCACGGCCTCCACACGAGGCGAGACGATCGGCCCGCCGGCGGAGAAGCTGTAGGCGGTGGACCCGGTGGAGGTCGCCACGATCACGGCATCGGCCGCGAACCGCACGAAGTCGCTCCCCGCCGGGGTGACCGACACCGCGGCCAGCCCGTCGCCGGGGATGCGCACCAGCGCGATGTCGTTGAAAGCGGTCACCTGCACGCCCGACACCCGGCTCTGGATGGCCATGCGCGGCTCGATGGTGTACCGGTGCTCGTCGATGGCCGACAGGGTGCCGGCCAGCTCGTCCACGTCGATCTCGGCGAGGAACCCCAGCCGCCCGAGGTTGACCCCCAGGATGGGCGTGGGCCGCCCGGCCAGCAACCGCATGGTGCGCAGCATCGTGCCGTCGCCGCCGAGCCCCACCAGCAGGTCGGACCGTTCGACCAGGGCGTCGGCGTCCACCGGGACGGCGGTGCAGTCGATGCGCCCCACTTCCTCCGGCAGCCCCAGCACGGTGGCGCCCTTGCCGCCGGCCCAGCGCAGGATGGTGTCTATCGCCTTCTTGGAGTCGCGCTGCGGGTGCAACACCAGCCCGACCGTCCCGACCATGCCCATGGGGCCACCTTATGCGGTGGCCTTCCTCCGCTACCGTCGAGGGATGCGGCTTGCTGTGGGATGCGCGATGTGGACGCACGCGAAGTGGCCGGGCCGGTTCCTGCCGCCGCAGCTCCCGGCGGGGGAGCGGCTGCGCGCGTACGCGACCTGGTGCGACGCGGTGGAGGGGAACACGACCTTCTACGCCACCCCGTCGCGTGCGGCGGTGGAGTCGTGGGCGCGGCAGACGCCGCCGGGCTTCCGGTTCGTGGTGAAGCTCCCCAAGACGGTCACGCACGAGCGCCGGCTCGGCCCGGACGCCGACGAGCAGGTACGGGAGCTCCTGGCGGCGGCGGAGCCGCTGGAGTCGCGGGCCCACGCGCTCTGGGTGCAGCTCCCCGGCTCGTTCGGGCCCGCCGACCTGGGCGCGCTCTCGGCCTTCCTGCACCGCATGCCGCGTTCCTTCCGGTACGCGGTGGAGGTGCGGCACCCGGCGTTCTTCACCGACGCCCGCGCGGAGCGGCTGCTGGAGCGGGTGCTGGCTGCCGTGGACGCCGAATGGGTGCCGTTCGACACCACCGCCCTGTTCGCCGCCCCGCCCACCAGCGACGCCGAGCGCGACGCCTGGACGAAGAAGCCGCGCGTGCCGCGCCGCGCCCGGGCCCTGACCGCCCACCCGATCGTGCGCTACCTCGGCAGGGACGCCACGGAGCGGACGGTGGCGGGCTGGCGGCCGTGGGTGGACACGGTCGCCGGCTGGCTGGCCGAGGGACGCTCGCCGACGGTCTTCGTGCACACGCCGGACAACGCCGACGCGCCGGCCCTCGCCCGCCGCTTCCACGACGAGGTCCGGGCCCGGGTGCCCGGCCTGGAGCCGCTGCCCGAGCCGATGCCGCTGCCGGCGGAGGACGAGCCGCTGACCCTCTTCTGACCCTGCCCCTGGAGGCTCCCATGCCGCGCGACTTCTACGCAACCGTCGCCCAGATCCTGCCGGTGCTCCTGCTCGCCTTCGTCTGGGACTCGGGCTACCTGGCGCGGCTGCACGGCGAGCGGCGGTCGCACCGCAGGGCCGATCCGGTCAACGGGGTGCAGTTCTGGACCAAGCGGCGGGTGCGCCGGTACGCGCTGACGGTCACCACCGGCATCCTGCTCGACCTCGGGCTGTGCGCGCTGGTGCTGGCGGGCGCGGTGCCGGACCACGTCGTGGTGCGCGTGCTCGTGCTCGGCGGGCTCGGGCTCGCCCTGGTGACGCTGCTGACCCGGATCTCCGTCGACATCATCGCGGCCACCCAGGACGCGGCCACCCCGGAGGCCGTTCCTCTGGAGGCCCGGGCGGCGCCTGTCGTGTTGCCCGTCGTGACGCCCGCCGTGGCGGGCGAGACACGCGACGAACCTCTTTGATCAGCCCGGCCGCCATGATCGCGTAATCTTTCCTGACATGACGGCCGACTCCCTGGCGAAACGCGTGACGGACCTGCTGGCGCCCCAGGTGCTGGTGATCCTCATGCCGCCCGTCGTCGGCCTCATCGCGCAGGGCTGGGGCGGTGCCGCGTGGGGCCTGGTGGCGTCGGCGCTGTGCGGCGGGATCCCGGCGGCGGTCATCGCGGCCGGGGTGCGGTCGGGGCGGCTGGACTCCCACCACATCGTGGACCGGGCCCGGCGTGCCGGGCCGCTCACGGCGGCGATCGTGGCCGTGCTGGCGGCGCTGCTGCTGCTCGTGCTGCTGGGCGCGCCGCTGCTGCTGGTGGCCACGGTGACGGCGATGCTGGTGGCGCTGGCGGTGACCGTGCCGATCACGTTGCGGTGGAAGATCTCCTTCCACGCGGCCGTGTCGGCGGGCACGGTGGTGGTGCTGGCGTACGTGCTGCCGCCGGTGCCGACGTCGCTCGCCGGGGCGGCGGTCGTGGCGCTGGTGTGCTGGGCGCGGGTGCGGCTGGCGCACCACACGTGGCCGCAGGTCGTCGCGGGCGCGGCGGCGGGGGCGCTGACGACGTGGGCGACCCTGGCCGCGTTCGGGATGTAGTGCCCGGAATAGCCGGGTACGCGGCGGGGTTGCCGCGTTCATGGAAGCTGGAACCCGCGGCCGGGTGCGTGTCGAGCGCACGGCCAAGCGCGTGCGCACCTACCTGGGCGGCCGGGCGGTGGCCGACACCACCTCCGCCCTCCTGGTGTGGGAGGTCCCCTACTACCCCACCTACTACTTCCCCCTGACCGACGTGGACGGGTCCGCGCTGAAGGCGACCGGCGGGACCAGGCACTCGCCGTCGCGGGGCGAGGGCGTCGTGCACACCGTCACGAGCGGCACGGCCGAGGCCAGGGACGCGGCGCTGGTCTACCCGGACTCGCCGCTGGAGGAGATCCGCGGGCACGTGCGCTTCGAGTGGGACGCGATGGACGCCTGGTTCGAGGAGGACGAGGAGGTCTACGTCCACCCGCGCGACCCGTACACGCGGGTGGACATCCTGCCCAGCTCGCGGCACGTGCGGGTGGAGGTGGACGGCGTGACCGTGGCGGACTCGCGCGGCGCGCGCATCCTGTTCGAGACCGGGCTGCCCGCCCGCTACTACCTGCCGAAGACCGACGTCCGGCTCGACCTGCTGGAGCACACCGACACCGTCACCCGCTGCCCGTACAAGGGGACGGCCGAGTACTGGTCCGTCAACGGTGAGAAGGACCTGGCCTGGTCGTACCGGACGCCGCTGCCGGAGAGCGAGCGGATCGCCGGGCTGATCGCGTTCTACAACGAGAAGCTCGACATCTACGTAGACGGCGAGCTGCAGGAGCGGCCGAGGACCAAGTTCTCCTAACGCGTCCAGCGCGGGTCGCGGCCGAGGTAGCGCAGCAGCGCGGCCGCGTCGTCGTCGCCCTGCTCGGGGGCCAGGGCGGCGGCGTAGGCGCCCCAGGCGCGCAACGGCTCGACGATCTCGCGGGCCACCGTCATCAGCGGCCGGGCCAGCTCGGGGGTGAGCGGCGAGGGCGCGCCGGCCGCCATCGCGATGTCCCAGGCGTGCACGCCGGCGTCGAGGGCGCACGCCGCCATGCCGGACCAGGGCGCCATCTTGTGCGGCGGCACCGGGGTGGCGACCTCGGCGGCGTCGCGGTCGACGGCGGCCCAGGCGGCGGCCGAGCGGGTCAGCGCGGCCTCCAGGAACGCCCGCGGGTCGCCGTCGAGGTCGCCGGAGGGGGAGAAGGGGTCGAAGTCGGGGCCGGGCTCGCCGGTGAGGGCGGCGGCGAAGCCGATCTGGTCACCGGCGGCGTGCTGCAGGACGTGGGTGACGCTCCACCCGGCGCACGGCGTCGGCAGGCTCCAGCCGCCGTCGGGCACGGCGGCGACCGCCGCGCGGAGCGCCGCGTGGGCCTCGTCGAGAACGTCCCAGCCGCTGGTGGTGTTGCTGCTCATGGGTGAGCCCCCTTTCGTGGTGACTCCACTCTAGCAGAACGGAATGCTTTATTCCACTCCATCAGGCCGGTGATCACGACATCGAGAGCCTGCCGGAAATCCGCCTCCAGGTCCACCCCCCGCCGCGTGCCGCGCAGCAGCCGGCTGAAGTGCGGCAGCGCCTCCGCGTCCAGCTCGCGGACGTAGGCGTCCACCTGGCGGCTCCCCGCGTGCATGCCGGGGTCGCCGGTGAACCCGCCGGTGGACAGCAGCAGCGTGCCGAACACGACGCCGTTGACCGCGTTCAGCGCCCGCCAGGCGCCCACGTCGTCGAAGCCCGCCCCGTACAGCGCGCCGACCAGCGTGTCCAGCGGCCGGATCGCCCGTAGCGAGGTCGGGTTGACCTGGTCGGTGACCAGCGCGAGCGGCACCACCGGATGGCGGCTGAACGCCTGGTGCATGCTCAGCGCCAGCGCGCGCACCTGCTCGTGCCACGGCAGCCCGGGGTCGGGCGGATCCACCTCGGCGAAGACCCGTTCGACCAGGCCCTCGAGGAGGTCGGCCTTGCCGGCGACGTGGTTGTAGAGCGACATGGCCTCCACGCCGAGGGTCTTGGCCAGCCGCCGCATCGACAGCCCGTCCAGACCTTCGGCGTCGGCCAGCGCCAGGGCCGCGTCCAGGACCTTCTCCCTGTTCAGCGGCTCGCGCCTGGGCATCCGCGCACTCCTTCCCGTTGCCTCGTGTTGACAGAGCTTACGGTGTATGTGCTCTACTTACGACGTAAGCATACGCTGTAAGTAGAGGAGACGGATCATGGACGCGGACGTCCTCGTCGTCGGCGGCGGCCCGGTGGGGCTGCTGCTGGCCTGCGAGCTCAAGCTGGCCGGCGCCGACCCCCTGGTGCTGGAGGCGGCAGGAGCGGAGGAACGGCTCACCCGCAGCCTCGGGCTGCGCTCGCTCAACGCGCGCACCCTCCAGTCGCTCGCCCTGCGCGGCCTCGTCGAGCCCCTGGAACGCGAGCAGCAGGCCCTGCTCGACGCCCTCGCCGGGCAGCGCCCCCCGTCGGGGGAGGGCGCCGACGTCGTCGCCCTCATGACCGAGCTGCTGGGCAAGGGCCTGCTGCGCGGGCACTTCGCCGCGCTGCCGCTGCTCGACGAGAGCGGCGGCGCCGAGTACCTCATGCTCAAGCAGCACCGGCTGGAGGCCGTGCTCGCCGGCCGGGCCGCCGAGCTGGGCGTGCGGGTCCGGCACGCGTGCCCGGTCGCCGACGTCGCCCAGGACGCCGAGGGCGTCACCGCCGTGCTCGCCGGCGGCGGCACGCTGCGCGCGCCCTGGCTGGCGGGCTGCGACGGCGGCCGCAGCCGCGTCCGCAAGCGGGCGGGCTTCGCCTTCGAGGGCACCCCGCCGACCATGACCGGCCGCACCGCCCTGGCCGAGCTGGCCGACCCAGGCGCGCTCACCTCGTCGCTGCGGGGGCCGGGCGGGCTGGTCAACCTGTCGCTGGTGCCGGGCGAGATCGCCACCATCGAGTACGACGGCGGCCCCGACGACCGGGACGGCCCGATGACCGCCGCCGAGCTGGAGGGCAGCCTGCGCCGCGTCACCGGGCTGGAGGTGCGGGTCACGAGCGTGGCGGCCGGCATCCGCTACAGCGACAACACCCGCCACGCGGCCTCGTACCGCGAGGGCCGGATCCTGCTGGCGGGGGACGCCGCGCACGTGCACTCGCCGATCGGCGGTCAGGGCCTCAACCTGGGGCTGCAGGACGCGCTCAACCTCGGCTGGAAGCTGGGCCTGGTGGCCCGGG
This sequence comes from Actinomadura luzonensis, assembly GCF_022664455.2. NCBI lineage: Bacteria > Bacillati > Actinomycetota > Actinomycetes > Streptosporangiales > Thermomonosporaceae > Actinomadura > Actinomadura luzonensis. The sequence goes on from NZ_JAKRKC020000002.1 coordinate 907,350, forward strand.
GCCGCGCGCCCGGGACGCTGCTCGACACCTACACCGCCGAGCGCCACCCGGTCGCCGCGCGGGTGCTGCGCAACACCCGGGCCCAGGTGGCGCTCATGCGCCCGGGAGCGCAGGTGGACGCGCTGCGCGAGGTGATGGCGGAGGTGCTGCGGCTGCCGGAGGCGGCGGCGTTCTTCGGCGCGATGGCCGACGGCACCGAGACCGCGCACGGCGGCGGCTTCCACGCCTACGGGGACCTGGCCCGCCTGCTGCACGACGGGCGCGGCCTGCTGCTCGACCCCGAGTGCGACCCCGGGAACGACGCCGGGAACGACGCCGGCGCGGCGTCCGGCCACCGCGACCGGGTGCGCGTGGCGCCCGGCGACGCCCTGCGGCTGGTGCGGCCGGACGGCTACCTCGCCTGGACGGGGGAGCGCGACGGGCTCGCCGCCGCGCTCACCGCCTGGTTCGGCCCGGCCTCGGTCAGCCGGTGAGCAGCCGGGTCAGGACGCGCACGCCGAACTCCAGGCCCTCCACCGGCACCCGCTCGTCCTTGCCGTGGAACATGCCGAAGTAGTCGAGGTCGGGCCGGAGCATGAGCGGCGCGAAGCCGTAGCCCTTGATGCCGATCCTGGCGAACGACTTGGCGTCGGTGCCGCCCGCCATCACGTACGGCACCGGCCGGGCGAGCGGGTCCTCGGCCGTCAGCGCCCCGGCCAGCTCGTCGAAGAACGGCGACGGGTACGGCGCGTCCGGCGCGTCCTCCAGGTTGACGAACTCGCGGGTGATCTTCGGCCCGAGCAGCTCGTCGATCGTCTCCAGGAACTCCTCCCGCAGCCCCGGCAGGTAACGCCCGTCCACGTGGGCCTCCGCCGTCGAGGGGACGACGTTGACCTTGTAGCCGGCGTCCAGCATGGTCGGGTTGGCGGAGTTGCGGATCTGGCTCTTGAACAGGCTGCCGAGCGGCCCGAGCCGGGCCGCCTCCTCGTCCAGGCGGTCCAGGTCGACCGGCTGCCCGGTGATCTCCGACAGGCTCCTCAGCAGCGCCGCGACCGACGGCGTGAGCCGCACCGGCCAGCGGTGCGAGGCCACCCGCGACAGCGCGTGCACCAGCGTGGCCACCGGGTTGTCCACCGGCGGGCGCGAGCCGTGCCCGGCCACGCCGTGCGCGGTCAGCTTCATCCAGGCGGTGCCGCGCTCGCCCACCGCGATCGGGTACACCCGGTGCCCGCCGGAGGCCACGCTGAAGCCGCCGGACTCGCTGATCGCCTCGCTGACGCCGTCGAACAGCTCGCGGTGCTCGCTCACCGCGTGCCGCGAGCCGTAGTCGCCGGTCGCCTCCTCGTCGGCGAGGAACGCCAGCACCAGGTCCCGCTTGGGACGCGCGCCGCGCGCCGCCAGCTCCAGCACCGCCGCCAGGGTCATCGCGCACGAGCCCTTCATGTCGACCGCGCCGCGGCCGTACACGCACTCGTCCACGATCTCGCCGGAGAACGGGTGCATCCGCCACTCCGCCGGGTCGGCGGGCACCACGTCCAGGTGGCCGTGGATGAGCAGCGCGTCCGGCGAGTCGCCGGCGATCCTCGCCACGACCGTGGTCCGCTTCGGCGCCGACTCGAACACGACCGGCTCCACACCGGCGTCGGCCAGCAGCGTGGCCGCGTACTCGGCCGCCGGGCGCTCGCCCGAACCGGGGTTGGTGGTGTCGAACCTGATCAGATCCGAGCAGATCTCGGCGACGCTCTTCACGCTCTTCCCTTCAGTGTCAGCGGCGGCACCTCGGGCGTCTCCAGGTCGAAGATCAGCCCGTAGAAGGCCAGCTCGGCCTCCAGCACCGCGACGATAGTCTCCTCCCTGCGCCAGCCGTGCTGCTCGCCGGGGAAGGTCAGCAGGGCCCACTCTTTGCCGTGCCTGTCCAGTTCGGCGGTGAAACGCTCGGCCTGGCTCACGTCCACGATGGCGTCCTCCAGGCCGTGCATCATCAGGCACGGGCCCGACGCGCGGTAGGCGTTGAGCAGCGGCGAACGCTCGGCGTAACGCTGCCGGGTCTCCGGCAGCGGCCCCACCAGGCCGTCGAGGTAGCGGGACTCGAAGTCGTGCGTCTCGGCCGCCCAGCTCTCCGGGTCGGTGATCGCGTAGTGGGCGACGCCGCCCGCGAACACGTCGCTGTGCACCAGCGCGGCGACCGTCGTCCAGCCGCCCGCGCTGCCGCCCCTGATCGCCAGCCGGGCGGCGTCGGCGCGGCCCAGCTCGACCAGGCCGCGCGCCACCTTGGCGCAGTCCTGCACGTCCACCACGCCCCACTGGTGGCGCAGCCGCTCCCGGTAGGCGCGGCCGTAGCCGGTCGAGCCGCCGTAGTTGACGACCGCCACGCCGATGCCGCGGCTGGTGAAGTAGGCGATCTCCAGGTCCAGCACGATCGGCATGTGGCCGGTGGGCCCGCCGTGCACGAAGATCACGTACGGGGCCGGGCCGGCCGGCGCGCCTGACGGCGGGTAGAGGTGCGCGTGCACGCCCTCGATCGTCACCGCCTCCGGCGTGGGCAGCAGCGCGCGGTCGGGCAGCGGCTTGGGCGCCGAGACCGCCTCGGCCGCGCCGCCGTCCAGGTCGAGCAGCACGACCTCCAGCGGCGTGTACGGCGTCGCCCGCACCGCGGCGGCCTTGCCGTCCGCCACCGAGATCGTCGAGGCCCAGTGCGTCACGTCCGCGCCGCCCAGCTCGCGCAGCGCGCCGGTGGCCGGGTCCAGCACGCCGAGCCGCCGGCGGTCGGCGGTGCCGTACACGGCGGCGAGCCGGCCGTCCGCCGCGACCGCGAAGAACGTGAGGCCCGGCTTCCAGGCGGCCGCGCCGAACTCCAGCTCCACCGGCGTCAGGTTCGTCGCGGGGGAGCCGTCCAGGGGGACGAGGTGGATGTTCCACCAGCCGCCCGGGTCGGTCACCGCGTACAGGCTCGCGTTGTCGCGCCACTCGGCCTGGGCCACCGACTCCTCGGGGCCGCCGGCCACGACGCGGTGCGGGCCGGCCGTGCCGTCCTCGCGCAGCGGCGCCACGCACAGCTCGGTGCCGTCCCAGGGCATGCTGGGGTGGTCCCAGCCGATCCAGGCCAGGTGCCGGCCGTCGGGCGACAGGCGCGGGTTCATCAGGAAACGCTGGGCCGCCGCCAGCACCCGGACCTCGCCGCCCGCCAGCGGCACCGCCACCAGGTCGCGCGCGTCCTCGACCTCGCGCACCGCCCACACCTCGGCGCGGCCCGGCGGCAGGTACAGGTCGGCGTAGCGGGCCGGGCCGGGCGGCGTGAGCGGCACCGGCTCGGCGTCGCCGTCGCGCCGGTAGAGGCGCTGGTCGGACCAGTTGGTGAAGACCAGGCCGCCGCCGTTCCCGTCGTCCGGCAGCGGGCGCCAGGAGCGGCCGCCGTACTCGACCACCCGGTTGCGGGCGTTCCAGCCGGGCGGCAGCGCGTCCGTACGCGTCCCGTCCGGCAGCCGGCGCACCACGCACCGGCGGCCGCCCTCGTGCGGGCGCGGCTCGTCCCACCACACCTCGACGCCGGCGGGCGTGGCCACCGCCTCCACCCACTGGGGGCCGCCGTCGGTACGGGCCACGTCGATCGGTCGAATGCTCATCAGCTCACCAATTGCCATACATGCTCGGAGGAAGGGGATGACCGGGCGGATGCAGGACGTACGCGATGCCGCCGCTGCCCGAGCCCCGCAGCCACACGTTCTCGAACGCTGCCCGCGGATGCACCCGCCGAACCTCGCCGCCCGGCACTGCGGGGTCGTGCACCACCACGTCGCCGCCGGCCGTGAAGCCGACCACGACGTGGATGTGGCCGTTCGTGGAGTAACCGGCGGCGGGCAGCTCGTGCGCGCGGAACGACTGCGACGTGATCACCGGGACGCCCGCCCGGACGAACGACTCCAGCTCCGCCGCCGACCGCAGCCGCGTCACGAAGCCCGCCAGCCCGTACCGGCCCGCGTAGGCCACGTTGAACGGCCAGTTGCCGGTGCCCTGGTAGCTCTCGTCGTAGGCGCCCATGGCGGCGTGGTCCACGACGGGGGCCGGGTCGTCCGCGCCCACCCACGCCAGCTCCTCCGGGCCGGGGCCGCGGCCCCAGAAGCCGAGCACCATGGCCGTCGAGGCCGGGCCGCACCAGTTGGCGCCGCCGCCGTCGAAACGCGGGTGGTGGCCGGCGTGGGCGTGCTGCCACAGGCGCGGCACCGCCAGCTCCACCGGCTCGGCGGCGAGCGGCGCGCTCGGCGCGACCGGGCGGCGCGGCACGGCCGAGGCCATCACGCCGAGCCCGGTCACCCGCGCCGGGCCGTGCCGGATGACGCGCACCTGGTAGGCGGTCACCGGGCTGCGCGCCACGAACGTGTCCACCGCCACGTCGCCGTGCTCGTCCCCCTGGCCGGGCACCGACGTGCGGGGGCCGCCGTGCTCGGACCAGCGCCCCATCACGTACCACTTGGTTAGGGCCCCTGAGGCGACCCTGGCCCGGAGCGCGACCTCGAGCCACGCGCCCGGCGGGGTGCGCGCGGTCCACGAGGGCACGAGCTGGGTGGCGGGGAAGCCGATCTCGCGCTCGTCGCCGTCCCACACCTCGCCCGCGGCCGGGGGCACGGCGAAGCGGGCGAAGGAGACGCGGGCGAGATCGACGGTGAGCACCAGGCACATTGTGCTTTCGGACCCGTTGTCGCACATCGGACGTTTTACGTACCGCTGCCTCCCTCCGGCGGCCCCCGATTGTGTCGGTGATCATCTCTATGGTTCGGGGCATGACCCAAGCCGTCCAGGCCTACTCCTACGCGGGCCCCTCCACCCTGACCGCCGACGGCAGGCTCGGCCTGTCGACCTCGGGCGGCACGGCGCTGTCCGGCCCGCAGGCGCACCCCCGCTTCTTCAGCGGCCTGCTCACGCACGCCGCCCCGGCCGCCGCCGGGCTGCTGGCCGTCGCCGACGTCGCGCTCACCCGCTACCACCAGCCCCGTCCCGGCTGGACCCGCGACCCGGTGGTGACCTGCGACGGAGACCGGCTCAGGTTCGAGTCGTTCTCCGCCTGCGGCGGCGTCTACGCCCGGCTCGACGTCCTGGAGCTCGACGGCGACGTCCTCGACCGGGGCACCACCAACGTCGACGTCAACGGCCCGCTGCGCGAGTCCCTGGCCAGGGTCGGCGGGCGCGACCCGCTGCACCTCGGCGTCGGCCCCGACGAGCTGACCGTCACCACCCTCGACGGGGCCGTGGTGGAGAAGAAGGTGCCGCTGCCCGAGCGGTGGCTGCGCGGGTTCGCCGAGGTGCAGGTGATCGCGGCCGGGTTCGACCTGCGGGCCGAGCTGGCGGGGCCGCAGGCGGTGCGCTTCCTGCGCTCGCTGCCGCGCGGCGCCAGGACCACCGTCTGGGCCGTCCCCGCCGGCCGCGACCTGCGGCTGTCCTCCGGGCCGGCGCGCGGCGGCGTCGGCCTGTCCGGCACCGGCCGGGTCGCCACCCTGCTGCCGCTGCTGCGCTTCGCGAAGAAGCTGCGCGTGTACGGGCCCGCCGACGGCTCCTCGGCGGCCGGCGCGTGGGAGCTGGAGCTGCCCGGCATGCGCTACACCCTGGCCGTCTCGCCCGAGCCGTGGCGCGGCTTCTCCGGCGAGGGCGCGGTCCTGTCCGACCTGGCCACCGACGAGGCCGCCGCCGACGCCGACGTGGTCGGGATGTTGCTCAACTTCGAGCCGACGGTCGAGCTCGGCCTGCTCGCCGACCGCGCCGGCCTGCCGGTCGAACGCGTCCGCGCCGCGCTCACCCAGCTCGGCACCGCCGGCCGCGTCGGCTACGACCTGCACGAGGCCGCCCACTTCCACCGCGAGCTGCCCTACGACCGCGACCAGGTCGCCCAGCTCAACCCCCGCCTCACCGCCGCCCGCCGGCTCGTGGCGTCGGGCGCGGTCCGCCTCGCGGGCGACACGGCCGAGGTCACCACCGACGGCGGGATGCGCCGGGTGCGCATCGCGTCCGGGGAGTGCACCTGCCCCTGGTGGTACGACCACCGGGGGTCGCGCGGCCCGTGCAAGCACGTCCTCGCCGCCCGCATCGCCGCCCGCCCCTCCTCGGCCGAGCCCGAGGGCGCGGCCCGACAGGGCACAGCGGCCCCATGACGCCCACCCACTCCCCGCCGGAACACGATCCGCCTGAGAGCGAGCGGTCCGGCGAGCCCTCCCATCCACTCACCGACGGGCAGGCCGGCGAGCCGCCTCATCCGTCCATTAGTGGAGGGGCCGTCGAGCCGCTTCATCCGCTCGCGGACGGGCAGGCCGTCGAGCCGCCTCATCCGTCCATAAACGGAGGGGCCGTCGAGCCGCTTCATCCGCTCGCGGACGGGTGGGCCAGCGAGTTGCCCCATCCGCTCGCGGACCAGTGGGCCGGCGAGCCGCCCGACGCCGCCCGGCTGCGCGCTGATCCCCGGCTCGACCACCTCGTCCGGCGGCTGTTTGAGCCCGGCGCGGGGCGCGCCGGCGGACCGCCGCGCGCCGGCCGGGCCGCCCTCGGCGCCTGGCTCACCGCGCTCACGACGCTCGCGGCCGAGGGCAGGATCGGCCGCGACCTGCTGCTCGACGGCTGCGTCCGCCGCTTCCTGCACGGCGGCCACGACGCCGGTCTGCGCTTCTTCGTCCGCCTGCACGAGTCGCTGGAGCCCACCCCCGACGAGGTGCGCGAGCGCGCCGGCGACTACCTGCGCCTGCTCCGCACCGGCTCCGGCTCCAGCCCCGTCGCCGGCCTGGCCTTGCGCCACCTGCGCCGGCTCACCGGGCTCGACGCGCGCGACGTGACGGACGCGGTGCGGGCCCTGCTGTCCCGGCCGGAACGCAAGCTGGTGGCGGCCGGGCTCGCCTGGCTCGACGAACTCGCCCGCACCCACCCGCCCGGCGACCGCGGCGGCAGCCTGGACGCGTTCGCGCCCGGGCTGGCGGCGGCGTTCGGCTGCCCGTCCGGTGACGTGCAAGGGCGCGCGGTACGGCTGGCGATCAAGTACGCGAAGCGGTTCGGCCCGGCGGGCGCTGAGGCCGTGCGCGCCGGGCTAGGCGCCCTGCCGCAGGACCTCGCGGAGACCCTGGCGGCCGCGTTCGGCGGCGAGACGCCCCCTGCCGGCGGCGACCTCGCGCTCGTTCCGCTGCCCGCCCCACGGCGGCTCCGGCCGCTGCCGCCCAGGCCGCGCACGCCCGCCGACCTCGCCCATCCGCCGCGCGGGGACGACTGGCAGGCCGCGGAGCGGTGGCTGGCCGGCGTCGTCCGGCTCCACGCCGAGGACCCCGGCGCGCTGGCCGCGGCCCTGTCCGGCCACGCCACGGCGACCCCCGGCCTGCGCGCCCCCGCTGCCCCTGCCTCGGCGGACCCGCCTGCCGCCCCCGGTCTGCCTGCCGCCTCCGGTCTGCCTGCCTCGGCGGACCCGCGTGCCTCAACCGACCTACGTGCCTCCGGCGACCCGCGTGCCTCAGCGGACCTACGTGCCTCCGCCGACGCGCCTGTCTCGGCCGGCCCGCCTGCCGCCTCCGGTCTGCGCGCTGCCACCGGCCTGCGCGTCCCCGGCGGGGTGCGCGTCCCCGGTGGGGTGCGCGTCCCCGGTGGGGTGCGCGTCCCCGGTGGGGTGCGCGGCGGCGGTGGGGTGCGGGTCGGCGGGGGCGTGCGGGGCGTGGGGGAGTGGGTGCGGCGGATCGTCGGGCTGCTCACCTCGCGCCCGGAACGGACGCCCCACGGCGAGGCGGGACCGGCGCCGCACAGGCTCCTGCTGCGGCGCTGGGCCGAGGTCCACGACGCGCTGCGTGACGGCACGTCGCCGCCGTACCTGCTGGCCGAGCCCACGGAGCCGACCGGGCACCTCGACCCGGCCGAGCTGGTCGCCCGGCTGGCGGGCTACCAGCGGGCGGGCGTCCGGGCGCTGCCCGCCGACCTGCAGCAGGCGCTGCTCCGGTTGCCCCGCGCCGTCCCGCCGGAGGTGGTGACGCGGGCCCGCGCCCTCACCTCGGAGGCGGGACGGGCGGCGGCCCGCTGGATGGACGGCGGCCGCCCCGAGCCGGCCACCACCTGGCCGGGCCGCCTCCGCGTCCGAGCGCGGGCCACCGGCCTGGCGCTGATCGACGACCTGTACGCGGCCCCACCGGCAGGACCGGTGGGGCCGGCGGGCCCGGCGGAGGGCGGGCAGGCCGTGGACCGCGGCGACCCGCCGGGCGACCACGGCGACCCAAGAGGCGACCGCGGCGACCCGCCGGGCGACCACGGCGACCCAAGAGGCGACCACGGTGACCCGCCGGGCGACCGCGGTGACTCGCCGGGCGATCACGGCGGGTCCCTGTCGTGGTGGCCCTACCTGATGCCGTCAGACCGGGAGGTCGTCGCCCGGCACTTCGCGCCCTACCTGCTGCGCCGCCCCGGGCGCGAGCATGTCGGGCCGCGGCAGGCGATCGCGCTCGCGGTGGCCGGGGGGCCGCCCGGTGACGGCGTCGCCCTCGTCCTGGCCCACGTCGTCGCGGACCGGACGGCGGGCGGCGCGGAGCGGCGGGCGGCGCCGGTGGTGGAGCTGGCGGCCCGCGGCGAGCTGGACGGGGCGCGGCTCGGCCGGCAGCTCGGCCTGTTGTCACGCGGGCCGTGGTTCAAGCCCGGCCCGGTGCTGGAGACGCTGGAGGCCGCGGCGGCGCTCGGGGCGCACCGGGAGGTGTGGCAGGTCGTGACCGGGTTCCTGGACGCCTTCCTGCCCGGGCCGGAGGAGCGGGCGACCGCCCGGCACACGCAGGCGCTGACGTTCGCCCTGCGCGCGGCGCGGTGGGCCGGGGCACGCGGCGCGGTGCCGTGCGTCGCGGAGATCGCCGCGCGGCGGGCGTCGAACAACTTCGTGCGTGAGGCGCGGCGGCTGCACACGTACCTCACCTGAGCGGCGGCGGGCGGCGGCGCTCACGGGCACCCCGGGAGCGAGCAGGATTCCGGGCCGCGCTGCCGGGCCGCGTCGCCGGGCAGATCGGTCGTCGGCGGCTCGGTGACCCCCCACGCAGGCCGGCGCGCCCGTGACGGCCTGCGTGGGGGGTCACGGGGTCGGGGGCGTCAGAGGTACAGGCCGGTGGACTCGTCGCCCTGGGCGGGGGTGAACTCGCGGCCGGCGCGCAGCGCGTACAGCTCCGCGAGGGTCGCCCCCGACGGCCCCACGCCGTCGGGCTTGCCGAGCCAGGCGACGGCCTCGTCCCTGCTCAGCGGGCCCACCTCGAGCTGGGTCAGGCAGCGGCCCGGGCGGACGACGGCCGGGTGGAGCCGGGCCAGGTCCTCGTTGGTGGTGATGGCCACCAGCACGTCGCGGCCCTGGCCGAGCAGGCCGTCGGTCAGGTTGAGCAGCCGCGACAGGCCCTGGCCCGCCTGCGCCTTCGCGCCGGAGCTGATCAGCTCGTCGCAGTCCTCCAGGACCAGCAGCCGCCACCGCTGCGTCTCCTCGTCGGTGTCGTAGCCGACGGCCACCTCCATCAGGTAGCCGGGCTCGTTGAACAGGCGCTCGGGGTCGAGGACGCAGTCGACCTGGCACCACTCCCGCCACTGCTTGGCCAGCGTGCGCAGCAGCGTGGTCTTGCCGGTGCCGGGCTGGCCGTGCAGCAGGATCAGGCGGCCGTTGACGTCCGCCGGGGTGATCGCCATCAGCCGGTCGAGGGCGGGACGGACCTTGCCGGAGTAGTTCTGGCTGATCTCCGGCCACGCCTGCGCGGTGATCGGCTTCTCCGAACGGGTGCCGCCGTGCGTGCCCCGCCACCAGAAGCCCATGTCGACGTGGTCGGCCTCGGGCACGGCCTCCTCCGCGCCCTCGATGCTCTCGTGCAGCACGGACTTGGCCAGCTCCTCGTTGACCGCCGTGACGCTGACCGTGGCGGTGCGGTTGCGGTGGCGGACCACGCGCAGCGTCCAGCCGTCGCCGCAGATGAGCCGCGACTCCGAGCCGTCCTCGACGCGGGCCGTGCGCAGCACCCGGCCGCCGGGCGGGGCGAGCGGGGCGTCGGGACGCACGCGCTCCAGGTTGGCCAGCCGGGACCACGGCTGCGCGCCCGTCGCGAACGGCGACAGCGCCAGGGCGTCGATCACGTCGATGGCGGAGTCGGCGTCGTCGATCCAGATGTTCATCGGAAGCTCCGAGGAGTCCGGGCTGGGGAACGGCACCTCCTTAATCACAGACATAACTTCCATGATCTGGTCCGGCGGCCCGGATGTCGAAGGTTTTTGCCTGCCGATCTGGTTAGTTCTTGCTGAGCGAACCCGTCTGGGTGACGAGGTTCAGGCCCGGGTCGTCGCGCCAGGTGTAGCCGAGCGTGCCGTCGGAGCGCAGGTCGAGCCAGATGGTGCCGGCGATGCAGCCGCCCTCGTTCGCGCCCAGGGAGAAGGTGAGCCGGGAGCTTTCGACCTTGGTGAGGGTGATGACGCCCTTGCACTCGGTGTCGTTGTTGTCCTCCCGCCATTCGGCGGTGGACTCGCCCGCCTTCAGGCGGACCCGGTTGTCGGCGCCGTCGCCGTCCATCGGGTTGGTGCTGGTGGTGTGACCCGCCCAGTCGCCCGCGAACGAGGCGGGGATCTTCAGCGCCCCCGCGCTCTTCGGGGTTTCGACGGCGGTGGCGGTGGCGATGGCGGTGGCGATGGCGGTGGCGGACGGGGCGGGCGTCGGGGACCGCATGGTTCCCATCCGGTCGCCGGGCGGGCGGTTCAGCAGGACGGCGGCGGTGCCGGCGGAGGCGGCGAGGACCGCCGCCACGGCGACCGCGCCCATGAGCACCCCCCGTGACCTGGGCCTGGGGCTGCCGGGCCGGGTGTCGGCGGGCGGGGACGGAACGCCGGTGTTCCCGTCGCCGGCGATACGCCGCGGGACCGGGCGCGGGGCCGGCGAGGCCGGTGGGCCGGTGGGGCGGGCGGTGGGGTTGACCAGGGCGACCATCAGTTGCTGAGCCGTCGGCCGCCGCCCCGGCTCCTTCGACAGGCACGCCGCCAGCAACCCCCGTAACCGCTCGGGCAGCGGCGCCAGGTCCGGCTCCGCGTGCAGCACCCGGTGCAGCACCGCCGGGACGGTGTCGGCCCCGAACGGGCTCACCCCCGTGCCCGCGTACACCATGGTGACCGCCCAGGCGAACACGTCGGAGGCGGCCGAGGCGGGCAGCCCGCCGATCTGCTCGGGCGCCAGGTAGGCGGGCGTGCCGATGATGCCGGACGTGAGCGTCGCCGCGCCCTCGGCCCGCGCGATGCCGAAGTCGACCACGCGCGGCCCGTCCGGCCCGAGCAGCACGTTGGCCGGCTTGAAGTCGCGGTGCACGACCCCGGCCGCGTGGATGGCGGCCAGGGCGGTCGCGGTGCCGACGGCCAGGCGTTCCAGCTCGCCGCCGCGCAGCGGGCCGCGCTCGCGCACCCGCTCGGCCAGCGACGGCCCGTCCACGTACTCGCTCACCACGTACGGCCGCGGCCCGTCGGGGGAGGCGTCGAGGACCCGCGCCGTGCAGAACGAGGCGATGCTCTCCAGCGCGTCGAGCTCGCGGGCGAGCCTGGCCCGCGTCTCGGGGTCGCCCGCGCTCAGCAGCTTGACCGCGACCGGCTCGCCGCCCCCCGCCGGACGGGCCAGGTAGACCACGCCCTGCCCGCCCTCGCCGAGCCGCCCGGCCAGCTGGTACCCGCCCAGCGTTCGCGGGTCGTCCGGGGTGAGGGGGCGCACCATGGCGGATACGTTACCGGTCTTCCTGCATCCGGGAAGATCGCCCGGTACCTTGTGTCGTTGGGTCAAATCACTCCTTACACGGAGGTATCGGGGAAGTGTCGAAGGTCACGTTCCGGGAACGGGCGCGGTACTGGTTCGACAACACGATGTCCAAGGGCACCGCCTCGCTCATCGGCTGGCTGGCGGTGGTGTCGGTCGGGCTCATCGTGGTCGTGGCCGCGCTCACCCTGTGGCTGGCGCCGGGGGAGCCGGACGGGGTGGCGCACGGGGGCCAGGTGCTCTGGATCGCCCTGATGCACGCGCTCACCCCGAGCAAGGTGGCCAGCGACAAGGGCTCGATCGCGTACATGACGGTGATGTTCGCCGGCTCGCTCGGCGGCCTGTTCATCGTGAGCATGCTCGTCGGCCTGCTGTCCAACGGGCTCAAGCAGAAGGTCGACCGGCTGCGCAGGGGCCGCTCGCGCATCGTGGAGTCCGGCCACACCGTCGTGCTCGGCTGGTCCGACCAGGTCTTCACGATCGTGGGCGAGCTGGTCAAGGCGCACGCCAGCCAGAAGAACTCGGCCATCGCCATCCTCGCCGACCGCGACAAGCTGGACATGGAGGAGGACATCCGCGAGCACGTCGGCGACCTCGGCCGCACCCGGCTGGTCTGCCGCACCGGCAGGCCCACGGAGCCGCACGACCTCGCGCTGATGAACCTGGCCGCCGCCCGCAGCGTCGTCGTGCTCTCGCCCGAGGGCGAGGACCCGGACGCGCACGTCATCAAGATCCTGCTCGCGCTGGCCAAGCGCGAGGGCGCGCACCCGCCGGTGGTGGCCGCGCTCACCTCCAGCCGCAACCTCGCCGCCGCCCGCCTGGCCGGCGGCCCCGACGTGCACCTGGTGGACTCCGACGACACCGCCGCCCGGCTCATCGTGCAGTCCTCGCGCCAGTCCGGCCTGTCGGTGGTCTGCATGGACCTGCTGAACTTCGACGGCGGCGAGATCTACATGCGCACCCCGAAGAAGCTCGTCGGCGTCACCTACGGCGAGGCGCTGCACGCCTACCAGACGGCCTCCGTCATCGGACTGCGCCGCCCGTCCGGCGTCGTGCTCAACCCGCCCTGCGACACCGTGATCGGCGCGGACGACCAGATCATCGTCATCGCCGCCGACGACTCCCACGTGCGCCTGGCCGCCGGCAAGCCGTCCGTGGACGAGTCCGCCGTGGTCGGGCCCGCCGCCCCGGCCGGCCCCGAGCCCGAGCGCACGCTGCTGCTCAACTGGAACGGCCGGGCCGAGCAGATCGTCCGCCTCCTCGACGCCTACGTGGCGCCCGGGTCGGTGCTGGAGATCGCCGCCGACCACCCGGGCGCGGGCGCCGGGCTGAGCGGGCTGCGCAACCTGACCGTCAACGTCAAGGACTGCGACACCACCGACCGGGTCGCGCTGGAGTCGCTCGGCGTCGGCGTCTTCCAGCACGTCATCGTCCTGTCCGACGACCGCTTCGACCCGCACCACAGCGACACGCGCACGCTCATGACGCTGCTGCAGCTCCGCGACATGCAGAGCGTGCTCGGCGAGCACTACTCGATCGTCAGCGAGATGCACGACGAGAACAACCGCGCCCTGGCCGAGGTCACCGAGGCCGACGACATCGTGATCAGCGACACGGTCATCGGCCTGCTGCTCGCGCAGCTCGCCGAGAACCGTCACCTGGCCGAGGTGTTCGGCTACCTCTTCGACTCGCGCGGCTCGGAGATCTACCCCCGGCCCGCCGGCCAGTACGTCAAACTGGGGACGAAGGTGACGTTCTCCACCGTCATCGAAGCCGCCAGGCGGCGCGGCGAGACCGCGATCGGCTACCGCAGCTCGGCCGGCCGCAACGACCCGCCGCACTACGGCATCGTCCTCAACCCGGGCAAGTCCGACCCGATCAGCTTCGCCGCGGGCGACGCGGTGATCGTTCTGGCCGAACACTGACCGGCGGGCGGGCACCGGCTACCGTGTGTCCCGTGAGGACCATCGACTGGGTGGACGGCGCGATCGAGCTGGTCGACCAGACGCTGCTGCCCGACAAGTGCGTGATGCTCCGCGTCCGCACCGTGGACGAGCTCGTCGAGGCCATCCGCCGGCTCGCCGTGCGCGGCGCGCCCGCGCTCGGCGTGGCGGGCGCGCTCGGCGTCGTGCTCGCCGGCGGCGACCAGGAGCAGATCGCCCGGCTGCGCGCCGCCCGCCCCACCGCGGTCAACCTGGCGAGAGGCGTCGACCGCGCCGCCGCCCGGCTCGGCGAGGGCCGCGCGGCCGTGCTCGCCGAGGCGCTGCGGCTGCGCGACGAGGACATCGCCGCCTGCCACGCCATGGGGGAGCGCGGCGCCGCCCTGCTGGAGGGCGAGCGGCTGCGGATCATGACCGTGTGCAACACCGGCGGGCTGGCCGCGGTCGAGCGCGGCACCGCGCTCGGCGTCGTGCAGACGCTGCACGAGCGCGGCCGGCTGGCCGAGGTGCTCGCGCTGGAGACCCGGCCGCTGCTCCAGGGCGCCCGGCTCACCACGTGGGAGCTGGCCAGGATGGGCGCGCCGCACCGGCTCGTCGCCGACTCGGCGGGGCCGTACCTGCTGGCCAGGGGCGGCGTGGACGCGGTGCTCATCGGCGCCGACCGCATCGCCGCCAACGGCGACACCGCCAACAAGATCGGCTCCTACGCCCTCGCGCTCGGCGCCGAGCGCGCCGGGGTGCCGTTCGTCGTCGTCGCGCCCGAGTCGACCATCGACCAGGACACCCCGACCGGCGAGCACATCGAGATCGAGGACCGCGGCGCCGAGGAGATCGTCGCGGTGCGCGGCGTGCGCCTCGCCCCGGAAGGGACGGACGCGCTCAACCCCGCCTTCGACGTCACCCCGCACGACCTCATCACCGCCATCGTGACCGAGCGCCGGGTGATCCGCCCGTAGCCAAATCCGCGATCTCCGGGACCTGCGGGGGCCTGCCTTGTTACGCTCAGTGTTCCCCGGCAACCGTCCGTCTCGGAGCCCGCCTTGGCCATCGACCTCGTGTTACGGCGCGACTGGAACGCCCGCGCCCCGCGCGGTGACTACACCCAGCTCGACTCCGCCAAAGGTGTCAAAGTGCACTACACCGGCGGCAGGGTCGATCCCGGCATCGTCAGCGACCACGACGAGTGCGTGGCGCTGGTGCGCTCGATCCAGGCGTACCACATGGACGGCAACGGCTGGATCGACATCGGCTACTCCTTCGTCGGCTGCCCGCACCGCAAGGTCTTCGAGGGGCGCGGGCTGCACCACCTGCCCGCCGCGAACGGCCCCGGGCTCAACGCCGGCCACTACGCCGTGCTCGGCCTGGTCGGCAACGCCGGGCTCGTGCAGCCCACCGACCCGATCCTGCACGCCATCCTCGACGCCGTCGACCACGTCCGGGCGCGCGGCGCCGCCGGCAAGGAGATCAAGGGGCACCGCGACGGCTACTCCACCGACTGCCCCGGCGACCCCCTGTACGCCTGGGTGCGCCGGGGCGCGCCGCGGCCCTCGGGCGGCGGCGCCCCGCCCCCGTCCGGTCCTGCCGCGCCGCCGTTCCCCGGCCGGTCGCTGTCCTACCCGCCGGTGATGCGCGGCGACGACGTGCTCACCTGGCAGACGCAGCTGCGCAAGCGTGGCTTCACGCTCGACGCCGACGGCGCCTACGGCCCCGCCTCGCGCGAGGCGTGCCTGGCCTTCCAGCGGCAGCAGGGCGTCACCGCCGACGGCGTCGTCGGCCCGGTCACCTGGCGGCTGACCTGGGAGGCGCCGCTCAGCTGACCGTGTCGGGGCCCCCTAGGGTTATGGCCGCCACCGGGTTCCGCCTACTATCCGAACATGGAACTCGCAGCGGGGTTCGCGCCCGCCACCCGGGACGACTGGAGGCAGCTGGCGGCGGCCGTCCTGCGCAAGTCCGGCATCGAGGCGGGCTCGCCGGAGGAGGCGCTGTCCACCCCCACCTACGACGGGCTGACGATCGCGCCCCTGTACGACCTCGACGACCTGCCCGGCGATCCCGGGCTGCCGGGCGCGCCGCCGTACGTGCGGGGCAGCCGCGCGGTGACCGGCTGGGACGTGCGGCAGCGGCACGCCGTGCCCGACCCCGAGGCGGTGCTGGCCGACCTGGAGAACGGCGTCACCTCGCTCTGGCTGGTCGTCGGCGACGACGCGATCCCGCCGGGCGCGCTGGCGGCCGTGCTGAAGGACGTCCACCTCGACCTCGCGCCGGTGGTGCTCCAGGCGGGCGAGCGGACCCGCGAGGCCGCCGAGGCGCTGCTCGCGCTCGCCGCCGGGCGCGGCGTCTCGCCGACCGGCAACCTGGGCGGCTCCGGCGCGGCGGGGGCGGAGCTGGCGGTGCGGTGCGTGGCCGACCACCCCGGGCTGCGGGCCGTCACGGTCGACGCCACCACCTGGCACGACGCGGGCGGCAGCGACGCCGAGGAGCTGGGCTGCTCGATCGCGCGGGGGGTCGCGGAGCTGCGGGAGCTCACCGGGGCCGGCCTCTCAGTTGAGCAAGCGCTAGGGCAAATCGAGTTCCGGTACGTCGCCACCGACGACCAGTTCGCCACCATCGCCAAGCTCCGCGCCGCCCGGCGGCTGTGGGCCAGGGTCGCCGAGGTCTGCGGCGCCCCCGCGCGCGGCGGCCAGCGGCAGCACGCCGTCACCAGCTCGGCCATGATGACCGCCCGCGACCCGTACGTGAACCTGCTGCGCACCACCGTCGCCTGCTTCGCCGCCGGTGTCGGCGGGGCCGGGGCCGTCACCGTGCAGCCGTTCGACGCCGCGCTGGGGCAGCCCGACGCCTTCTCCCGCCGCATCGCCCGCAACACCCAGTCCCTCCTGCTGGAGGAGGCGCACCTCGGCCGCGTGCTCGACCCGGCCGGCGGCTCCTGGTACGTCGAGCGCCGCACCGCCGACCTCGCCGAGCGCGCCTGGGCCTGGTTCCAGGAGATCGAGGCCGCCGGCGGCGCCGCCGCCGCCGCCGGGCTGATCGCCGGGCGCGTCGAGGCCACCCGCGCCCGCCGCGCCGCCGACATCGCGCACCGCCGCTTCCCGATCACCGGCGTCAGCGAGTTCCCCGACCTGGCGCAGAAGCCCGTCGCACGGCAGGGCGCGGGCCTGCCGGGGCCGCGCTACGCCGCCGAGTTCGAGGCGCTGCGCGACCTCGCCGACGCCCAGCCCGAACGGCCCAAGGTCTTCCTCGCCACCATCGGCCCCGTCGCCGCCCACACCGCGCGGGCCGCGTTCGCCGCCAACCTCTTCCAGGCGGGCGGCCTGGCCACCGAGAGCGCCGGGCCGGGCGCCGACCCCGGGCAGATCGCCACCGCCTTCGCCGTCAGCGGCGCCCGCGTCGCCTGCCTGTGCTCCAGCGACAAGCTGTACGCCGAGCACGCCGCCGCCGTGGCCGCCGCGCTCAGACGGGCCGGCGCCAGAAGGGTCTGGCTGGCCGGCAAGGGCGCCTACGACGGCGTGGACGCCAACCTCTACGCCGGCTGCGACGCGCTCGCCGTCCTGCGCACCACCTACGACGACCTGGAGGTCACCCGATGATCCCGGACTTCTCCGGCGTTCCGCTCAACGGGCTGGCGAAGGAGACCGGGCAGGAGCCCCAGCCCGGCGGCGAGACCTGGGAGACCCCCGAGGGCATCCCGGTCAAACCCCTCTACACCGCCCGCGACCTCGACGGCCTCGACTTCCTGCGCACCTACCCCGGCGCGGCCCCGTACCTGCGCGGGCCCTACCCCACCATGTACGTCAACCAGCCGTGGACCATCCGCCAGTACGCCGGCTTCTCCACCGCCGAGGACTCCAACGCCTTCTACCGCCGCAACCTCGCCGCCGGCCAGAAGGGCCTGTCGGTCGCCTTCGACCTCGCCACCCACCGCGGCTACGACTCCGACCACCCGCGCGTGGCCGGCGACGTCGGCATGGCCGGGGTCGCCATCGACTCCATCTACGACATGCGGATGCTCTTCGACGGCATCCCGCTGGACCGCATGTCGGTGTCGATGACCATGAACGGGGCCGTGCTGCCCGTCCTCGCCCTCTACATCGTGGCCGCCGAGGAGCAGGGCGTCGCGCCGGAGCAGCTCGCCGGGACCATCCAGAACGACATCCTCAAGGAGTTCATGGTCCGCAACACCTACATCTACCCGCCGGCCCCGTCCATGCGGATCATCTCCGACATCTTCGCCTACACCAGCGAGAAGATGCCGAAGTTCAACTCCATCAGCATCTCCGGCTACCACATCCAGGAGGCCGGGGCCACCTGCGACCTGGAGCTCGCCTACACCCTGGCCGACGGCGTGGAGTACCTGCGGGCCGGGGTCGCGGCCGGCATGGACGTGGACCGCTTCGCGCCCCGCCTGTCGTTCTTCTGGTGCATCGGCATGAACTTCTTCATGGAGGTCGCCAAGCTGCGGGCCGCGCGGCTGCTGTGGGCGCGGCTCGTGTCCGGGTTCGGGGCGAAGAACCCCAAGTCGCTGAGCCTGCGCACGCACAGCCAGACCTCCGGCTGGTCGCTCACCGCCCAGGACGTGTTCAACAACGTCGCGCGCACCTGCGTCGAGGCCATGGCCGCCACCCAGGGCCACACCCAGTCGCTGCACACCAACGCCCTGGACGAGGCCCTGGCCCTGCCCACCGACTTCTCCGCCCGCATCGCCCGCAACACCCAGATCCTGCTCCAGCAGGAGTCCGGCACCACCCGCGTCATCGACCCGTGGGGCGGCTCCTACTACGTCGAACGGCTCACCCACGACCTCGCCGAGCGCGCCTGGGCGCACATCGAGGAGGTCGAGGAGGCCGGCGGCATGGCCAGGGCCATCGAGGCCGGGCTGCCCAAGCTGCGCATCGAGGAGGCCGCCGCCCGCACCCAGGCCCGCATCGACTCGGGCCGGCAGCCCGTCATCGGGGTCAACAAGTACCGGGCCACCGGCGACGAGGACATCGAGGTGCTCAAGGTCGACAACAGCGCCGTCCGCGCCCAGCAGCTCGAGAAGCTGGCGCGGCTGCGCGCCGAGCGCGACGGCGACGCCGTGCGGCGCGCCCTCGACGCGCTCACCAAGGCCGCCGAGAACCCCCAGCCGGGCCTGGAGCACAACCTGCTCAAGCTGTCCGTGGACGCCGCCCGCGCCAAGGCCACCGTGGGGGAGATCTCCGAGGCGCTGGAGCGGGTGTTCGGGCGGCACGCCGAGCAGGTCCGTACCATCTCAGGGGTGTACCGCGACGAGTCCGGCCCGGCCGAGAACATCGAACGCGTCCGCCGCGCCTGCGCCGACTTCGAGCGCGCCGAGGGACGCCGGCCGCGCATCCTGGTCGCCAAGATGGGCCAGGACGGGCACGACCGGGGCCAGAAGGTGATCGCCACCGCCTTCGCCGACCTGGGCTTCGACGTGGACGTCGGCCCGCTGTTCCAGACGCCGGAGGAGGTCGCGCGGCAGGCCGTCGAGGCCGACGTGCACATCGTCGGCGTCTCGTCTCTGGCGGCCGGGCACCTGACGCTCGTGCCCGCGCTGCGCCGGGCGCTGGCCGACCTCGACGCCGGCGACGTCATGATCGTGGTCGGCGGCGTCATCCCGCCGGGCGACCACGACGAGCTGCGCGCCGCCGGCGCGTCCGCGATCTTCCCGCCCGGCACCGTGATCGCGGACGCCGCCCTCGGGCTGCTCGATCAGCTCACGCGCCGGCACACAGCGTGACGGTGACGGACCGCTGAACGACCACCGGGGCCGTGATGCGCAACGTCACGCGGTGCGTGGTGCCGCCCGTGCCCGTCGCGTCGCCGGTGCCGTCCTGCTCCTGGCCGGGCGTCGCGAGGTCGTCGGCGAGCCGGTCCGCCACGATGGCGGGCGGGGTCAGGTAGCGCCGGCCGTTCCCGGGGACGAGCGTCGTGGCGGCGGGGCCCGCGGCCGCGCCGTCCACCAGCCACGCGTAACGGATCGTCAGCGGGCCGCCGGTGCGCGCCACCAGGGCCTGGAGGGTGATCCCGCCGCCGGTCCAGCAGCCGCCCGCCCGGGTGCCGACGGGACGCAGCTGCAGGATCCGCAGCCGGGCGGCCGCGTCCTGGCCGCCGGTGGGAACGGCGCTCGGGGTGCCCTCCGACTGCGGGGTCGGGCGGGAGGTGCGGGTGCGGCCGGTCTTCGCGGCGGTCGGCCGGGAGGCGGGGGTGCCGGTGGCGGCGGCGTTCTCGGCCTTCGGGACGGGGTCGGTGGGGGTGAGCCAGACGATCGCGGCGGCCAGGGCCAGCACGGACACGCCCGAGACGGTCGCGATGAGCGCCGTCCTGGCCCGCCGCCCCCGGGCCGTCCCGTTCTTCCCGGCGCCGCCGTTCTTCCCGGTGCCGCCGGTCGCTGGGCCCGTGCCGCCGGTCGCGCCGGGCCCGGACCCGCCCGCCACCAGGATGTCGACGAACGCCGACCGCTGCCCGGCCTCGGCCCGCGCCTCCCCGGCTCCACCGGCCGCACCCGGGCCCTGCGGGGTCGCGTCGTGGAGGTGCGCCGTGCTCGTCGTCCCTTGACCCGCCGTCCGGACGGCGCCCGGCGCGGCGGGACGAGCCGCCCGGACCGGCTGGGCCGGGTCCTGCGGGTGGAACGGCCCGAAGCCCGACTCGGCGCCGAGCCCCGGCGCGGCGGAGGAGCCCCGCGCGGCGGAGGAGCCCGGTGCTGCGGTGGGGCCAGGTGCGGTGGGGCTGGGTGCGGTGAGGCCGGGCGCGGCGGTTGGGTTCGGCGCGGCCATGGGGCTAGGTGTGGTGGCGGGGCCGGGTGCGGCGTTCGGGCTCGGCGTGGTGGCGGGGCGGGCCGGGTGAGTGGCGCGCGGGCTCCGGGCCGGCGGGCGCTCCGCCGAACGGCGGGGCGAGGTCGCCGCGGCGCGGCAGGCGCGCCGGCTCCTCGTGGCGCAGCGGCTCGGCGTGCCAGCCGGCCCCCGGCTCCTCGTGGCGCGGCGACTCCGCGTGCCAGTCGGCCCCCGGCTCCTCGTGGCGCAGCGGCTCGGCGCGCCAGTCGCGCCCCGGCTCCTGGACCCGGCCTCCCGACCGGGAGGGGACGGGGTCGTCGAAGGGGAACGCCGGGAGCGGCGCGGTCCCCTGATCGTGAGGCGCCGCCAGCGGACCCCCGGGAAGCGGGGCGTCCGGGGGCACCGGGTAGGGGAGCGGGGCGGTGGGGAAGGCGGGATCGCGGTCGGCGGCCGGGGTGGCGAAGTCGTCGTCCGGCGGCGGCGCGGGAACGTGCCCCTGAACCACGGGCCCGACCGGGGCCGGGACCGGGACCGGGTGGCCCGGGGATGGGGATGGGGCCGCGGCCGGGTGGCCCGGGGATGGGGCGGGGCCGGCGCCGATGAGGCGGAGGAGCACGTCGCGCATCGCCGGCCGCGCCGCCGGATCCTTGGCCAGGCACGCGGCCACGACCTCCCGCAGCCCCCCGGGCAGCCCCTCCAGCCGCGGCTCGCCCCGCAGGATGCGCTCGATGACGGCGGGCAGCGAGTCGTCCCCGAACGGCGGCGTCCCGGTGGCCGCGAACCCGACGACCGACGCCCACGCGAACACGTCGGCCGGCGCCCCGCAGTCCTGCCCCGCGAGCTGTTCGGGCGCCATGTACGCGGGAGTCCCTGCGATGGCGCCGGTGGCGCTGGCCGCCGCCCCGTACGCCCCGGCGAGCCCGTAGTCGACCACCCGCGCCCCGCCGGCCCCGAGCAGCACGTTGGCCGGCTTGAGCGCCAGGTGCACGACCCCGGCCTGGTGCAGCGCGTCGAGCCCGGTCGCGACCGCGACGGCGAGCCGCGGCAGCTCCGCCGGGGGCGCGGGCGCGGCCTCCTGGAGGGAGGGCCCGTCCACGTACTCGCTCACGATGTACGGCCGCCCGCCGGTCGCCGCGTCGAGCACCCTGGCCAGGCAGAACGGCTGCACCCGCCGCGCCGCCGTCAGCTCCCTGACCAGCCGCTCGCGGTCGGCCGGCCCCTCGCGCAGCAGCTTGACGGCGACGGGGGTGCCGTCGCGGGCCTGGCCGAGGTAGACCACGCCGTGGCCGCCCGCGCCGAGCCGCCCGACCAGCCGGTAGGGTCCCGTCGCCGCCGGGTCGCCCTCGCGCAGGGGTTCGACGTTGGGCATGAGGGGAGTGACTCCTGTGACGGCTGAGAAGAGAACTCCAGCACCCTACTGGCAAAAGTCAAGATTTGTCAGAAGTTAGGCTGATCAACACAGAGAAAGAGAGGATGGCCGGGTGCACTCGCTGGAGGATTACGCCGACGGCGTCCGCGCGGGCTCGCGCACGTGGATCGCGCGGGCGATCACGCTGGTGGAGTCCACCAGGCCCGACCACATGGCCCTGGCCCAGCGCCTGCTGGTCGAGCTCACCCCGCTCACCGGGCACGCGCGCCGCGTCGGCGTGTCGGGCGTGCCGGGCGTGGGCAAGTCCACGTTCATCGACGCGCTCGGCACGATGCTGACCGGGCAGGGGCACAAGGTCGCCGTCCTGGCCGTCGATCCCTCCTCCACCCGCACGGGCGGCAGCATCCTCGGCGACAAGACCCGCATGGCCCGCCTGGCGGCCGACCCGGCGGCCTTCATCCGCCCCTCGCCCACCTCGGGCACGCTGGGCGGCGTCGCCAAGGCCACCAGGGAGGCGATGGTGGTGGTCGAGGCGGCCGGGTACGACGTGGTGCTGGTCGAGACCGTCGGCGTCGGGCAGTCGGAGACCGCCGTGGCCGACATGGTGGACACGTTCCTGCTGCTCACCCTGGCCCGCACCGGCGACCAGCTCCAGGGCATCAAGAAGGGCGTGCTGGAGCTGGCCGACGTCATCGCGGTCAACAAGGCCGACGGCGAGCACCAGCTCCCGGCCAGGAAGGCGGCCCGTGAGCTGGCCGGCGCGCTGCGCATGCTGCGCTCGGACAGCACGCCGCCGCCCGTCCTGACCTGCAGCGGCCAGACCGGCGAGGGCCTGGAGAAGCTGTGGCGGCAGGTCGTGGCGCACCAGGAGTCGGCCGACCTGGGAGCGAAGCGCCGCGCGCAGCAGGTGGGCTGGACCTGGACGCTGGTCCGCGAGCGGCTGCTCGCCGAGCTGCGCGACGACCCCGGGGTGGCCGCGATCAGGGACGAGGTGGAGCACGAGATCCTGGCGGGGACGCTGACCCCGGCCCTCGCCGCTGATCGCCTGCTCTCGGTTTTCACGCGCCCCTGTTCACGCCCCGCCGAAGGTGGCCCTGTCAACCCTGGGTGAAGGCTTCTTCCTCTCGGTGTGGGAGAACCGCCTCCGTACGCGATCTTCCGCTACGGCGGCCCCGTGACCCATGTCACGATGTCGCGGCGTCGAAGGTGGGGGAGGCCCATGAGTGCGGAACCGCTGCTGCCGCGAGAGGTCGCGGGAGCGCTGGAGGAGTACGGCCGGCTGCTGGGCGAGCACGGCATCACCTGGGGCGAGCCGGAGACCCCGTGCGTGAAGTTCTTCGCCCGCAGCCGGGTCCTGCCGCCCGAGCTGGCCGACCGGTTCTGGCGGCTGGTCTTCGACGCGGTCGCCGCGGAGCGGCCGGGCGAGGCCACCGACCGGATCGGCGCCCGCCTCGCCGAGACCGACTACGACATGGTGCTGCGCGACACCCTGGACGGCGAGCTGCCCGGCCACCTGGTCGCCCTCCGCCTCGGGCCGGACGGCCACCTGCTGGAGGGCGCCCCCCGCACGGTCCTGCTGCCGCCGCGGGTGGCCCCGGCCGGCGCCGGGCGGGCCCGGACGGGCCGCCGCGCCGGCCGCGTCCGCTGGTGGCACTGCCCGGCGGCGCCGCCCCCGCGCCCACCGGGACAGCCGCCCCCGCGCCCACTGGGACAGCCGCCCCCGCCCCCGCCGCCACCGGGACGGCCGCGCTGCGGGAGCTGACCGGTCTCCTCGCCCCGGCCGCGCCGCTGCCCGGCCGCGGCGAGGAGCGGATGTCGCTGCTCATCGACTCCGGCCGTGACGCGGACTGCCGGGTCGCCGTCGACGACACCGAGCGCGTGCTCGGCCCGTACGGCGCCTGGCTGGTCGAGGTGGACCACGACAGCATCGTCGTCGTGGACGGCGCCCGCGTCCGCCTGGACGCGCTCCTGCGCCCCACCGAGGCGGCCCGGCTGCGGCTGGTGGCGGGCATGCCGTGCCGGTGGAGCGTGACCGGCGAGGACGGCGCCGGCTGGTTCCCGCCCGACGTCCCGCACCGCCACGACTTCCACGGCCGCCCGTACTTCCACGGCGACGACCTGGTGGTCGACGTCCCCGCGCACCCGCTGACCGTCACCGTGACGCGCGGCATGGAGTACGGCGAGGCCGCCCTCGCGCTCACCCCCGTCCCCGGCGGCGAGCACCTGGTCGAGCTGACCCCGCGCCGCCTGTACGACGCCGCCGTCCGCGGCTGGTACGGCGGCGACCTGCACGCCCACCTCAACCGGGCCGGCGACCTGGTGGGCGTGCCCGCCGACGCCGCCGCCGCGCAGCACGGCGAGGACCTGCACGTGCTCAACCTGCTGGCCGGCAACGTGGCGGGCCGCCGGGTCTACGACCGCGAGGCCCTGGACCGCTGGACCGGCCGCGACCTGCCCTGGTCGGACGGCACGCACGTGGCCAGGATGGGCGTCGAGTACCGCAACGACCTGCTCGGCCACTTCTACGCCTTCGCCCCGCGCGCCGCCCCCGGCCGCTTCCACACCGGCTTCGCCGGCGACGACGACTGGCCGCCCAACGCCGACGGGCTGCGCGAGCTGCGCGGCCTCGGCGCGCTGGTCGGCTACAGCCACCCCTTCCATGCCGCCGCCCCTGACCCGGTGACCGACGGCGGCCCGCCGGCCGGCGTGCTGTCGCCGGTGCCGCGCGACTGCGCGGCCCGCGAGCTGGTCGCCGACGCCGCGCTCGGCCTCGTGGACAGCCTGGACGTGCTCACCCACGCCTCGATCCCGGCCACGGCCGCGGTCTACCGCAGGCTGGTCGGCGCGGGCAACCGGCTGGCGGTGACCGCCGGCACGGACGCGGTCATCTCCTTCACCCGCTCCGGCAGCCGGTCGAACCCGCCCGGCTGGGCCCGCGTCTACGCCCAGGTCGAGGGCGAGCTGACGGCCAGGTCGTTCGCGGCGGCGGTGCGCGCGGGCCGCACGTTCGCGACCACGGGGCCGTGGCTGGAGCTCAGCGTGGACGGCCTCGGCCCCGGCGGCGTCGTGCGCGCCCGCCGGGGGGACACGATCAGCGTCACCGCCACCGCCGTCGGCCCCGAGGTCGCCGCCGTGCGCATCCGCACCGCGGACGGGGTGCGGGCGGGCGCCGAGCGGCTGCCGTCCGGCGGCGGGCGGGCCGGGGCCGGCGACACGCTGACCGTGACGGCCGAGCTGCGCGTGGACGGGCCGACGTACGTGCTGGCCGAGGTGTTGTGCGACCCGCACCCGCGCACCCTCACCACCACCGGCTACGCCCTGACCAGCCCCGTCCACGTCGAGGTGGACGGCCGCCGGGTGGCCAGGCCCGAGGACGTGCGCTGGTGCCTGGACTGGCTGGACCTGCTGGAACGGCTGATCAGGCAGCACGCCCGGCTGGCCGGGCCGTACCAGTTCGGCGACCACGTCTCGCTGCTGGAGCAGGCGCGGGGCGTCTACCGGGCCCGGCTGTCCTGCTGAGTGGCCTCGCCCGCGCGCACCTCCTGGCCGAGTGTGCTAGATTTTGGCCATGCGGTCAGAAATTGGGCCCGACGGCCAGAAGTCGCGATCGTTCATCGAGGACGCCCGTCGCGCCCAGATCGTGGCCGCCGCCGTCGAGGTGATCGCCGAGGTCGGCTTCGCGCAGGCCTCGCTGGCCCGCATCGCCAAGCGGGCCGGCATCAGCAAGGGCCTGATCTCCTACCACTTCGCCGGCAAGGACGAGCTGATGGTCGAGGTGGTGGAGCGCACCTACGGCGCCATCGTCGAGCGCGTCGTCGCCGACATGCAGGGCGTCGAGTCGGCCAGGCAGCTCCTGCGGACCCAGGTCATGTCCGTCGCCGGCTACATGCGCGGCCATCGCAGCGAGCTCAAGGCGCTCGGCGAGATCTTCGGCAACCTGCGCGACGCCGACGGCGGCCTCCACTACGGCATCAAGAGCAACGAGGAGATCTACCGCGCGCTGGAGCAGATCTACCGCTTCGGCCAGTCCACCGGCGAGTTCCGCGAGTTCGACGTCCGGGTCATGGCCGTCACGCACTCCGCCTCGGTGGACGCGATGTTCGGCTACTGGGCCGCCAACCCCGACCACGACCTGGAGGCGCACGCGCGCCACCTGGCCGACCTTCTCGAAAGGGCGTGTGTCACATGAAGACAGAGGCCGCCGGCCTCCCCGTCGTCACCACCCGCATCGCCGCGATCGACAACCTGCGCGTCGTGCTCACCGCGCTGGTCGTCGCCCACCACGCCGCCGTCACCTACTCCCACATCCCGCTCTGGTACTACAACGAGCCGGCCAAGGACCCCTCCGCCGTCGGGCTCGACATCCTCATCACCGTCAACCAGGCGTTCTTCATGGGGTTCTTCTTCCTCATCTCGGGCTTCTTCACCCCAGGCTCCTACGACCGCAAGGGCGCGGGCCCGTTCCTGCGCGACCGGCTGATCCGGCTCGGCATCCCCCTGCTGGCCTACCTCCTGCTGCTGCGCCCGCTGGTCGAGCTCGGCATCTACGCCGAGCACCGCGACGTGCCGTACTGGCGGTTCTACCTCGCCACCTGGGACCCGGGGCCGATGTGGTTCGTCGAGGTGCTGATCGTCCTCGCGCTGGCGTACGCGGGATGGCGGGCGCTGCGGGCGCCGCTCGCCGCCCGCCCGGCCCCGCTGCGCCTCTGGCAGGTCGCGCTGTTCACGCTGGGGCTGGCCGTCGTCTGGTCCCTGTGGCGGATCGCGGTGCCGACCGGCACGTACGTGCCGGTGCTCGGCCTGCCGACGCCCGACTTCCTGCCGCAGTACGCGGCCATGTTCGTGCTCGGCTGCGTCGCCTGGCGGCGCGGCTGGTTCGAGACGCTGCCGAGGCGGGCGATCCCGGTCGCGTTCACCGCGGCCGGGGTCGCCACGCTCGCGCTGCTGCCGCTGGTGACCGGCGGCGGGCCGCTCGCCCAGCCGGCGCTCAGCCTGTGGCACGCCGTCTTCTCCGTCAGCGTGATCATCGGGCTC
The DNA here is from genome assembly GCF_022664455.2 of Actinomadura luzonensis. Lineage (NCBI taxonomy): Bacteria > Bacillati > Actinomycetota > Actinomycetes > Streptosporangiales > Thermomonosporaceae > Actinomadura > Actinomadura luzonensis. The sequence continues at coordinate 934,182 of NZ_JAKRKC020000002.1, forward strand.
ACGGTGTGGTTCAGGGAGCGGTGGAACCGGCAGGGGCCGCGCGGCCGGTTCCTGTCCCGCAACGCCTACACCGTCTACATCACCCACCCGCTCGTGCTCGTCGCCCTCGGCTGGGCGCTGCGCGGGCTGGCCGCGCCCGCCGCGGTCAAGTTCGCGGTCATGCTGGTGCTCGCGCTGCCCCTGTGCTGGGGGCTGGCCGCCCTCGTCCGGCGGCTGCCGGGCGCCGGGCGGGTGCTGTGAGCGCTCAGCCGTCGTAGAAGGAGTCGAGGGTGCCGCCGTGGCGCTCCTCGACGACCTTGCGGCGGATCTTGAGGCTGGCCGTCAGCTCGCCCGTCTCCACGGCGAAGTCCTCGGCCAGGATCGCGAACTTCTTGACCGTCGCGTAGCTGGCCTCGTCGGCGTTGACCTGGTCGATCGCCTTCTGGATCTCCTCGCGCATGCGCGGATGGCCGCGCAGCGCGTGGGGGTCGGCGGGCAGCGACTCGGCCTGCGCCCACGGCCCGGCCACCTCCATGTCGAGCGTCACCAGGGCGGTGACGAAGTTGCGCCGGTCGCCGTGCACGAACACGTGCGACACGTACGGGCAGGCCGCCTTGATCCGGCCCTCCAGGTAGGTCGGCGCGACGTACTTGCCGCCGGAGGTCTTGATCAGCTCCTTCTTGCGGTCGGTGATGCGCAGCCGGCCGGCCTCGTCCAGCTCGCCGATGTCGCCGGTGTGCAGCCAGCCGTCCTCCAGCGCCGCCGCCGTCTCCTCGGGCAGGCCGTGGTAGCCGCGCATGACGCCGCGTCCGCCGATGAGGATCTCGCCGTCGTCCGCGATGCGCACCTCGGTGCCGGGCAGCGGCGGGCCGACCGTGCCGAAGCGCACCGACCCGGGACGGTTGAGGAAGCTGCCCGCCGACGACTCGGTCAGCCCGTAGCCCTCGAGGATCGTCAGGCCGGCCGCGTCGAAGAACTCGGCGATCTCGGTGTTGAGCGGGGCCGCGCCCGAGATGAAGTACCGCACGCGACCGCCGAAGCGCTCCCTGAGCTTGGCGAAGACCAGGCGGTCGGCCAGGGCGTACTCGGCCCGGGTGGTGGCCGGCAGGCGGACGCCGCGCTGCCGGGCCCGGCTCACCCTGATGCCGGTCGCCCGCGCCCAGGAGAAGATCCGCGCCTTGACGCCGCCCTCGCGCCGCACGGTGGCGACCACGGTGTTGTGGATCTTCTCGAAGATGCGCGGCGCGGCGGCCATGATGGTGGGCCGCACCGCGCCCAGGTTCTCGGCGATCCTGTCGAGCCGGCCGTCGATCGCCGTCGCCACGCCGATGTCGATCATCACGACCTCCAGCAGCTTGCCGAACGAGTGCGACAGCGGCAGCCACAGGAAGTGCAGGTCGGCGGGGGAGAGGAGGTCGATGCGGCGCACCGCGCCGGCGGCGTACAGCCAGTTGTCGTGGGTCAGCTCCACGCCCTTGGGGCGGCCCGTGGTGCCGGAGGTGTAGATGAGGGTGGCCAGGTCGTCCTGGCCGATGGCGTCGACCATGGCGTCGTAGTCGCCCTCGGCGGCCGTCACCGCGTCGAGCCGCATCACCCAGCCGTCGTCGCTGGGTGAGCCGTCCACCACGATCACCTGCGTGACGTCCGGCAGCTCCTTCTGGACCGAGCGCAGCTTGGCCACCTGGTCGTCGTCCTCGGCCACGACGATCGTGCTGCCGGAGTCGGTGATGACGAAGGCCGCCTCGGCCGCCGTGTTGGACGGGTAGATGGTGGTCGTGGCCGCGCCGGTGGCCAGCACGGCGAGGTCGGTGAGGATCCACTCCAGCCGCGTGGAGCACAGGATCGACACCCGGCTGCCCGGCCCGGCCCCCAGCGCCGCGAGGCCGAGGGCCAGCTCGCGGACCCGCTCGCCCACCTCCCGCCAGGTCAGCGACCGCCAGCCGTCGCCGGCGGGCACGCGGTAGGCCTCCGCGTCGGGGGTGGCCGTGATCCGGTCGCGTAACAAGGCGGGAATGCTCGACATGCCTGACCTCCTGGGACGGTGTTGTGCCGACTCTAGGACGGGCGCCGCGCTCAGTCGACGGCCCGGCGGCGGGGCTGGACGGTGGTGACCGTTCCCGGGGTGCGCACCTCCCATGCGCCGCAGGCGCAGCGCAGGTAGGAGATGAGCCCTTCCGAGGTGCGGTGGGAGGAGACGATGGTCAGGGCCAGGGGGTCGTGCAGGTGTCTCGGGTGCATGATTCCAACCTGCTGTAAGGACCTTGTGCAGTACAACACTTACAGGCTGGCCGAATCGGGTTGCCGGACGAGCCGGTGATCGCCTAACCTGAGGAGGTCTTATCGCCGACCCACGGGGGCAGCCGACGTGAGGATCTGAGGCCGCGGGCACCGCGCCGTTCCGCCCTTCCACGGGCTTGCCGTGCGCACACCTGGACTTCAGCGACCTCCGGCGATCTCCTCGCCCCTCTGCCGTGGGCTCCGGCCCGCGCCTCCACGTGTCGCGCGCGTTCGCGGTGATTCCCGCCACGTCACGAAATGTCGACTTTTGTGATGGGGAGCCGCCTCATGTCTTATTTCATCGTCGCCGACCGCGTCAGCTTCTCCTGGCCGGACGGCACCCGGGTGCTCGACGGGCTCGACGCCGCCTTCCCGGCGGGCCGCACCGGCCTCATCGGGGTCAACGGGTCGGGCAAGTCCACCCTGCTGAAGATCATCGCCCGGGAGCTGACGCCGCACTCCGGCACGGTCACCGTCGCCGGCGACGTGGGGTACCTGCCCCAGAACGTGCCGCTCGCCGCCGCCCGCACCGTCTCCGACCTGCTGGAGATCAGCGGGAAGCGGGCCGCGCTGCACGCCGTCGAGCGCGGCGACACCGCCGAGGAGCACTTCGCCGCCATCGCCGACGACTGGGACGTCGAGGAGCGCGCCCGCGCCGAGCTGGACCGGCTCGGCCTCGGCCACGTCGGGCTGGACCGCACCGTCGGCACGCTGTCCGGCGGCGAGACCGTCATGGTCGCCCTCGCCGCCCAGCTCCTCAAGCGGCCCGGCGTGCTGCTGCTCGACGAGCCCACCAACAACCTCGACCTCGACGCGCGCGAGCGGCTCTACGCCGCCGTGTCGGCCTGGCCGGGGGTGCTCGTCGTGGTCAGCCACGACCGGGCGCTGCTGGAGCTCGTCGACCAGGTCGCCGAGCTGCGCGACGGCGTCGTGCGCCTGTACGGGGGCAACCTGACGGCCTACGAGGAGCAGGTCGCCGCCGAGCAGGAGGCCGCGCTGCGCACCGTGCGCAACGCCGAGGGCGAGGTGCGGCGCCAGCACCGCGACCTGGTCGGCTCCAGGGCGCGGGCCGACCGGAGCGTGCGCATCGGCAAGAAGGCCGTCGCCAACAACAAGGTGCCGAAGATCGCGGCGGGCGCCCTCAAGCGCAAGGCCCAGGTGACCGCGGGCAAGCAGCGCGCGCTGCACCTGGAGAAGCTGGAGCAGGCGCGCGACCGGCTCACCGAGGCCGAGCAGGCGGTACGGGACGAGGCGGAGATCCGGATCGAGCTGCCCGGCACCGAGGTGCCGGCCGGCCGCACGGTGCTCACGCTGCCGCTCGGCCAGCCCCCGGCCCCGCGCGAGCCGGAGGAGGGCGGCCGGCCGCCGCTGAGGATGCTGGAGATCCGCGGCCCCGAGCGGATCGCGCTGCTCGGGCCGAACGGCTCGGGCAAGACGACCCTGCTCAAGCGGATCGCCGCCGAGGGCGCCCACGTCCCGGTCGGCTACCTGCCGCAGCGGCTCGACCTGCTGGACGACGCGCTCAGCATCGTGGACAACGTCCGGGCGCTCGCGCCCGCGGCGCCGGTCAACGTGGTGCGGGCCCGGCTGGCGCGCTTCCTGTTCCGGGGCGAGCGGGCGGTCCAGGCGGTCGGCACGCTGTCGGGCGGCGAGCGGTTCCGCGCCACGCTGGCCGCGCTGCTGTCGGCCGAGCCGCCGCCGCAGCTCCTGCTGCTCGACGAGCCCACCAACAACCTCGACCTGGCCAGCGTCCGCCGCCTGTCGGAAGCGCTCGCGGCCTACCGGGGGGCGCTGATCGTGGCCGGTCACGACCTGCCGTTCCTGGAGACGCTCGGCATCACCAGGTGGCTGCGGCAGGACAGGGAGAGGGGGCTGACGGAGATGTGACCTGGCGGGCCGTCAATTGACGGGCGGGGAGCAACCGGGCGATAGTGTGGCAGGTGGCTTCACCCCGGTTGATCCCCTGCGTTCTCGCTCTCGCGACCCTCACCCTCAGCGCCTGCTCCTCCGCCGCGCCGACCCCTGAGGGCGGCTCCTCGACCGTCTCCGGCGTCGCCGGCGGCAAAGGCGGCGTCGGCGGCAGCGGCACGGCCTCGGCCCCGCCGAGCGCGCTCACGCCCGAGGCGTACAAGGCCGAGCTCGACGGCAGGCGCAAGCCCATGGCCGACGCGATCGACGCCCTCGCCGGCGCGCGCGGGGTCAAGACGCTGGGCCAGCGGGTGAGCAAGGCCGAGGAGACGCTGAGCGGGGCGGCCGAGGAGCTGGCCGCCCTCGCCCCGCCCGACGCCGTGCGGGCCCAGCACCAGCAGTACGTCACCAGCCTCCAGGACTTCGCCGCCGCGCTCGGCAGCACCGGCGGCAAGGTGGGCGCGCGCGACCTGTGCAGCTCCTCGGCCGTCCTGACCGACCTGAACGACAAGCTGAAGGCGCTGGACGAGGCGGGCGAGAACCTGCAGCGCGCCGGCGACTACCCGGCCGACGTGGTGGACGTGAAGGCCGGGCGCAAGCAGACCCGGCGGCTCGGCAACGGCTCGTTCGTCCGCAAGGGCTCGCTCGGCGGCCGCAGCTCCCTGGAGATCGACAACGGCGCCACCCGGGACGCGGTGGTGACCGTGATGCGCGGCGGCAGCAAGGCGTTCAGCGTGTACGTCCGCCGCAAGGCCACGTACAAGGTGAAGGGCGTGCGCGACGGCACGTACAAGATCTACTTCACGCACGGGGTGGACTGGGACGGCAAGAGCAAGGCGTTCACCCGCGAGTGCAGCTTCGAGCGGTTCCAGAAGTCGGTGACGTTCAAGACGACCGTCACGGCGACCCAGATCCGCTGGCACGACTGGCGCGTCACGCTGCACGCCATCTCCGGCGGCAACGCCCGCACCTCCGACGTGGACCCCGACAGCTTCCCGTCCTGAGCGCCGCCCCGCGCGGACGGCGGAGTCCGAGGGCCGCGCCCGGGGCGCGGCCCTCGGCGGCCGGAATCAGGTGGAGAACAGCATGCCCACCCAGCTGCGCTGGCGGTGGTGGCCGCCGTGGTGGTAGCCGCCGTGCGAGGGGGCGCCCCAGGCCGGCCCGGGGGCGGGCGGGGGCGGGGGAGCCGCGTGGTACTGCGACTCCATCCGGGTCAGCGTCTCCAGCTCGCCGTAGTCGAGGAAGATCCCGCGGCAGTTGTCGCACTGCTCGATGTGGACGCCGTTGCGCTCGTAGGTCCGCATGTTCCCGCGGCACTTGGGGCACTGCATGTAAGTCGCTCTCCTTGGCTTCAGGTCTCAGGGTGAAACCTACCGCGCGCAACCCCGCCTACGCTCTGACGATTCGGTTGCACGACTCGACCAACGAATGTTCGACCTCGTCGAGTTCCCGGCCCTCCCGCTCGGCGTTGACCACGGCCACGGCGGCCAGCTGGACGGTGAGCGCCCGCGCCGGGACGTCCAGCCGCGACCACGGGTCGGCGCCGCTGCCCAGCGCCGGCCCGCCCGCCCCCAGGTAGGCCCCCAGGAACCGCTCCCACACGGCCGGCTCCAGCAGCCCGGCGGCGTACCAGGCGGCCGGGCGGGCGAGGTCCCACGCCGGGTCGCCGACGCCCAGGTCGTCCACGTCGATCAGCAGCCACCGGTCGCGGCGCACGAGCTGCCCCAGGTGCCAGTCGCCGTGCGTGAGCAGCGCGGGCGCCGGCACCGGCGCGGGCAGCCCCTTGAACGCCCGCCGGATCAGCGCCTCCACCGGCCCGTCGCCGCCCATCCGCTCGACCGCGCGGGCGGCCCGCGCCGGGCCCCCGGCGGCCGGCAGGGCGGGCAGCAGCGTGAGCGGGACGGCGTGCAGCGCGGCCAGCAGCCGCGCCCCCTCCTCCCAGGGCGCGTCGTCGAGGTCGTCCTGCCGGACCGGCCGCCCGGCGGGCCAGACCGTGACCGCGCGGCCCCCGACCGTCAGCACCTCGGGGTCGAGCGGGGCCAGCATGACGGCGCTCACCGCGGGAGAGGCGGCGGCGCGTAACCGGACCCGCAGCTCGCCCGCGTCGTCGCGGGCCGAGTGGGCCTTGACCACCACCTCGCCCCTGCGCAGCACCACGACGTCGGTGCGCGTCGGATGCAACACGGGCGCGCCCGTGCCGCCGTAGGCGGCCGCTATCCCCGCCAGCTCCTCCTCAAGACCCACGCGTACAGCCTATTGTGCGGAAATGGGACCCCGTCCCGGAGACCGCCCGGTTCGCCGGGCTCCGAGGCGGCCGCGGCCGGGGCGGGAGCGGGCGTGGGCCAGACTGGGGGGATGAGAATCGGTTTCGCCGTCCCCCAGTCCGGCCCCTGGGCCACGCCCGAGAACATGCGCCGCGTCGCCACCCGGGCCGAGCAGCTCGGCTACCACGACCTCTGGACGTTCCAGCGCCTGCTCTACCCCGTGGGGCACGAGATGGGGCCGACCTACCGCAGCGTGCACGACCCCGTGGTGACGCTGGCCCACCTGTCGGCCGTGACGCACCGCGTCGGGCTCTGCGTCGCGGTGATCAACGCGTACGTGCAGCCGGTGGTGCTGGCCAAGCAGCTCGCCACGTTGCAGACGCTCTCCGGCGGCCGGCTCACGGCGGGCATCGGGCTCGGCTGGCTGCCGGAGGAGTTCGAGGCGGCCGGCACCGCCTTCGAGCGGCGCGGGCGGCGCGGCGAGGAGTTCGTCGAGGTGTTGCGCAAGGCGTGGCGCGACGACCCGGTGGAGCACGCGGGCCGCTTCTACCGCGTCCCGGCCGCGCACGTGGACCCCAAGCCGGTGCCGGGGCCGCCGCCGATCCTGCTCGGCGGCACCGCCGAGGTCGCGCTGCGCAGGGCGGCCCGGCTGGCCGACGGCTGGGTCAGCTCCAGCAGGGAGGACCTGACGGCGATCGCCGGGCGGGTGGAGCTGATCAAGGCGGAGCTGGCCGCGTCGGGGCGGGAGGCGAGCGGGTTCCGGTTCGTCTGCAGGGGCGTCACGCAGGTGCGCGACAAGCCCGGCGAGCGGCCGCTGACCGGCCCGTACGACAAGATCAGGGCGGACCTGGAGTCGCTGGCCGCGGCCGGGGTCACCGACGTCTTCCACGACCTCAACTTCGACCGCGAGTTCGTCACCCTGGACCCGGGCGAGGCCATGCGCCGCGCCGAGGAGGCCCTGGAGGCGCTGGCCCCGCGGCGCTGAGGGCCCGGCCGGTCCAGCGCCGCCCGTCCAGGAGCGCCGCCCCCTTCAGGAGCGCTGCCGGGCCCGGTAGGCGCTGGCCTTGGCGCGGTTCTGGCACGACAGGTCGCAGAAGCGGCGCGAGGCGTTGCGGGTGGAGTCGAAGAACACCAGGGAGCACCGCCCGGCCTGGCAGGCGCCGAGCCGGGCGGCCTGGCCGACGCCGATGACCATGGCGAGCGCCGTGCCCATGTCGGCCGCCCAGGCGTCGAGGAGCGTCGCGCCGGGCCGGTGGAAGGCGAGCACCGGCGAACGCTCCGCGCCGTCGTGCAGGTGGGGCACCGCCCCGTGGCGCACCAGCAGGTCGTTGAGCCGCGCCGAGGCGGCCCGGATGCCGACGCCATCACCGGACGCCGTCCCGGACGTCGGGCCGGACGTCGGGCCGGACGCTGGGCCGGGCGCTGTGCCGGATGCTGTGCCGAACACCGGGCGCAGGTCGGCGGCGACCTCCGCCAGCCCGGCCGCGTCGGCCTCGCTCGCCGTGACGCCCTCCGGGAGCAGGCCGGCCAGCGCGGCCAGCCGCTCGCGGCCGGTGCGCGGCGGGGTGACCTCCCGGCCATGAGCGGCGGTGACGGCCAGGCGGTTCACCAGCAGCACCGCCCGGTCGACCCAGCGGCCGACGTAGCTGTCTATCTCCTGTTGCCCGGTGATGCGCCAGGGATCTAGTGTCACCGCCACAGCGTACATAGACAGTGAGCATGGGAGAGGACCGTCATGACCGACGAGCGGGCGCCGCGCGTGCAGGACGTGCTGGACGCGTTCACGATGTACTCGGTGCTCCAGGCCGCGGTCCGCCTGTCGGTGCCCGACCTGCTGGCCGCCGGGCCGCGCACGGTGTCCGGGCTGGCCGACGGCGTGGCCGCCGCGACCGAGCACGGCCGGCCCGACGAGCGGCTGCTGGCCCGCCTGTTACGCGCCCTGCACCACCTGCGGCTGGTCGAGCGCGACGAGTCGGGCCGCTACTCGCTCACCGAGGAGGGCGCGCTGCTGACCACCGGCCGCCCCGACTCCCTGGCGCCGCAGACGCTGATCTGGGGCGAGGAGCTGTGGCGCGAGTCGGCCCACCTGCTGCACCGCACGATCGCGACCGGGGAGGCGGCCGCGCTCGGCTCGCTCGGCCACGCCTCGCCGTACGCCTACCTCCAGGCCCGGCCCGCGGCCGCCCGGCTGTTCCAGCGGCTCATGCGGGGCGTCACCGTCACGGTCGCCCGCGCCCTCACCGAGGAGCCGCTGCCGCCGGGCCGCGTCGCCGACATCGGCGGCGGCACCGGCGCGCTGCTGACCACCCTCGCCGCCGCGCACCCGGGCCTGCGGGCCACCCTGTTCGAGCTGCCCGAGGTGGCCGCCCAGGCGCTCGAGACGCTCGGCCAGGAGACGGGGATAGAGGTGGTGGCCGGCGACATGTTCACCGACCCGCTGCCGCAGGCCGGGCTGTACGTGCTCAGCAACGTGCTGCACAACTACGACGACGCGCGGGTGGCGGCGCTGCTGGCCCGGGTCGCGGACGCGATGGCGCCCGGCGGCCTGCTGTGGATCGTGGACGGCGTCCTGGAGGACGACCCGGTCCGCTCGACGACCGCGAGCGCGGCGCTGGACGTCATGATGCTCACGCTCTTCGCCGGCGGGCAGGAACGCACGATCGGGGAGCTGGGGGAGCTGCTGGCCGGCGCCGGGCTCGCCGTCGTCCGGACCCGCCCGCTGCCGCACGGCCGGCACCTGGTGGTCGCCCGCCCGGCCTGACCCGCCGCCCGTCAGCCGGTCGCGGACAGGCGCAGGGCCTCGGCGGCGACCGCGTGGCGGAGGTCGCGGATGCCGTCGCGGCCCCGCACCGGGTGCACGGCGTTGGTCAGCAGCACCACCGTGAGGCGGCGGCCGGGGTCCACGACGAGCGAGGTGCCGGTGAAGCCCGAGTGGCCGTACGAGCCCGTGAACGGCCCGGCGATGGCCGGGTCGCCGAGCCGCACCCCGAGCCCGTGCCGGAAGGGCGCGCCGGTCGCGCCCTGGTCGCGGGTCATCTCGGCCACGCTCTCCGGCCGCAGCACCGGCCCGCCGCCGCGGCGCAGCGTCTCGCCGAAGGCCAGCAGGTCGGCGGCGGTGGCGAACAGGCCCGCGTGCCCGGCCACGCCGCCCAGCGCGTACGCGGTCTCGTCGTGCACCTCGCCGCGCACGCAGCCGGGCCCCGGCCGCTCGGCCTTCCACTCGGTGGCCGCCACCCGGCCGGGGTCCCGGGGGCGGTAGCCGGTGTCGGGCAGGCCGAGCACGGCGGTCACCCGGTCGCGGACCAGCGCGTCGAGCGGCGCGCCCCCGGCCAGCTCGGCGATCCGGCCGGCCAGTACCATGCCGACGTCGCTGTAGAGGTACGGGCCGCCCACCGGGTGCGTGATCGGCGTGGCCGTCATCGCCGCCAGCCGCTCGGCGGCGGACGCGGCCGGCAGCTCCAGGTCGATGCGGCGGGTGGGCGGCAGGCCCGCGGTGTGCGTGAGCAGCCGGCGCGGCGTGATGCGGGCGTCGAGGCCGGGCAGCCAGGCGGCGGCCGGCTCGTCCAGGCCGAGCCGGCCCTCCTCGGCCAGGGAGAGCAGCACGGCCGTGGTGAACAGCTTGCTGACCGAGGCCAGGTCGAAGATCGAGCCGGGGAGCGCGGGCGGCCGGACCGCGGCCAGGGCGCCGGTGGCATCGGCGTAACGCACCAGCTCGCCCGCGGCGGCCGTGGCGGCGACCTCGCCGGCCACGGCGATCATCGCCACCGCGGCCGGGCAGACCCGCGGCACCACCCCCGCGAGGATCGCCGCAAGCCCGTCCATCGGTCCCTTCCCGCCGTCCACCCTCGCCCGTTCCCCTCTCCGGCCCCTCGCCCGTTCCCTGTCCAGCCCCCCGCGCGAGGGCTCAGCCGCTCAGCGCGTCACTCAGGCGCTCGCCGTGCGAGGCCAGCAGGGCGCGGGCGGCGTCGGCGTCGATGCCGTGCCGGATCATCAGGACCGCCACCTTCGTCCGCCCGCCGGCCGCGTCCAGCGCCGCCCCCGCCGTCTCCGGGTCGGCGCCCGTGATGTCGCGGACCATGCGCAGCGCCCGGTCCGCCAGCTTCGCGTTCATCGCCGACATCTCGACCATCTTGTTCCCGTAGGTGCGGCCGAGCTTGACCATGCTGATCGTGGAGATCATGTTGAGCACGAGCTTCTGGGCCGTGCCCGCCTTCAGCCGCGTCGAGCCGGTCACCACCTCGGGTCCCACGACCACCTCGATGGCGTGCTCGGCGGCGGCCGACAGCGGCGCGCCGTCGTTGCACGACAAGCCGACGGTGAGCGCGCCGCGGCCGGCCGCCTCCGCCAGCGCGCCCAGCACGAAAGGGGCTCGTCCGCTGGCGGAGACGCCGACCACGGAGTCCAGCGGGCCCACGTCCAGGTCCTTCAGGGCGGCGGCGCCCGCCTCGGCGTCGTCCTCCGCCCCCTCCACGGAGCGGGTCAGCGCCTCGGGCCCGCCCGCGATGACGCCCTGGACCAGCGACGGGTCCGTGCCGAACGTGGGCGGGCACTCGCTGGCGTCCAGCACGGCCAGGCGTCCCGACGTGCCGGCGCCGACGTAGAGGAGCCGGCCGCCCTGCGCCATGCGGGCGGAGATCGCGTCGACGGCGCCCGAGATCGCCGGGATGGCCACGGCCACGGCCGCCGGCACGGCGGCGTCGGCCTGGTTCATCAGTCGGGCGATCTGCTCCGTCGGCAGCCGGTCGATCTGGCTGTAGCGGGGATCGCTCTGCTCGGTGGACAGCTCGGGTAGCGGCTCAATCATGACGCTAATTTCCACCCTCTTCTTCCATCTTGTAAATATCTTTCACCACAATGGCTTCATGACTCTTGTGCGTACCGGAGCTGAACGGCTGGCGGCGGAACCCGCGCTCGCGGGAGGTACCCGCCTCGGCCTCGTCACGAACCCCACCGGCGTGCTGCCCGACCTGACCCCCACGGCGGAGGCGCTGCTGGCCGCCGGCGCGCCGCTGACCGCCCTGTTCGGCCCCGAGCACGGCCTGCGCGGCACCGCCCAGGCCGACGGCGGCGAGGCCGACGCCGTGGACGAACGCACCGGGCTGCCGGTGCACAACACCTACAAGCTGTCCGGCCGGGAGCTGGACGCGGCCGTGGCCGCCGCCGGCGTGGACACCCTGCTCTTCGACATCGCCGACGTGGGCGCGCGCTTCTACACCTACGTCTGGACGATGTACGACCTGCTGGCCTCGGCGGGCCGGCTCGGCCTGCGCTTCGTGGTGCTGGACCGGCCCAACCCGCTCGGCGGCGCCGTCACCGAGGGTCCGGAGCTGGACCCCGCCTACGCCAGTTTCGTCGGCCGCTTCCCCATCCCGGTGCGGCACGCGCTGACCGCCGGGGAGCTGGCCCGGCTGTTCGGGTTCGACGTGGACCTGACCGTCGTGGAGATGGAGGGCTGGCGGCGCGGCACGCCGTACGAGGCGACCGGCCTGCCCTGGGTGATGCCCTCGGTCAACATGCCGACCCCCGACACCGCCCTCGTCTACCCGGGCACCTGCCTGTTCGAGGGCACGAACTTCTCCGAGGGCCGCGGCACGACCCGGCCGTTCGAGCTGGTCGGGGCCCCGTACGCGGACGCCCGCCTGGCCCCCGCGCTCGCCGCGCTCGGCCTGCCCGGCGTGCGCTTCCGCGAGGTCTGGTTCACCCCCACCTTCCACAAGCACGCCGGGACGCCGGTGCGCGGCGTCCAGCTCCACGTGCACGACCGCGAGGCGTTCCAGCCGGTGCTGACCGGCGTGTCGATGCTGCACGTGGCCCGCGCCCTCTACCCGGACGACCTGCGCCTGCTGCCCACCCTGGACCACCTGTGGGGCTCCGGCGAGCTGACCCGGAGCCTGGAGGCCGGCGAGGACCCGCGCGAGCTGTGCCCCCCGCCGGGCACCCCTCAGGGACCGCTGCTCTACCGGTGACATCACGCCAGATCGCGCCGGTAGAGCCAGAAGACGCGCTCCGCCCGCGCGCCCACGGCCCGCGAGTAGAACCGCAACGGCCCGACCCAGCCGATCTGGGCGTCGGCCTGCCCGGCGGCCCGCTGCTCGGCCAGGCACCTGCGCAGCAGCACCCGGCCGAGCCCGAGCCCCCGGGCGGCCGGCGCGGTGCCCATCGGCCCGAACCAGGCAGGCCGCGCCCCCCAGGCGGCGAAGGCCAGGATCTCCCCGTCGCGCTCGGCGTAGTGCAGCCCGGAGGCGTTGGCCGCCTCCCACGCCCACCGCTCGTTCCAGTGCCGGGCGACGAACGCCGCCACCCGCTCCCGCTCGGCGCCGAGCGCCGCCCGCACCGCCACCCCGGCCCGCTCCAGCCGGGCGAGGTCGTCCTCGGTGCCCAGGTCGCCGGCCAGGTCGGCCGTCATGTTCCAGGCCACGTGGTAGCGCTCGTAGCCGAGGCTCTCGGCCAGGCAGGCGGCGGCGGTGTAGCGGACGTCCACGCCGGGCCAGGCGTAGCAGGGCGGGTTGCCGGCCCAGCGCGCCTCGCGGGCGCCGCGCTCGCGCAACCACTCCTCGGCCGCCCGCACCAGCGCCCGGCCGCGCCCCTCGCCCCGCGCGGACGGGTGCACCGCCAGCAGGTCGAGGTGCCCGGCCGCCGGGTCCTTGTCCGACAGCGACACCATCGCCACGCCGCCGTCCACCACCAGGGCGGTCCACGTGCGGGTGGCCGGCGGCCGGGACAGCCGCCCGACCAGCGCGGCCCCCTGCCCGGGGTCGAGCGTCAGCGCCGCCTCCGCGACCCGGGCCGCCTCCGCGAGCTCCGCGGGCCCCGCCTCGACGGCGATCACAGGGAAGAGCCCGCGGACGAGCTGACGGGACGCGCGATCACGCTGCGCCGCTCGGGGTAGAAGCACGCGTGCTCCTGCGGGATCCCCTCGGTGAGCTGCAGCAGCGGCCGCTCGGCGGTGCACCGCTCGCCGCGGAACGGGCAGCGGCGGGCGAACAGGCAGCCCTCGTCGGCCTGGCTCTCGTCCAGCGACTCCAGCGGCGTCACCGGCTGCTCGCCCGGCTGCTCCAGGCCGTGCAGCACGGGGATGGCCGACAGCAGCGCCTGCGTGTACGGGTGCACCGGGTCGGCGATCACCGTGTCCACCGGGCCGCGCTCGACCACCTGCCCCCGGTAGATCACGTACAGCTCGCCGTCGTCGCCGACGTAACGGGCGGTGGCCACGTCGTGCGTGATGAACAGCACGCTCACGCCCAGCCGCTCGCGCAGGTCCTTCAGCAGCGCCAGGATGCCGAGCCGCAGCGAGACGTCGATCATCGACACGGCCTCGTCGGCGACCAGCATCTCCGGGTCCACCGTCAGCGCCCGCGCGATGACCACCCGCTGCCGCATGCCGCCGGAGAGCTGGTGCGGGTAGCGCGACAGCACCGTGCCCGGGTCCAGCCCGACCAGCGACAGCACCTCGGCCGCCCGCTCCTCCATCCACGCCTTCGACCGGCCGGTCTGCCGCGCCCGCAGGGCGAGCGGCGCGTGCAGCGTCTGGTGGATGGTGCGGGTCGGGTTCAGCGCCGAGTACGGGTCCTGGTGGATCATCTGGATCTTGCGGAAGTGCGGCTGGCGCTGCTTGGGCCGCAGCCCCGACAGCTCGACGCCGTCGATGACGATCTCGCCCTCGTCGTGCGTCTCCAGCCCCGCGATGATCCGCCCCAGCGTGGTCTTGCCGCAGCCGGACTCCCCGATGAACGAGGCCGCCCCGCCCTTGGGGATGGCGAAGTCGACCCCGCGCAGCGCCCGCACCTCGCGGGCGCCGAGCACCTTGCCGCGCTGCTTGAACGTCTTGACGACACCGGTCCCGGTGATCACGCGTGCTCCTTCGTCGCGATGTCCTCGGCCCTCGGGGCGGGCGCGTGCACGGCGTGGCAGGCGACCACGCGCGGCCCGTCGGCGATCGCCTCGGGGTCCACGGTGTCGCACACGTCCATGCGCAGCGGGCAGCGCTCCCTGAACACGCAGCCCTCCTTCGGCACGGTCGCCAGCGTCGGCGGCCGGCCGGGCAGCGCCCGCGCCTCGTCGAGGTCGCCGGTCAGCCGGGGGATGGCCTGGATCAGGCCCCGCGTGTACGGGTGCCGCGGCGCCCCCAGCACCTCCCGCGTCGGCCCCTGCTCGACCAGCCGCCCGCCGTACATGACGGCCAGCCGGTCGGCGACCTCCGCCACCACGCCGATGTCGTGCGTGATGACCAGCGTGGTCAGCCCGCGCTCGGCGTGCACCTCGCGCACGATCTTCAGGATGTTGGCCTGGGTGATCATGTCGAGCGCGGTCGTCGGCTCGTCCAGCACCACCAGGTGGGCGTTGAGCACCAGCGCCAGCATGATGCCGACGCGCTGGCGCATGCCGCCCGACAGCTCGTGCTGGTGCGAGTCGAGCACTCTGGCCCCGTCGAGGCCCATGCGGCTCAGCAGCTCCTTCGCCTCGCGCACCAGGCCGCGCAGGTCGGCCACGCCGTGCGAGCGGCCGAGGTCGAGGAGCTGCTTGCCGACCGTCTTGAGCGGGTTGAGGGAGTTCTGGGCGGCCTGGAAGACGTAGCCGACGTGCGCGCCGCGGGCCTTGCGCAGGTCCTCGCCGCGCAGCCCGACCACGTCGCCGAGCCCGTCGATCTCCACGCTGCCGGCCGCGATCCGGCCGGGCGGCTGCACCGCGTTCAGCAGCGACAGCGCCAGCGTGGACTTGCCCGACCCGGACTCGCCCACGATGCCGGTGATCGAGCCCGGCTCCAGCGTCAGCGTGACGCCCCTGACCGCGGGCAGCTCCCCGGCGGGGGTCTTGTAGACGACCGTGAGGCCGTCGATGCGCACTCCCGGCGCTTGCTTGCTCACCTGCACTACTCCTCGCGCAGCCGGGGGTTGAAGATCTCGTCCATCGCGTCCACGACGAGCACGATGGCCAGCGTCAGCAGCAGGATCGCCAGCAGCGGCCCGAGCAGGTAGCCGATCGCGTTCGGGGTGATCAGCGCGCCCGCCTGGAACACGGCCAGGTTGAGCATGACGCCCCAGTTGTCCGACTCGTACGGCAGCACGCCCAGGAAGAACAGGCCGACCTGCGAGTAGACCGCGCCGGTGACCGCGATGAGCATGTTCATCGCGATGTACGGCGCCATGCTCGGCAGCAGCTCCTTGCCGATGATGTGCGTCGTGGACAGCCCGAGCCCGCGCGCCGCCTCGATGAAGCCGCGCTCGCGCAGCGACAACGTCTGCGAGCGCACCGCCCGCGCCACGCCGCCCCAGCCGAGCAGGCCGAGCACCAGGCCCATCTGCCACGGGCTGCCGAAGCGCCACACGGTGGCCAGCACCAGCAGCAGCGGCAGGCCGGGGATGGTGAGCTTCATGTCGGTCAGCCGCATGAGCACGGTGTCCCAGCGGCCCCGCTTGAAGCCGGAGAACAGGCCGATCGAGGTGCCGGCCACGACGGTGATGAGCGCGGTGATCGCCGCGGTCAGCAGCACGTACCGGGAGCCGGTGACGACCAGCGCGAGCACGTCGCGGCCCTGCGGGTCGGTGCCGAACCAGTGCTCGGCGCTCGGCGGCTGGGTGATCGCCGTGGGGTCGTTGGGCAGCGGGCTCGGCAGCAGCATCGGCCCGAGGACCGCCATGAGCACGAACGCGGCCAGGATGACCACGCCGACCAGGCGGCTCGGCTTGCGCCGCATCACCCGCCACACGCCGCGCCAGAAGTTGCGGCGCAGCGTCGAGGCGGCCGATCCGGTCTCGGGGATGAGCGTCGCGCTCACGAAACCTCCTCCCCGCTGCGCACCCGCGGGTCGATGACCGTGTAGAACAGGTCGGCGACGATGTTGGCGAGAATGGTGCCGACGGTGATGAGCAGGAACGCGCCGCCCATCAGAGCGTAGTCCCGGTCGTTGACGGCGCCGATGAGCAGCCAGCCGAGCCCGGGATAGTTGAAGATCTTCTCGATGAACACCGCGCCGCCGAGCAGCAGGCCCAGCGACAGGGCGAGCATGGTGAACAGCGGCAGGATCGCGTTGCGCGCGATGTAGCGGAAGACGATCGAGCGCTTCATGCCGCGCAGCTCGGCGGCCAGGATGAAGTCGTCGCCGAGCACGGTGACCACCGACGACTTCATCGCCAGGATCCAGCCGCCGTAGGCCGACAGCGCGTAGGTGAGCACCGGCAGCAGGGCGTGCTCGACGAGCGAGCCGAGGTAGCCGGCGTTCCAGCCGGGCTCGTAGAGGATGTCCACCGAGCCGTCCGCGGGCAGCACGCCGAGCAGCGTCGCGAAGATCATCGTGAGCAGCAGCGCCAGCACGTACTGCGGGACGCCGTGCAGCAGCGAGCCCGAGACGGACAGCGCGTCGCCGAGCCGGCCGGTGCGCTTGATCGCGGCGTACACGCCGAGGATGATCCCGACGAGGAAGCTCAGCAGCGTGCCGGCCAGCACGGGTAGAACGGTCCACTTGGCCGCGTCCGTCAGCACGTCGAGCACGGGGGTGCCGGGCCGGCTGACCGAGACGCCGAGGTCGAGGCGGAACAGGCCGCCGATGAACTCGGTGTACTGCTGCCACAGCGTGCCGTCCGGCTGGAAGCCGTACAGCACCTTGACGGCCTGGCGGGCGGCCTCCGGGGCCATGCCGCCCTCGACCAGCTTCTCGTAGCGGGCGGCCATGGGGTCGCCCGGGATGTTGTTGATGATGAAGAAACTGATCGTCGCGACGACCAGGATCATGACGAACCCGCGGGCCAGGTGGCCCGCGAGTCGCCGTGCGATGAGCGTCATAGGCTACTGCTTCGCCTTGATCAGACCTTGCTGGATCCACACGCCGGAGGGCAGCACGCCGGTGCCCATCCGCAGGATGGAGTCGTCGTGCGGCCAGCCGGTGAAGCGGCTGTTGTTGACGAACTGGGTGTTGACGTAGTCCCAGAGCTGGATGACCGGCAGGTCCTGGTTGGCGGCCTGCGCGAGCTGGGCCATGATCGGCTTGGCGGCCGCCTCGTCGGAGGAGTTCAGCTTGGCCGTCAGCTCACCCGGGTTGATCTTCTGGCCGCCGACCTCGATCTCCTCGGGGCCGCCCATCCAGTTGCCGTTCTTGCCGGGCGCGGAGTGCTCCACCTTGCCGGCCACGTTGGCCCAGCCGTTGGAGGCGCCGTAGAGGCGCTGGAAGATGTCGTACGGCGCGGGGCCGAGCGCCATCAGCCAGAAGCCGACCTCGTACTTGCCGGCGTTCAGCTCCTCCAGGTAGAGCGGGTAGTCCGCGGTCGTGACGACCTCGGCGTCCACGCCGGCCTTGACGAGCTGGCTCTTGATGTTCTCCTGCGCCGACAGCCAGTCGGAGAAGCCGGAGGGCGCGTGCATGGAGACCTTCCACGCCGAGCCGTCGGCGAGGGCCCACTTGCCGTCCTTCTTGACCAGGCCGGCCTGCTTGAACTCCGCCTCGGCCTTGGCCACGTCCGGCTTGTACTGCTCCAGCTTGGGCAGCGTGTCCGGGATCCACGCCTGGGCGGCCTTCTGGTGGATGCCGCTCGTGGTGAGCGCCGGGGTGCCGCCCTCGGGCGAGGCGACCTTGGTGACCTGGTCGCGGTCGATGAGGTAGGCCAGGCCGCGGCGCACGTGCACGTTGTCGTACGGCTTCTTGGACTGGTTGAAGGCCATGCCCACGGCGACCGGCGAGTAGCCCTTGATGACCTCGTTGCCGGGCGCCTGCTTGATCCGGTTCATCACGTCGGTCGGCGCGGCCGTGAAGCCGGCGTGGTCGAGCTTGCCGGCGATGAGGTAGTTCCAGATCTGCTCGTTGCCGGTGTAGTTGAGGAACTTCACCTGCGCCGGCGCGACGTTCGCGGCGTTGTAGAAGTACTTGTTCTTGACCAGCAGCGCCTCGGAGGGGTTGACCCGCTCCAGCACGAACGGCCCGGCGGAGACGTCCTTCGGCGGGGCGAAGGCGATGACCTTCTCACCCAGGCCGGTGATCTCCTCGCGGGCCTTCTCGGCGTCGGCGCCCTCGCCGCGGGCGGCCTTCAGCTTGTCCCAGAAGTCGGCCGGCAGCACGCTGCTCCACACGTGCGCGGGCAGGACGGTGGTGTCGAGGACGCCCCGGGCGAACTTGGGGCTCGGGTTGGCCATGTCCTGCGTGACCTTGACGGTCTGCGGGTCCACCACGGTCACCTCGGCGGCGGCGCCGGCCGCGCCGGGCGTGACGGAGAAGGCCGTGCTGCCCTGCGTGTAGGCGATGCCGATCGACAGCTTGACGTCGTCGGCGGTGACGGGCTTGCCGTCGGACCACTTCGCGTTCGGCTGGAGCTTCAGCGTGATGGCGGAGTTGTCGGGGGCGATCTCCCAGCTGGCCGCGATGCCGGGGAGGGCCTGGTTGGGGTCGGTGAGGTGGTTCTTGACCCAGCCGAGCTTCATGGAGCTGTAGCCCGGGAAGGAGTTGCCTTTGGGGTTGTACGGGTTGGCCGGGGCGGAAGCCTCCAGGCCCGGCCGGTTCACGTCGATGGTGGTGAAGAGCCCGCCACCGCCGCCCGTGCCGCCGGACTTGTTGGTCGAACCACCGCTGCACGCCGCTGTCGCGGCGGCAAGGCCCAGCAACGTCACTACCGCTGCCAGTCGCTTCATTTGCCGCTCCGGGGGATGTCTCAAGGGATTGACCGGACCTTACGATCGCGTCCGGAAGGCGTCAATAATCTCCAGAGACTGTGAGGCTAATGTAACTTTCCTTCATGAGTGTACGGAGTGGCGCTAAGCGCCATCAAGTAAAACTTCAGCCGACGAGCAGCACCGCCGCGCCGCTGACCTGGTCGTTCGCCAGATCGGTCAGCGCCCGGTCGGCCGCTTCAAGGGGATAGGGCGCCGTTGTCACGTGCGGCGGGTGCGCCAGCGCCAGCTCCAGGTACGCCCGCCCGTCGGCCCGCGTGTTGGCCGTGACGCTGCGCAGCGTGCGCTCCTGGAACAGGTGCCGCTCGTAGTTCAGCACCGGGATGTCGCTCAGGTGGATGCCGGCCACCGCCAGCGTGCCGCCCCGGTCCAGGGCCTCCAGCGCCGGCGGCACCAGGTCGCCGACCGGCGCGAACAGGATGGCCGCGTCCAGCGGCTCGGGCGGCCGGTCGCCCGCCGAGGCCGCGCCCAGCTCCAGCGCCAGCCGGCGGGAGGCGGCCGACCTGGTCACCGCGTGCACGGTCGCGCCCTGCGCGATGGCCGCCTGCGCCGTCAGGTGCGCCGAGGCGCCGAAGCCGTAGATGCCGAGCCGGCCGCCCGGCGGCAGGTCGCAGCGGGCCAGCGCCCGGTAGCCGATGATGCCCGCGCACAGCAGCGGGGCCAGGCGCTCGGCGGGCACGCCGTCCGGCAGGTCGTAGACGTAGTCCTCGGGCGCGACCAGGTACTCGGCGAACCCGCCGTCGGCGTCCCAGCCGGTGTAGGCGGAGGAGGGGCACAGGTTCTCCATGCCCCGCAGGCAGTAGCGGCACCTGCCGCAGGTGGAGCGGAGCCAGGCCACGCCGACCCGCCGGCCGCTGCCCTCGACCCGGCCCACCGCCTGGTGGCCGGGGGTGGTGCGCGGGCGGCGGGGGAGCAGGTCGCCCTCGGCCAGGTGCAGGTCCGTCCGGCACACGCCGCAGGCCTCCACCCGCACCAGCACCTCGCCGGGGCCCGGCTCGGGCACGTCCCGCTCGACCAGCTCCAGCGGGCCGGACGCCATCGGGCCCGGCTCGCGCACCACCCACGCCCTCATGCCGCGCTCAGCCTCGCCGCCGCCAGGGTGGCGTACAGGGCGGCCCCGTCGGTCAGGACCGCGTCGTCGAAGACCGCCTCGGGGGAGTGGTTGTAGGGGGCGGTGGCCGGGTCCCGGTCCGGCGGGCACGCCCCCAGGAACGTGAACGCGCCCGGTACCCGCTCCAGCACGTACGAGAAGTCCTCCGACCCCATCACCGGCTGCGGCGCGACGAAGTAGCGGCCGGGGCCGAACAGCTCGTCCGCGGTCCGCCCGACGAAGGCGGCCTCGTCGCCGTCGTTCACCGTCACCGGGTAGCCCATGCCGAACGACGTCTCGGCCGTCAGGCCGTGCGCCGCCGCGATCCCCTCGACCACCTCCACCAGCCGTCGCTTGACCAGCGTCCGGTTGTCCTTGCTGAACGTGCGCACGGTCGCCTCGAAGCGGGCCTCGTCCGGGATGACGTTGTCGGCCGAGCCGCCGTGGAAGCTGCCCACCGTCACCACCACGGGGTCGAACACGTCGAACGTCCTGGTCACCATCGTCTGCAGCGCGGTCACCATCTCGCAGCCCGCCTGGATCGGGTCCAGCGCCCGGTGCGGGCTCGACCCGTGGCCGCCGCGCCCCTTCACCGTCACGCAGAACACGTCGGCCGCCGCCATGATCGGCCCAGGCCGGGAGGTGAACAGCCCGGTCGGCAACATCGACGACACCACGTGCATCCCGTACGCCGCCACCGGCCGCGACCCCGCCGCCTCCAGCACGCCCTCGTCGATCATGTACTTGGCGCCCTCGTGGCCCTCCTCGCCCGGCTGGAACATGAAGACCACGTCGCCCGCCAGCTCGTCGCGCCGCGCGCTCAGCAGCCGCGCCGCGCCCGCCAGCATCGCGGTGTGCAGGTCGTGGCCGCAGGCGTGCATCTGGCCGGGCAGCTGGGAGACGTAGGGCAGGTCGTTCTTCTCCGTCACCGGCAGCGCGTCCATGTCGCCCCGCAGCAGCACCGCGGGCCCCGGCCGGCCGCCGCGCAGCACCGCCGTCACCGAGCTGAGCGCCGTGCCGGTCCTGATCTCCAGCGGCAGCCCGTCCAGCGCCGCCAGCACCTTCTCCTGGGTGCGGGGCAGGTGGAGGCCGAGCTCCGGCGTGGTGTGCAGCGAGTGCCTGAGCTGTACGAGTTCGTCCCGCATGTCCTGCGCGGATTCCATGAACGACATGAAGAACATTGTTCACCTACCGGCACGGAAGTCGACAAGGCGCGTCGGTACGATGGGCGGGTGACTCAGCGTAAGCGGATCGATTCCTGGTTGTCCGACATGGACGGCGTCCTCGTCCACGAGGGGCGGCCGGTGCCCGGGGCGGACGTGTTCATCAAGCGGCTCAGCGAGTCCGGCAAGAAGTTCCGGGTGCTGACCAACAACTCGATCTACACGCAGCGCGACCTGTCCGTGCGCCTGGCCGGCGCGGGCCTCGACGTGCCCGCCGAGTCCATCTGGACCTCCGCCCTGGCCACCGCCCAGTTCCTCGACGACCAGCGGCCGGGCGGGTCGGCGTACGTGATCGGCGAGGCGGGGCTCACCACCGCCCTGCACGAGGTCGGCTACGTCCTGACCGACCTCGACCCCGACTACGTCGTGCTCGGCGAGACCCGCACCTACAGCTTCACCCAGATCACCCGGGCCATCCGCCTCATCGAGAACGGCGCCCGCTTCATCGCCACCAACCCCGACCCCATCGGCCCCTCCACCGAGGGCTCCCTGCCCGCCTGCGGCGCGGTCGCCGCCCTCATCACCAAGGCCACCGGCGTCGCCCCCTACTTCGTCGGCAAGCCCAATCCCCGCATGATGCGCAGCGCGCTCAACGACATCGAGGCCCACAGCGAGACCACCGCGATGATCGGCGACCGCATGGACACCGACGTCGTCTCCGGCATGGAGGCGGGGCTCTACACGATCCTCGTCCTCACCGGCGTCACCCAGCGCGACCAGATCGACCGCTACCCCTACCGACCCTCGCTCGTCGTCGACTCGGTCGCCGACCTCATCGACCTCATCTGAACCTGACGGCTTCCGACAGGTACGACCGGCAGGCTGGGGCGTCATGAACCGCGTGTATCTGGAGACCGGCCCCAAGAAGGTGTTCGCCTGCTCGCTCGACTGGCCCGGCTGGGCCCGGGTGGACAAGGGCGAGGAGGCGGCCCTCGACCGCCTGGCGGACTACGCCGCCCGCTACCGCGCCGTCGCCGAGCGGGCCGGCGTGCCGTTCGCGCCGGGGGAGCCGGAGGTGGTGGCCCGGGTGCCGGGCACCCCCACCACCGACTTCGGCGCCCCGGCCGCCGTGCCGGAGCTGGACCTGGAGCCGGTGACCGCCGCCGAGGCCGAGCGGGACGTGGCGCTGATGCGCGCCGCCTGGGAGCTCTTCGACGAGGTCGCCGGCCTCGCCCCGGCGGAGCTGCGCAAGGGCCCGCGCGGCGGCGGGCGCGACCGGGACCGGGTCGTGGACCACGTGGTGGAGGCCGAACGCGCCTACGCGCGCAAGGTGGGGGTGCGGCACAAGCCGTACCGGACGGCGGGCGACCGGGACGCCATGCGCGAGGAGCTGGCCGCCACCCTCGCGCGTCCCTGGGGGCCGCCCCTGGCCACCGGCTGGCCGCCCCGCTACGCCCTGCGCCGCGTCGTCTGGCACGTCCTCGACCACCTCTGGGAGATCGAGGACAAGAGCTGAGCGTTCCCCGCCCGGCCGGGGGCTCCAGCATGTTCGTCCTCGACCCGCCCGATCTGCGGGAACCGGGGCCCGGGGGCGGGAGACGTGGTTACGATCGTTACGGAAAGCGATCGGGCGACCACGGATCCAAGGGAGAAGGCGGACGTGCGTGGATGTGGAGACGGAGATCCTCGACTTGAAGCTCCGTGTTGAGGACCTGGAGGTCGGCCGCGGCGCGCCGGACGCGGACCCGAACCCGGAGCTGGGCCGCCAGGCGGAGCTGCTGCGCGAGATCAACGACAGGACCCGGCACCTCCAGAAGGAGATAGCGGCGCTCCGCGGCCGCATCGGCGTCGTCGGCGCCGAGGTGGGCCAGGACATCGCGGCCCTGCAGACCGAGGTCGAGGGCGTGCGCCGGGCGATCGGCCCGCCCGCGCGGCCGTGCCCGGGCGGGTCCGCAGGCGTGTCCGCCGACGTGTCCGCCGACCTGAACGACCTGCGGACGGACGTGGCCGAAGGGCTCGACGGGGTGCGGGCCGAGATGGCTCAGGAGTTCGCGTCCGTGCGCTCCGAGATGCTCGACCTCGGCATCAAGCTCGACCGGTTACTGCACCGGCACGGCGACTGACCCGGACATGGCGGCACGTGGATGGACATAATTCACACCAAGTCATATACGCCCACCCTCTTTGACCGGTATGTCCTTCGGGTAGCCTAACCTACGGTACCGTAACCTGAAGGAGAAGATCTTTTATGGCGATGACTCAGACGGAACTGCTGCACGAGCTCGAGCCCGTGGTGGCCGGCGAGCTCGACCGCCACGAGAAGACGGCCAAGGAGTGGTTCCCGCACGAGTACATCCCGTGGAGCGAGGGCCGCGACTTCGACGGCATCTACGGGGGCGAGGCGTGGCAGGAAGGCGACTCGAAGATCCCCGAAGCGGCCCGCGTGTCGCTCGTCGTGAACCTCCTGACCGAGGACAACCTCCCCAGCTACCACCATGAGATCGCCACCACGTTCGGCCGCGACGGCGCGTGGGGCACCTGGGTGCACCGCTGGACGGCCGAGGAGGACCGGCACGGCACCGCGATCCGCGACTACCTGACCGTCACCCGCGCCGTCGACCCCGTCGCGCTGGAGCGGGCCAGGATGCACCACATGGCCCAGGGCTTCATCACCGAGTACAACACCATGCTCCAGCAGCTCGCCTACGTCTCCTTCCAGGAGCTGGCCACCCGCATCGCGCACCGCAACACCGGCAGGGCCTCCGGCGACGAGGGCTGCGAGCGGCTGCTCGCCCGCATCGCCGCCGACGAGAACCTGCACATGCTCTTCTACCGCAACCTGCTCAAGGCGGCCTTCGAGCTCGACCCGGGCCAGACGATGCGCGCGGTGACCGACGTCGTCACGACGTTCCAGATGCCGGGACAGGGCATGGAGGGCTTCGCCCGCAAGGCCATGATCATCGCCAACGAGGGCATCTACGACCTGCGGCTCCACCTCGACGACGTGCTCATGCCGGTGCTGCGGCAGTGGTCGGTGTTCGACAAGACCGGCCTCGGCCCCGAGGGGGAGCGGGCCCGCGAGGAGCTGGCCGCGTTCCTGGCCAAGACCGACGCGACGGCCACCAGGTTCGTCGAGCGCCGCGAGGAGCGCCGCGCCCGCCTCGCCGCCCGCCAGGGATGATCGCCCCAAGCCGGCGGCGCCGCGGATGATGGCGGCCGGCCGGACGTGCCATGATCCTGCCTCATGGACGTCCTGGCCCAGTTGTTCATCGCCCTGTCCGCGTTACTGACGATCATCCTGCTGGCCGTGATGGCGCAGCGGCTGCTGGGCGTCAGGTTCGGCGCGCTGCGCACGTTCGTGGCCGCGCTGGCCGCCTTCGCGCTGGCGCAGCCGGTGCTCACGCCGATCCTGGCGGCGTTCAAGGTCCCGGCGGACGGTCGCCTGCCGGACGCCGGGGCGCTGGGCGTCCTGCTGCTCCTCGTGATGGCCATGGTGCTCATCCCGATGGTGCTGCTCGTGCTGGCCGAGGCGCTGGTGCCGCCCGGCTCGGTGCCGGGCCCGGTGGAGCTGCTGCGGTCGGTGCGGGGACGCCTGTCGCGGGCCCGCCGCTACTCGCAGATCACCCGGATCGCCGTCAAGCACGGCCTCGGCCCCTACCTGCGCGGCCGGGGCGAGCGGCTGGACGACCGGCCCGGCAAGGTGCGCCTGGCCAGGTCCCTGCGCCTGGCGCTGGACGAGGGCGGCGTCACGTTCGTCAAGCTCGGCCAGGTCCTGTCCACCCGGCGTGACCTGCTGCCCCCCGAGTTCGTGGAGGAGCTCGGCCGGCTGCAGGACAAGGTCGCCCCGGCGCCGTGGACGCAGATCGAGCCGGTGCTCACCGAGGAGCTGGGCGGGCCGGTCGAGGAGGTCTTCGCCGCCGTCGAGCGGACGCCGCTGGCCGCCGCCTCCATCGGGCAGGTGCACGCCGCCCGGCTGCCCGGCGGCGAGGACGTCGTCGTCAAGGTGCGGCGGCCGGGCATCGAGGCGGCCGTGGGCAAGGACCTGGACATCGTCCGGCGGCTGGCGGCCACGCTGGAGTCCCGTACCCGGTGGGGGCGGTCGCTGGGCCTGCGGGACCTGGCGGAGGGGTTCGCGGCGGCCATCCGCGAGGAGCTGGACTTCCGGGTGGAGGCCGCCAACATGGCCGCCGTCACGACGGCGGCCGGCACGACGGGGGCCGGCACGACGGGGGCCGGCGCGACGGGGGCCCGCACGACGAGTGCCGGCACGACGGCCGCCGGAGCGGCCGGGAGCGCCGGGGACGGCCCGGCCGGCGGCGTCAGGTATCCGGCTCCGGTGCCCGTCCTGTGCACCGAGCGGGTCCTCGTCATGCGCCGCCTGTCCGGCCGCCCCGTCACCGAGGCCCCGCCCGAGGACGGCCCCCGCCTGGCCCGCGACCTGCTCGCCTGCCTGCTCCGCCAGATCCTCGTGGACGGCGTCTTCCACGCCGACCCGCACCCCGGCAACCTCATGCTGCTCGATGACGGCACCCTCGGCCTGCTCGACTTCGGCTCCGTCGGCCGCCTGGACGCCGCCGTCCGCTCGGCCCTGCAACGCTTCCTGCTCGCCATGAACCGCCAGGACCCGCTCGCCGTCACCGACGCCCTGCTGGAGGTCGTGCCCCGCCCCGAGGACATCGACGAGGCCGCCCTGGAACGCGCGCTCGGCCAGTTCATGGCCCGCCACCTCGGGCCCGGCATGGACAGCGTGCAGATGTTCACCGACCTGTTCAGGATCGTCACCGCGTACGGGCTGTCGATCCCGCCCGAGGTGGCCGCCGTCTTCCGGGCGCTGGCCACGCTGGAGGGCACGCTGGTGCGCCTGTCGCCCGGGTTCGACCTCATCGGCGAGGCCCGCGCGTTCGCCGGCCGGCACCTCGCCGAGCGCGCCGAGCCGGCCGCGATCAGGGAGACCGTCACGCAGGAGCTGGCCGCGCTGCTGCCGATGCTGCGCCGCCTGCCCCGCCGCGTCGAGCGCATCGCGAGCGCCGCCGAGCACGGCCGGCTGGCCCTGAACGTGCGGCTGCTGGCCGACGAGCGCGACCGCCGCTACCTGACCGGGCTGCTGCACCAGGTGCTGCTCACGGCGCTGGGGGCGACGGCGGGCGTCATGGCCGTCCTGCTGCTCGGCACCGGCGGCGGGCCGCAGATCATGACCGGCGTCTCGTTGTTCCACCTCATCGGCTACAACCTGCTGATGATCTCCGCGATCCTCGTGCTCCGGGTGCTCGCGCCGATCTTCCGACGTCACAGGAAGTTTGAAGATTAACTTCCGTCCCAGGGGTAGAGCTGCGGCGCGGGAACCACTTTTGACCGGGGCATGGTCTTGGACATCCCCGGCATCGGGCAGGTTTCCCGGTAACACCGGAACCCCTTGGGAGCAGAGGGTGAAAATCATCGGCATCGCCGCCGGCCTGCACGCCGGATCGTTCGTCAACAGGTTGCTGGGAGCGGCGGGCGGTGAGTTGCCCGAGGGCGTCGGATTCGAGGTGTGGTCCGGCCTGCGGCAGATGCCGCCGTACGAGGACGGGCCGGTGCCCGCCACCGCGCCCGCGCCGGTGCGGGAGCTGGCGGCGCTGGTCGCCGCGGCGGACGCGGTGATCGTGACGGCGCCCGAGCACAGCCTGCTGCCGGACGAGCTGATCGACACCCTGGACTGGCTGACGGCACGCGGCGCGCTGGCGGGCAAGCATGTGGCGGTGATGAGCGCGAGCGCCCGGGCGTGCGGGGCGATGTGGGCGCAGGCGGAGCTTTACAAGCGGCTGCAGACGGCCGGGGCGGTGGTGACGGGCGCGGAGCTGGTGATCCTGCCCGGCTGCCGGCATTTCGAGGAGGACGGCCGCCTCGCCGACCCGGTGTTGCGGGAGCAGGTGCGCGGGGTGATCGGGCGGCTGTGCCCGGCCGAGCTGCTGGAGCCCGCCGCCGCCGTCGAGCTGCTGGAACCCGCCGCCGAGCTGCTGGCGCCCGCCGCTGTCGAGCTGCTGGAGCCGGCCTCCGCCGAGGCGCTGGAGCCTGTCCTGGCCGACGTCCTCGAGCCCGCCCTGATGCCGATGCGCGAGCCGGGCCTCAACGTGCGCGAGCCCGCGCTGTCCCGCTGATCGGCAGCCGCCGCGGGCCCGGGATCAGAGGCCACGGCGCAGTCTCTTGACGTCGGAGCGTTGTTTTTTGGCGGCGATGCGGCGCTCGACCGAGCCCCTGCTGGGCTTGGTCGGGCGCCGCCGCTTGGGCGGCGGGGCGATCGCCTCGCGCAGCCGCTGAGCCAGCCGCTGCGTCGCGGCCTCCCGGTTCCTGAGCTGCGAACGGTACTCCGAAGCGGCGATCGTGATCGTGGCCGCGCCCAGCCGGTCGAGCGCCCGCTGCTTCAGCGCGGGCGGCAGCGCCGTGCTGGCCGCCACGTCGAAGGTCAGCTCTACCCGGCTGTCGGTGGTGTTGACACCCTGCCCGCCCGGGCCGGACGAACGCGAGAAGCGCCAGACGAGCTCGGCGTCGGGGATGACGACCGAGTCGTTGACGACCAGCGGGCCGGGCATGCGCGGGAC
Organism: Actinomadura luzonensis; assembly: GCF_022664455.2. Classification (NCBI taxonomy): domain Bacteria; kingdom Bacillati; phylum Actinomycetota; class Actinomycetes; order Streptosporangiales; family Thermomonosporaceae; genus Actinomadura; species Actinomadura luzonensis. Next base: position 962,092 of record NZ_JAKRKC020000002.1, read on the forward strand.
TCCTGTCGGTGTGGATCTGCCTGTCGAAGGTGAATGTCACCGTATCCGGGTGGGATATGCCGTCCGCAACGGCATTTTCAATCACCGCCCCCGCTGCGACTATGGGAAGAACATCGCGGAGGAGGGGCGTATTTCCATGCAGCCTGTCGTCCAGGCGGGCCTCACGGTGGTGCTGGCCGTCGTCTCCGCCGTCGGGTTCCTGCTGCTGCGGTGTCAGGGCAAGGGGCGGCCGTTCGGGCCGGCGGGGTGGCGGCTGGCGCTCGCGATCACCATGCTGACCGGGCTGCTGTCCGCCGGGGTGGCGCTGGTGAGCGGCTGGCTGCTGAACGACTTCCTGGCCACCGCGCTCGGCGCCGCCGGGCCGAGCGGGCTGTGGCTGAGCCAGATGCGCGGCAAGGACGAGGAACGCCGGTCGCTGGGGCGCGAGGCGGCGACGTTCTGGCTGGTGTCGCTGCTGGCCAAGCTGGACCAGGCGATGGCCGAGGACCAGTGGGTGTGGTGCGAGCGCCGGGTCGACGACTCCTGGAACGTCTACGAGCTGAGCCTCGCCGCCCACCGTTACCACGAGCGCATCAACGAGCGCCTCACCCCGGAGGAGCGCCGCCGCGAGCGCATCCACGCCCGGCTGGACGCCATCGAGCGGCGGCTCGACGTGGCCGCGCTGATCGAGGACGGGGCGGCCCGGTCGAAGGTGTCCACCGCGCTCGGCAACTCGCGGCACACCCGGGCGGCCCGGTACGAGCGGTATCTGAACGATCTGCGCAGGCTGCACGGCGTGCTCAAGCACGACGCGGAGAGCGATCTGCTGCGGCTGCTGGCGGCCGGCTACCGGGCCGGCTACCGGTCGCTGCCGGCGTTCACGCCGCCCTCGCGCATCCGCGAGTCGGAGGCCGTCCGGCGGGCGCTCTGAGAGGCCGCGGGCGCTCTGAGAGGCCGCGGAGGCCCTAGGCGCTGGGGAAGGCGTCGGGGGAGCCCTCGGCGTCGCCGAGCGTGAACTCCAGGCGGGCCCCGAGCGCGTCGACCACGGCCCCGAGCGTGCGGAGCGTGAGGTTCTCGTCGCCGGACAGGATCTGGCTCACCCGCCCCGCGGACACGCCCATGGCGGCGGCGAGGTCGGCACGGGAGATCTTGTGCTCCCGCATGTACCAGGTGATCTCATCGACGACCTCTTGGGCGAAGCCGCCCACCTCGTCGCGCGTGCTCTGGCGTGGGGCCATGGCGGTCTCGCTCTCGGGACACCGACGTCTTCAGATGCCTCCACTTTAGCTCTACCTAAACCTTTAGGCAAGACTAAACTCCGACGGCCGCTTGACGGCCGCGTGCAAGCGGCGTAAGCCAGCATCGCGCAAGGACACGGGGACGTGAGGAGGCAAGGGTGGCGGTCATCGTCGGCGTGCACGGCATCGGCAAGTACAACTACTTCCTGGAGGCCGGGTCGGCGGCCGGGGCGGCGGAGGCCATGCGCCTCAAATGGGACCGCTACCTGCACGGGGCCCTCGGCGGCACCGGCGCCGGCACGTACTTCAGCGAGATCGCCTACTTCTCCCACCTGCTGAGCGACGGCCGGGCCAGGGCGGCCCGCTCGCTGGCCGCCCTGGACGCCCCCGCCCAGCAGGTCCTGGTGGAGTGGGCCCGCAACCGAGGGCTGGGCGAGCAGGTCACGGGCGCCCTCAAGACGTTCACCGGCTGGCTGCTCGCCCGGCTCGACGGCCGGTCGGCGGCCTTCGCCCAGCTCTTCGCGCCCGAGGTGGCGGCCTACCTCACCGACGAGGGCAAACGCGAGCGGTGCCGGGCGGCGGTGGCCGCGACGATCCGCCGCAACCGCCCCAAGGTGGTCATCGCACACTCCCTCGGGAGCGTCGTCGCGTACGAGACCCTGTGGGCCAACCCGGACCTGCGGATCGACCTGCTGATCACCCTCGGCAGCCCGCTCGGCATGCGCAACGTCGTCTTCGAACGGCTGCTGCCCGCCCCCATCAACGGCCGCGGCGAGCGGCCCCCCGGCGTGGCCCGCTGGGTCAACATCGCCGACAAGGACGACATCGCCGCCATCCCGCCCGGCCTCGGCGGCTGCTTCACCGGCGTGGACGTCGAGGAGCTGGTCAACCTCGACTGGATCGACTTCCACACCGCCGAGAAATATCTCGGCTGCCCCGCGCTCGACCCGCATCTGCGACCATTCCTGACATGACGTGGATCGTGTTCGACTACGGCGGCGTGTTGTCGCTGCCCCAGCCCGAGTCCGACGCCCGGGAGATGGCGCGCGCGGCGGACGCCGAGTTCGAGGCGTTCATCAGCGGCTACTGGCGGCACCGCCTCGACTACGACCAGGCCGTGCTGACCCCGCACGCCTACTGGTCGGCGGTGCTCGGCCGGCCCGTCACCCACTCCGAGGTCGCCCGCCTGGTCGCCATGGACGTGGCGAGCTGGGCGCACCCCAACGAGGACACCGTCGCCCTGCTCGGCGAGCTGCTGGCCGGCGGCCGCGACGTGGCGCTGCTGTCCAACGCGTCCGTCTGCGTCGGCGACGGCCTGGACGAGCTGCCCTGGATCGCCGCCATCGGCCGCCGCTTCTACAGCGGCCGGATGGGGCTGGTGAAACCGGAGCGGGAGATCTACGTCGAGGTCGCGCGCGAGCTCGGCGTCGCCCCCTCGGAGATCGTCTTCATCGACGACCGGCCCGAGAACGTCGAGGGCGCCGAGCGGGCGGGCCTGACCGGCGTGCACTTCACCGACGCCGCCGCACTCCGCGCCGCACTCCGGGCCGCCCTGCCCGCCTGACCGCTCCGCCGGGGATCGCCCGGATCGGGCGCGTGAGGACGACCGTTGCTGTTCACCGGGCCTTGACTCCCCGGTCACGGGCGAGTCAGCGCGGGCGGACATACCTGGGAACGTGGACCGCAGAGCCTTCCTGACAGCGGCGACAGCCGGCCTCCTCACCTCCCAGACCTGGGCCGCCCCCGCGTCGGCCCGCCCGTCCAGAACCCTCAGAGCCGACCCGTTCACGCTCGGCGTGGCCTCCGGCGACCCCTCAGCCGGCGGCTTCGTGCTGTGGACCCGGCTGGCCGTCGAGCCGCTCAGCGGCGACGGCCGCGGCGGCATGCCCGCCCGCGACGTCGAGGTGGACTGGCAGGTCGCGGCGGACGAGCGCTTCTCGACGATCGTGCGGTCCGGCACCGCGACCGCCCGGGCCCGCGACGCGCACAGCGTGCACGTCGAGCTGGACGGCCTGGAGCCGGGCCGCGACTACTTCTACCGCTTCCGCAGCGAGGGCCGCCTGTCCCCGGAGGGCCGCACCCGCACCACGCCCACCGGCGCGACGACGCCGCTCACCTTCGCCGTCGCCGCGTGCGCGCACTACGAGCACGGCTACTACACCGCCTACCGCCGCCTCGCCGAGCAGGAGCCCGACCTCGTCGTCTTCCTCGGCGACTACATGTACGAGTACGGCCCCAGCGGCTACACCGCGCTGGCCGGCCGCGTCCGCACCCACACGCCCGGCAAGTGCCGCACCCTGGCCGACTACCGCCTGCGGCACGCCCAGTACAAGAGCGACCACGACCTGCAGAAGGCGCACGCCACCGCGCCGTGGCTGGTCGCCTTCGACGACCACGAGATCGAGAACAACTGGGCCGGCTCGGTCTCCAGCACCGGCGAGGCCGATTTCGCCTCCCGCCGGGCGCAGGCCTTCCGCGCCTACTACGAGAACATGCCGCTGCGCCGCGGCAGCCTCCAGGGCGCGGTGCTGCGCGTGAACCGGCGCGTCTCCTGGGGCACGCTGGCCCGCTTCCACCTGCTCGACACCCGGCAGTTCCGCGACGACCAGGCGTGCCTGGACGGGGTCCGGGCCGGCTGCGACGAACGGCTCGCCGACCGGCGCACCCTGCTCGGCGCCGAGCAGTGGCGCTGGCTGGAGGACGGCCTGCGCGGCTCCACCACCCGCTGGAACCTGCTCGGCCAGCAGATCATGGTGGCCCAGCGCGACTACAAGATCGGCCCGGGCCGCGAGGTCAACCTGGACTCCTGGGACGGCTACGCCGCCGAGCGCACCCGCCTCCTGGGCGCCCTGTCCCGCACGCCGAACCCCGTGGTGCTGACCGGTGACGCCCACATGCACCACCTCGCCGAGCTCAAACCCGACTTCGACGACCCGGACTCGCCGGTCGTCGCGCGGGAGCTGGTGGCCTCGTCCGTCGCCAGCGACGGCGACGGCTACCGGGACCGGACGTGGATCGCCGAGGCCCTCCAGGAGAACCCGCACTTCTCCTACATCGACCAGCGCCGCGGCTACCTGATGGGCCGGCTCACCGCGGACGAGCTGTCGGTGGACTTCCGCACCCTCGACTACATCTCCCGGCGCGGCGCCCCGGCCAGGACCTCGCACACGCTCACCCTCCCGGCGGCCGAGGGCGCGCCGGGCGCGGCGCGGGCCGCGGCCGCGGCCCGGCCGGTTTCCTGAACGCCGGCTGGGAACGGGCTGAAGATCCGCTCAACCGGGACAGGAAGGGCCGGGCCGCGACCCAGGGGCAGGTCCACCCCTTTCCCGAGGCCGCGGGGGCGGGGCGGGCCCGGGTCGCGGCCCGGCGTCCGAGGGGCCGGGCGTCGTCGGGTGCCCGGCCAGATCAGGCGGCCGGGTCGTCAGGCGTCCGGCCAGGCGCCGTCGGGGAACTCGCCCGCGCCGCCGCTCGACACCACCACCTGGTCGCGCTCCGTCAGGCCCGAGGTGACCTCGACGTACTGGTCGCCGCGCACCCCGGTCCGCACCACCTTCGCCAGGTCACGGCCGCCGGAGCGGACGGTCACCACCTGCGTGCCGTCCGACCTGCTGCGGATCGCCGCCGCGGGCACGTACACGGCGTCCGCGGCCTCGTCCGTGGTGATCGTCACCGAGGCCGTCTGCCCCAGCATCAGGCCGGCCGGCGGCTCGTCGAAGGCCAGCGTGACCGAGTAGCGGACGAGCTGTCCGTCCGTCGTGGCGGTCGGCGCGATCGCCGTGACCGTGGCCGGGTACCGCTCGGCGCCGCGCGTGGCCAGCGTGACCTGCGCCTGCTGGCCGAGCTTCAGCCGGTTGACGTCGGACTCGGTGACCATGGCCTGGACCTGCAGCTCGTCCAGGTCGCCCAGGCTGACGAAGGTGCCGGTGCCCGCCGTGTCGCCGACTCCGCCCGCCACCGACAGCACCGTCCCCGCCACCGGGGCCACGATGCGGGTGGCCCGTACGGCGTCGGCGGCCTGCTCCACGGCCGCCTCGGCGCGGTCCACGTTCGCGGCGGCCTGCTCCTCGGAGGCGCCCCCGCCGTTCCCGCCGCCGGTCGTGCCGGTGCGGGGCGCGGTGCCGTCGCCGCCGCCGGTGGGGGCGCAGGCGCCCGTGCCCTGGCCGGGACGGGTGGCGCCGGACGACGCCTTCTTCGTCCCGGACGGCTTGGCGGACGGTTTCCCGGACGGTTTCGCCGACGGGCTCCTGGACGGCTGCGCCGACGGGGCCGCGGTGGGGGACGAGCCGCCGCCCGGCTGCGCGCCGCCGGTGGGCGTGCCGTTCCCGGTGCCGCCGTTCCCGGTGCCGCCGTTCCCCGTGCCGCCGTTCCCCGTGCCGCCCGTCGGGGTGGCGGTGACGGTCGCGGTGACCGTGACCGTGGCCGTCACGGTGGCGGTCACCGTCACCGTGGGCCGCGGCCCGGGGGCGGTGGGGCCGGTGGTGGGGCTCGTGGTGGGGCCCGTGGTGGGGCGTCCGGTCCTGGTCGGCGTGCTGGCCGGCGTCCGGGACGGGGCCGGGGCGGGGGTCGTGGCGACGCCGCGAGCCGCCGCGCGGGGCCCCGAAGGAGACGCGGAGGGGGACGCTGTGGGGGTCGCGGTGGGGGTCGCGGTGGGCGAGACCGACGGGCCGAGCAGCCCGCCCGCCGCGCCCCTGGCGGACGGCCCGGTCGTCGCGACGGCGTCCACGGTGCCGCCGGAGGGCCCGCCGCCGGTGGCCGCACTCCCGGTGGCCGCACTCCCGGTGGCCGCACTCCCGGAGGTCGCGCCCCCGGAGGTCGCGCCCCCGGAGGTCGCGCCCCCGGAGGAGGTGCCCCCGGAGGAGGTGCCCCCGGTGGGGGCGCCTTCGGTGGCCGCACGTCCGGTCGGCGGGTCGGCGGTGGTGCCGCCGTTGGCGACGGTGCCGTTGCCGGTGCTGGCGGTCGAGCCGCTGGTCGGGGCCTGGCCGCGGTGCCGGTGGGCGCGCCCGACGCGCCGCCGGTCGGCGCGGCGCTGCCCGTCGGCCGGCCGGAGGCGGCCCCGCTCGGCGCGGCGGACGCCCCACCGCCGGGAGCACAGGCAGCACCGCCGGTGCCGCCCGTTCCGCCCGTCGCGCCCGTTCCGCCCGTCGCGCCCGTTCCGCCGGTCCTGGCGGTGCCGCCCGTCGCGGAGGTGCCCGGTGAAGTGGCGCCGGTCGAAGTGGTGCCCGTGGAGGTGGTGCCCGTGGGAGTGGTGGTGCTCGCGGACGACGCCTTGTCCAGGGCCTCTTCCGCGGCCGCCAGGTCCGCCTTGGCCGCCTCGTACGCCTCCCGCGCCGCCCGCCCGTCGATCCGCGCCAGGACCTGGCCCTTCTTCACCTTGGTGCCCGCCTTGACGTACACCTTGGTCACGGTGCCGGAGGAGCCGAAGGCCAGGTCGCGGCGGGAGCCGTCCACGGTGTTGCCCGCGGCGCTCACCACCGCCGTGACCTGCCCGCGCCGCGCGGCGGCCAGCCGTACCTGCACGGCGGCCGGGGCGTCGTCGCGCAGCGCGAGCACGGCCACGCCCGACCCGGCGGCGAGCACGGCCAGGGCGAGCCCGCCCAGCGCGAATGTCCGTCTCATGGTGGATCATCCTGGCGAAGCAGGTTCGCGGCACGCTGCGAGGAGCCTCAGAGTTCTCTGTGTGCCCGCTCCGGCCCGCCCGCTGTCAGCGAACGTTCAGCTTGCTCGCGGCTGCGGCGCAGCCTTCTGTGCAAGGGTCACGGCTCGTGAAGGTGTCGAACAGGCGCAGATCGCGCAAGAGCCGCGGCGCGCTGATGACCAACGGAGCACTGGCGGTGCTCCTGCTGGGCGGGGCCGCGTTCGCCTACGCCCAGCTCGGTACGGGGGACGAGGCGGCGGGCGCGAGCGCCGTCCGGACGGTGACCGCGGGCCGCGGCACCGTCGTGGCCTCCGTGTCGGCCACGGGCGCGGTGGAGAGCGCCAAGTCCCGCGCCCTGTCCTTCGGCACGTCCGGCACGGTCGAGAAGATCTACGTCAAGGCCGGCGACAAGGTGGACAAGGGCGAGATCCTGGCCCGCCTGGACGACGACGCCGCCCAGGAGAGCCTGTCGGCCGCCAAGGCGAGCTACGACAGCGCCGTGGCCGACGGCACGGACACGGCCCAGCTGTACGCCGCCTACATCAAGGCCCGCAACACCTACCGCGACGCGCAGCGCACGGTCGCCGCGACCGTGCTGAAGGCCCCCTTCAGCGGCACGGTCACCGCCGTCAACGGCTCGGTGGGCGGCACGAGCAGCGGCAGCGCGAGCGGCGGCGGCAGCTCGGGCACAGGCCAGAGCGGCGGCCAGGCCCAGAGCACCGCCTCGTCCGGCTCCGGCTCCGCCTCCAGCGGCTTCGTCGAGCTCGCCGACACCGGGAAGCTGCAGCTCGTCGGCACCTTCACCGAGTCCGACGTGGGCAAGCTGAAGAAGGGCCAGAGCGCGACGATCACGTTCGACGCGCTGCCCGGTGTGACCGCCACCGGCGAGGTCACCCAGATCGAGCCGGTCGCCTCCACCAGCAACAACGTCGTGCAGTACCCGGTCACGGTGACCTTCACCGAGGTGCCGGACGAGGTCCGGCTGGGCCAGACCGCCACGGTCGAGGTCGTCACCGGCCGCGCCGAGAACGTCGTCACCGTCCCGTCCACCGCGATCTCCACCAGTGGCGGCCAGACCACCGTCACCGTGCTGAAGGACGGCCGCCAGAGCCGGACCCCGGTGGAGGTCGGCGTGCAGGGCACGACCTTGACCGAGATCAGGTCGGGCGTCTCCGAGGGCGACCAGATCGTGCCTCCGGTCTCCTCGTCCGGCACCACCCAGGGCGGCAACCAGCGCTTCGGCGGCGGCTTCCCCGGCGGCGGGATGCCGGGCGGCGGCGGCGTGCCGGGAGGCGGGCGATGACGGCCACCGAGCTGCGCGTGGTGGGCAAACCGCCGGTCCTGCGGGTGCGGAACCTGGTGAAGGAGTACGGCGAGGGCGACGCCCGGGTGCGCGCCCTGCGCGGCATCAGCCTGGACGTGGAGCAGGGCGACTACGTGGCCATCATGGGCGCCTCCGGCTCCGGCAAGTCGACGCTGATGAACATCCTCGGCTGCCTCGACGTGCCGACCTCCGGCACGTACCTGATCGACGGCGCCGACGTCGGCCGGCTGGACGAGCGGCAGCTCGCAATCCTGCGCAACCGCCGGGTCGGGTTCGTCTTCCAGTCCTTCAACCTCATCCCGCGCATGACCGCGCTGGCCAACGTCGAGCTGCCGCTCGTGTACGGCGGCGTCGGCCCGGCCGACCGGCGCGCCCGCGCGCTGGCCGCGCTGGAGCAGGTCGGCCTGAGCGACCGCGTGCACCACGAGCCGAACCAGCTCTCCGGCGGCCAGCAGCAGCGCGTCGCCGTGGCCAGGGCGCTGGTCACCGCGCCCGCCCTGCTGCTGGCCGACGAGCCCACCGGCAACCTGGACACCGCCTCCACCGGAGACGTGCTGCAGATCCTCGACCGGCTCAGCGACACCGGCCGCACGATCGTCCTCATCACCCACGAGGACGACGTGGCCGCGCACGCCAAGCGGGTGATCCGCCTGGTGGACGGCGAGATCGTCGAGGACCGGCGGCAGGCGCCGGTGGACGGCCCGCCCCCGAAGGCGGCCGTCAGATGAACCAGCTCGAGATCCTCCGCTTCGCGCTGCGCGGCCTGCTGGCCAACAAGATGCGCAGCGCGCTGACCACGCTCGGCATCCTCATCGGCGTCGCGGCGGTCATCCTGCTGGTCGCGGTCGGCGAGGGCTCCTCCCGCTCGATCCAGCAGAACATCCAGCGGCTCGGCGCGAACACGCTGACGATCTCCCCGTCGTTCTCCGGCGGCGGCGGAGGCGGCGGCGGGTTCCGGGGCGCGCCGGGCGGCGGCGGCAACACCGGCCCGCGCACCCAGGCCAGGCAGCTCAGCCTGGCCGACGCCAAGGCGCTGACCGACCGGACGCTCGCGCCGTCGGTCAAGAGCGTCTCGCCGGTGGTGACCGCCTCCTCCTCGACGGCCACGTACGGCCCCGCCAGCCACGCGATCGCCCAGTTCGTCGGCACCTACCCCAGCTACTTCGAGGCCGTGAACAAGCCCGTCGCCAAGGGCACCTACTTCTTCAACGACGACGTGCTGGCCGCCAGGAAGGTCGTGGTGCTCGGCCAGACCGTCGTGGAGGAGCTGTTCGGCGCGGTGGACCCGATCGGCAAGCAGGTCAGCGTGTCGGGCGTGCCGTTCACCGTGGTCGGCGTGCTGAAGGAGGCCGGCTCGACCGGCATGCAGGACGCCGACGACATCGCCGTGGCCCCGCTGCCGGCGGTGCAGCAGAGCCTCAGCGGGTTCGGCTCGTTGTCGCAGATCGTCGTCCAGGCGACCGGCGCCGGCACCACCACGACGGCGCAGTCCGAGGTCACGGCTATCCTCAACCAACGACACGGCATCACCAACAACAACCCCGACTACCGCGTGCTGAACCAGGCCACGTTGCAGGAGACCGTCAGTGAGGCGACCGGCACCTTCACCGTGCTGCTCGGCGCCGTCGCCGCGATCTCGCTGCTGGTCGGCGGCATCGGCATCACCAACATCATGCTGGTGACCGTCACCGAGCGCACCCGCGAGATCGGCATCCGCAAGGCGATCGGCGCCCCGCGGAGCGCGATCCTGGGCCAGTTCCTCATGGAGGCGACCCTGCTGAGCCTCGTGGGCGGGTTGTCCGGCGTGCTGGTGGCCTTCCTCGGCACCAGGCTCACCATCGCCGGCATCGAGCCGGTCCTCGTGCCGTCGTCGGTGGCGCTCGCCCTCGGCGTGTCGGTGGGGATCGGGTTGTTCTTCGGCAGTTATCCGGCGAACCGGGCGGCCAAGCTCCGGCCGATCCAGGCTCTGCGCCACGAATAAGGAGAGTCACATGTCGCAGCAGCTCGACTCCTCGCCGTTCCCCGACGACCTGGGCGAGGAACTGTCCGCCCAGCCCCGCCAGGGCATGTCGAAGCTCACGATGGCGCTGGCCGCCGGGGTGGTGCTGGTGGCCGGGATCCTCATCGGCATCCAGGCCGGCAAGCTGTTCGGCGGTGACGACGCCGGCGCCGCCGCCGCCGCGCCGGGCCAGCGCGCCATGGGCGGCGGGTACGCCCAGCAGCAGGGCGGCGCGCCGCCCGGGTACGGCCAGCGCGGGCAGAACGGCGGCTTCGGCGGCCAGGGCCAGCGCATGGGCGGCATGGGCGGCGGCACGTTCGGCACCGTCGAGAAGGTCGAGGACGGCAAGGTCTACGTCAAGACCATGGACGGCGCCACGGTCACCGTCACCACCACCGACCAGACCACCGTCCAGATCGCCAAGCCCGGCAAGGTCACCGACCTGGAGAAGGGCGGCAACGTCACGGTCCGCGGCCAGCAGGGCGGCGACGGCTCGGTGACGGCGACCTCGATCACCCAGGGCGGCCAGCAGTTCCCGGGAGGCGGCCCGCGATGAGCCGCCCCGAGCCCGAGGCCAGGCTGCTGGTGGTCGACGACGAGCCCAACATCAGGGAGCTGTTCTCGGCCAGCCTGCGCATGGCCGGGTTCGAGGTGCTGACCGCCGCCGACGGGCGGGAGGCGCTGCGGGTGGCCGAGGAGAGCACGCCCGACCTGGTGATGCTCGACGTCATGCTGCCCGACCTGGACGGCCTGACGGTCGCGGGCAGGCTGCGGTCCCGCGGCCGCCGGGTCCCGGTCCTGTTCGTGACCGCGAAGGACACGCCGGAGGACCGCCTCGCCGGGCTCGGCCTCGGCGAGGACTACGTCACCAAGCCGTTCAGCCTGGAGGAGGTCATCGCCCGCATCAGGGCCGTGCTGCGCCGCACCCGGCGCGGCACCCCGCCGCCCAACCGGTTGCGCGTCGCCGACCTGGAGCTGGACGAGGAGACCCACGAGGTGTGGCGCGACGGCCTGCCGGTGAAGCTGTCGCCGACGGAGTTCCGGCTGCTGCAGTACTTCATGCTCAACGCGGGACGGGTGCTGTCGAAGACCCAGATCCTCGACCACGTCTGGAACGGCGACTGGCGGACCGACGTCGGCCTCGTCGAGTCGTACGTCTCCTACCTGCGCCGCAAGGTGGACACCGGCGAGCGCAAGTACCTGCACACCCTCCGGGGCGTCGGCTACATCCTGCGCCCGCCGCGCGGCCTGTGAGCGGCGTACGGCCGGCGCGCCGCCCGCCCTGGGTGCGCGGCGTGCGCAAGCACCTGGCCAGGACGCCGCTGTGGGCCAGGCTGGTGTCGGCGACCCTGCTGCTGGTCACGCTGGCGATCACGCTGACCGGCCTGTTCGCCGTGCGGCTGCTGCGCGGCTACCTCGTCGAGCGGGTGGACCAGCAGCTCCACGCCGCCACCGGGCCGCGCGACACACCGCCGCCGCCGCCCGAGCCGCGGCCCGTGGGCAGCCGCCCGCAACGTTTCCTCGGCCTGTTCCACGTCGTGGTGCTGGACGCGAACGGCGTCCCGATCCGCACGCTCAGCGAGTCGACGGCCGCGCACACGCCCGCCCTGCCCCGGCTGGCCGCCGGCGACGTGGCCGCGCTGCGGGGCCGGCCGTTCACCGTCGAGTCGCGCGACCCCGGCGGCCCGAGCTGGCGGGTCGTCGCCGTCCCCGGGCGCGAGAACGAGAGCCGGGTGGTCGCCATCAACCTGGGCGACGTGGACGACACCGTCTCCCAGCTCGCCCTCATCGTGGCGGTGGGCGGCGGCGGCACCGTCGTGGTGCTCGGCTTCGCCTGCTGGTGGCTGGTGCGCCGCAGCCTGCGTCCGCTGCAGGAGATCTCCCGCACCGCCAACGACATCGCGGGCGGCGACCTGTCGCGCCGCGTCCCCCTCTGGCCCGGCACCACGGAGGTCGGCAAGCTCGGCCGTTCGCTCAACACCATGCTGGCCCGCATCGAGGACGCCGTGCGCGAGCGCGAGGAGGCCGCCGAGTCGGCCCGCCGCTCCGCGACCGCGGCCCGCCGCTCGGAGGAGCTGATGCGCCGCTTCATGGCCGACGCCTCGCACGAGCTGCGCACGCCGCTGACCTCGATCAGGGGGTTCGCCGAGCTGTACCGGCTGGCGGAGGAGAAGGACCTGGAGGAGGCGGTGCGGCTGCTCGGCCGCATCGAGGGGCAGGCGGCCCGGATGGGCCTGCTGGTGGAGGACATGCTGCTGCTGGCCCGCCTCGACCAGCGGCGCGCGCTGGCCACCCGGCCGGTCGACCTGCTCAGCCTGGCCGCCACCGCGGTCATCGACGCCCAGACGCTGGCGCCGGAGCGGCGTATCGAGCTGGTGCGGCTGTTCGACGGGGACGGCGACGTGCTCGTGACCGGGGACGAGACGCGCCTGGCGCAGGTGCTGGGCAACCTCGTCACCAACGCGCTCACCCACACGCCCGCGGGCACGCCGTTCCAGGTGCGCGTCGGGCTGGACGGCGACCAGGCCGTGGTGGAGGTCGCCGACGAGGGGCCCGGGTTCCCGCCCGAGGTGGCCGAGCGGGTGTTCGAGCGGTTCTACCGGGCCGATCCGGCGCGCAGCACGGGCGGGTCGGGGCTCGGGCTGTCCATCGCGGCGACGCTGGTGGAGGCGCACGGCGGGGTGATCGTGGCCGAGAGCGAGCCGGGCAAGGGGGCGCTGTTCCGGGTGATCCTGCCGGTGGACCCGCCGGCGCGCGAGCCCGTCACGTAGCCGCCACGGGCCTGGTGATGGGGGTCAGCCGAAGGCGTAGCCGTACAGGCCGGTGCCCTTGGCCAGCTCGCGGATCCTGCCGAGCCGCAGCCCCGCCTGGCGCGAGCCCGGCGCGTACAGCACCAGCCCCTGGTCGGGCGCGGCCACCACGAGCCCGTCGAGCGGCCGGCCCCGCTCCAGGGTGCGGAAGCGCCCGCCGCCGGGCAGCGCCGCCAGCGCGGCCCCGAAGTCGCGTCCCGAGCCCTTGAGCAGCAGGTTGCCCTCGCGGGTCAGCCCGCCGGCGGCGCGGCCCGCGAGCACCTGCACGGCGCGCTCGCCGGGCACGCCGATCGCCAGCTCGTCGCGGCCGTCGCCGTTGAAGTCGCCGGCGGCCAGCGCCGCGCCGAAGCGGTCGTAGTAGCGGGGCCTGCCCTCCAGGGTGTTCTGCGACCACGCCTCGCTCCGGCCGGTACGCAGGCCGGCGCGGGAGCCGTACAGGACGTCCACCGTGCCGTCGCCGTAGTCCATGGCCCGCTGGTTCGCGCTCAGGCCCTCGCCCGGGACGCCGATGGCGAGGTCGGCGCGGCCGTCGCCGTTGAAGTCGCCGGTGGCGAGCGCGGCGCCGAAGGCGTCCCACTTCTCGGCGGCGCCCTTGATGCCGGGGCTGCTCTGGGTGAGCTGCCTGGAGCGGCGGGCGCGCACGTCCAGCACCGTGACCGAGCCCTGGCCGTCCTGCGTGACGCTGTCGGCGGGGGCGCCGACGACCAGCTCGTCCTTGCCGTCGCCGTCGAAGTCGCCGGTGGCGAGCGCGGCGCCCCACTGGTCGGTGACGTGCGCGCTCTGCCGCACCCACGAGGTCTTCTGGGTGATCTGGTACGGCTTGCGGCCCTTCATCCAGTACACCGTGACCGAGCCGCCGGAGCGCTGGCTGGGCGCGCCGACGACCAGCTCGTCCTTGCCGTCGCCGTCGAGGTCCCCGGCGGTGAGCGCGGCCCCGAACCGGTCGCTGGACGGCTTGGCGAGCCGCAGCTCCTCGCCCTTGACCAGGCCGCCGGTGGTGCCGCGGAAGAGCTGGACGACGCCGTTGCCGTCGCCTCCCGGGACGCGCTCGCCGGTGAACTCCTCCGACACCCCGACGGCGAGGTCGGCGCACTCGTCCCCGTCGAAGTCGCCGACGGCGAGGGCGGAGCCGAAGGAGTCGCCCGGCTCCGCGCCCTCACCCTGCGTAAGGGTAGCCCTGACGCCGGAGCCGTACATGACGGTCACCGAGCCGGCCCGGTCGCGGTCGTAGGGGGCGGCGACGGCGAGGTCCGCGCGGCCGTCGCCGTCGAAGTCGAGCGGGTGCCCGCCGCACGAGCGGGCGGCGCCGCCGGCGAGCGGGTCGGCGGTGAGGGGGAGGACCAGGCAGGCGGCGAGCAGCGCGTTCATACCGCTAGTGATGTCCGCCCGGTGCGAACCTGGATTTAACGCCGCGGGAACGTGCCAGGATAGTCGGGTGGACATCGACCTCGCGGACTTGGACTTCTGGCGCAGACCGCTCAAGGAGCGCAACGAGGCGTTCGCCCGGCTCCGGCAGCTGGAGCATCCGGTGTTCTTCCCGGAGAAGAAAGTGCCCTTCCTGCGCTCGGGCAAGGGCTTCTACGCCCTGGTGCGGCACGCCGACGTGGTCGAGGCCAGCCGCAACGCCAAGGTCTTCTCCAGCGAGCCCGCGGTCACCAATCCCGAGCCGCCCGGCTGGGTGAAGCAGGTGTTCGGCGAGTCGATGGTCAACATGGACGACCCGCGCCACGCCCGGCTGCGCCGCATCGTGACCCGCTCGTTCAGCCCGAAGATGCTGGCCGGGCTGCAGAGCGACATCGAGGCCGCCTGCGCCCGCATCGTCGACGACGTCGTCAGGGACGGCCCCCGCGACTTCGTCCAGCAGGTCGCCGCCCGCCTGCCCATCCACGTCATCTGCGACATGCTGAACATTCCGCAGGAGTTGCGGGAGAAGGTCCACCAGCACGTCGACATCTCCACCGCCTACACCGGCGTGCGCCCCAGCCTGGCCCGCAGCGTCCAGATGGCCGGCCAGAACATGCTGGCCCTGCTCGCCCTCCAGCGCATGGTGATCAAGCTCGGCCACGAGCGCGTCGCCGAGCCCACGGGCGACCTCGTCTCGCTGCTGGTCAACGCCAACGTCGACGGCGAGAAGCTGACCGACAAGGAGCTCGGCTCGTTCTTCTCGCTGCTGCTCGTGGCGGGCAACGAGACCGCGCGCAACACCATGGCCCACGGCATCAAGCTCCTCACCGACAACCCGGCGCAGCGCGAGCTGCTGATGAGCGACTTCGACGCGCACATCGGCAACACCATCGAGGAGATGGTCCGCTACGTCTCGCCGATCATGCAGTTCCGCCGCACGGTCACCGAGGACTACACGCTGCGCGGGCTGGAGCTGAAGAAGGGCGACAAGGTCGTGCTCTTCTACGGCTCCGCCAACCGGGACGAGTCGGTCTTCCCCCACGCCGACACCTTCGACATCACCCGCGAGACCAAGCCGCACGTCGGCTTCGGCGGCCCCGGGCCGCACTTCTGCCTCGGCGCAAACCTCGCGCGGCAGGAGATGCGCACCATGTTCCGCGAGCTGCTGACCCGGCTGCCGGAGATCCGCTCGGTGGGCGAGCCGGAGCTGCTGCTGTCCAACTTCGACAACAGCGTCCGCAGCCAGCCCTTCACCTTCTGACGACGCGCCCCCCGCCGCGACCCGGCGGTCAGTCCGCGGCGAGCACGTTCGTCCTGATGGTGAGGAACGTGACCAGCGCCGACACCGCCATCATCGCCGCGCTGACCAGCATCGCGCTGCGGAAGCCCGCGTCGAACACCGGCGGGTTCTCGAACGCCTCGCCCACCAGCCCCACCAGCGGCGGCACGGCGGCCACCGCCAGCAGGCCGCCGGTGCGGGCCACCGCGTTGTTGACGCCGCTGGCGGTCCCCGCGTACCGCTCGTCGGCGGTGGCCAGCACGGTCGCCGTCAGCGGCGCCACCGCCGCCGACAGCCCGAGCCCGAACAAGGTCACCGCCGGCAGCACCTGCAGCGGGTACGACGCGCCGAACCCGATCGTGCTCATCGCCACGAACCCCGCCCCCGCCAGCAGGATGCCGAGCGTCATCGGCCAGCGGGGGCCGTACCGCTTGGCGACGTCCCCGGCCTTCGCCGACAGCAGCAGCATCAGCACCGTGGCCGGCAACATCGCCAGCCCCGCCGCGATCGGCGAGAAGCCCGACACCACCTGCAACTGCACGACCAGCAGGAAGAACACCACGCCCATGGCGGCGTACATGACGAGCGTCACGACGTTGACGGCCGTGAACACGTGGTTCCTGAACAGCCCGACCGGCACCAGCGCCTCCGGCGAGCGGCGCACCTCGACCGCCACGAACGCCGCCGCCAGCACCAGCCCGGCCGCCAGCGGCAGCGGCGCGCCCTTCTGGATCAGCCCGTACGTGATGCCCGCCAGCGCCAGGGCCGCCAGCGCCGAGCCCAGCACGTCGAACCGGCCGGCCGCCTGCTCGTCCCTGCTCTCCGGCACGTGCCGCAGCGCCACGAGCACCACGAGCGCCGCGAACGGCAGGTTGACCAGGAACGCCCACCGCCAGCCCACGCTCTGCACCAGCCAGCCGCCGAGCAGCGGCCCCGCCGCGCTGGCCACCCCGCCGAGCCCCGACCACGCCCCGACCGCCTTCGGCCGGTCCTCGCGCGCGAACGACGCCTGGATGATCGCCAGCGAGCCCGGCGTCAGCAGCGCGCCGCCGACGCCCTGGAGCGCGCGGGCGGCGATCAGGAACTCGATGTTCGGCGACAGGCCGCACAGCGCCGAGGCCACGGCGAACCAAACCGTGCCGATGACGAAGACGTTGCGCCGCCCGTACCGGTCGCCGAGCGAGCCGCCCAGCAGGATCAGCCCCGCCAGCGTCAACGTGTAGGCGTTGACCGTCCACTGCAGCCCGTCCATGCCCGCGTCCAGCTCGCGCCCCAGGAACGGCAGCGCGACGTTGACGACGGTGCTGTCGAGCAGGGCCAGCCCGGAGCCGAGCACGGTCGCGAGCAGCACCCACCGGCCGCGCGCCGACCCGAGCGCCAGATGTCCCCCCAAATCGGACGTCATGCGCCCAATCCTGTCACCACCCCCACCCCTGACGATCACCCACCCCCGCCACCCACCCGCTGCGACTCGCCGACGGCCGACGGGCCGACGGGCCGACGGGCCGACGGGCCGACGGGCCGGCTCACTGCCCGGGCGACTGCCGGGTGGCGACCTGCGACCTGGCTCAGTCCGCCGCCGACCGGCTGCCGAGCGCCCGCAGCACGAAGTCGCTCACCAGCCCCGCCGCCTCCTCGACCGACACGTTCCCGCTGATCAGCGGCACCCGCTCCGCCCCGATCACCGCCAGGATCATCCGCGCCGTGGCCGCCACGTCCACCACCCGGAAGTCCCCCGCGGCGGCCCCGCTCTCTAGGATCGCCACCAGCACCCGCTGCATGGGCGCGACGTGCTCGGCGAGCTGCTGGTAGGCGTCCGGCCCGAGCGCCGCGCTGAGATCGGCCGCCCCCGGATGCGGGTGCGCCAGCAGCCCTTCGAGCTGCAGCCGCACGTACCCCCGCAGCCGATCGGCCGGCGCGGCGTCCCCGGGCAGCTCCCGCTCCAAGCTGTCGATGAAGTAACGCGTCACCTGCTCGGTGAACGCCAGCAGCAGCGCCGCCTTGTCCGGGAAGTAGTTGTACAGCACGGTACGGGTGATGCCGGCCTCGCCCGCGACGTCGGTCATGGAGATCGCGTCGATGCCCTGTGTCCTGGACAGGCGCGCGACGGCCTGGAGGATGCGGTCGCGCGTCTGAGCACGATGCTCACCGATGGTGGCGGCCGAGATCCGGGGCATAAGCCCATGGTAGGCCCGCCCCCCTCCACGCCGCGGTCACCGATCCACTGGACAGATCCAGGTGGATGCTCCGGCCGTGCTTACATGAGCCATGCGGCGCCTGCCTTCCGCTACGACCTCGGCGTGCTCAAAGTGCGGCCTGGCAGCATCCATGTCCGGGACGCGTCGTCGGGGGCCGTGGTCTACGAGGGGCCCGACGCCGAAGCCGTACCCGCCCTCATGGACGAACTGGTCGGCTGGCTCAACGAAGGCGACCTCGACGCGCCGAGTTACGTGCGGGCCGCGATGGCGCACTTCAACCTGGTGAGCATCCACCCATGGCGGGACGGGAACGGCCGCATGTCGCGCGCGCTGCAGACCCTCATCCTCGGCCGTGACCAGATCCTGACACCGGAGTTCTCCTCCATCGAGGAATGGCTGGGGAGCAGCGCACCACGATCGAGTACTACGACGTCCTCGGCGCGGTGGGCGGCCGGGGGTGGGATCCCCACGGCGACACGCTCGACTGGGTGCGCTTCTGTCTCAAGGCGCATCACCTGCAGGCGCAGAGGGTCCGGCGCCGGTTGTCGGAGGCGGGGGAGATCTGGTGACTGCTGGAGGAGCAGGTGGACGGCGACGGGCTCAACACGCGCGCCTTGTACGAGGCGTTCGTCAGCCGCCGCCTGCGTCGCAGCCGCTACCATGCCGACGAGGACCTGAGCCAAGGCCAGGCGGCCCGCGACCTGCGCGACCTCACCGCCACGCGATGGCTCCAGCCGTACGGCGAGACGAAGGGCCGTCACTACGAGGCGGGGCGGCCGCGGCTGGGCCGGCTCAAAGCCGAGTTCGCCGAGCGCGTCACACCCCTGCGGGACCCGTACCGCGAGCTGTAGCGACCAGCGCCGCGCTGCCTCGCCGCCCCGATTCCCGTAGGACCGATGACGCGGCACCTGGCAAGCACGGCCGGGCGTCGGCTCAGGCCAGTGCCACGCCCAGGGATGTCCCGTACGCCCGGTCCCGTACGCCCTGTCCTGCCCGCGACTGCCGGCTGCTTGTCGCATACCGCCGCCCGATCGGGCGCGGGCCGCTCACCCGGGGGTCGTGGATGCGTCAGGCGGCGGTCCGGACGACGTGCAGCAGTTCGGTCAGGACTTCCGTGTTGAGCTGGTACGCCAGCTTGACCTCGCGGATCATCCGGCGGCGTTCGCGCTCGTCCAGGTCGAGGCCGAGGGTGTCCAGGCGGGCGCGGTACTCGTTCTTGAAGCGGGGGAGGCTGCCCAGCTCGTCGAAGAAGTAGAAGTCGACGCCGCCGCCCTTGCCGTAGCCGTAGATCTTCTGGAGCTCCATGCGGATGAACTGGCCGCCGGACAGGTCGCCGAGGTAGCGGGTGTAGTGGTGGGCGACGTAGCCGCAGGGCCAGTCGGCCACCTGCTGGATGCGGGCCACGAGGGTGCGCGTGGACTTGGAAGGGCTTATGCGGTCACGCCAGGACGGGCCGTAGATGGTCGACAGGTCACGTTCCAGCGCGGGCTCGCGGTACAGCTCGGGGAAGACGAACGCGCCGGCGACCGGGTGGTCGGCCAGGGCGCGGGACACACCGTCGAGGGCGACGTACGCGAAGTAGTGCTGGGCCACCATCTCGCCGTATTCGTGCTCCGTCAGGCGGCCGGCCATGAGCTCGCTGAGGTAGCCCTCGGACTCCGCTGACTGGTGGTCTCCCCAGGTGGCGTTCTTCAAGGTTTCGGAGAACGGCGTTGTCACGGTCCACCCTCAATCGCACAGTACTTTCATGACGAAGTGTCACAAACACGCGGATAACACGTCAACCCTTTGATGACACCATGTCATCAAAACCTACCTCCCTCTCCCTGTACCCGCTGACGTGGTCACTAGCTGGGGCGATCCGGTGGCGGAGCGGTCAGCGGGTGTAGCGGTGCTTGGCGCCCGGCGGGAAGTACTCCGGGTCGCCGCTCTCGCGCAGCCGGACGAACGGCATCTGCTGGGGCGCCGGCACGTACGCGGCGAACTCGCTGTTCAGACGCAGGAGCTGGGCCAGGATCGACTGGCCGACGGCCTGCGCGACCTCGTCGGACGGCTTCTCGCCCGGCATCAGCTCCACGGTGACGGTCAGATGCCGGTCGCGGCGGGCGTCCTCCGCCACCTCCACGACGAACTTGCCGGTCACCGCCCCCGCCACCTCCGGCTGCTCCAGGCCCACCGCGATGTTCTCCGGGTACACGTTCGCGCCGTAGTAGGAGACCGTGAAGTGGCTGCGGCCGAAGACGTACACGAAGGGCCGCTCGGCGCCGGGCGCCGACGGCTCGAACCCGTGGTCGCGGGCGAAGCCGAGCATGCGCGCGTACGGGAGCACGCCGCCCTGGTCGGCGATGTGATAGCGGATGAGCGGAATGCCGTTGTCGCCGGAGAACAGCAGCGTGCCCTCGTGCTCCTCGAAGAAGCGCACCTGCGGGTCGTACTGGAGGAGGGACGGCAGCCGGGACTCGCCGAACAGCTCCCTCGCCACATCGGGACGGGCCGCCAGGAAACGGCGCAACTCGACCGACAGCGGGGTCTCGTTGCCGAGGACACCCGCGTCGGCGGTGCCGTACAGGGAGGCGATCCCGCGCAGCGGGTCGGCGATGCCGGCGCGCTCGCACACCAGCGTGCGCCACTCCTCGCTGAAGACCTCGCCCGCCGTGACCAGCTTGAGGTTCCACTCAGGCCAGGGCAGGTCCTCGGTGTCGACGACGTTCTTCAGGAACGGCGGATAGCCGAGCAGGACGACCTGGTCGAAGTGCGGAGCCAGCTCGGGCAGCACCCGGGCGATCTCCCTGCGGTCGGTGCCGGGCGCGACGACCGTGATCGGGTAGCCGCGCTCGGCCAGGTGGCGGCAGCAGTTCACGGTGAACAGGCCGCCCACCCAGGTGCCGAGGGCGAAGCAGACCACGGCGAGCGTACGGCGTTCGGCGGCGGCGAAGGAGTCGCGGAAGACCTCCTCGAAGCGCGCGGCGATGACCCGCTCGTCGGACGCCGAACGCGGCCAGAACGACGGGACACCGGTCGAACCGGACGACACGGCGATCATGTCGCCGATCACGCCGTCCCGGCACAGGTCGGGCAGCGGGTGGCGGCGGACGTAGCCGTCCTTCGTGGTCATCGGCAGGCGCCGGAAGTCCTGCAGCGTCCGGACGCGGGCGGGGTCGACGCCGTGCTCGGCGAGGAACGCGCCGTAGGCGGGGACCGTTGTCGCCACGTGGTGGAAGAGCTCAACCGGATCCATCAGCCGACTGTACGACCCCTCCTCCCACCCCGCACCCACCTCCACCGCGAGCTCCCACCTCTCTCTCACGCTCCCGACCGCCCACCTCACGCTCCCCATCGCGTCGGCCCACTCACTGCTTCGACCGGATTCCCCATTGCTCCGGCCGGGCTTCCGTCTGTCCTGGCTGGGCTTCCGACGGCCCCAGCTGGATTTCCCACTGCCCAGCGGCGGTGTGGGATTCCGGGGCCTTGTCCGGCTGACAAGCCCCGGTCCGGGGGCATGGCCCGGCCGTCGTCCCGTCGTCCCGTCGTCCCGGCGGCCTGGGTGCCACGGCCCGGCTTACGGCGCTCAACATCGCCGTTGGCGCTCACCGCCGTTCGGTGTGTCCCGTCGTACTGCGCTCCGCCTCCGTTGGCTGCTGTCGGCTCCGGACGGTCATTCGCCGGGGCGCACCAGGCCGTTCTCGTACGCCCAGACGATGGCCTGTGCTCGGTCACGCAGCCCCAGCTTCATCAGCACGCGCCCCACATGCGTCTTCACCGTCTGCTCGGCCACGAAGAGCTTGCCGGCGATCTCCTGGTTGGACAGTGCCTGTGCGACCAGCGTGAGCACTTCCGTCTCCCGCTCGGTCAGCTCGGCCAGCCTGCGCCCGGCCGCCGTCGGGCGCGGTGCGCCCAGGCGGGCGAACTCGTGGATCAGCCGCCTGGTGATCTGCGGGGCGAGCAACGCGTCGCCGGCCGCCACCACCCGCACCGCCTCGGCGAGCTGCGCCGCCGAGGCGTCCTTCAGCAGGAAGCCGCTCGCTCCCGCGCGCAGCGCCTCGTACACGTAGTCGTCGAGGTCGAACGTCGTCAGGATCAGCACTTTCGGCGCGGACCGCGCGCGGCTCGACAACAGCTCCCTGGTGGCCTCAAGGCCGTTCATGACCGGCATCCGCACGTCCATGAGCACGACGTCCGGGGCGAGTTCGGCCGCGCGGCGGACGGCCTCCCGGCCGTCGGCCGCCTCGCCCACGACCTCGATGTCCGGCTGCCCGCTCAGGAACACCGTGAACCCGGTGCGCACCATGCCCTGGTCGTCAGCGATCAACACGCGGATCACCCGCGCCTCCCTCTTCCCGGTCAGGCCGTGCAAGCTTCGTCGTCATCGTGAAGACTCCTCCGTGACGGGGAGTCTCGCTCTCACCTCGAACCCTCCACCCGGCGCCGGGCCCGCCTCCAGGGCGCCGCCCAGCAGGGCCGCCCGTTCGCGCATGCCCACCAGGCCCTGCCCGGCGCCCGGCGGGCCGCCCGGCGCCGTTCCTGGGCCGTTGGCGACGCGTAACCGCAGCTCCTCGCCCTCACGGGCGAGCTCGATGGCCACGGCCGCGCCGGGTGCGTGCCGCATGACGTTGCTCAGCGACTCCTGGACGATCCGGTACGCCGACAGCCCCACCGCCGGGCCGAGCCCGTCCAGCGGGCCCGACCGTTTGACGACAACGGCCAGCCCGGCGGAGCGGGCGTTGGCGACCAGCTCGTCGACGCGGCCGAGCCCCGGCTGCGGCGTGGTCTCGGCACGGCCCTCCCCGTCGCGCAGGACCCCCAGCACCTGCCGCAGCTCGGCGATGGCCTCCAGCGACAGGTGCCTGATCTCCGCCAGGCCCGCCTCCAGCTGCGCCGGGTCGCCCTTGGCCTTGAGCGGGACGGCCTCCGCCTGGATCGCGATCACCGACATGTGGTGGGCGACCACGTCGTGCAGCTCGCGGGCGATGCGGGCGCGCTCCTGCAGCGCCGCCTGCGCGTCCTGTGCGAGCCGGCTGCGCCGCTCCTCCTCGGCGAGGCGGGAGGTGGCGGTGCGCCGCACCCGCACGTTGTGGCCGAACAGCACGACCACGGTCACCGCGACCGTGACGATCACCATCGAGTCGGGCTGCACGATCCACGCCGTCAGCACCGTGAGGACCCAGACCGCCAGCGTGATCCGCCGGTCGCAGCGTACGGCGACCGAGTAGAGCACGAGCAGGTAGGACAGGACCGTGGGCGCCGAGTACGGCGGATCGTTGGCGCCCGCCCGGATGCTGGTCCACAGGGCGACGGGCAGCAGCGCGAACGCCGTCCGCCAGGCGGCGAGGGGCCAGCGGTCGCGCAGCGCGATCGGCAGGGCGGCCGCGACGGCGTTGACGTAGGCGAACAGCTCCGCGATCGGGCCAGGGCCGGACGAGGGGACCGAGCCTCGCAGGATCAAGTCGAGCACCATCGACTGCGTGGCGCCGAACATCGCCAGGGCCAGTGCCAGCTCCGCCAGCTGCACGAGGCTGACGGTCTGAAGCGGGATGAGGCCCGTCAGAGAGGGAGGCACGGTGAGTGAGAGGCGGCGGGAGCGGGGTGGGGGCGGGTCGGCGTCGCCTCGGAACAGGGCGAGGGCGAAGGGGCGGATGGTCGCCGAGGTCAGCTTGTGCCAGCGGGAAGGGGGCGCTTCCTTCGGCCGGTCGCCGCCTGGCCGCTCGCGCCCCGGCTGGTTGCTGCCCGGCTGGTCGGAGTCCGGCCCGTCGCTGCCCGGCCCGTCGCTGTCCGGCCCGTCGCTGCCCGGTCCGCTGGAATCCGGTGCGCCGGAGTCCGGTTCGTTGAGGTCTGGTTCGTCGGGGCCTGGGGTGCCGTCGTCGGGGGCTGAGGAGGCTGTGGGGGTGGCGTCCGTGGGCGGTGGTGGGGGGTTGCGGGGGTGCCGCCGGAGGGACATCACGGGTCAAGGCTACGGACGCCGCACCTGCCCGTCGTCACCCCTTGGTTTGATTCCGTTCCTCAACCCGAGGTACTGCTTACATGATTACGATCGCCCTGAGCGAACATCACCAAGGAAGGGAACAACAGCAGGCTCCAATTGATTGAGTCGGTATAACTCAACCCTTTGGAGTTCGCATGAGTGAGAGCTTGACCCTCCCGGTCCTGCCGCTGGACGACGAGGTGGTCCTGCCGGGCATGGTGGTCCCGCTGGACCTGTCCGACTCCGAGGTGCGCGCTGCCATCGACGCGGCTCGTGCATCCGGTGGCAACAAGCCGCGGGTGCTCCTCGTTCCCCGCATCGACGGCCGCTACGGCGCCATCGGCGTCCGCGCCGTGGTGGAGCAGGTCGGGAGGCTGCCGGGCGGCGAGCCCGCCGCGGTCGTCCGCGGCGTGGACCGCGTCCGCGTGGGCACCGGCACGACCGGCCCCGGCGCCGCCCTCTGGGTCGAGGCGCACACGATCGACGCCGTCCCGGCGAGCGAGCGCGCGCACGAGCTGGCCAAGGAGTACAAGGCCCTGGCCACCACGATCTTGCAGAAGCGCGGCGCCTGGCAGGTGGTCGACCAGGTCAACCAGATCGACGACCCGTCGGTCCTGGCCGACAGCTCCGGCTACACCCCCTGGCTGTCCACGGCGCAGAAGGTCGAGCTGCTGGAGGCCGGCGACCCCGCCGACCGGCTGGCCAAGCTGATCGAGTGGTCCCGCGACCACCTCGCCGAGCTGGACGTCGCCGAGACGATCCGCAAGGACGTCCAGGAGGGCATGGAGAAGCAGCAGCGCGAGTTCCTGCTGCGCCAGCAGCTCGCCGCCGTCCGCAAGGAGCTCAAGGAGCTCAACGGCGACGCCGAGACCGAGGAGGAGGACTACCGGTCCCGCGTCGAGGCCGCCGACCTGCCCGAGAAGGTGCGCGAGGCCGCGCTCAAGGAGGTCGACAAGCTCGAGCGCACGCCCGACCAGTCGCCCGAGACCGGTTGGATCCGTACCTGGCTGGACACCGTCCTCGACATGCCGTGGAACGTCCGTACCGAGGACAACTACGACATCACCGGCGCGCGGGCCGTGCTCGACGCGGACCACACCGGCCTGAAGGACGTCAAGGACCGCATCATCGAGCACCTGGCCGTGCGCAAGCGCCGCCAGGACCGCGGCCTCGGCGTCGTCGGCGGCCGGCGCAGCGGCGCCGTGCTGGCCCTGGCCGGCCCTCCCGGAGTCGGCAAGACCTCGCTGGGCGAGTCCGTGGCCCGCGCGATGGGCCGCAAGTTCGTCCGCGTCGCGCTCGGCGGCGTCCGCGACGAGGCGGAGATCCGCGGCCACCGTCGCACGTACGTCGGCGCGCTGCCCGGCCGCATCGTCCGCGCGATCCGCGAGGCCGGCTCGATGAACCCGGTCGTCCTGCTCGACGAGGTCGACAAGGTCGGCGCCGACTACCGCGGCGACCCGACGGCCGCGCTGCTGGAGGTGCTCGACCCGGCGCAGAACCACACCTTCCGCGACCACTACCTGGAGGTCGAGCTCGACCTGTCGGACGTGCTCTTCCTGGCCACGGCCAACGTCCTGGAGGCCATCCCCGGCCCGCTGCTGGACCGCATGGAGATCGTCACCCTCGACGGCTACACCGAGGACGAGAAGGTGGCCATCGCCCGCGACCACCTGCTGCCGCGTCAGCGGGAGCTGGCCGGACTGACGGCCGAGGAGGTCGTGGTCGAGGAGGGCGCGCTGCGCAGGCTCGCCGCCGAGTACACCCGCGAGGCCGGCGTGCGCTCCCTGGAGCGGGCGGTCGGCCGGGTGCTGCGCAAGGTCGCGGCCAAGGACGAGCTGCCCGTCACCGTCGGCGAGGCCGACCTGGTCGAGTACCTCGGCAGGCCGCGGTTCGTGCCGGAGTCGTCGCTGCCGGAGACCGTCCAGCGCACCTCGGTGCCGGGCGTCGCGACGGGCCTGGCCGTCACCGGCGCCGGCGGCGACGTCCTGTACGTGGAGGCGTCGCTGGCCTACCCGGAGACCGGCGAGACCGGGCTCACGCTCACCGGCCAGCTCGGCGACGTGATGAAGGAGTCGGCCAGGATCGCGCTGTCCTACCTGCGCTCGCACGGCGCGGAGCTGGAGCTGCCGGTCACCGCGCTGAAGGACCGGTCGGTGCACGTGCACTTCCCGGCGGGCGCCGTCCCCAAGGACGGGCCGTCGGCGGGCGTGACGCTGACGACCGCGCTGGCCTCGCTGCTGTCCGGGCGGCTGGTCCGCAGCGACGTGGCCATGACCGGTGAGATCTCGCTGACCGGGCGGGTCCTGCCGATCGGCGGCGTCAAGCAGAAGCTGCTGGCCGCGCACCGGGCGGGCATCACCACCGTCCTCATCCCGGCCCGCAACGAGCCGGACCTGGACGACGTGCCCGAGGAGGTGCGCAACGAGCTGACCATCCACCCGGTCAGCGACGTGCGCGAGGTCCTGGACATCGCGCTCGCCCCGGCTCAGGTCGAGACGACTGTCGCGGCCTGACCCGCAGCAGCGGGATGGGTGCCCGAGCTGCCCGTCGTCCGAGGAGGACGGCGGGCAGCGGCATGTCGGCGGACGGGGGCGCGGCGGAGTCAAGGGAGGGGCGAGGCGGCCCCGGAGGGCGGTCTCCGGGGCCGGGTTCGCGGTGGGTCAGCCTTCGCCGTGGGAGTCGTCGGTGATCAGCAGGGACTCCAGCTCTGTCAGCAACGCCACCGCCCGCCCGGCGTCCGCCGGGTCGCGCAGCGCCTCGCGCAGTACCTCGTCCACCGGCGTGGTGGCCCGCCGGAAGAGCGCGTGCATGGCGACGTCGGCCACCTTGACCTGCGTCCGCCGCCCGTCCTCCGGGTCCTGGCCGGTCTCCAGGATGCCGCGCTCGCGCATCCGCGCCACCGACGCCGACACGTGGCTCTGGGCGAAGCCGGTGCGGGCCTGGATGTCCCGGACCGCGCTGCCCGGGTGCCGCAGCACGTCGACGAAGACGGCCTCCTCGCCGGGGGTGAGCACGGGCCGGCCCGTTCCGGTGTCCGTCGCCTTGGCCAGCTCCACCAGCCGCCGGCCCAGCCGGCGCATCCTCGCGATGTTCATGCCTGGCATATTACATCTCTAGCGATGTATCGTTGCCGATATGACTGAGCTTCCGGACGTGGCGAGGACGGCGATCGGCGCGGCCCGCCTCCGCGCGCAGGAGAGCGAGCGGCCCGACCGGCTCTTCGACGACCCCTACGCCAAGGCGTTCGCGACGGGCGAGGGACCGGTGCGCGAGCTGTTCGCCGACCATCTCGCCTTCCGCACCCGCTTCTTCGACGACCACCTCCTCGGCGCCGGCCTGAGCCAGGTGGTGCTGGTGGCCGCCGGGCTCGACAGCCGCGCCTACCGGCTGCCCTGGCCGCCCGGCCTGCGGCTGTTCGAGCTGGACCTGCCCGAGCTGCTGGCGTACAAGGACGGCGTGCTCGCCCGGCTGGGCGCCGAGCCGCGGTGCGAGCGCGTCCCCGTGCCCGTGGACCTGCGCGAGGACTGGCCGGCGGCGTTGCGCGCGGCCGGGTTCGACCCGGCGGTCCCGGCCGCCTGGCTGGCCGAGGGGCTGCTCATCTACCTGAGCGCGGCGGAGGCGGGGGAGCTGCTGACCCGGATCGGGGCCCTGGCCGCGCCCGGCAGCAGCCTGGCCTTCGAGCACGACGCCGGCGGCGCCGCCCGCCTGATGGCGGCGGCCCGCACCAGGCCGGCCATGGGCCGGCTGGCCGAGCTGTGGAAGGGCGGCCTCGGCGAGGACGCCCCCGCCTGGCTCGCCGCCCGCGGCTGGCGCCCGCGCACCGTCGGGCGGGCCGAGCTGGCCGAACGCTACGGCCGCCGCTGGGAGGGCGCCGGCGGCTTCCTCACCGCCCTGAGGCAGGGCCCGGCGGGTTCCCCGCCGCTCTGAGGCGGGTGCGGGCGGCTTCCTCGCCGTCCTGAGGCGAGGTCGGCGGCCTTCTCGCCGTCCTGAGGATCGGCCGGCGTGACGGAGATCACGCGAAGGGTGCGGAATAGGGGAATCTTCCCTGACCGTTAGCAACGGCGTGAACGAGGCATACGCGATCGACCACGGCGCCCGCCGGGCCGCCACGTGTTGTCGCATGCGTATGGGGCGAATGCCGGCCCGTTAGACGAGACCCGCCCGCCCGTTCCCCTCGATGTCGAAGGTCACCATGATCGCACCCGCTTTCGTGCTGCGCAGGCTGAGCCACCTGCCGTTCCACCCGGGCACCCGCTGACACCGGCCCCTTCTCCGGTGATGTCCGTCCACGCGGCCCCGGCCGCCCTCAGTCGTGGGGTCCTTCCAATGATCCAGGCTTCCGGCCTGCGCAAACAGTACGGCGACGTCGTCGCGCTCGACGGCGTCGACCTGACCGTGCGCGAAGGCGAGATCTTCGGCGTGCTCGGCCAGAGCGGCGCCGGCAAGAGCACGCTGCTGCGCTGCGTCAACCTGCTCGAACGCCCCGACGCGGGCACCGTCACCGTCGCCGGCCAGGACCTGACCGCGCTCCGTGACGCCGAGCTCAACCGCGCCCGCCGCCGCATCGGCATGATCCACCAGCACTTCGCGCTGCTGTCCTCGCGCACGGTCGCCGGCAACGTGGCCTTCCCCCTGGAGATCATGGGCGTGCCCAAGGCCGAGCGGGAGCGGCGGGTCGGCGAGCTGCTGGAGCTGGTCGGGCTGGAGGGCCGCGGCGGGCACCGCCCGCACCAGCTCTCCGGCGGCCAGAAGCAGCGCGTCGGCATCGCCAGGGCGCTGGCCGGCAACCCGTCGGTGCTGCTGTCGGACGAGGCCACCTCCGCGCTCGACCCGGCCACCACGCAGTCGATCCTGGCCCTGCTCAAGCGGCTCAACGCCGAGCTGGGCCTGACGATCCTGCTCATCACCCACGAGATGAACGTGGTCAAGAGCGTCTGCGACTCGGTCGCCATCATGACGGGCGGCCGCATCGAGGAGTCCGGCACCATCGCCGAGCTGGTCGCGACCCCCGGCTCCCGGCTGACCAGGGAGATCTTCCCGCTGCCCGAGCCGGCCCCGGCCGGTTCGGTGACGCTGACGTTCGCCGGTGACGCGGGCCGGCCCGTGGTGTCGGAGGTCGTGCGCGCGTTCGACGTGGACCTCAGCATCCTGGGCGGCTCGATCGAAGAGCTCGCCGGCGGCTCGGTCGGCCGGCTGCGGATCGCGCTGGAGGGCGCGGAGGCGGAGGCCGCGCTGGCGCACCTGCGCGCGTCCGGCGTGATCGTGGAGGAGGCCGCGTGAGCTGGGAGGAGATGCTGCCGCTGCTGTGGCCGGCGACGGTGGAGACGGCCCAGATGGTGGGCTGGTCCACGCTGTTCACCGTGCTGCTCGGGCTGCCGCTGGGGGTGGCGCTGGTGGTGCTCGACCGGGGCGGGCTGCGGCCGGCGCCCGCCGCGCGGGCGGCGCTGGGGTTCGTGGTCAACGTCGGGCGGTCGCTGCCGTTCATCGTGCTGATGATCGCGATCATCCCGTTCACCCGGCTCGTCGTCGGCACCACCATCGGGACGGCGGCCTTCGTCGTGCCGCTCACCGTCGGGGCGGTGCCGTTCTTCGCCCGCCTGGTGGAGACCGCGCTGCGCGAGGTCGGGACGGACGTCGTGCAGGCCGCCCAGGCCATGGGCGCGAGCCGGGCCGCCATCGTGCGCAAGGTGCTGCTGCCCGAGGCGCTGCCCGGCCTGGTCGCGGGGCTCACCGTGACCGTCGTCGCGCTGATCGGCTACTCCGCCATGGCCGGCACCCTCGGCGGCGGCGGCCTCGGCGACCTGGCCGTCCGCTACGGCTACCAGCGCTTCGAGACGCTGCTGATGATCGTCACCGTCGTGCTGCTGGTCGTCATCGTGCAACTGCTGCAGAGCCTGGGCGACTGGGTCGCCCGGCGCCTATCGCACAAGTAAGGAAAATCATGAGATTTCGCTATATCGCGGGTGCGGTCGCTCTGACCCTGTCGCTCGCCGCATGCGGCACGTCGCAGTCCGCGACGGGCGAGGCCGGCGCCAAGACCGCCGAGTCCGCCGACACCGTGCTCAAGGTGGGCGCCAGCCCCGTGCCGCACGCGGAGATCCTCAACTTCGTCAAGGAGAACCTGGCCCCCGCCGCCGGGATCAAGCTGGAGGTCGTCGAGTTCACCGACTACGTCCAGCCGAACGTGCAGCTCGACGAGGGGCAGCTCACCGCCAACTTCTTCCAGCACAAGCCCTACCTGGACGACTTCAACGCCTCCAAGGGCACCAAGCTGAGCTTCGTCACCCCGGTGCACCTGGAGCCGCTGGGCCTGTACTCCAGGAAGGTCACCGCGCTGTCCGCGCTGGCGAGCGGCGCCACCGTCGCGCTGCCCAACGACGCCACCAACCTCGGCCGGGCGCTCAAGCTGCTCGCCGACAACGGCGTGGTCACGCTCAAGGACGGCGTCGGCACCGCCGCCACCGAGCGCGACGTGACGGGCAACCCGAAGAACCTGCAGTTCAAGCCGCTGGAGGCGGCCCAGCTCCCGCGCTCGCTCGACGACGTGGACGCCGCCGTGATCAACGGCAACTACGCCCTGGAGGCCGGGCTCAAGCCCGCGAGCCAGGCGCTGGCGCTGGAGAAGACCGAGGGCAACCCGTACGTCAACGGCCTGGTCGTGCAGGCCGGCCACGAGAAGGACGCCAACATCGTCACCCTCGGCAAGCTGCTGCGGGACCCGAAGGTCAAGGAGTTCATCCAGCAGAAGTACCAGGGCTCGGTCATCCCCGCGCAGTGACGGCGGGCGGGCGGACCCGTCGCGTGCTGGCGGGCCGCCCGCTTACCGAATATCGTTCGGGTCATGCATCCGGGAGCCATCGCAGCCGTCACCCCCGACAAGCCCGCTGTGATCATGGCGGGCTCCGGACGGATCGTCACCTACCGCGAGCTGGACGAGGAGTCGAACCGGCTGGCGCACCTGTTCCGCGACGCCGGGCTGCGGCCCGGAGACCACGTCGCCTTCATGCTCGCCAACCACCCCCTCTTCCTGGCCGTGGCCTGGGCGGCGCACCGCTCGGGCCTCTACTACACGCCCATCAGCTCCCGGCTGCAGACCGACGAGCTGGCCTACATCGTCGACAACTGCGGCGCCCGCGTCTTCATCTCCAGCGCCGACCTCGCCCCCGTCGCCACCTCGATCACCGGCGCCACGCCAGGGGTCGAGCTGCGCCTGATGATCGACGGCACCGCCGAGGGCTTCCGCTCGTACGAGGAGGCGGTCGCCGACCGGCCCGTCACCCCCGTCGAGGACGAGTGCACCGGCGCCGACATGCTCTACTCCTCCGGCACCACCGGCCGCCCCAAGGGCGTCAAGCTGCCCGCCCCGCACGGGCCGCTGGAGGAGCCGGGCATGTTGTTCAAGCTGATCGAGGCGCTGTTCGCCCCGTCCGCCGACAGCGTGTACCTCTCGCCCGCGCCCCTCTACCACGCCGCGCCGCTGCGCTACTGCATGACCTTCCAGCGCCTCGGCGCCACGGTCGTGGTGATGGAGCGCTTCGACCCCGAGCAGTACCTGGCGCAGGTGGAGCGGCACAGGGTCACGCACTCGCAGCTCGTGCCGACCATGTTCATCAAGATGCTGAAGCTGCCGGAGGAGACCCGGCGCCGCTACGACCTGTCCTCGCTCAGGTACGCCATCCACGCCGCCGCCCCCTGCCCGGTGCCGGTCAAGGAGCAGATGATCGACTGGTGGGGCCCGATCATCCACGAGTACTACGCCGGCACCGAGGGCAACGGCTTCCTCTACGTCGGCCCCGAGGACTGGCTCAAGCACAAGGGCACGGTCGGCCGCTCGCTGCTCGGCGTCGTGCACATCTGTGACGAGAACGGCGACGACCTCCCGCCCGGCGAGCACGGCACCATCTTCTTCGAGAACGGCGGCCGCTTCGAGTACTACGGCGACCCGGCCAAGACCCGCTCCGCGCAGGACCCCAAGGGCCGCGGCTGGACCACCCTCGGCGACATCGGCTACCTGGACGAGGACGGCTTCCTCTACCTGACCGACCGCCGCTCGTACATGATCATCTCCGGCGGGGTGAACATCTACCCGCAGGAGGCCGAGAACGTGCTCTCGGTGCACCCCAAGGTCGCCGACGTGGCCGTCTTCGGGGTGCCGGACGAGGAGATGGGGGAGCAGGTCAAGGCCGTGGTGGAGCCGGTGTCCATGGCGGAGGCGGGGCCCGGGCTGGAGGCCGAGCTGATCGCGTACTGCCGGGACCGGCTGGCCCACTACAAGTGCCCCAGGTCCGTCGACTTCCGGCCCGAGCTGCCCCGGCACCCGACCGGCAAGCTCTACAAGCGGCTGCTCCGCGACGAGTACTGGCCGGCCCGCTCCTGACCTCCCGCCGCCCGGCCGGCTCCTGCCGCACAATGGGATCATGGGGAAGGACAGGATCGACAGGAGCCGGCTCAAGGTCACCAGCCGCGCGCAGATCGCCCGGTTACGCGTCCAGCGCGTCCGGGAGCGGGAGCGGCGCGAGGTCCCGTGACGGCGGGAGATCGCGCGTCGGCCGGACAGGCCCGCGCGAGCACGCTACAATGTGCGGCCGAAGCGGTTGCGACCAGCGCCGATAAGGTCGTCGTCAGCCTTCTCATCGAGTTCTGATCACCGGCTTAACCAGGTCTTACGCGCCCCTTGGCACTCTTGGGTGAGAGAACTCGAGGAGATGACAGATGGACGCGAACGAGCCTCGCGAGCAGGGCACCGGTTGGAGCCAGTTCGGCACCACCCCGCCGGCCGCCGGGGGCTTCCCCCGGCGGGACACGATCATCATGGAGCAGCCGCCCCCGCCGCCCCCCGCGCCGCCGAAGAAGCCCTTCTACGGCGGCAAGGCCGTCGCCGGGCTCGCCCTGGCGGCCGCGGCCATCGGCGGCGGCGTCGTGGGCGGCCTGGTCAGCAACGCGTTCCAGCCCGACCCCGTCTCCGTCACGACCACCACCAACCCCGGCACGCCCAGCCCCGTCTTCAAGACCACCTCCAGCGAGCTGACCGTCGCCCAGGTGGCGGCGAAGGTGCAGCCCAGCGTGGTGATGATCCAGGGGCAGACCGGTGAGGGCTCCGGCGTGGTGCTGTCGGAGGACGGCCTCATCCTGACCAACAACCACGTCGTCGTGGGGGCCGGGCAGGGCGGCGGGCAGATGACGGTCAAGTTCAGCGACGGCAGGACCGCCAAGGCCACCGTGGTCGGCACCGACCCGGCCACCGACCTCGCCGTCATCCGCGCCGAGGGCGTCTCCGGGCTCACCAAGGCCACGCTCGGCAACAGCGACCTGCTCAAGGTCGGCGACGACGTGCTGGCCATCGGCAGCCCGCTCGGCCTGGACGGCTCCGTCACCAAGGGCATCGTCAGCGCGCTCGACCGCACGCTCACCGTCGGCGGCGAGCAGCGCCAGCAGGTGCCGCCCGGCTGGGGCCAGGACCAGCAGACCCCCAGCGAGGAGCCGACGACGATCGGCGGCGCCATCCAGACCGACGCCTCCATCAACCCCGGCAACTCCGGCGGCGCCCTGGTCAACGCGGCCGGCGAGCTCGTCGGCATCAACACCGCCATCGCCTCCGAGGCGGCGGGCGGCGGCGTCGGCTTCGCCATCCCGGTCAACACCGCCAAGCAGGTGTCCGACCAGCTCATCAGCTCCGGCAAGGTCACCCACGCCTTCCTCGGCGTGAGCGTGACGGACGCGACCGGCGACGTCCCCGGCGCCCTGATCAGGGAGATCACCGCCGGAAGCCCCGCCGAGAAGGCCGGTCTGCGGCAGGGCGACGTCATCACCAAAATCAACGACAAGGCGGTTGACGGGGGCGATACGGTTGTCGGACAGGTCAGAGGTTTCAAACCCGGTCAAGCGGTCAAGATCACATATATGAGGGACGGGCAGGCGCACGACGCCACCGTCACCCTCGTCGAGAAGAAATAACAGGACCCCCTCTTGGACGGGTGTGCCGTTGAGATCGCTGCGGACTCGGCGGCACACCCCCCCGATCGTCAGGAGAAGCGCCGGCCCTCGTCGCGCCGGTAGGCCCAGGCCGCGGCCGCCGCGGTGGCGAGCGTCCACACCGCCAGCATGACCAGCGCCACCACGTCCGGGCGGGTGCCCGCGATGGCCCACCAGATCAGCTCGGCCGCGCCCCTGGTCGGCACGTACGGCGAGACGACGTTGATGAAGTCCGGCAGCACCTGCGGCGGCATCAGCAGCCCGCCCACGATCGCCATCGGGAAGAACAGCACCTGCGAGACCGCCATCGCGGCCTTCGACGACAGCGTGAACCCGATGAACAGCCCCATCAGCATGAACGGCACGCTGCCCGCCACCAGCGCGGCCAGCCCGAGCGCCAGCCGCCCCGGCGTGATCGTCGCCTCGGTGAACAGCGCGCCGACCGCGAGCACCGGCAGCACCGACACCAGCATGACGGCCAGGCGCGCCAGCATCCGCCCGGCGAAGCGGGGCAGCGGGCCGGCGGGCAGGGTGCGCAGGTACGGGTTCCACGGCAGCTCGCGATCCTGCGACACCGTCATGGCGAGCCCGATGAGCGCCGACGACATCGCCCCGAAGAACATCAGCCCGCCCGTGGCCGTGGTCGCGAGCGCCGGGTCCTGCCCGGTGAACGGCACCACGAACGCCACCATCGAGATGGCCGGGAACAACGCGCTGGCCAGCAGCCCTATCGGCACCCTGATCTCCTCGAGCAGGAGGTAGCGGGTGTGCGCGGCGACCAGGCTAGACATGGGCGATCTCCTCGGGGTTCGCGGTGAGGGTGAGGAAGGCTTCCTCCAGGGTGGTGGGCCTGATCTCCAGGCCGGAGAACGCGGCGCCGCTCCGCACCAGCTCGACGACCAGCCGGTCGGGGTCGGTGGTGAGCAGGTCCACGCGGCCGTCGTCGTGGCGCTCGGCGCTCAGCACGCCGGGCAGCTCGGGCAGGCCGGCGGCGGTGAGGGACACCTTGCGCACGCCCACCACGTCGCGCACGGCCGCGACCGTGTCGTCGGCCAGCACCCGTCCGTGGCCGACGACCACGACCCGCTCGGCCAGGGCCTCGATCTCCTCCAGGTAGTGGCTGGTCAGCAGCACGGTGCCGCCCTCGTCGTGGAAGGACCTGATGCCGTCCCACAACGTGCGCCGCGCCTCGACGTCGAGGCCGGTCGTGGGCTCGTCCAGGAACACCAGGCGGGGCCGGCCGACGAACGCCAGCGCCACGGCCAGCCGCCGCCGCTGCCCGCCGGACAGGCCGCCGACCTGCCGCCGCGCCAGGTCCTCCAGCCCGAACCTGGCCAGCAGCTCCGCCCGCGCCAGCGGCTCGGGGAAGTGCGCGCGGACGAAGTCGACGATCTCGCCGACGCGTAAGGTCTCGGGCAGCCCGGTCTCCTGCGGCGTGACGCCGATGCCGCGCCGCCGCGCCGGGTCGAGCGGGGAGCCGCCGAGCAGCTCCACCGTGCCCGAGGACGGCCTGCGCAGCCCGGCGAACAGGCTGATCAGCGTGGACTTGCCGGCGCCGTTCGGGCCGAGCAGGCCGACCAGCTCGCCCGCCCGGATGTCGAGCGAGACGCGGTCGAGGGCCAGGACGTCGCCGTAGCGGCGGGTCACCTCGCTGGCTCTGGCGAGGACCGTCATGTCGTTCCTTTCGTCGTGGGGTCGAGCAGGGCGCGGATGGCCCTGGTGTAGTCCTCGAAGGCCAGCCGCCCGCGCCGGGTCAGCGCCACGTACGTGACCGGCGTGCGGCCTCTGTGGGTCTTGGTGATGCGGACGTACTCCGCCTCCTCCAGCTTCGTCAGGTGCACCGACAGGTTGCCCGCCGTCATGCCGAGCAGGTCCTTCAGCGCGCCGAAGGTCATCTCGTCGCCGTCGCCGATGACGTTGAGCGCGGCGACCACCCGCAGCCTGGCCTGCGCGTGGATCACCGGGTCGAGCTCGGGCAGCGCTCCGTCCGCCGTCATGAGCGGCGCCTCCACCACAGGCCCGCGACGATGAACCCGCCGCCCAGCAGCACCGCGGTCAGCAGCGCGTGCCAGCCGGCGCCGAGCAGGACGCCGGCCACGTTGACGACGGCGGCCCAGACGCCGGCCAGGAACATCTGGCGGCTGTACCACAGGGCGCCGCCCACCATGTAGAGCACCGCGACGACGGTCAGCATGGAGCCGCCCCACAGCAGGTGGCTCTCCTCGGGCGGCAGCAGGGGCGCGAGCCGCACGTCGAGGACGGCGGTCACCATGATCCCGGCGAACCACGCCCAGCCGTACATCGAGCCCTTGGCCCGGGTGTCGCCGCGGAGCTGCCGGCTCATGCGGCCGAGGCCGTAGAAGGTCAGGAAGCCCGCGCCGACCTGGGCGATCGTCAGCACCAGCACCGCCTGCTGCTGGCTGATCGGCGCGTATGGCCGCGCGTCCAGGCCGAAGTGCAGGAACAGCGCCGTGAAGCCGATCAGCCAGGCGACGCCCCACGGCAGGTAGAGCAGGAGCGGGTCGACGTAGATGTGCCGGGCCGCGGCGGCCTGCTGCTCCTCGATGACGCGGAGCGTCTCCTCGGGGGTGGGGGCCCGCTCGTCGTCCTCCAGCATGCAAACTCCTCGGTCGTCCAAACTGGTTTGAATCGTAAACCTAATGGCGACGCAAACACAAGCCTGGACGGACGGAAGGGGCTTACCGCCGGGTGAGGACCTCGGACTCCCACAGGTCGCGGTAGTAGCCGGGGACGGCCACCAGCTCGTCGTGCCGGCCCCGCTGCGTGACGCGGCCCTCCTCCAGCACCACGACCTCGTCGACCGTCTCCAGGCCCTTCAGGCGGTGCGTGACCAGGAGCGTCGTGCGGTCGCTGGTGACGTCGAGCAGGTCGGCCATGAGGCGGTCGGCGGTCTCCTCGTCGAGGGCCTCGGCGGGCTCGTCGAGCAGGAGCACCGGCGGGTCGTACAGCAGGGCCCTGGCCAGCGCAAGCCGCTGGAGCTGGCCGCCGGAGACGGTCCTGCCGTCCTCGCCCAGCTCCGCGTCCCAGCCGGTGCGGGCCACCCAGTCGCCGAGGCGGGCGTCGTCCAGGGCCTGGCGCAGCCGCTCGTCGCCGGCGTCGGGGCCGGCCAGGCGGAGGTTGTCGCGCAGGGTGGTGCGGAAGATGTACGGGTCCTGGGTGAGGCCGGTCATGAGCGTGCGCACGTCGTCGCCGGCCAGGTCGCGGACGTCCACGCCGTTGACCGCGACACGCCCGGACTCCGGCTCCACGAGCCGCATCAGCGCCGCGAGCAGCGTGCTCTTGCCCGCGCCGCTCGGCCCGACGACGGCCACCCGCCGGCCGGGGGTCAGCCGCAGCGAGACGCCGTCCAGCGCGGCCCGCGCGCCCGGCTCGGCGGAGTGGCGGACGACCAGGTCCGTCACCTCGACGGTCAGCGGGGACCCCGGCAGGGGCGCGGGGACGGCGGGCTCGGCGACCGCCGGGGTCGCCGCGCGGACCTCGCGCAGGCGGCGCAGCGCCGCCGTGACGCCCGCCAGCCGCTCGCCCGCCGCCGCCAGCGGCAGCACCGGCTCGAACGCGACCAGCGAGGTCAGCGCGAGCACCGCCGTGCCCACCGAGCCGGCCCCCGCGGCCTGGGCGAGCAGCACCACGGCGGCCACGGTCAGGCCCTGGACGAGCGTGCCGCCGGCCAGCGCGGCCGCGTGGACGCGGGTCTGGCGGCGCTCCAGCCCGGCCAGCGCCTCGTCGGCGGCCTCCGCGCGGCGCAGCGCCGCCTCGTCCGCCCCGTACGCGGCCAGGTCCGCCGAGCCGTGCACCAGGTCGGCGACCCGGCCGGCCAGCTCGGCGCGGGCCGGTGCGATCCGCGCCGACCAGCGGCGGGCCGCGGCCGCGGTCGCCGCCGGCAGCGCGAGCCCGGCCAGCGCCAGCCCGGCCACCAGCGAGTCGCCCGCCACCGGCAGCACGGCGAGCCCGATCGCGACGGCGGCCAGCCCGGTCACGGCCGCCGCGGCGGCGGGCAGCAGGCAGCGCACCAGCAGGTCCTGCACCGCCTCGGTGTCGTCCACCATGCGGCTCAGCAGGTCGGCGCCGCCGTGACGGGGCCGCTGCGGCGGGATCAGCGCCTCGTACAGGTCCTCGCGGGTGCCCGCCTGGGCGCGCAGCGCCATGTCGTGGCCGGTGAGGCGTTCGGCGTAGCGGAAGACGCCCTTGCCGGTGGCGAAGGCCCGGGTCGCCACGATCGCCACGCTCAGCGCGGCCAGCGGCGGCTGCTGGGCGGCCCGGGTGATCAGCCAGGCCGCGGCGGCGATGAGGCCGAGCCCGGCCAGGTCCGCCGCCGCGCCCGCCAGCACGGCCCACAGCAGCCGCTTGCCCATGACGCGCCTCATGCCTCGCCCCCGCTCTCGGCCCGCACGGCCCCGCTTTCGGCCCGCACGGCCCCGCTTTCGGCCCGCACGGCCCCGCTCTCGGCCCGCACGGCCCCGGCCTGCTCCGGCTCCGCACCGCCCGGCCCCTCGTCCGGGGGGCCCGCGGTGTCGGCGACGACGCGGCCCGCGTGCAGGCGCACCACCCGGTCCGCCAGGTCGATCATGGCCGGCCGGTGCGCGACGATGATCGCCGTACGGCCCCTCGCCAGCTCGGCGGTCCCCGCCACCACGGCCGCCTCGCTCCGCCCGTCCAGCCGCGCCGTGGGCTCGTCCAGGAGCAGCACGGACGCCCCGGGCCGGCAGAAGGCGCGGGCCAGCGCCACGCGCTGGCGCTGCCCCGCCGACAGGTTCGCGCCCCGCTCGCCCAGCACCGTGCCGAAGCCCCGCGGGAGCGCGTCCACGAAGTCGGCGTGCGCCGCCGCGGCGGCCCGCCGCACGTCCTCGTCGGAGGCGGCCGGCGCGCCGAGGCGGATGTTGTCCGCGACCGACGCCGCGAACAGGTGCGGCCGCTGCGCCACGAACGCCAGCCGGGCCCGCCAGCCGGCCAGGTCCAGCTCGCGCAGGTCGGCGCCGTCCACGAGCACCCGGCCCGCGTCCGGCTCGACGAAGCCGAGCAGCAGGTGCAGCAGCGTGCTCTTGCCCCCGCCGCTCTCGCCCACCAGCGCGACCCGCTCGCCGGGCCGGACGGTCAGCGTGACGTCCTCCAGCGCGGCCGCGTCGCGTCCCGGGTAGCGGACGGTGACGTGCTCCAGCCGGATCTCCGGCGCCCCGGCGGCGGGCACGCCGCCGCGCCCGGCGGGGCGCGGCGGGTCGCCGGCGGTGTCCAGCACGGCGAAGGCCGCGTCGGCCGCCGCCACGCCCTCCATGGACGCGTGGAAGCGCGTCCCCATGGCCCGCAGCGGCAGGTACGCCTCCGGCGCCAGCAGCAGCACCAGCAGCCCGGTCGTGAGGTCCAGCGACCCGCCGAGCAGCCGCAGCCCGATCGGCACCGCCACCAGCGCCAGCGACAACGACGCGCACAGCTCCAGCACCAGCGACGACAGGAACGCCACCCGCAGCGTGCGCATCGTGGCGCTGCGATGGGCGTCGGCCACCTGCCGGATGACGCCGGCCTGGTAGCGGGCCCGGCCGAAGGCGCGCAGCGTGGGCAGCCCGCGCACCACGTCGAGGAAGTGCCCGCCGAGCCGCGCCAGCGCGCGGTACTGGCGCTCGGTGACGGCCTTGGTCGTCATGCCCACCAGGGCGCCGAAGACCGGGATGAGCGGCAGCGTGACCAGCACGATGACCGCGCTGGCGAGGTCGGCGGCGAACAGCCGGACCAGCACGGCCACCGGCACCACCGCGGCGACGGCGATCGACGGCAGGTAGCCGGTCAGGTAGGCGTCGAGGCCGTCGAGCCCGCGCCCGGCCAGCGTGACCAGCTCGCCCGAGCGGTGCGCGGCCAGCCGCCCGGGCCCCAGCTCGCGCAGCCGGGCCAGCAGCCGGTGGCGCAGCGCCGACTTCACGCCGGTGGCGGTGCGGCCCGCGAAGACGCCCTGCGTCCAGGCCAGCAGCGCCCGCACGCCGACGACGGCCGCCAGCGCGCCCAGCGCGGCGGCGGTGAACCGGCCGGACAGCACCCCGGCCAGCAGCTCGGCCTGCGCGAGCACGAGCAGCCCGGCCAGCACGGCCGCCGCCAGCGTGACGGCGAGGTGGCGGCGTACCGACCGCTCGGCCCGCATGAGCCGCAGGAGATCCTTGTGCACGTGCCCTCAGAAGAACGACGGGAGCCGGAAGGCGTCCTTGCCTGGCCGGAAAGTGCGCCATACCCATACTTGCGCGCCCAGCATGATGGGTGCGAACGGCAGGACCATGAGACTGAGCACATTCAACGTAGCCGCCGGCGCTGAGTGCTCGACCAGGTACGGCATCGCCCCCGCCAGCACCCCCGCCGCCGGCAGCGCCGCCGCCGCCCCGGACACCAGCAGCGCCCGCCCCGGCCGGGCCGCCCCGAAGCCGCCGGGGGCCCGCCAGGCCAGGAACGTCCACCCGTGCCAGGCGAACAGCAGCGTCACCACCACGCCCAGCATCAGCCCCACCGGGTTCACCGGCGAGGCGGCGAACCCGGTGGCGGCCGCGTACAGGGCCATGCCCCAGCCGAACGACAGGCCGAGCGAGCCGAACGCGATCAGGCCGTCCCACAGGCCGCGCCAGCGCGGCCCGTCGACCCGCCGGCGGAACCACAGCCCGGCGTCGCGCAGGATCCAGCTCAGCAGCATCGCCACCACGACCGGGTACAGCCCGAACAGCACCTTCCCCTCCAGCGCCGGGTAGGCGCCGAACAACGTCCCGGCCACGGCCACCAGCCACACCTCGTTGGCCAGCACGTACGGGGCGATCGCCGCCACCATGCGGTCGCGCCCCTCCCGGGTGCGTCCCAGCACCGGCAGCAGCAGCCCCACCCCGAGGTCGAAGCCCTCCAGCGCGAAGTAGCCGATCAGCAGCAGCGCGAAGAAGGCGAACCAGACGACGTCCATCACAGTCCTCCTAGAAGCTGAGCGCGGGAGCGCGCGTCTCGCCGGGCGCCCCGGCGCCGAGGTCGAGGTCGCGCGGCCCGCGCCGGATCACCCGCGCGATGAGCACGTAGTCGACGACCGCGAGCAGCCCCAGCACGCCCGCGAACCCGGCCAGCGAGGCGGCCACCATGCCCGGGGTCAGGCCGGGGGACAGGGCGTCGGCGACGGTGAGCCGGCCCCAGATCATCCACGGCTGCCGGCCGACCTCCCTGGCCACCCATCCGGCGATGGCCAGCACGAACGGCAGCGGCGTCATCGCGATCAGCAGCGGGTGCGTCCAGCGCCAGCGCGGCAGCCAGCGGATCACCGGCAGCAGGAAGAGCAGCACGACCAGCCCGAGCAGCTGCCCGATCTCCATCATGAGGGCCAGCCCGAGCGCCGCCCCGGTGTTGTCGAACTTGCCCTCCTGCACCCCGGCGAACTGCGCGTAGCCGAAGCCCATGGTGAACACGATGCCGATCGCGGCCGTCACCACGCCGAGCCGCATCGAGCGGGCGAAGAAGTCCTGGTGCTCGGTGCGCCGCCGCAGCTGGTAGGCGCTGGCGCCGATGAGCACCGTCCCGCCGGTGAACAGCCCGGCCGCCACGACGTGCGGGAAGGAGAAGACCAGCGCCTTGTTGGTCAGCAGGGCGCCGAAGTCCACCAGCTCCAGCCGGCCGCCGCGGGCCACGGCGCCCGCCGGGTTCTGCAGGAAGGAGTTGGCCATCATGATGAAGAAGGCGCTCGCGTACGCGGTCAGCGTCACGAGCCAGATGCACGCCAGGTGCAGCCACCGCGGCAGCCGCCCCCAGCCGAAGATCCACAGCCCGAGGAACGTGGACTCCAGGAAGAACGCCACCAGCGTCTCCATGGCGAGCGGTGCGCCGAACACGTCCCCCGCGTAGTGGGACAGGCCGCTCCACGCCAGCCCGAACTGGAACTCCATCACCAGCCCGGTCACGATGCCGAGCGCGTAGTTGATGACGTAGATCTGCCCCCAGAAGCGGGTCATCGCTTCGTGGCGCGGGCCGCCCGTCAGGGCCCAGCGGGTGTGCATGATCGCCACCAGCGGCGCCATCCCCAGCGTGAGCACGACGAACAGGAAGTGCAGCCCGCCGGTCACCGCGAACTGCGTGCGCGCCAGGTCGAGTACATCCATCACGACTCCGGTCGAGGTCGGTTGTTGTGTCTACCTACATATAGACAGCCTACATGTAGACTAGCTACATGCCGACCAGTTGCCTAAGATCTGAGACATGAATCCGGACGCGCTGCGCGGGCACATGGACGCGCTGCTGCTCTCAGTGCTGGAGCGGGAGCCGCTGCACGGCTACGCCATCATCGAGGCGCTGCAGGAACGCAGCGGGGGCGCGCTCAGCGTGCCGACGGGCACGGTCTACCCGGCGCTGCGCAGGCTGGAGCGCATCGGCCACCTGTCGAGCGAGTGGGCGACCGTGGGC
Source organism: Actinomadura luzonensis (assembly GCF_022664455.2). NCBI lineage: Bacteria > Bacillati > Actinomycetota > Actinomycetes > Streptosporangiales > Thermomonosporaceae > Actinomadura > Actinomadura luzonensis. The sequence goes on from NZ_JAKRKC020000002.1 coordinate 1,004,307, forward strand.
GGGCGCAAGCGCCGCACCTACCGGCTGACGGAGTCGGGCAGGAAGCAGCTCGAAGGGGAGCGGTCGGCCTGGCGCGAGTTCGCCGCCGTGATCGGCGGCGTGCTGCGGCCCGAGACCTGAGCTCTCAGCAGGGGACGACCGTTGTGCGCGTGAGGCGCAGGCAGCGCGACGCCCCGTACATCTGGACGCCCCACAGCGCGGCGGTCACCAGGTTGGCCAGCAGCGCGGGCAGCGCCGCGAGCGTGTTGGGGTGGTCGGCGCCGTAGGTGAGCAGCAGGCCGAGCCCGGCCGTGACCGGCAGCGAGGCCCAGACGACCAGCGCCAGCGACCGGGTGAGCAGGCGGGGGCGGCGGATCCAGCGGGCGCCCCGGCCGAGCGCGAGCAGCACCAGCCCGCCGTAGAGGCCGACGCCGAGCTGGACGGCGTCGAGCAGCCGGGAGACCGGGCCGTACCAGTGGGGCTGGCGCAGCCAGGACGTCTCCGTCGCCGGGTAGATGCGCCACAGCACCGACCACATGAGCACCGTGACGGGCACGCTGATGAACAGCAGCACGCCGAGCCGGCGTCCCGCGGCGCAGGTCAGCTCGGCCTGGTAGCCCGGCGCGACCTCGGCGACCGGGCCGAACTCGGTCACCGCCGCCCGCTCCGCCTCGGCCCGGGGCAGGCCCTCGGCCTCCAGGGCGTCGGCGGTGTCGGTCAGGCTGTCGCGCGCCTCGACGACGAGGTCCCGCTTGGGCCCGGGCGGGCCGGCGAGAGCGCGGTCCAGCTCGGCCACGTAGTCGTCGATGCGCATGATCCTCATTCTACGGAGCGGCGGCTCGCCGGTCACTCCGGGGATCCCCTGATTTCCCGAAACCGGTTGTCATGTAGGAAAAAACCTACGTATAGTGTGCGACATGCTGATTTCCTCCATCGACACCGTCACCGTGCCCGTCGCCGACCAGGAGCGCGCGCTGGAGTTCTACGCCGGCGTGCTCGGGTTCGAGGTGCGCGCCGACAACCCGTTCCCCATGGGCCGCTGGCTCACCGTCGCCCCGAAGGGCGCCGCCACCGCGCTCCTGCTCGCCTCCTGGTTCCCGGACATGGCCCCGATCGGCGGCCTCGTCGTGGCCGCGCCCGACCTCGACGCGCTCGCCGCCCGGCTGCGCGAGCACGGCCTCGCCGCCGACGGCCCGAGCGACCAGCCCTGGGGACGGCAGCTGCTCTTCCACGACCCCTTCGGCAACGGCTTCGTCGCCTCGCAGGCATGAGCGCCGACCACGTCTTCGCCGCTCTGGCCAGCCCCGCCCGGCGCGAGCTGCTGCGCCTGCTGCTGGAGGAGGGCGGCCAGCCCGCCGGCCGGCTGGCCGAGCGGTTCGACATGAGCAGGCCCAGCGTGTCGGAGCACCTGAAGGTGCTCAAGGACGCCGGGCTGGTGGCCGAGACCCGCAAGGGCAGGGAGCGGCGCTACCGGCTGGAGCCGGCGCCGCTCATGGAGGTCCGCGACTGGCTCAGCCCCTACGAACGCTTCTGGCGCGAGCGCCTGAGCGCACTGAACACCCTGCTGGACGAGATGGAGGAGCTGGACGAGATGGAGGACGACGCCGATGCCGGCCCGGAGGAAGACCGATGAGGACCTGCGCGCGATCAGGCTCGACCAGTTCGTCGCGCACCCGCCCGCCAAGGTCTGGCGGGCGCTGACCGAGCCCGACCTGATCGCCAAGTGGCTGATGCCGGGCGACTTCAAGCCGGAGGTCGGGCACCGCTTCACCTTCACCACCACCCCGAGGAAGGCCGTCGGCTTCGACGGCGTCGTGCACTGCGAGGTGCTGGAGCTGGAGCCGGAGCGGCTGGTCAAGCTGAGCTGGAGCGACGGCGGGCGGGCCGACTGGACCGTCACCTGGCGCCTGGAGCCCGAGGGCCGGGGCACCCGGCTCTTCCTCGACCACGAGGGCTTCGACCCGGACGACGAGCTGCAGCAGATGTCGCGCCGGATCATGGGCGGCGGCTGGCGCTCCATGCCGGACCGGATCGCCGAGGTCGCCGCGACGCTCTGACCCCGGGCGGCCCGCGCTACCGGTGGACCACCGCGGCGTGACCGGTCGACGTCCACAACACGGCGACCGCGGCGATGGCGGCCAGCGTGGCGAACCAGCCGACCGTGCGCCCGAGGCGCAGGCCGTAGCCGAACAGCAGCCACGACACCGGCAGCCACCAGTGGTGACCGGCCCGGCGGCGCATCTCCATCGCGGCGAAGGCGAAGTCGGCGGAGGTGGCCCGGTCGCTGGGCCGCAGGCCGGCGTAGAGCACGGCCAGGTTGTCGGGCGTGACGCCGGCCCTGCCGGGGGCGGGCCCGCCGTCCCCGCCAGGCCCGGCGTACCGGTCGTACTCGTCGGCGAGGGCGCTGCGCCGGGAGAACCAGCGCAGCACCGGCCAGCGCAGGCTCACCCGCACCCCGCGCGGCGTGAGCGCGAACGTGCAGTCCTTGACCCGGACACCCGACGGGTGGGTGAGCCCGGCGAAGCGGCACGCCGACAGGTCCAGCCCGTGCAGCGCCAGGTCGGCGGCGTCCACCTGGCGCAGCGAGCTGAGCCCCGACCGGCCCCGGCCGCTCACCACGGCCGGGCCGCGCAGCACCGCGCCCTCCAGGTCGGCCGAGGAGTCGGTCAGCTTGACCGCGGTGGCGCCGGTGACCTCCACGCCGCGCAGGTCGAGGCCGCAGCGCGCCACCGACACGTCCAGCAGGCCGTCGGCGCGGGCGCGGGCCAGCGACAGCCGCGCGGTGGCCGACAGGTACGCGTCGGCCGCGAAGTGCGCCGCCTCGAACCCGGCCGTGCCGCTGACCTTGCGGAAGGACAGGGTGCGGCCGAAGCGCGCGCCGCGGAAGGCCGCCCCGTCGCCGAGCCGGGCGCCGTCGAAGGTGGCGTAGCCGTCGAACCTGGCCCGCTCGCACGACAGCCCGCGCCCGAAGACGGCCTGGCTGAACAGCGCGTCCCTGGACATGACGGCCCGGTCGAGCGAGACGTGGCCGCGCACGGCGACCCCGTGGAAGGACAGCTCGCGGGTGAAGCGGGCCCCGGCCAGCGAGACGTTGCCGTCGAAGCGGGCGCCGAAGAACGAGGCCAGCCGGTCGAACCTGGCCTCGTCGAGCGAGACGTCGCCGGTGAAGGTGACGCCCGACAGGCGGACGTCGCCGGTGAACCTGGCCCGGTCCAGCCGGGTGCGCCCCGGCCGGCCGCCGGCGGCCTCCAGGACCCTGGCCAGCAGGTCGCTGGTGATCGTCGTGCCGCGCAGGTCGAGCAGGCGGCCGGGAGCCAGGCAGGCGAGCGCCTCGGCCAGTTGTTCCGGTGACAGGTGGGCGAGGCAGAGGCCGGACGGCCGGTTAGCGATTCCGGTGCAGGCAGCCGAATACGCGCAGGTGACCCAGTCCATGCACTGCTCATACCCGCGTGCGCCGATGTCAAGGTTCGTCCTTTTATTGTTCTAACCACATTTACCTGGAAATATGCGGTCGAAAACCCTCCTGCCTGGCCTGGGGTGCGCGCATGGAATGCCAGGGACGGGTACGTGGTTGTGTGGGAAGCACAGCCTTCAACACAGAGCGAGGAGCCTTTTGTGGCGACCATCGAAGTAACCGAGAAGAACTTCAACGACATCGCCGACAAGGGGATCGTGCTGCTCGACTTCTGGGCGACCTGGTGCCCGCCGTGCAGGAAGTTCGGGCCGATCTTCGAGCAGGCCTCCGAGCAGCACTCCGACATCACGTTCGGCAAGATCGACACCGACGCCGAGCAGGCGCTCGCGCAGGGTTTCGACATCACCTCGATCCCCACGCTCATGGCCATCCGTGACGGCATCGTGGTCTTCGCCCAGGCCGGCGCCATCCCGGCCCCGGCGCTGGAGGACCTCATCCGGCAGGTCCGCGCCCTTGACATGGACGCCATCCGGGCCGAGCTCAGCGAGGAGCTGAAGAAGGCCGAGCAGAACTGACGCCGTCGGCGAGAACGAGAAAGCCCCGCCCTGAGGCGGGGCTTTTCCTGTGCGGCGCCGGGCCGGTTGCGGCGGCGGGCCGATCAGAGGCGTGCCGGGCCGGTCAGGGCTTGCGGCCGACGCCCACGTAGCCGAAGTCGACGCCGTTGCCCGGCGCCATCGGGTCGTCGGGACGCCAGCCCGCCGGGTACGTCAGCCCCGGCTCGACCAGCTCGTAACCTTCGAAGAAGCGCAGGACGCCGTCGCGGTCGCGCAGGTTGAGCGCGGCCGTGGCCTTGCGGTAGATCTCCAGCGCCTGCTCCGTGGTGTCCGGCGTGGCGTCCACGGCGTGGCTGATCACCAGGTGGCTGCCCGGGACGCTCGCCTCGCGCAGCTTCGCCACCACGTCGTAGGCCGGCTCGTCGGGGATGAAGTGCAGGATCGCCAGCGCCAGGAACGCCACTGGCTGCTTGAAGTCGACCAGCCCGGCGAGCTTGTCGAGCAGCGCGTCGGCCTCGCGCACGTCGGCCTGGAGGAAGTCGACGTTGTCCTTCCTGGCCAGCAGCGCCCGCCCGTGCACGCACACGACCGAGTCGTAGTCCACGTAGACGACGCGGGCCTCGGGGGCGATCTCATGGGTGTTGCCCTGGGTGGGCAGGCCGGCGCCCAGGTCGACGATCTGCCGCACGCCCTGGTCCACGAGATGACGGACCGCGCGGCGCAGGAACGCCCGGTTGGCGCGGGCCCCCTCCTTGGTGTGCGGGAAGTTCTTCAGGATCTGTTCCGCGGCCGCCCGGTCCGCCGCGAAGTTGTCCTTGCCGTCGAGGTAGTAGTCGTACATGCGCGCGACGTTGGGGACGTTGGGGTCCACCCCCTCCGGGGCACTGTCCACGATTGCTCCCATGCTTTCGCCTCTTTCGGGGCGATCATAGCCGCGCGGCCCCGTGGTCCACTCGAATATCGTTCGGCAACAGGGGGCAGTGAGACGTAGATCACCCTTGACCCGGCGCCCCGGCGGCGGCCCGGACCGGGCCCGCCGCCGGGGGAGTGAGCGCCCGGGTCAGCCGCGGTAGAGCTCCGCGACGCGGAAGGCGAGGTCGAGGGACTGGCTGCGGTTGAGGCGGGGGTCGCAGGCCGTCTCGTAGCGGGTGGCGAGGTCGGTCTCGACGATGCCGTGGCCACCGCCCACGCACTCGGTGACGTCGTCGCCGGTGAACTCGATGTGGATGCCGCCCGGGTGGGTGCCGAGCGAGCGGTGCACCTCGAAGAAGCCCGCCACCTCGTCGAGCACGTCGTCGAGCCGCCGCGTCTTGTGCCCGCTCGGCGCCTCGAACGTGTTGCCGTGCATCGGGTCGCAGATCCACGCCACCTGCGCCCCGGCCGCCGTGACCTCCTTGACCAGCGCGGGCAGGTGCTCGCGGATCTTGGTGGCGCCCATCCGGGTGATGAACGTGAGCCGCCCCGGCTCGTTGGCCGGGTTGAGCCGCTCGACCAGCGCCAGGGCCTCCTGCGGCGTCGTCGTCGGCCCGAGCTTGACGCCGATGGGGTTGCGGATGCGGGCGAAGAAGTCGACGTGCGCGCCGTCGAGCTGCCGGGTGCGCTCGCCGATCCAGACCATGTGCGCCGACACGTCGTACGGCAGCCCCGTGCGCGAGTCGATGCGGGTGAGCGCCCGGTCGTAGTCGAGGATCAGCGCCTCGTGCGAGGAGTAGAACTCGACCGTGTGGAACTCCTCCGGGTCGGCCCCGCAGGCCCGCATGAAGGCCAGCGCCTGGTCGATCTCCCTGGCCAGCTGCTCGTAGCGGCGGCCGGCCGGCGAGCCGGCCACGAAGTCCTGGTTCCAGGCGTGCACCTGCCGCAGGTCGGCGTAGCCGCCCTTGGTGAAGGCGCGCGCCAGGTTGAGCGTCACGGCCGAGGAGTGGTACGCCTTGAGCAGCCGCCACGGATCGGGCCTGCGGGACTCGGCGGTGAAGTCGAAGCCGTTGACCATGTCGCCGCGGTAGGCGGGCAGCTCGACGCCGTCGCGCACCTCCGTCGGCTTGGAGCGCGGCTTGGCGAACTGCCCGGCCACGCGGCCGATCTTGACGACCGGCACCTTGCCCGCGTAGGTCAGCACGATCGCCATCTGCAGCAACGTCTTCAGCTTGTTGCGGACGTTGTCGGCGGTCGCGCCGGAGAAGGTCTCGGCGCAGTCGCCGCCCTGCAGGACGAACGCCTCGCCGCGGGCGACGGCGGCCAGCTGGTCCTTCAGCTGGTCGCACTCGCCGGCGAACACCAAGGGAGGCAGGCCGCCGAGCTCGGCGACGACCTTGTCGAGCTCGCTGCGATCGGGCCAGTCGGGCTGCTGGGCCGCGGGGAGGGCTCGCCAGGAATCGAGATCCAGTAGATTGCTGCTCACGAGATACGAGGGTATTCCACGGAGCCGGTCGCTACCGACCCTGTTGTCCACGTTTTGGCCATCGCCTTGGCTCAGCGTTCGCCGGGCGCGGGCGCGACCTCCGGGGTCTCCACGTGCTCGGGCCGCACCCCCATCCCGACCAGGCGCGGCGCCAGCCGGTTGAGCAGCGGCACCCGCGTCACGTCGCGCGGCAGGGCGGAGGCGTCGAACCGGCCGCCCAGGGCCCGCCTGATGAGCAGGCGCTGGGCCACCCGCTGGGCCGTCTGCGTGATCACCGTGGCCGGCATGCGCCGCCGCTGCAGCCGGTGCAGCAGCGACTCGGGGATCGGCGCGCCGGCCCTCAGCGGGGCGGCGAGCAGGTTGGCGGTGGCCACCGCGTCCTGGACGGCGAGGTTGATCCCGACCCCGAACACCGGCGACATCGCGTGCGCGGCGTCGCCGATGCACAGGAAGCCGGGCCGGTGCCAGCGGCGCAGCCGGTCGACGGCCACGGTGAGCACGCTGACGTCGTCGTAGCCCTGGAGCTGCCCGACGCGGCCGGCGAGGAAGGGCAGCAGCCGCGCGACGGGCCGGCGCAGCGCCTCGATGCCGGCGGCCGTCAGCCGGTCGTAGCCGCCCTTAGGGATGAGGTAGGCGAGCTGCCAGTAGTCGACCCGGTTGATGCCGACCATCATGTGGCCGGGGGAGACGCGCAGGAACGTGTCCTCGGGGTCGCCGTCCGCGAAGGGCAGCCGGAACCACACCACGTCCATCGGCGCGCCCAGCTCCTTGGGGGCCAGGCCGGCCCGGCGGCGCAGCGCCGAGTGCCGGCCGTCGGCGGCCACCGTCAGGTCGGCGCGCAGCTCGTGCTCGCCGGAGTCGTCGCGGTAGCGCAGCCCGCGCACCGCGCCGCCCTCGCGGATCAGGTCGTACGCCTCGGCCCGCATCAGCAGCCGGAAGCCGGGGTAGCGGGCGGCCGCCGACGTGACGATGTTCAGGAAGTCCCACTGCGGGACGAAGGCGATGTAGTCGTAGGGCGGCGGCAGCCGGCGCAGGGACGCCAGCCTGATCGTGCCCTGGTCGGTGCGCAGCCCGAGGTCGCGCACCTTGCGGTGGGGCAGTTTCAGCAGCTCGCCGGCGAGCCCCAGCTCGTCGAGCACGCGCAGGGTCGAGGGGTGGATCGTGTCGCCGCGGAAGTCCCGCAGGAAGTCGGCGTGCTTCTCCAGGAGCGTGACCGGCACGCCCGCTCTGGCCAGCAGCAGGGCGAGCATCGCGCCCGCCGGGCCGCCGCCCGCTATCACGCATGTCATAATTCATCACCCGATGAGATTGTCGCAACGCCGGCGCGAAGAAGCAAGGGCCCCGTGCCATCCGGCGTGCCCGAGCGGCCGAAGTACATGCGTGAGCCGCCTCTCGCCTCGGAAGTGGACCATGAACGACGACCTCCACGCCCTCTCCGGCCCCTACGCCGTGCACGCGCTGCCGTACGGGGAGTGGGTGCTGTTCGAGGAGCACCTGCGCGGCTGCGGGACGTGCGGGACGGAGGTGCGGCGGCTGCGGGAGACGGCCGCGCGGCTGGCGGAGGCGGTGGCCGCGCCGCCGCCCCCGCCGCTGCGGACCCGCCTGCTCACCGCCGCCTACCGCCGCCGGCCCTGGCCGCCCGGCCTGCATGCAACGCCCGGGACCCCCTCCAGGCCCGCCCCCCGGCCCGTCCCCGGCCCCGACACGAGCCCCGACGCGAGCCCCGACGCGAGCCCGGACACCGGCCAGGGCGAGGCGAGGGCGGAGGCGCGAGAGCCGGGTGACGCCGACGCGGCGACGGTCGTCGAGTTGCCCCGCACGGCGGTCATGGCGAGGGCGCCTCAGGGGGCGGCGGCGCCGCGCGTGGAGGGGACGGCGGGCGCGGCCGGGGCGGTGCGGGCCCGGGGGCGGGCCTACCGGGCGGTGGCCGGGCTGGCGGCGGCGTGCGCGGCGGTCGCCGTCGGCCTCGGCGCGCTCGCCCTGGACGCCCGCCGCGACGCCGCCGGCCTCGCCGCCGTCAACCACCGGCTCAGCGACGCCAACGACCGCCTCATCGCGGCCAACGACCGGCTGAGCGCCGTCAACGAGCGCCTCACCGGCGTCAACGACCGCCTCGGCGCCGCCGGCCGGCAGGTCGTCGCCGTGTTGTCCGCGCCGGACGCGAGGACGGTCCGCCATCCGGCCACCTCGGGCGGCACCGCCACCCTGGTGCTCTCGCGCTCGGCGGCCCGCCTGCTGTTCACCACCTCCGGCCTGCCCGAGCTGCCCGCCTCGAAGGGCTACGAGCTGTGGCTGACGGGCCGGGACGGGCCGCGCCCGGCCGGGCTCCTGGGCCGCGCCGAGGAGGGCGTCACCGCGCCCGTGGTGGTCACGCCGCGTCCCGGCGAGGCGCGGGTGGCGCTCACGGTCGAGCCCGCGCGCGGCTCGCGGCGGCCGACCACCGCGCCGGTCCTGCTGGCGGACCTGCCCGGCGCGTGAAGGAGGACCCTGGGCAAAGATCGCTTTTCACGAGATAGTGCGAGACATGCGTAGATCAGCGGCCCTGCTCCCGGCCGTCGTCCTGCTGTGCGCGGCGCTGTCCCCGGCCCCGGCCGCCGCCGCGGAGCCCGGCGCCGCGACGGTCGTGCCCGTGCAGGTCACCGGCCCGCCGGCCAAGCGGTTCAACCTCATCGTCATGGGCGACGGCTACACCGAGGCCGACCAGGCGAAGTTCCGGGCCGACGTGGACCGGCACCTCAACGTCATGTGGTCGATCGAGCCGTTCAAGTCCTACCGGAACTACGTCAACGTCTACCGGATCGACATCGTCTCCGGCGAGTCCGGCGTCAGCTGCGACCCCGGCCTCGACGCCCCGCGCCGCACCACCCCGCTGAGCATGGGCTTCTGGGGCCGCTGCAACCCGGCGAGCGTCCAGCGCCTCATCACCATGGACAACGCCGCCGCCACCCGCTACGCCGACCTGGTGACCGGCGCCACGTCCGGCAACCGGCAGATCCTCGCCCTGGCCAACAGCGGCACCTACGGCGGCGCCGGCGGCTCGTACGCCACCGCCTCGGGCAGCAACAGCATGTCGGCCCTGATCAGCCCGCACGAGCTGGGCCACTCGCTGGGCGGCCTGCAGGACGAGTACGACTACTACCAGCGCGGCGTCCCCGGCGGCGCCTACACCGGCCCCGAGCCGGCCAGCGCCCACCACACCCTGCTCACCGAGCAACAGCTCCGCGACCAGCGGCGCAAGTGGTGGCGCTGGCTGGGCGAGCCGAGCGAGTCCGGCGGCCCGATCGGCCGCTACGAGGGCGGCCTCTACTACACGAGCGGCGTGTGGCGGCCGAGCGCGCACTCGATGATGAAGACCCTCGGCTACTACTACGACCAGGTCGCCCGCGAGGTGATGACGCAGCGCATCACCGCCAAGACCGCCGTCGTCCAGGACGCGACGCCGGCCGGCGCGCCCGTCGGGGCCGACCGGGTCCTGTGGGTGGAGCCGATGCGCCCGGTCAGCCACTCGCTGACGACCACCTGGAGCGTGGACGGCCGCGTCCTGCCCGGCGACCGCGACGCGCTCGACCTGCGCACGCTGGGTCTCGCGCCGGGCACGCACACGGTCACGGCCACCGTCGCCGACCCGACCGGCTTCGTCCGCGACCCGGCGATCAGGGCCGCGCTCACCGGCACCCGCACCTGGAGCGTGGACACCGCGCTCACCACCCCGCCCGACGGGACCGAGCCCGCCGTCGTCTCCTCGACGCCCACGGACCGGCCGCTCGGCCGCGCCGACGTCGTCCACGTCGAGACCACCCACCCCGCCGCGGAGATCCCCCGGATCACCTGGACGCTCGACGGGAAGGAGACCGAGGGCGGCACCGAGCTGGACCTCGGCGCGCTCGGCCTGGCGGCGGGCGGCCACACCCTCACCGCGTCGCTCGGCGGGCGCACGCTCACCTGGCAGGTCGACGCCGAGCCGCCGGTCACGGCGTACGAGCTGTCGCAGCCGCTGGCCCGCGCCGGCGACACCTACGTCTACAACGGCCCCTTCACCATGCGGCTCACCGGCGCCGACGACCGCGCCGGCCACGTGGTCGCGGAGTCGCGGGTGGACGGCGACGGCTGGTTCAACTACTTCGGCTGGCCCACCTCCTCCGAGCTGCCGTGGACGTTCTCCGAGCAGGGCACTGTCATCGACTCGCTGGTGTACGGCAAGCTGCCGCGCGGCCGCCACACGGTCGAGTACCGCTCGATCGACGCGGCCGGCAACACGGGCGCGGCGAGGAGCTTCACCGTCACCACGATCGCCCCGCCGCCCGCCTGCACCCGCACGCTCACCGGCGAGCACCGGGGCCCGCTGGCCGCCGCCGCCGGCGTCACCTGCCTCGACCACGCGCAGGTCACCGGCCCGGTCACGGTCCGCCCCGGCGCGTCGCTGGTGGCCACCGGCGGGCGCGTCACGGGCGCGCTGGCCGCCGCGGACCCGGCCGCCGTGCACCTGCTCGGCGCCCGCGTCGAGGGCGCGCTGACCGTCTCGGGGGCCGGGGAGCTGGTGGTCGTGGGAGCCGAGGTGCGCGGCGCGGCGCTGCTGACCGGCAACACCGCGCCGGTCCTGTCCGGCACCACGGTCAGGGGCGCGCTCGCCTGCTCGGGCAACACCGCCGCCCCCGCCGACCTCGGCGTCCCGAACGACCTGGCCGGCGCCGGGGCCGGGCAGTGCGGCCGGCTATCCCACGGCGTCCAGGGAGGGGCGTACGAGGCGGTCCAGCACCTGGGACAGTGAGCTGAAGGCCGCGTCGCGCAGCCTGGCGTACTCCTCCTCGGGATACTGGCGGGGCCCGTTCTCGGCCAGCAGGATCAGCGACAGGTAGGCCCGGTAGAGGTCGAGCCGGGTCAGCGCAGCGGGCGTCAGCTCCAGCGGCGTCACCTCGCGGTAGCCCGCCAGCAGCGGATCGTCCTCGCGCAGCTCGCCGAAGATGGTCGGCGTGACGAACTCGGCGACCGGGTCGCCCCAGAACGCCCGCTCGTGGTCGATGAGGGCCTGGATGCGGGGCGTGCCGCGCAGGTCGAGGAAGACGTTGCCCACCCACACGTCGAAGTGCACCAGGTGGGGGACCGTGACCTCGTCCAGCACGGGCGCGGCGGCCTCGAACACGGCCATGATCTGCGCGGCCGGCCGGGGCAGCGGAGTCGGCCAGCGCCCGGTGTCGGCGAGCAGCGCCCGCACCATCGCCAGGAACGCCTCCCGCCAGGTGGCGCCGGTGATGCCGGCGTGCGGGTAGCCGAACACCTCGCCGGTCACCCCGTTGAACCTGGCCAGCAGGCGGCCCAGCTCGCGGCGCAGCTCGGCGCCGCGGCCGGGGTCGACGGACTCCTGGGCCAGGTTCCACGAGACCCCGTCGAGCGCGGCCAGCATGAGGTAGTCGCCGCCGAGCACCGGGTCGTCGAACCCGGCGTGCAGCAGCCCGGCCACCGGCACGCCGGCGCCGGCCGCCAGCGCGATGGCGTCGGCCTCCGTGCGCAGCAGGTTGCGCTCGTAGCTGAGCTGCTCCAGCTCGGGCGGCGGGGCCACCTTCAGCACCACCTCGCGCCCGTCCAGCAGGGCCAGCCGCCACACCGCGTTGGCGTAGCCGTCGGTCAGCTCGGTGGCCGACGCGACGCCGGCGCCGAGGGCCCGCCGGGCCAGGGCGTCGAGCTCGGCGGGCGATAACCGGCGTTTGGTCCTGCTGTCCACGGGGCTCCTTCAGGGGGTCAGGCGGACTCCCGCCGGACGAGGTGGGTGTCGAGGATGACGACGGGCTGGCGCAGCTCCTCGCCGTTGATGCGGGCGACCAGGAGCTGCGCCATCTGCCGGCCCATGGCCTCCGTCGGCTGGTGGACGGTGGTGAGCGGCGGGTCGGCGTGCAGCGCGGCCTTGGAGTCGTCGAAGCCGATCACCGCGACGTCGTGCGGGATGCTGCGGCCCTCGGCCTTCAGCACCCGCATCGCGCCGAGCGCCATCGGGTCGGAGGCGGCGAAGACCGCGTCCAGCTCGGGATGGCGATGCAGCAGCTCCGCCATCGCCGCCGCGCCGCTCTGCTCCGAGAAGTCGCCGAAGGCGACCAGCTCGGACAGGCCCGAGGGCAGCAGCGCGTCGCGGTAGCCGGCCAGACGGTCGACGCCCACGCCCATGTCCTGGGGGCCGGCGATGGCCGCGATCGCGCCGCGGCCGAGGCTGAGCAGGTGCTTGACCGCCTGCCTGGCCCCGGCCCTGTTGTCCATGTCGACGTAGCTGTACGGATCGAGGCCGACGGGGCGGCCGCCGAGCACGGTCGGCACGCCCATCGCCTCCAGCCGGCCCGGCAGCGGATCGGCGCCGTGCAGCGACAGCAGCAGCACGCCGTCGACGTGCTGCCCCGTCAGGTAGTGCTCCAGCCGCGCGTGCTCCTCCGGGGTGCGCGCCATCGCCAGGATGAGCTGCAACCCGGTCTCGGCCAGCGCCGAGCCGATGCCGCGGATGGTGCCGGCGAAGTACGGCTCGTCGAACACCCTGAGCTGCGACTCCGACACCACCAGCGCCACCGTGTCCGTGCGGCGCGTCACCAGCGCGCGCGCCGCACGGTTGGGCACGTAGCCCAGCTCGCGAATGGCCAGCTCGACGGCCTCACGGGCCTTGGCGCTGACGTTCGGCGAGCCGTTGATGACCCTCGACACCGTGCCCCGGCCTACACCTGCCCGGGCCGCTACGGCCTCAAGAGTCGGTCGGTTCATGGGTTCTATTCTGCCGGATGATCTCCGCGTACCAGAGCGCGCTGTCCTTGAGCAGCCTCTCCTGGCTGTCGAAGTCCACGTGGACCAGGCCGAACCGCTTGCCGTAGCCCCACGCCCACTCGAAGTTGTCCATCAGCGACCAGGCGAAATACCCCTCCAGGGGCACGCCGGCGTCGATGGCCGCCTTGCACGCGCCGAGGTGCGCCTCGAAGTACGCGGTCCGCTGCGGGTCGTGCACGCGGCCGTCCTCGATGACGTCGTCGAACGCGGCGCCGTTCTCGGAGACCACCATCGGGACGCGCGGGTAGTCCCGCGCGACCCGGGTGAGGATCTCGACCAGGCCGCCCTCGTCGATCTCCCAGCCCATCGCCGTCACCGGGCGGCCCCCGTTGACGAACGACACGTGCTCGCTGCCGACCCACGGGGAACCCGAGTCCGTGGGGGCCGCCGCCGCCGACTGCCGGCCGCCTGGTGCTCCCGAGACCGTGAAGCGGCTGTAGTAGTTGACGAGCAGCACGTCGATGGGCGCGTTGATGGTCTTGAGGTCGCCCGGCCTGAGCCAGTCGAGGTCGCCGGGCAGGTCGGCCAGTACGTCCTCGGGGTAGCGGCCGAGCAGCAGCGCGTCCAGGAAGAAGCGGTTCTGCAGGCCGTCGATGCGGCGGGCCGCGTCCAGGTCCTCCGGGCTGTCGGTCTGCGGGCTGATCGCGTACAGGTTGACGCAGCCGCCGACGCGGCGCGCGCCCATCGCCTGCACGGCCAGGCCGTGCGCCAGGTTGAGGTGGTGCGCGCCCCTGATCGCGTTCTCGGGCTCGCGCCGGCCGGGGGCGTGCTCCCCGGAGGCGTAGCCGAGGAACGCGGCGCACCATGGCTCGTTGACGGTGCTGAAGGTGTGGACGTGGTCCTTCAGCGCCTCGTGGACGGTCGCGGCGTAGTCGGCGAAGCAGTGCGCGACGTCCCGGTTGGGCCAGCCGCCCTTGTCCTCCAGCTCCTGCGGCAGGTCCCAGTGGTAGAGGGTCAGCCACGGGTCGATGCCGTGCTCGCGCAGCTCGTCGCACAGGCGCTTGTAGAAGTCCAAGCCCTTCTGGTTGACCGGGCCCGAGCCGGTGGGCTGGATGCGCGGCCACGACACCGAGAAGCGGTAGGCGGTCAGGCCCAGGTCCGCCATGATCCCGACGTCCTCGCGGAAGCGGTGGTAGTGGTCGATCGCCACGTCCGCGTTGTGCCCGTTGAGGATCTTGCCCGGCGTCGCGGTGAAGGTGTCCCAGATCGAGGCGCCCCGCCCGTCCTCGGCGACGGCCCCTTCGATCTGGTACGCGGAGGTCGCCGCGCCGAACGCGAAGCCCGTGGGGAAGCGGAGCCCGGAACGCGTCTGTTCCTCTTGTGTCGTCACGCCTTGACCGCACCTTCCATGAGTCCGCCCACGATCTGACGGCCGAATGCGATGAATACTGCGACTAGCGGGATGATGGACAGCGCCGTGCCCGCGAAGATCAACGTGTAGTTCGTGGAGAACCGCGCGTTGAGCGAGGTGATCGCGATCTGCACGGTGGGGTTGTCCGGGGTGAGCACGATCAGCGGCCACATGAAGTCGTTCCACATGAGCATGAACGTGTTGATGCCGAGCACCGCCATGCCCGGCCGCACGGCCGGCAGCACGACGTTCCACCAGATGCGCAGCGTCGCCGCGCCGTCCACCCTGGCCGCCTCGACCAGCTCCATCGGCACGGCCTGGCGCGTGTACTGCGTCATGAGGAACACGCCGAACCCGTTGAGCAGGTACGGCAGGATGACCGCCTTGAGCGTGCCGGTCCACTCCAGGCTCACCATGAGCCGGTAGAGCGGCACCACGCCCATCTGCTGCAGCGGCACGGCCATCGTCAGCAGCACCAGCACGAGCAGCACGTTGCGGCCCTTGAAGGTCAGGTTCGCGAACGAGAAGCCGGCGAGGGTGGAGATGATGACGACGGAGACCGTCACCGTGGCGGCGACGATGAACGAGTTCGTCAGGCCCAGCAGGAACTTGGCGTCCTCGTTGTTGAGCACCGCGATGATGTTGTCGCCCAGGTTGCCGCCCGGCAGGAACGGCGGGGGCACCGCCACCGCGTCGGCGTTCGTGCGCGAGGCGATGACCAGCATCCAGTACAGCGGGAACGCCGACAGGACGATGGCCAGCGCCAGCATGACCCTGGTGAAGACGGTCGGAGACCAGTTGGTCATTTCGTGCCTCCGATCCTGCGCACGAACAGGAAGTTGATCGCGGCACCGATGAGGATGAGCAGGAACAGCAGCCAGGCGGCCGCGGCGGCGTAGCCGTAGTCGAACTCGCGGAAGCCCTGCTTGACGATGAACATGGCGACCGTCTGGAACTGGCCCTGCGAGCCGCCGTCGACGTTGCCGCCGTAGAAGGTGGTCGGCTCGGAGAACAGCGTCAGGCCGCCGATGGTGGAGTTCAGCACCACGAAGATGAGGGTCGGGCGCAGCATCGGCAGCGTGATCTGCCAGAACTGGCGGCGGCGCGAGGCGCCGTCGATCGCGGCGGCCTCGTACAGGTCGCGCGGGATCGTCTGCATGCCGGCCAGGAAGATGATCGCGTTGTAGCCGGTCCAGCGCCAGTCGACCATGGTGGCGATGGCCAGCCAGGACGGGACGCGCTCGGCCCGCCAGTTGACGGCGTCCACGCCGAACCAGCTCAGGATCCAGTTCACCAGGCCCCAGTCGCGGGCGAAGAGCTGGGTGAACACGACGGCGACCGCGACGACCGAGGTCACCAGCGGCAGCAGCACGCTCATGCGGATCGCGAGGCGGAACTTGAAGCGCTTGTTGAGCGCGTTGGCCAGGAACAGCGCGAACAGCATCTGCGGCACCGTGGCGATGAAGAACATGGCGACGGTGTTGACCACCGCGCGCCAGAAGTCCTCGTCGCCGAGCAGCGCGGTGTAGTTGCCCAGCCCGGTCCACTCGGTGGTGCCGGCCAGGTCGTAGTCGTAGAGCGAGTAGTAGAGCGTGAAGGCCAGCGGGAAGAGCCCGAAGGCGGCGAACAGCAGGAAGTACGGGGACACCAGGAAGTACGGCATCGCCTTGACGTCGAATCGCGAGCGCCAGCGGCGGCGGGCCGGGCGGGCACGGCGGCGGTGGCTCCGTGACCCGTCCCACGGGGTGTCGAGGCTCATAACAGACCTTTCAGCGGCAACATGCCCGGCCCGCTCGTGGCGGGCCGGGCGGGAGGATCAGCCCGCGGCCTTGACCGCGTCGTCGACCAGCTGCTGCCAGGCCTTGTCGTAGGGGACGGAGCCGTCGTCCATGCCCTGGATGACGGACTCGATGGCGTTCTTGACCTGGGCGTGCTTGACGCCGAGGAAGACCGGCTGGAGGGAGGCGGCGGACTTGGCGAAGATCTCACCGATGGGGGCGTCGTTGAAGAACTCGTTCTTCGCGCCCTGGACGGCCGGGTCCTGCTGGGCCTTGGTGTTGCTCGGCATGTTGCCGAAGTCGGTGAAGATGCTGGCCTCGGTCTGCGCCTGGGTCAGGTAGTCGGCCACCATGGCCGCTTCCTTCGGGTGCTTGGACTGCTTGGGCACGGCCAGCCAGGAGCCGCCCCAGTTGCCGCCGCCGCCGGGCACGGCCGCGACGTCCCACTTGCCCTTGCCGCCGTCGCCGGCGTTGCCGCTGACCACGCCGAGCATCCAGGACGGGCAGCCGACCGTGGCGAAGGCGCCCTTCTGGGTGCCCGCGGCCCACTCGTCGGTGAAGTTGCGCAGCTTGGCGGTCAGGCCCTGCTGGCTCATCTTCGAGGCGAAGTCGAAGGCGTTCTTGACCGCCGGGTTCTTGTCGACGATCAGGTTGTTCTGCTGGTCGAAGTAGGTGACGTTGCCGTTCTTGGCGGCCTCCTGGTACAGGTACACCTGGTACAGGGTGTTGGTGCCGTCAGTCCACTTCGTGTCCTTGACCTTGCCCTGGAACTGCTGGCCGACCTTGATGAACTCGTCCCACGTCGGCCACAGGGCGCTGACCTTGTCGCGCTCGCTCGGCAGGCCGGCCTTCTTGAACAGGTCGGCGCGGTAGCACAGGCTCATGCCGCCGATGTCGGTGCCGAGACCGAACACCTTGCCGTCAGCGGTGACGCCGTTCTCCCACTTCCAGGCGGGGAAGTCGGCCTTGCGGGAGTCCAGGCCGTACTCCTTCAGGTCGGCCCACCACTCGGGGTGCGCCTTGGCCAGGCCCATGCCGCCCTCGTCGATGCCGACCACGTCGCCCGCGCCCGTGCCGGACGTGAGCCACTGAATCATCTGCGGCCAGTACTGCTGCTCGAACTGGTCCGTCAGGTGCTCTTCCTTGATCTGGATGTCCTTGTGCTCGGCGTTCCACTTCGTGATGGCGTTCTTGTAGCCGAAGTTGCTGCCGCCGCCGAACGTCTGCACGCGGATGGTGACCGGTTCGGCCGCCCCGGACGAGGCGGGAGCGCTGGACTGCGAAGTGCCGCCGCCGCCGGAGCTGCAGGACGCCACGGTCAGCGCCGCCGCGGCGAGCACCGAGGCCGCGGTCAGACCGCGCCGCTTGCTGATCATCATGGTGGACCCCTTCTCGGGTGAATGTTGGGGGAGTGCACCGCGGCACGCGCTCCGCCGCGGTGGGAGTCTTTGGGAGCGCTCCCACAAAGGGTGCACTTGCCGTCGTTGCCCGTCAATCCACCGAAACGCAACCGTTACCTCTGGGGCGGTTTGTGACGGTGAAACGGGATTCGAGGGCGATAAGCACGCAAAAGGCGGATTGGGAGCGCTCCCATCACAACAGACACGTTTCGTGTCGGATGAAGGGCATGTCGCCCGTACGCAGGGCACTTGCTGCCCGTCACCCCGCCAGTCATCCACGTCGGACGGGCGGTTCCAACCGGGTCGCAACGAAGATCCAAGTCACTTGCAGCCGGCCGGTGGTGGAATCGCTGGCGGTTGCGGCGAAGGCGGCGCGGTCGGCTCGGGGTCCTCGGAGCGACGGCCGCGCCGGGGCCGCGTGAAACCGCTCACACGGGAACGCCCGGCCGTCCGGACCTCGCGCCGGGCGTTCCCCGAGGGGCGTCAGGACCGTCCACGCTCCTGTGGCGCGTCGCCGGAGGAGTGTCGAAGGTGCCGGTGGTCGCGGTCGAGCGCGATCGCCACCTCCGCGAGGCCCTGCCTGATCTGCGCCCGGCCGCCCGCGGCGCCGTCACCGCTCCCGTCGCCGGTCTCGTCGCCGGTCTCGTCGCCGGTCTCGTCGCCGGTCCCGTCGCCGGTCTCGCTGCCGGCCACCAGCGCCGCCACCGGCAGGTTGTCGGCCAGGTAGAGCGCGGTGAACGTGTCGTAGCCGCGGTCCAGCGCCGCCGTGGCCAGCAGCTCCACCAGGGCCGTCGCCAGGCCCGCCCGCCGCCACAGCGGATCCACGGCCACCGCCACCTCCGCCGTGCGGCCCGCCACCGGTTCGTAGCGCGCGATGGCCACGCCCCCGCCGGTCGCCGGGTCGAAGCCGACCAGCGCCAGCCGCCGGACGTAGTCCACCTCCGTCAGGTGCCGCAGCAGCCGCTCGGTCAGGGGCGGCGGGGAGCCCAGGAAGCGGCTGCGCAGCGTCTCGCCGTCCGCCTGCCGGATGGCCGTGGCCAGCGCGGGGGCGTCGCCCGGCACGATGGGCCGGACGAACACCGCCCTGCCGTCCGCCAGCGTGACCGTCCGCTCCAGAGCGCGCGGGTAACCGGGCGGACGGGTGCCGAGGGCAGCGTTCGGGGAACGATCCGTGGTTCTCATGGCGCACCTCCCTCACCGCCACTGTCCCGGGAGGCGGGACGCGGCGGGCAGGGACGTACGGGCCAGGACCGCAGGGACCTTCGCCCTCTCGTCGGGGCCGCCGCCGGATCGGGACCAACGGCCCTTCCCGTCGCCCGCTCCCGCGCCGATGGTGGGAGCACAGGAAGGGGGTGCGCGATGGCGGCAGCGTGTCCGCGCCCGGTGGAGATCGCCCCGGGCGTGCACCGGCTGGAGACCGGCCGGGGGCTCATGGAGGCGAACGTCTACCTCGTCCACTCCTCCGCCGGCGGCCTCGTCGTGGTCGACACGGCGTGGGCGGGCCGCGCGCCCGCCGTCCGCCGCGCCGCCGAGGCGGTCGCCCGGGGCCGGACGGAGGCCGTCCTGCTGACGCACGTCCACCCGGACCACTCGGGGGCGGCGGCGGCGCTGGCCCGGGCCTGGCGCGTGCCGGTGTACCTGCATCCGGAGGAGCTGCGCTTCGCGCCCGGCCGGTACCTGCCCGAGTTCGCGCACCCGCTGGACCGGCGCGTCGTCGCGCCCCTGATGCGGCTCGTGCCGGGCCGGCTGCGGGAGGCGGCCCGGGTCGAGGGCAGCCTGGAAGGGCTCGCCGTCGCGTACGAGCCGGGGCGGGGCGTGCCGTTCCTGCCCGGCTGGCGCTGCGTGCCGACGCCCGGCCACACGCCCGGCCACGTGGCGTTCTTCCGTCCTGAGGACGGGCTGCTGATCAGCGGCGACGCCGTCGTCACGGTCGAGCTGAACGCGCCGCTCCGCTTCCTGCGCGAGACCCGCGAGCTGTCCGGGCCGCCGCGCTGGACCACCTGGGACTGGGCGCGGGCGGCGGCCTCGGTCCGGGCGCTGGCGGCGCTACCGGTGCGGACGCTCGCCCCCGGCCACGGCCGCCCGCTCGCCCTCGACGGGGCCGCCCGCCTGCTCGCGCTCGCCGACCGGATGGAACGCGGCCGCCGGGCCCGCGTCCGGGCCGCTCACGACACCGGCTCCGGGCACAGGGTGACGGTGTGGCCGGTGGCGGCCAGCAGCTCCTCGGCGGAGGCGAGCAGGCCCATCAGCTCGGGCCGGGTCAGCGAGTAGAACGACTGCCGCCCTTCGGCCCGGTAGCCGACCAGGCCGCAGCCCCGCAGGCAGGCCAGGTGCTTGGAGACCGTGGACTGGGGCAGGCCGAGCCGGGCGGTCAGGTCGACGACGCGGGCCTCGCCCCGCGCCAGGGTCTGCAGGATGCGCAGGCGGGTCTCGTCGGACAACGAGTGGAAGAGCGCGGCGGCGGGCGACAGACCGGGCGCGGCGCGGGCGCCGGGACACCGGCCGCCGCCGGGATCGGCCGTCCGGTTCACGGCCGGCTCGTCCGCTCCGCCATCACCACGGTCAGCGGGTTGCGCACCGGGCCGAGGGCGCGGGCCGCCATGGGCGTCAGGATCACCACCAGGACCTCCGAGGGCAGCGTCGCCCACGCTAGCCGCACCGCCTCCGGCGTGTCGGCGGGCACCACGACCGCCCCCGCCAGCCCGAAGTCCAGCACCCTGGCCGACTCACCGAGCACCGCGATCCGACCCATCACGCCCTCCCGACGAGGAAGCCCCCGACCACCGGCCCGCCCCCGGCGGCGCCGCCGCCGAGGGACAGAGGTTGCCTACATGGGACCCCGCCGACCGCCGCCGGGACAGTGCCGAAGGGCCCTGGCGGATGGGGCCATCGTCCTCTTGGGCGGCCGGATCGCGGTGTGTGTGCTGGAGGTGAGGGTTCAGCGTCGAAGCGGGAGGAGGCCGCGATGAACCTGCCTGAGCGGAGGGACATGATGAGGTTCCCCTTCCCTGAGCTGTTCGAATGGCTGGAGCACCCGATGTTCGGGTTCCGGCCGTTCGGTCAGGTCGTGCGGATCGAGGACTACGTCGCCGACGGGCGCTACTTCGTACGGGCCGAGATGCCCGGGATCGACCCCGACAAGGACGTGGAGATCACCGTCCACGACGGGGTGCTGCACATCCGGGCCGAGAAGACGCACAAGGCCGCCGAGCCGCGTCGCTCGGAGTTCTCCTACGGCTCGCTCTACCGGGCGGTCACCCTGCCCGCCGGGGCCAAGGAGGACGACGTCAAGGCCACCTACAAGGGCGGGATCCTGGAGGTCAGCGTCGGGCTGGCCGAGAGCAGGAAGGCCGAGGGCCGGCGGATCGCCGTCGAGCACTGAGGCCGTACGGGAGCGCGGGCGGGGACCGGGACGAGCCCCTGCCCGCGCTCGCGTCGCCGGGGGCCGGGAAGCGGCCGCGCGGCGGTTCGTGGAGAGGAGGCCGGCGATGAGGATTCCGACGAGAGACCCGGCGGTCCGCCGACGGGTCGTGGCCGGCGTGGACGGCTCGGACGCGGCGAACCTGGCGCTGGACTGGGCGGCCGACGACGCCGCCAGGCGCGGGCTCGGTCTGCGGGTCGTGCACGTACGTGAGCCGTGGGCGGCCGAGCACCCCGTGACCGCCGCCTGGGCCCACCAGACGAGGACCGCCCAGGGCGAGGCGCTGCTGCACGCGGCCGTGGAGCGGGCCAGGGCACGCGTCCCCGGGCTGGAGCCGGAGAGCGTGCTGATCACCGGCGCGGTCCTCGAACGCCTGCGCACCGAGGCGGACACCGCCGACACCCTGGTGCTGGGCAGCTACGGGCTGGGCGGCCTGGCCGGGCTCGTGACGGGCTCGGCCGGCAACGCGCTGGCGGGCCACGTGCCCTGCCCGGTGGTGATCGTCAGGCAGCCGGACGGCTCGGCCGGCGACAAGGTCGTCGTGACCGGTGACAGGATCGTCGCGGGCCGGGGCGGCATGGCCGGAGGCGAGGTCGTCGCGGGCCGGGGCGGCGCGGCCGGTGGCGAGGTCGTCGCGGGCCGGGGCGGCATGGCCGGAGGCGAGGTGACCGGGGCCCGGGGCGGCATGGCCGGAGGCGAGGTCGTCGCGGGCTACGACGGGTCGGCCGACGCCGAGGCGGCGCTCGCCTACGCCGTGACGCAGGCCCGGGCGCGCGGTGTCCGGGTGCGCGCGGTCCACGCGGAGCAGGCGCTCGCGCTCGTCACGCCCTCGCTCGGCCGCCGGCCCGCGCCGCACCGCACGCTGTCGGCCACCCTGGAGGACCTGCTCGCGCCGTGGCGGGCCCGGCACCCCGACGTCGAGATCGTCGAGTCGCTGGTCGCCGGGCCGCCCGTGCAGGCCCTCGCCCGCGCCTCGCGCGGGGCCGCGCTGCTCGTGGTCGGCTGCCGCGGCCTCGGCGGGCTGTCGTCGGCGCTGCGCGGCTCGGTCAGCACGGGCCTGCTGCACCGGGCGCGCTGCCCGCTCGCCGTGGTCCGGGCGCCCCGTGCGGAGGATCAGGCGGAGGGCCGGGCGGAGGGCCGGGCGGAGGGCCGGGCGGCCTCGTCCGGAGGAGGCCGGCCATGAACCGCCTCGACATCCCGGTCGCGGCGCTCGCGCCGCTGGTCGTCGTCCTCGGGCTGTTCCTCGCCTACTGCCTGGTGGACCTGGCCCGGTCCCGGGTGCGTTACCTGCCCAAGTGGGCGTGGGCGCTGATCTGCGTCGCGTCCGTGCCGCTCGGCGGGATCGTCTACCTCCTCGTCGGGAGGGAGCCCCGGTGACGGGCCCCCGGGAGACGGCCGCCGTCGCGACGCACGGCCTGGACAAACGGTACGGGCCGCACGTCGCGCTGGCCGGGGTCGAGCTGGCCGTGCCCGAGGGCGCCGTCTACGGGCTCGTCGGCCCGAACGGAGCCGGCAAGACCACGCTGCTGGCCGTGCTGGCCGGGCTGCGCAGGCCGTCCGCCGGCCGGGTCGACCTCGCCGTGCCGCGCGGACGGGTGGCGTTGCTGCCCGACACGCCGCAGTTCGAGCCGTGGCTGACCGGCCGCGAGGTGGTGGCGCTGGCCCGGCGCCTCACCGCCCCCGGCGAGCCCGCGGGCCGCGAGGACGAGGTGCTGGCCGACGCCGAGCTGACCGCGGCGGCCGACCGGCGCGTCGGCGGCTACTCGCGCGGCATGCTGCAACGGCTCGGCCTGGCCGCCACCGTCGTCGGCCGGCCCGGGCTGCTGCTGCTCGACGAGCCCGCCTCCGCGCTCGACCCGGCGGGCCGGCGGGAGGTGCTCGACCTCATCGCGAACCTGCGCGGCAAGGCCACCGTGGTCCTGTCCAGCCACATCCTGGCCGACGTGCAGGAGGTGTGCGACACGGTCGGCATCCTGCGGGAGGGCCGGCTGCTGTTCCAGGGGCCGCTGGCCGAGCTGCTGGTGGGCCGGGCGGTGCCCGCCTACCTGGTGCGGTTGCGCCCGCCGGCCGCGCCCGCCGCCGCCGCGCTGCGCGGCCTCGGCTGGGTGCGCGGCGTCGAGGCGCTGGACGGGCAGCGGCTGCGCGTGACCGTCCGCAGCCTGGAGGAGGCGGAACGGCGGCTGCCCGGCGCGCTCGCGGACTGCGGCGCCCGCGTGGTGAGCCTCGCGCCCCAGGCCGCCGACCTGGAGGACGTGTTCCTGGAGCTGACGTCATGACCCTGTGGCGGCTGGAATGGCTGCGGCTGATCCGCACCCGGCGGCTGGTCGCCGTCCTCGGCGCGTACGTGTTCTTCGGCCTCACCGGCCCGCTGACCGCCCGCTACCTCAGCGAGATCCTGGGCCGGCTCGGCACCGGGGGCGTGCGGGTGGAGTTCCCGCCGCCCACGCCCGCCGACGGCGTCGCCCAGTTCACCGCGAACGCCTCCCAGATCGGCCTGCTGGTCGTGGTGCTGGTGGCCGCCGCGGCGCTGGCGTTCGACGCCCGCCGCGAGATGGCGGTCTTCCTGCGCACCCGGGTACGCGGCGCGGCCCCCATCCTGCTGCCCGCCTACCTGGTCACGACCGGGGCCGCCGCGGCGGGCCTGGTCCTCGGCGCGCTGGCCGCCTGGTACGAGACCGCCGTGCTCATCGGCCCCCTGCCGGCCGGGCCGATGCTGGCCGGGATGGCGTGCGGGGCGCTGTTCCTGGCGTTCGCGGTGGCGCTCACCGCGCTGGCCGCCGCGCTGACCCGGGGCGTGCTCGCCACGGCCGGCGCGACGCTGGCGGTCCTGCTCGCCGTGGCCGCCGTGGACGGGCTGACCGGCGCTCCCTGGCTGCCGACCCGGCTGGCGGGCGCGATGGAGGAGCTGGTGCGCGGCGGGCCGGGCGCGGGGCTGGGGCTGCTGCCGTGCGCCGGGCTGACGGCGGCCCTGGCGGCGGGCGCGCTCACCGGCGCGGTCCTGCTGGCCACCCGCCGCGAGATCTGACGGCCGCGCCCCGCCTCCCACCTCCCCACCTCCCCACCTCCGGACCTCGCACCCGCGCGCGGGAACGGGCCTCCCCGGCGGCCTCTTCGTGCCGCGCCAGGACGGCCGGCGTCTCCGCCCCAGGGGCGGTCGGCGCGAGGGTGAGTGGCGCGGGGGTGAGTGGCGCGGGGGTGAGTGGCGCGGGGGTGAGTGGCGCGGGGGTGAGTGGCGCGGGGGTGAGTGGCGCGGGGGTGAGTAGCGCGAGGGTGAGTGGCGCGAGGGTGAGTGGCGCGAGGGCGAGCGGCGCCAGGGTGAGTGGCGCCAGGGTGAGCGGCGCGGGCCCTGGGGCGAAAGTCCCGTCGGGGGTGGGCGGAACGCCTCTGGATCGGCTCGCCGGCCCCGGCCGATCATCGGCTCATGAGGCAGAGCCTGCGCCTCGGCCGGGTGGCCGGCGTCCCGGTCGGCGCTCACTGGTCCGCGCTCGGCGTCGTCCTGCTGGTGGCGGGGGTCCTCGGCGGCGTGGTGCTGCCGGCCGTCGCGCCCGGGTCAGGGCCGGCGGCGGACTGGGCCGCCGGCGTCGCGACCGGCCTGCTGCTGATGGCCTCGCTGCTGGCGCACGAGCTGGCCCACGCCCTGGTGGCGCGGCGTCGCGGCCTGGAGGTGGTGTCCGTCACGCTGTGGGTGCTGGGCGGCGTCACCGAGTTCCGCGGCGAGCCGCCGACGCCCAGGATCGAGCTGGAGACGGCCGTCGCCGGGCCCGTCACGAGCCTCGCGCTGGGCGGCCTCGCGCTCGCGGGCGGGACCCTGCTGCCCGCGACGGGGCCGGCGGGCCCCGCCGTGTCCTGGCTGGCGGCGATGAACCTGCTGATCGGCGCGTTCAACCTGCTGCCGGGCAGCCCGCTCGACGGCGGGCGGGTGCTGCACGCCCTGCTGTGGCGGCACTACGGCGACCGCGGGCGCGCGGACGCCGCCACGGCCCGCGCGGGCTACGGGCTCGGCGCCGGCCTGTCGCTGCTGGCGTTCGCCGCCATGTGGGCCTGGAACTGGCTCGCCGGCCTGTGGCTGCTGGTCACCGGCTGGTACATCATGACCGCGGCCAGGGGCGAGGCGACGGGCCGGGCCGCCCGGCAGGGGCTCGGCGGGGTGCTCGTCAGGGACGTGATGACGGCCGATCCCGATCTGGCGCCGTCCTGGATGAGCGTGCAGGACCTGGTCACCGGCGTGGTGCTCGGCTCCCGCCAGTCGGTCTTCCCCGTCGTCGGGTTCGCGGGGACGCCGGTCGGGGCCCTCTCGCTGGAGACGCTGCTCGCCGTGCCCCCGGCTCGCCGGGCCGCCACCCGGGTCGGGACGCTGACGGGCGGCCGGCCGGCGCCCCGGGTCGTGTCCCCGGACGACGCGGCCGTGACCCTCCTGGAGAGCGCCGGGCCGGCCGGGACGCGGGGCGGCCCGCTGCCGGCCGTGGTCGTCGAGGGCGGGCGGGTGGTCGGCATGGTCACCGCCGCCGACCTCGGGCGCATGGTCCAGCAGGCGCTGCTCAAGCCCCTCACCGCGATCCCCTGACCCGCGCGACCGCGTCCCCGGCCCAGGGCGGACGGCAGCAGGGGGCGGAGGTCCCGGGGGAGGGGGGACGTTCGGCCGGTGCGCGGCGCGTCCCCGCGGACTGCCATGGAGGTATGTCCCCACGCCTGAGCGGCTGGCGGCGGCTGGCGATGGCCGGCTGGCGCCCGCCCCGCGACCCCCAGTTCTACGGCGAGCTGGACCTGGACGCCACGCCCCTGCTCGCCTTCCAGGAGGACGTCAGGCAGGCGACGGGCGTGCGCGTCACGATGACGCACCTGGCCGGGCGGGCGGTGGCGCACGCCTTGGCGGCCGTCCCCGAGCTGCGCGTCCGCCTGGCCCGCGGCCGGCTGCGCCCGCGCGAGAGCGTGGACGTGTTCTTCATCGTGGCGACCGGCGGCGGCCACGAGCTGACCGGGCTGAAGGTCCGCGACGCCGACCGCAAGCCGGTCACCGCCGTCGCCGGGGAGCTGAGCGCCCGCCGCTCCAGGCTGGCCGAGGGCGTGGACCCCGAGCTGGGCCCGGCCAAGTCGCTGATGGCCCGCGTGCCGCGGTGGCTGCTGCGCCCGGCGCTGCTGCTGTCCGCCTGGCTCACCTCCGATCTCGACCTGGACCTGTCCCGGCTCGGCCTGCCCCGCCAGCCGTTCGGCGGCGCGATGGTCACGTCGGTGGGCATGTGGGGGATCGACCGCGCCTTCTCGCCGCTCGGCGACTTCTACCGGATCCCGGTGCTGGTGCTGGTCGGCGCGGTGCGGGAGCGGCCGGTGGCGGTGGCGGGCGAGGTCGTCGCCCGCCCGGTGCTGACGCTCACCGCGACCTTCGATCACCGCTACACCGACGGCTTCCACGCGGCCCGCTTCGCCGCCGCCGTCCAGGAGTACTGCGCGGATCCGGCCCGCTTCGAGCCACCAATTCCCGTTAAAACCAGTAGGGAATATTGACTTACGGCCGGGCGCGATCTAACGTCGAGGACATGAGCCAGGGCATCCTCCTGACCAGGCGCCCCCACGTGGACCACGGCCACGTCGCCAGCGCCCAGTGTCGCTGATCACGGACTCCGTCACCGCCCACCCACCCTCGTGCTCCGGCGTGGCCACCGCCGCCCACGCCCAGTCGCCAGGCGACGCCCACCGCGACCCGCGCCTGCCTCCCATGAGGAACCATCCGTGAGGAACCTTCTCGTGACCCAGCCTCCGACCATGTCCAGCGGCACGTCCCCGGCGGGGACGCGCGCATGACCCACACCCTGCCGGACGCCCGCACCGGCCGCCCCGTCACCGCCGACGACTTCCGGGAGGCCCTGGCCGTCCACGCCAGCGGCGTCGTCGTCATCACCGCCCAGCACGCCGGCGCCCCCGTCGGCCTGACCGCCACCTCCTTCTCCTCCGTCAGCCTCGACCCCCCGCTCGTCTCCTTCTACGTCGACCGCGCCTCCACCACCTGGCCGCGGCTCGGCGCCGCCGACCACTTCGCGGTCAACATCCTGGCCAGCGACCAGGCCGAGCTGGCCACCCGCTTCGCCCGCAAGGGCGTGGACCGCTTCGCCGAGCCCACCCGCTGGCGGGCCGGCCCGCTCGGCGCCCCGCTGCTGCAGGACGTCTCCGCCCACCTCATCTGCCTGCCGTACGAGACCGCCGACGTCGGCGACCACGTGCTGGTCGTGGGCCTGGTCGCCGAGGCCCGCGTGCACGGCGCCGGCCGGCCGCTGCTCTACCACCAGGGCCGCTTCGGCCGCTTCCTGGCCCACCCCGCATCCTGACCTGGAGCACGAGTGACCACCACCCTCCGGCAGCCGGTCTACGCCGGCCCCGTCGACCACGTCGCCTACGGCCACTACGGCCCCGGCCGCCTGCACCTGTCACCCGACTGGAACCGCCCCCTCTACCCCTTCCAGGGCCGCGTCACCGCCGACGGGTCGAGCGGCTTCCGCGCCGAGCCGGGCCGCTACCACCTCTACGTCGCCTGGGTCTGCCCGTACGCGCACCGCGCCGCCATCGTCCGCAAGCTCAAGGGCCTGGAGGACGTCGTGTCGCTGTCGTACGTGGACGACGAGCGCGACGGCCGCGGCTGGGCGTTCAGGGAACGCCGCGGCCCCGACCCGGTCAACGGCTTCACCCTGCTCGAACAGGCCTACGACGCCACCGAGAAGGGCTACGGCGGGCACATCTCGGTGCCCGTCCTGTGGGACCGGCACACCGGCGGCATCGTCAGCAACAACTTCCCCGACATCACGCTCGACCTCGCCACCCAGTTCGAGCGGTGGGCGGACACCTCGGTCGACCTGTACCCGGACGCCCTCCGTCCCGAGATCAACACCCTCAACGGCTGGATCTACCACGACGTGAACACCGGCGTCACCCGCGTGGCCCGCGCCGCCACCGAGGACGAGCGCGAGACCGAGCGCCACCGCGTCGTGGCCGCCCTGGAACGCCTCGACGAGCGCCTGGCCGAGCACCGCTTCCTGACCGGCGCCACCATCACCGAGGCCGACGTGCGGCTGTGGGTGACGCTGGCCAGGTTCGACGCCGAGCACAACCGCGGCCACCTGGTCAGCGAGCGCGAGCTGCGCGACTTCGAGCACCTGTGGCCCTACGCCCGCGACCTCTACCAGCGTCCCGCCTTCCGCGAGACGACCGAGGGCCTGCCCGCCGCCTGGGACCAGCCGCACGGGCGCGGCGCATGACCCGCCGCCGCGTGCACCTGGCCGCCCACTTCCCCGGCGTCAACAACACCACCGTCTGGGCCGACCCCCGCTCCGGCAGCCAGATCGCCTTCTCCTCCTTCGCCCACCTGGCGCGGACGGCCGAGCGCGGCGGGTTCGACTTCTTCTTCCTGGCCGAGGGGCTGCGGCTGCGCGAGCTGAAGGGCCGCATCCACGACCTGGACGTGGCCGGCCGCCCCGAGTCGCTGACCGTGCTCAGCGCGCTCGCCGCCGTGACCGACCGGCTCGGCCTCGCCGGCACCGTCAACGCCACCTTCAACGAGCCGTACGAGCTGGCCCGCCGCCTGGCCACGCTCGACCACCTGAGCGGCGGCCGGGCCGGGTGGAACGTGGTCACCACCTCCGACGCCTTCACCGGCGCGAACTTCCGCCGCGGCGGCTTCCTGGACCACGCCGACCGCTACGAGCGGGCGGCCGAGTTCGTGCGCCTGGCCCGCCGCCTGTGGGACTCCTGGGAGCCGGACGCGGTCGCCGCCGACCGGGAGGCCGGCGTGTTCGTCCGGCCCGGCTCGATCGGCGAGGTCGAGCACCGCGGCCGGCACTTCTCGATCCGCGGCCGGTTCACCCTGCCGCGCAGCCCGCAGGGCCGGCCGGTGATCATCCAGGCGGGCGACTCCGACGAGGGCAGGGAGTTCGCCGCCGCCGAGGCCGACGTCGTCTTCAGCAGGCACGGCGGCCTGGCCGAGGGCAAGGCGTTCTACGCCGACGTCAAGGCCCGCCTGGCCAGGTACGGCAGGAAGCCGCACCAGCTCAAGATCATGCCGGCGGCGACGTACGCGCTGGGCGACACCGAGGCGGAGGCCGCCGAGAACGCCGCCGTCATCCGCCGGCAGCAGGTGAGCCCCCAGACCGCGATCGCCTTCCTCGAGCAGGTGTGGGGCCGCGACCTGTCCGGCCACGACCCCGATGGACCGTTCCCCGCCGTCGAGCCCGACCTGTCCAGCGACCTCTCCCAGGGCCGGGTCGCGATCAAGGACCGGGCCGGGGTCGCCGCCCGCTGGCGGGCGCTCGCCGAGGAGAAGAAGCTCAGCATCCGCGAGCTGGTGATCGAGGTGACCGGCCGGCAGACGTTCGTCGGCACCCCGCAGAGCGTGGCCAGGCAGATCGACGAGCACGTCCAGGCCGGCGCCGCCGACGGCTTCATCCTGGTGCCCCACCTGACCCCCGGCGGTCTCGACGACTTCGTGGACCGCGTGGTGCCGCTGCTGCGCGAGCGCGGCGCCGTCCGCGCCGGCTACACCGGCACCACCCTGCGCGAACACCTGGAGCTGGAATGACCCTGCACCTCGCCGTGGCGCTGGACGGCGCGGGCTGGCACCCCGCCGCGTGGCGCGAGTCGCCGGCGGACGTCTTCTCCCCGGCCCACTGGGCGGGGCTGCTGGCCGAGGCCGAGCGCGGCCTGCTCGACCTCGTCACCATCGAGGACGCCCTCGGCCTGCAGTCCACCCTGCCCGACGGCCCCGACGACCGCACCGACCAGGTGCGCGGCCGGTTCGACGCGGTGCTGCTGGCCGCCCGGCTGGCCCCGCTCACCACCCGGATCGGGCTGGTGCCGACCGCCACCACCACGCACACCGAGCCGTTCCACGTCGCGATCGGCATCGCCACGCTCGACCACGTCAGCGGCGGCCGGGCCGGCTGGCGGCCCCAGGTCTCGCCCCGCGCGAGCGAGGCCGCGCACTTCGGCCGCCGCGAGTTCCCGCCGCTCGACCAGGTGCTGAACCGGCCCGGCGGCGCGGACCTGTCCGCCGACCCGCACGTGCGCGACCTGTTCGCCGAGGCGGCCGACGCCGTCGAGGTGGCCAGGCGGCTCTGGGACTCCTGGGAGGACGACGCCGAGATCCGCGACGTGGCCACCGGCCGCTTCCTGGACCGCGGCAAGCTGCACTACGCCGACTTCGCCGGGCGCTTCTTCTCCGTCAAGGGCCCCTCCATCACCCCCAGGCCGCCGCAGGGCCAGCCGGTGGTGGCCGCGCTGGCGCACGCGCGGCTGCCGTACGAGTTCGCCGCCCGCGCCGCGGACGTCGTCCTCGTCACGCCGCACTCCGCCGGGCAGGCCCGCGCCATCGTCGAGGAGGTCCGGGCCCTGTCGCCCGACCTGAAGATCTTCGCCGACCTGCTGGTGTTCCTCGACGAGGACGGCCAGGCCGCCCGCCGCCGCAAGGCCCGGCTCGACGAGCTCGACGGGGCCGAGCTCGCCTCCGACGCCGCGATCTTCACCGGCACCCCCGCCGAGCTGGCCGAGGTGCTGCTGGAGTGGCGGCGGACCGGGATCGAGGGCTTCCGGCTGCGGCCCGGCGCGCTGCCGCACGACCTGTTCCGCATCACCCGCGGGCTGACCGCCGAGCTGCGCCGCCGCGGCGCGTTCCGGCACGCCTACGAGGCCGCCACGCTGCGCGGCCTGCTCGGCCTGCCCCGCCCCGCCGGCAGGTACGCGGAGACGGCGCCGTGAAGTTCCTCGCCATCACCCTGATCGCGCACCACGACGACCGCTCGCCCACCGAACGCCTCCGCGAGGTCGTCGGCCACGCGGTGCTGGCCGAGGAGCTGGGCTTCGACGGGTTCGGGGTGGGGGAGCGGCACGAGCGGCCGTTCCTGTCCTCCTCGCCGCCGGTCGTGCTCAGCCACATCGCGGCCCGCACGTCCAGGATCCGGCTGTTCACCGCGGTCACGACGCTGAGCCTGCTCGACCCGGTGCGCGCCTTCGAGGACTACGCGACGCTCGACCACCTGTCCGGCGGCCGGCTGGAGCTGATCATCGGCAAGGGCAACGGGGCCGCGCAGGCGAAGCTGTTCGGCGTCACGCCCGAGGACCAGTGGGAGCGCAACCGGGAGGGCTACGAGCTGTTCCGCCGCCTGTGGCGGGAGGACCGGGTGACCTGGAGCGGCCGGTTCCGCCCGCCGCTGAGCGAGGCCGAGGCGCTGCCGCGCCCGCTCCAGCGGCCGATCCGGGTCTGGCACGGCAGCGCCACCAGCAGGGAGTCGGTCGACCTGGCCGCCCGCCACGGCGACCCGCTGTTCTCGGCCAACGTCACCCACCCCGTCGGCCCCTACGCCGAGCTGGTCGAGCACTACCGCGAACGCTGGGCCCACTACGGCCACGACCCCGCCGCCGCGCTGGTCGGCGCCGGCAGCGCCGGCTACTACGCGGCCCGCACGTCCCAGGAGGCGATCGCCACGTACCGGCCCGTCTTCGACGCCCGGGTGGCGCTGCAGCGCCGGCTCGGCCTGCCGGTGGTCTTCCCCACCCTGGAGGACGCCGTCCGGCGCGGCTCGATCCTGGTCGGCAGCCCGCAGCAGATCGTGGACAAGGTGCTGCGCTACCACAAGCGGCTCGGCCACGAGGTCATGCACCTGCCCGCCGACGCCGACGGGCTCACCCCCGGGCAGCACCGCGACGCGCTGGAGCTGTTCCAGGCCGAGATCGCGCCCGTGCTGCGCGCGGAGATCCCGAGCAGGCCCTTCCCCGGAGCCGGAGGCACGCCATGACCCTGTCCGTCCTCGACCTCGCCCCCGTCCCCTCCGGCGGGACCGTCGCCGGCGCGCTGCGCAACACCCTCGACCTGGCCAGGCACGCCGAACGGCTCGGCTACCGCCGCTACTGGGTGGCCGAGCACCACTTCGCGCCCGGCGTGGCCAGCTCGGCGCCGGCCGTGCTGGCGGCGCTGATCGCCGCCGCCACCACTCGCATCCGCGTCGGGTCGGGGGCGGTGCAG
Organism: Actinomadura luzonensis; assembly: GCF_022664455.2. Taxonomy (NCBI): domain Bacteria; kingdom Bacillati; phylum Actinomycetota; class Actinomycetes; order Streptosporangiales; family Thermomonosporaceae; genus Actinomadura; species Actinomadura luzonensis. Next base: position 1,036,397 of record NZ_JAKRKC020000002.1, read on the forward strand.
CTCGGCCACCAGACGCCGCTGTCGGCCGTCGAGCAGTTCGGCCTCATCGACGCGCTGCACCCCGGCCGGGTCGACCTCGGCATCGGCCGCTCCGGCCAGCGCCGCGCCGAGCTGGCCGCCGCCAATCCCGCGCTGGAGCGGCGGGACGCCAGGATCGTGGACGGGCTGCTCATCCCGCCGCCGTTCGACTGGTCCCGCCTGGCCAGGCACCCCCGCCTCGCCCACCAGGCCACGCTGCTCCAGCAGCCGGGCGCCCGCACGCCGGACTTCGCCGACCAGATCGACGAGGTCCTCGCCTTCCTGTCCGGCACCCACCAGGCCCGCGCGGTGCCCGGCGAGGGCGCCGACCTCCAGGTCTGGGTGCTCGGCAGCAGCGGCGGGCAGAGCGCCCGGGTGGCGGGGGAGCGGGGGCTGCCGTTCGCGGCCAACTACCACGTCAGCCCCTCCAGCGTGCTGGAGGCCGTGGACGCCTACCGCGAGGCGTTCAAGCCGTCCGCCGGGCTGGCCGAGCCGTACGTTGTCGTCTCGGCCGACGCCGTCGTGGCCGCCACCGAGGAGCGGGCCCGCGAGCTGGCCCGCCCGTACGGGCTGTGGGTGCGCAGCATCCGCAGCGGCGCCGGGGCCATCCCCTACCCGACGCCCGAGGAGGCCGCCGCGCACGTCTGGACCGACGCCGACCGCGAGCTGGTCAAGGACCGGCTCGACACCCAGTTCGTCGGCACGCCCGAGCAGGTCGCCGACGGGCTGCGGGTGCTGCGCCGGGTGACCGGGGCCGACGAGCTGCTGGTCACCACCATCACCCACGACCACGACGACCGCGTGCGCTCCTACGAGCTGCTCGCCGGAGCCTGGGAGCGGCCGTGAGACGCCTGATCGCCGCCGCGCTCCTGCTGCTGCCGCTCGCGGCCTGCGGGGCCCAGGCCGCGCCCGGGGCCGCCGCCGCGAGCCTCGTCTGGGCGATCGAGACCCAGCCGATCACCCTCAACCCGCAGCAGTGGGCGCAGAACAAGGTCCGGCTGCTGGTGTTCAACCAGTTCGACGCGCTGCTGTCGCGCGCCGCCGACGGCTCCTTCCACCCGTGGCTGGCCAAGGCGTGGCAGGTGTCGGCCGACGGCCGGACGTACACGCTGGACCTGCGCGAGGACGTCACCTTCCACGACGGCACCAGGTTCGACGCCGCCGCGGTCAAGGCCAACCTCGACCAGTTCCAGGTGCCCGGCTACAACGCCGCCGTCGCCGCGATCCAGCTCCACGCCTTCGACCGGGCCGAGGTGACCGGGCCGTACCGGCTGCGGATCACGCTCAAGGAGCCGGACGCGCTGTTCCTCGACTTCCTCGCCTCCCCCTACGCGGGCCAGGTGTCGCCGAAGTCGCTCAAGAACGCCAAGGACCTCAAGTTCGGCGGCCCCGACCTGGTCGGCACCGGGCCGTTCATCCTGGACCGGTACGTGCAGGGCCAGGAGATCCACTACCGCCGCAACCCCGCCTACGCCTGGCCGCCCGCCGGGGCCGCCCACCAGGGCCCCGCGCACCTCGCCGAGATCACCTACCGGTTCCTGGGCGAGGCCGCCGTCCGGGTGGGCGCGCTCACCTCCGGCCAGGTGCAGGTCATCGAGGGCGTCCCCGCCACCGAGGTGGCGCTGATCCGGAAGGACCCGCGGCTGACGCTCAAGACCTCGCTCAACTCCGGCACCGCCTACTCCTACTACTTCAACACCGATCACCCGCCCTTCGACGACCGGCGGGTCAGGGAGGCCTTCCGCGCGGCCGTGGACGTGGACGCCGTGCTCAAGGCCGTCTACCAGGGCACCGCCACCCGGGCGTGGAGCATCGTCGGGCAGAAGAGCCCCTTCTACGACGCCTCGCTCGAAGGCTCGTTCGGCGGCGACGCGGCCAAGGCCAACGCCCTGCTGGACGCGGCCGGCTGGACCGGGCGCGACGCCGAGGGCTACCGCACCAAGGACGGCAGGCGGCTGACCGTGCGCGAGGTCGCCTCGGCGCCGTTCGTCCGCGACCGCCGCGACGTGTTGTCCCAGGCCGTGCAGGCCCAGGTCAAGCAGCGCGCCGGCATCGACTTCCAGGTGCGGATCCTGGACCAGGGCGCCGCGCAGAAGGCCCTCGACGACGGCGCGTACGAGCTGTTCGGCAACTCCCGCGGCGACTCCGACGCCGGCGCCGCGCTCAACCTCATCCTCCCGGCCGGGGCCGCCATCAACCGCACCCACTTCAAGGACCCCCGGGTGGACAGGTGGCTCGCCGCCGCCTCCGCCACCTCCGACCAGGCCGAGCGCAAGGACCTCTACGTCAAGGCGCAGCGGGCCGCGGTGCGGGAGAACGCCGTCGTCTTCCCGCTGTACGTGCCCGCCGACCAGATCGCCGCCCACGGCAGCGTGCAGGGGCTCGGCTTCGACCCGGCCTCCGGCACCCCCGCGAGCGCGTACGACGTGCGGACCGGCACATGATCAAGCGGCTGGCCACCGGGCTCGGCGTGCTCTGGGCGGCGGCCACGGCCGCGTACCTGGCGCTGCTGCTCGCCCCCGGCGACACCGTGGACATCCTGGTCGGCGACGGTCCCGACACGCCGGAGATCCGGGCCCGGATCGTCGCCGAGTGGGGGCTCGACCGGCCCGAGATCGTCCAGTACCTGTCCTACCTGTGGCGGCTGCTGCACGGCGACCTCGGCCGCTCCTACCAGCTCCAGCGCGGCGTCGGCGAGATCCTGGCCGGGCAGGCCGGGCCCACCGCGCAGCTCACGCTGGCCGCGGCGGGCGCGGGGATCCTGCTGGCGGGGATCGTCGCGGTCGGCACGGCGGGCCGCGGCCGGTGGTGGCGCGGCGCGGCCTCGGCGGCCGAACTGGTGTCGGTGTCGGTGCCGCCGTTCCTCATCGGGATCGTGCTGCTGACGGTGTTCTCCTTCACGCTCGGCTGGTTCCCCGTCTCGGGCGCGGAGGGGGTACGGGCGCTGGTGCTGCCCGCGCTCGCGCTCGGGCTGCCCCTGGCGGGCGTGCTCGGGCAGGTGCTGCGCGGCGGGCTGGAACGGGCGCTGGAGCAGCCGTTCGCGGTGACGGCGCGGGCGCGCGGGCTCACCGAGCGGGCGCTGGTCGTCCGGCACGCGCTCCGGCACGCGCTCATCCCGGCCGTGACCATGGCGGGCTGGTTCATCGGGACGCTGCTGGGCGGGGCGGTGATCACCGAGGTGCTGTTCGGGCGGCCGGGGCTGGGCCAGGTGGCGACCCAGGCCGTGTCCGGGCGGGACCTGCCGGTGGTGATGGCGGTCGTGCTGCTGTCGGCCGTCGTGTACGTCGCCGTCAGCACCCTGCTCGACCTCGCCTACCGGCTCATCGACCCGCGGATCAGGGGGTGAGCCGCGGATGACCGCCCCTACCCGCGACACTCCCGCTTCCGACCCCCAGGTCACCCTCAGCCCTCCCGGCGTCGTCCGGCGGCGTGGCGGGGGCGGGCGGGGGCCGGGGTTCTGGGCGGCGGTGGCGTTCCTGGCGGTCCTGGGGGCGGCCGTGGCGGCGCCCGGGCTGCTGGCGGGGCAGGACCCGCTGGCCGCCGACCCCCTGGCCGCGCTCGCCCCGCCCGGCCCCGGCCACTGGCTCGGCGCCGACCATCTCGGCCGCGACGTGCTCGCGAGGGTCGTGCACGGCGCCCGCCACTCGCTCGGCATCGGCGCGGCGGCCACCGCGCTCGCCGTGTCGGCGGGCGTGCTGCTCGGCCTGGCCGCCGGGCTGGCCCCGGCCTGGCTGGACGAGACGCTGGCCCGGGCGTTCGACGTCCTGTCCACGCTGCCGGAGCTGCTGCTCGCCCTCCTCGTCGTGGCGATCACCGGCCCGGGCAGCGCCAACGTGGTCCTCGCGATCGCGGTCGCGCAGATCCCGGCCTACGCCCGCGTGATCCGCGCCCAGACCTTCGTCGTGCGCCGCGCCGGCTACGTCGAGCAGGCCGTCACCTTCGGCCGCCCCCGCCTGGCCGTCGTCCTCGGGCACGTGCTGCCGAACGTGCTCGGCCCGATCCCCGTCCTCGCCACGATCGGGCTCGGCACCGCCGTCATCGCCGGCTCCGGCCTCAGCTTCCTCGGCATGGGCCCGCAGCCGCCGGCCGCCGAGTGGGGCGCGATGCTCTCCGAGGCCCGCAACTACCTGCGGGTCGCCTGGTGGGAGGCGCTGTTCCCGGGCCTGGCGATCACGCTCACCGTCGCCTGCCTGACCGTCGCCGGGCGGCGCCTGCAACGCCGTTTCGAAGGGAGGACGCCATGACGGGCGCCCTGGTGTCCGTGGAGGACCTGCGCGTGGGCTTCGGCGGGCGCGAGGTCGTGCGCGGCGTGTCGCTGTCGGTCGCGCCCGGCGAGTGCGTGGCGGTCGTCGGCGAGTCGGGCTCGGGCAAGAGCGTCACCGCGCGCACGCTGCTCGGCCTGGCGGGGCCGGGGGCGGAGGTGCGGGCCGCGGCGTTCACCGTGGGCGGCCGGGACGCGCGCGCCTTCGGCCCCGGCGACTGGCGGCGGCTGCGCGGCCGCTTCGCCGGGCTCGTGCTCCAGGACGCGCTGGTCTCGCTCGACCCGCTGCGCACCGCCGGCGCGGAGATCGCGGAGGTGCTGGCCACGCACGGCGTCACGGCCAGGTCCGGCCGCGCCGCCCGCGTGCTGGAGCTGCTGGAGGCCGTCGGCGTGCCCGAGCCGGAGCTGCGCGCCGGGCAGCGGCCCCACCAGCTCTCCGGCGGGCTGCGGCAGCGCGTGCTCATCGCCTCGGCCGTCGCCGCCGACCCGGCCCTCATCATCGCCGACGAGCCCACGACCGCGCTCGACGTGACCGTGCAGGCCCAGATCCTGCGGCTGCTGGCCGAGCGCAAGGCCGCCGGCACCGCGCTGCTGCTGATCAGCCACGACCTCGCCGTGGTCGCCTCGATCGCCGACCGCGTCCTCGTCATGAAGGACGGCCGGGTCGTGGAGGCGGGCCGGGCGGCGGACGTGCTGGCCGCGCCCGCGCACGAGTACACCAGGTCGCTGCTGGCCGCCGTGCCGTCCGCGGCCTCGCGCGGCACCCGGCTGGCGACCGGCGGCCCGCTGCCGCGTCCCGCTCCCCGCGACGGCGCCGCGCCGGTGCTGGCCGGGACCGGGCTGGTCCGCTCGTACGGGCCGCGCCGGGCCGTGGACGAGGTCTCCTTCGCGCTGCGTCCCGGCGAGACCCTGGGCGTGGTCGGCGAGTCCGGCTCCGGCAAGACCACGCTCGCCCGGCTCGCGCTCGCCCTGCTCGAACCCGACCGCGGCGCGGTCACCCTGGACGGCGGGCCCTGGAGCGGCCTGCGGGAGAGCCGCCGCCGCCCGTCGCGGCCCCGCGTCCAGCTCGTCTCGCAGAACCCCCTGGACTCCTTCGACCCCCGGCACACCGTCGGCCGGCTGGTCGCCGAGCCGCTGCGGCTGCCGCGCCGCGAGCGCCGCGCCCGCGTGCTCGGCCTGCTGGAGCGGGTGGGCCTGCCGGCGGGGACCGCCGCCCGGCACCCGCGCGAGCTGTCCGGCGGGCAGCGTCAGCGCGTCGCCGTCGCGCGCGCCCTCGGCCCGCGCCCGGACGTGCTCGTCTGCGACGAGCCGGTGTCCGCGCTGGACGTCTCGGTGCAGGCCCAGGTGCTCGACCTGCTGGCGGACGTGCAGGCCGAGTACGGCACCGCGATGGTGTTCATCTCGCACGACCTGGGCGTGGTGCACCACGTCGCGGACCGGGTGCTGGTCATGAAGGACGGGCGGGTGGTGGAGGAGGGGGACGTGCGGGAGGTGTTCGCCGGGCCGCGGCACCCGTACACGCGGGAGCTGGTCGCCGCGGTGCCGCGCCTGCCCGCCCCCGCTTTGCTTCCCGATACCCCCAGGGGTACTGTGGAGGCATGGAGCTGAACGAGGGCATGGTGGGTGACGCGCTGACCCGGCTCAAGCGCGCCCACGGTCAACTGGCCGGCGTGATCGCGATGATCGAGGCGGGGGAGGACTGCACGAAGGTGCTCACCCAGCTCGCCGCCGTCTCCAAGGCCCTGGACCGGGCCGGCTTCAAGATCGTCGCCACCGGCCTGCGGCACTGCCAGGACGCCGAGCGGCAGGGCGGCGAGCCGCCCATGAGCGTCGCCGAGCTGGAGAAGCTGTTCCTGGCGCTCGCCTGACCCGCCGGACGGCCGTCCTGCGGGTAGGTGCCCGGGCATGGAGAGGAGCACGCGCATGGACGTCACGTCCTTCCGCACCCCCGGCCTGGGCGACCAGTCCCACCTGCTGACCCACGAGGGCGCCGGCGTCCTCGTCGACCCGCAGCGCGACGTCGGCCGTTTCCTGGACGCCGCCGCCGAGCGCGACGTCGAGCTGCGGTTCGTGCTGGAGACCCACCTGCACAACGACTACCTGTCCGGTGCCGCGGAGGCCGCCCGGCGCACCGGCGCCGAGCTGGTCCTGCCGGCCGCCGCGGCCCCCGCCTACCGGCACACGCCCGCCTTCCACCTGGAGGACCTCGACGGCGGCGCGGGCCTGACCGTCCGGCCCGTGCACACCCCCGGCCACACGCCCGAGCACACCAGCTACGTCGTGCTGGTCGACGGCGAGCCGGTCGCGGTCTTCTCCGGCGGCAGCCTGCTCGTCGCCACCGCCGGGCGGCCCGACCTGCTCGGCCCCGAACGGGCCCGCTCCCTCGCCCGCCTCCAGCACCTCTCGCTGCGCCGGCTGGCCGCCCTGCCGCCCGCGACGGAGCTGTACCCGACGCACGGCGCGGGCTCGTTCTGCACGGCGAGCGACGCCGGCCGCCACACCTCCACCATCGGGGCCGAGCTGAAGGACAACCCGCTGCTCGGCGTCGCCGACGCCGAGGAGTTCGCCGACCGGCTGCTGGCCGACCCCATGCCGATCCCGGCCTTCTACCGGCACATGGGGCCGGCCAACACGCTCGGCGTGCCTCCCATGCCGTCCGTCGCGGTGCCCGAGCTGGCCGAGCCGGCGCCCGGCAGCCACGTCGTGGACCTGCGGCCCCGCTCGTCGCAGGCGCGCGGCCGGCTGCCCGGCTCGTACGGCATCGAGCTGGACGACGACTTCGGCAGCTGGGCCGGCTGGCTGCTGCCGTACGGGGAGCCGGTCACGCTCGTGGCCGAGCCCGGCCAGGACACCGCCGAGGCCGTCACCCAGCTCGCCAGGATCGGCTTCGACGACGTGCGCGGCGTCGTGCGGCTGCCCGCCGGGGCGGGCGCGCCCGCGTACGAGCTGGCCGGGTTGCGGGACTTCGCGGAGCGGCTGCGGCGGCCCGGGGCGCAGCTCCTCGACGTGCGGATGCCGGGCGAGCGCGAGCAGGTCCGCGTCGAGGGGGCCGTCGAGCGGTTCCTGCCCGAGCTGTTCACCGAAGGCGTCCCCGACGCGCTCGACCCGGCGCGGCCCGTCCTCGTCGCCTGCGCCACCGGCCGCCGGGCGAGCATCGCCGCCGCCGAGCTGACCCGCCGGGGCTACCGGCCGGTCGTGCTCACCGGCGCCGGGATCGCCGAGCTCGCCGAGACCCTGCGGGTCTCCCCGGCCCCCTGACGCGGCCTCGCCGGCCGGTGGGCGAAAACCGCAGTTCAGCGGCGTAACCGGGACCTTCGCCCCTGCCCGCGCCACGCCGTACCGTCGCACGATGGGCGCACGAGGAAACGTTCCCGTTTTCCGCAGGGGAGGCGCGATGGACGCGGGCGGCACGTTCACCGCCGCGACGGCCACCGGCCCGTCGCGGCCCCGGGGCCCGCGGGCCGCGCGGCGGCTGACGCTCGGCGTGGAGGAGGAGTTCGTACTGCTCGGCCGGGCCGACGGCGCGCCCGCCCTGCGCGCCCCGGAGGTCCTGGCGCTGCTGGACGGCGACCCCCGGGTCAAGCACGAGCTCATGCGCTACCAGCTCGAAACCGTCACCGGCGTGTGCGAGAGCCTGGAGCAGGTGGGGGAGGAGCTGACCGCCATGCGGCTGCTGGCCGCCCGCGCGGCGGCCGAGGTGGGCTGCCACCTCGCCGCCACCGGGGTCGCGCCCCGGACGCCGCCCGGCCTGCCCGCCGTCACGCCCGACCCCCGCTACGCGGTGCTGGTCGAGCGCAGCAGGCCGCTGGCCGGCAGCTTCGGCACCTGCGGCTGCCACGTGCACGTCGGCATGCCCTCGCGCGAGCTGGGCGTGCGGATCCTCGCCCGGCTCCGGCCGCACCTGGCGACCCTGCTGGCCGTCAGCGCCAACTCGCCCGTCCAGGCCGACCGGGACACCGGCTGGGCCAGCCGCCGCTACCGCCTGTGGAGCCGCTTCCCGTCGGCCCGGCCGCCCGGGGTGTGGTGGTCGGCCGCCGACTACGACGCCGCCGTGGACCGCCTCCTGCGCACCGGCCGGGCCCTGGACGAGCGCGGCGTCTACTTCCACGCCCGCCTGTCGCCCCGCTACCCGACGATCGAGCTGCGCGTCATGGACACCTGCCTGTCGGCCGCCGACGCCGTCCTCGTCGCCGGGCTCGCCCGCGCGCTCGTCGCCCTCGCCATCGAGGACGAGGAGCGCGGCCTGCCCCTGCCCGCCCCGCGCCAGCACCGCGTCGTGCGGCAGCTGCGCGCCGCCGCCCGGCACGGGCTCGGCGCCCGCGCGCTGGACCCGTCCACCGGCCGCCCGGCCACCCACCGCCGGCTGCTCGCCGCCCTCGCCGACCGGCTGCCCGACCCCGACCCGGTGGCCCGGCTGCTCGACCGGCTCGCCCTGCACGGCACCGGCGCCGACCGCCAGCGCGCCCTGCTGGCCCGCGCCGCCGGGCCCGCCGACTTCGCCCGGCTGCTCGCCGGGGAGACCGTCCGGCAGGGCCGGTGACTTAGGTCACAGCGGGCGAGGTCGTTCGCCTCCGGTGACGAGAGGCCCGGAGGGGGAACCTGAACAGGTAGAGGAAGCACATGAGCGAACGAAGGTGATCGAGATGGCCGTCCTTCTTGGCATCGCGCCGGCCGGCACCGACTGTCTGAGCGAGTCCTATTTCGAACGGGCCGCCCGCGCGCTGGACGAGCACCAGGTCTCCCCGGGGCACGCGTGCGTCTCCTGCGGCGCCGCCTGGCCGTGCGGTCCCGCGCTGGGCGCCGCGTTCGTGCTGGAGATGCACGCCGCGTGAAGGCCGAAGGTCCCTCGCGGACAGGGAAGTCCGGCCCTGCCGGGCGGCCGCCCGCGACGGCACCGTGGCATTGACGGCCGTGGCATTGACGGCACGCGGCATTGAGGAAGCGGAGACGAGGAGGTCTCGTGATGAAGGCCAGTGCGGGAGACCGGCTCATCGTGGAGGGCACCTACGGAGGCGACGTCCGCAAGGAAGGGCTGATCATCCAGGTGGAGCACGCCGACGGCTCGCCGCCGTACCTGGTGCGGTGGCTGGAGGACGGGCACGAGAGCCTGGTGTATCCCGGTCCCGACGCCCGGATCGTCGCCGCGGCCCGATGAGGACCGCGCCGCGCCGCGCCCCCCGGCCGGGTGGGGCGCGGGCCGGGATCGACCGGGCGAGCTCCGGTGACCTGGCGATGCGGGCGGTGTCGGCCGGCGGGCGGGTGCCCGAGCAGTTCGGCGTGATCCTGCCGCTCGACGGCGCCCCCGACGCCGGACGGGTGTGCGCGGTGCTGGCCGAGCGGGTGCCGCTCGTGCCCCGGCTCCGGCAGCGGCTGGTGCGGGTGCCGTTCGGGTGCGGACGTCCGGTGTGGGTGGACGATCCGGGCTTCGACGTACGCGACCGGGTGCGGCGGCGCGCCTGCCCGCCGCCCGGCGACGAGCGGGCGCTGCTGGACCTGGCCGCCGAGCTGGCCGTCACGCCGCTGTCCCCGCCGGGCTGGGCCGCCACCGTGGTCACCGGGGTGGCGGGCGCGGCCACGGCGCTGATCATCGTTCTCGACCACGTCCTGGCGGACGGCGTCGGCGGCCTGGCCATCCTCGCGGCCCTCGTCGACCCCGCCCCGCCTGACGCCCCCGACGCCTCTGGCGCTCGCCCTGGCGTCCCGGAGGCGCCCGGCGCCCGCCCTGGCGTCCCGGAGGCACCGGGCGCGCGCCCTGATGCCCCGCGCGCCGCCGTGGCGTCCGGCGGGTGTTCCCAGGCGGCCGCCGTCGCGTCGGAGCCTGGCCGCCGAGGCGTTCGCCGAGCGGGCGCGGGTGGCCCGCCGCCTGGTCCGGTCCTGGCATGACGTGCACGGCGCCGTCACCGCCGCCCGGGCCGGCCGCGCCGCCCCTGCTCGCTGCTCGGCCCCACCGGCCCCCGGCGGCGGCTGGCCGTGGTCCGCGCCGACCTGGAGCAGGTGCGCGCGGCGGCGCACCGCTCGGCGGGCACCGTCAACGACGCCCTGCTCACGGCCGTCACCGGTGCCCTGCGCCGGCTGCTTGAGCGGCGCGGCGAGCACGTCACCACCCTGAACGTGCTGCTCCCCACGGCGGTGCGCGCCACCGCGGCCACCACGGAGTCGCTCGGCAACGAGCTGGCCGCGATCGTGGCGCCCCTGCCCGTCACCGGCGCGCCCCGCGACCGCCTGGCCCGGGTCGCCGACGTGATGGCCGCCCGCAAGCGCCTGCCCGCCGGCCCGCTCGCCAGGGACGTGGTCGCCCCGCTGTTCCGCCTGATGGCCGGCCTCGGCCTGCACAACAGGTACCTGCGCCGCCAGCGCCGCTTCCACACCCTGCTCAGCAACGTGCGCGGCCCGGCGACGGCCCTGTCCTTCGCCGGGGCGCGGATCACCGGCGCCGTCCCCGTCGCCGTGGGCGAGAGCGGCAACGTCACCGTCAGCTTCGGCGCCCTCTCCTACGCGGGCGTGCTCACCGTCGCCTGCGTCGCCGACCCCGCCCGCGTCCCGGAGCTGGACGAGCTCGCCGCCCTGGTCGGCGACGAGCTCGCCCGGCTCACCGCGGGCTGAGCGGCCGCGGGCGTCGTGCCCGGCGGGGCCGGGCGGACGGGACCAAGGACCCGCGTATCCGGGACCTCGTCCCCGGGCCGCCGGGCGCGCGCCGCGCGAGCCTGGAAGGGAGAGCGGAGGAGGTACGTGATGACCAGGCACATCATGGTCGGCGTGGACGGTTCCGCACCCGCGACGGCCGCCGTGGACTGGGCCGTGGCCGACGCCGGCGGCAGGGGGCTCGCGCTGCGCCTCGTGCACGTGTGCGAGCAGTGGCCCTACGGCCCGGACAGCATCGAGTACTGCGAGGGCACGCTGGCCGCGGCCGGCGACCGGGCCCGCGCCCTGGACCGCGGCGTCCAGGTGACGACCGACCTGCTGCCCGGCAACGTCATCGAGACCCTGATCAAGGAGTCGGCGGCGGCGGACACCGTGGTGCTGGGCAGCCGGGGCCTCGGCGGGTTCGCCGGGCTGATCCTCGGCTCGGTCGGCATGGGGCTGGCCGGGCACGCCGCCGGGCCGGTGGTGATCGTGCGCGGGCCCGCGCGGGCACGGCACGACCTGGTGGTCGTCGGCGACGACGGGTCGGAGCACTCGGCGGTGGCCGTGGAGTACGCGATCGAGCAGGCGCGGGCCCGCAACGCCGCGCTGCACGTGGTCTACGCCTGGCAGTCGCCGCTGATGTCGCCGTACGCGGCGGCGTACAACAGCCTGCTGGAGGAGGACTTCCAGCAGGCGGCGCGGGCGGCGGCCGAGCGGGTGGCGCCGTGGCGGGAGAAGAACCCCGACGTGCGGATCACCGACGAGCAGCTTCCCGGGCACCCGGTGAACGCCCTGATCAAGACGGGCGCGACCGCGGACCTGGTGGTCGTGGGCTCGCGCGGCCGGGGCGGTTTCGCCTCGGCGGTGCTCGGCTCCGTCAGCCACGCGGTGCTGCACCACGTGACCTGCCCGGTCGCGGTGATCAGGCCGCGCCACGACGGCAGGTGAGCGGCGGGCGCACGCGGACGCGCGCCGGGGCGGGTTCGTGGGCCCGTCCCGGCGCGCGTTCTTCCCGGGCCGTCAGGCCTGAGTGGCGCCGGCCTTGGCCGCCGGCTTGGCGGCCTGCACCGGCTTGGGGGTCTTCGGCTTCGGGGGCTCCGCCTTCGGGATCTCCGCCTTCGGAAGCTCGGCCGGGACCGTGGGGGCGGCCGGGGGCGCGGGCTCGTCCGGCTCGGCGGCCCGCTCGATCTGCAGCTTCCACTCGGCGGCCACGGCGGCCAGCGCGGCCGCGGCGGTCACGACGGGCGCCGCGACGAACGCCACCACGCCGAACGTCACCGGGACCTCCAGCACGGTCCGCCCGTGGGAGTCCTTCACGATCACGCGGCGGACGTTGCCCTCGTGGAGCAGGTGCTTGATCCGGCCGGCGAGCTCAGAGCCGCGTACTTTGACCTCTTCCTTCGTGACGGTCATCGTCGTGCTCCCCTTTCTTGTCTCACCCTTCCAGCCTCCGTCCGCCACGCCCGTACCGGAGGGGGCGAAGGACCCGACTCCGTGGCCCGGTGGTCCCGAACCGGGCACCGGGGGTCGGTGGGCGGGGTCAGAGCGCGGGGGCGCGCACCAGGGCCGACAGCAGCGCCGCCATGTCGCTCACCGCCAGCACGTGGTCCACGATGTCGTCCCGGCTGATCACGGCCTGCGGCATGGAGAAGTAGTCGCTGGAGGCGGCGTCGCTGGCGACGACCGTGCCGCCGAAACGGTGCACGGCCGTGGCCCCGGTCGCGCCGTCGGTGCCGTGCCCGGACAGGACCACCGCGATGGCGTCCGGGCCGCAGGCCAGCGCCAGGCTGGTCAGCAGCAGGTCGGCGGAGGGGCGGGGCGGCGGGGTCGGGCCCGACTCGATGAGCGCGAGCCGCCGGTCGGCGGTGACGAGCAGGTGGTGGCCGGGCGGCGCGACCACGACCCGGCCGGGTTCGAGCGGTTCGCCGTCCAGCGCCTGGGCCACGGGCAGGGCGGTGTGGCGGCGCAGGATCTCCGGCAGGAGGCTGGGGTAGGTGGGCGAGATGTGCTGCAGCACGATGACGGCGGCGGGCAGGCCGGCCGGCAGCCCGGCCAGGACCAGGCCCGTCGCGGCCAGGCCCCCGGCCGAGGACACGATGGCGACGACGGGGAACCTGCCGGGACGCGGCCGTCCGTTCTCCGGATGGACGGTTCCGGGCAGCATGCCAGCACCCCTCTCCTCCTTCGCCATTCTGCTCACCGCTCATCTCAGGCGGTAGGGCCGTAGGTCCTGAGGCGTCAGCCCGTCTCCGCCACGAGGTCGCCCGCCGGCCGCCGGGGCGCGCGGGCCACCACCGGCCCGTACCCGAGCCGTATGATCATCTGCGGGTGCCCGTGCCGGGTGCGCGGGTCCGCGCGCCGCCGCATGTCCCGCAGGTCCAGCGGCTGGTTCAGGAACGACGCCGACACCTGGTGCCCGGCCGCCACGAGCAGCACCCGCTGCAGCGCCTGCCCCGCCCGCAGCCAGTCCGGCGGCTCGTCCCCGGAGGTCGCCAGCACCGCGAGCTGCGGGCGCGGCTCGAACGCCGCCCCGCCCGAGCGGCGGCCGAAGTCCCGCACCGGGTCCATCACGGTGGTGGCCGCCGGGCCCTGCACGTACGAGGGCACGCCGTGCCCGCCGGTCCACGCCCGCAGCTCCGCCAGGTACTCCTTGTCGCGGGCCAGCTCGTCCTGGGCGATCGCGGCGTAGTCGAGCATGTCCATGGCCGAGCGCCGGTCCAGGACGATCAGCCTGGCCCGTTCGAGCGCCGCGGCCGTGCGCAGCTCCGACAGCACCGGCGCCGGGATCAGCCGCTCGGCGTACGGCCTGCGGCTGGTCCGCCGTACCGGGATGAGCTCGTACAGCTGCCTGGCCTCGGCGGAGGCCCGTACCCGCGTGCCGATCCGCACGGCGGCCAGCAGGTCCGGCCGCTCACGGGGGTCGGGCAGCAGCCGCACGGCGGGCGCGCGCCCGGCCGCCCGCGCCGCCATGCGCAGGTTGAACAGCGCGGCCCCGCAGCTCACGTGCAGGGAACGGCCGCGCGGGTCGCTCACCCGCAGCCAGCGGTCCCAGTCGGCCAGCAGCTCGACCAGCTCGCCGTGGAGCACCCGGAACCGCCACGGCTGCGTGTTGTTCACCGAGGGCGCCTGCCCGGCCGCCACGATCAGCCGCCTGATCGCGAGGTCGGCGGGGCGCGGAGTGGGATGTGACGTGAACATGACCTACCTCCCTGTTCCCACGCTGGTCATCGCGGCCGGCGGGGGACAGAGCCGGAGGTCCTGCCGAAGGTCCCGCCCCTTGGACGGGGACCAACGCCGCCGCGCCCGGGGACCTTCGCCCCGTTGCGGCGCGGCCCCCGCTTGGGAGGCTGGAAGCGGGGACGCCCGCCGGAAGGTCGTGATCGAGATGCGCGAGAAGGTCCTCGTACTGGGCGGCGGATTCGGCGGGCTCACCGCCGCGCTCCGCGTCAAGCGCGCGCTGGGGCAGGACGCCGACGTCACCGTGGTCTCGGCCGCCGACCGGTTCCTGTACACGCCGTCGCTCGCCCGGCTCCCGTTCGGCCGGCGGCGGCCGGAGGAGCTGGGCTTCCCGCTGGCGCCGACGTTGTGGATGCGCGAGGTGCGGTTCGCGCAGGCGACGGTGACCGCGATCGACCCGGCCGCCCGGCTGGTGCGGACCACGGCCGGCGAGCACCCCTACGACCACCTCGTCGTCGCCACCGGCTGCCGCGACGACCTCGCCGCCCTGCCGGGCCTGGCGGAGGCCGACGGCGCCTGGTCGGTCACGACCCTGGAGGGCGCCCTGCGGGCGGGGGAGGGCTGGCGGGCCTTCCTCGACGATCCCGGGCCCGTCGTGGTCGGCGCCGCGCAGGGCGCGTGCTGCCCCGGGCTCGCCCGCGCCTTCCTCGCCGCCCTGACGGCGGAGCTGCGGCGGGCCGGGCTGCGCGAGCGGACGCCCATCGCGTACGTGACCGCCGGCGGTGAGCGGCGGCTCGCGGCCGCGCTGGAGCGCCAGGGCGTGCAGGCCGTCACCGGCGCCGTCATGACCGAGGCCGCCCCCGGCAAGCTGCGGCTGGCCGACGGGACGACGCTGGCCTACGCGTACGCGATGATCGTGCCGCCCTCGGCCGGCCAGGACGTCGTGCGCGCCGTGCCCGGCCTGACCGACGCCAGGGGCTTCGTGCCCGTTCTGGACACCTGCCGGTCACGCGCCCACCCCGGCCTGTACGCCGTCGGCACGGCCACCGGCCCCGGGGCGGGGCCGCACGCCACCGCCCAGGCGCGCGTGGCGGCGGTCAACATCGCCGCCGCGATCCGCGGCGAGCCGCCCGCCGCCTACCGGCCGGGCCTCGCCGTCCCGGCGCCGCCGCGCTCGCGCGCCGCCGGAGCCCTGTTCGAGAAGTACTACCTCTGGAAGGCCAGGCACGGCTACGTACGGCTGCCGTGACGGCGGAGAAGGTGAGGGACTTGGTACGCGAGATCACAGCCGCGTGGCAGGCGGACGAGCTGGGACCGGCGAAGGTGGTGTTCCTGCGGCCGATGCCGCGGATGGCCGCCGTCGTCGTGATCGACAACGTCACGCTCGGGCCCGCGATCGGCGGGGTGCGGATGACGCCCACGGTGTCCGTCGCCGAGGTGGCCCGGCTGGCGCGGGCGATGACGCTGAAGAACGCCGCGGCGGGGCTGCCGCA
Organism: Actinomadura luzonensis; assembly: GCF_022664455.2. Taxonomy (NCBI): domain Bacteria; kingdom Bacillati; phylum Actinomycetota; class Actinomycetes; order Streptosporangiales; family Thermomonosporaceae; genus Actinomadura; species Actinomadura luzonensis. The sequence continues at coordinate 1,051,970 of NZ_JAKRKC020000002.1, forward strand.
CGGGGGCGGCAAGTCGGGCATCTACCTCGCGCCCAGCATGGACGGCGCGCCGCGCGAGCGCGAGATGCGCGCCTTCGCCCGCGCCATCGAGCAGCTCACCGACTACATCCCCGGCCCCGACATGGGCACCGACGAGAGCTGCATGGCCGCCGTGCACGACGAGATCGGGCGCGCGGTGGGGCTGCCCGCGGTGCTCGGCGGCATCCCGCTCGACGAGCTGGGCGCCACCGGCCACGGCCTGGCCTGCTGCGCCGACGCGCTGGCCGCCGACAAGGTCCTGGAGCTGGACGGCGCCCGCGTGGTCGTGCAGGGGTTCGGCGCGGTCGGCGCGCACGCGGCGCGCTTCCTCGCCGAGCGCGGCGCGCGGGTGATCGCCGTGTCCGACGTGCTCGGGGCGACGTACCGGGCGAGCGGGCTGGACGTGCCCGCCCTGCTGGACGCCAAGCGGGCGGGGGAGCCGGTCGGCTCCTTCCGCGGCGGGGTGCGCTGCGAGCGCGACGACATCCTGTGGCTGGAGTGCGAGATCCTCGTCCCCGCCGCCGGGCCCGACGTCCTGACCGCGCACAACGCGGGACGGGTGCGCGCCAGGACCGTGCTGCAGGGGGCCAACATCCCGGCCACCGCCGAGGCGGAGCGCATCCTGCACCAGCGCGGGGTGCTGTGCGTGCCGGACATCATCGCCAACGCCGGGGGCGTCATCTGCGCGGCCGTCGAGCAGCGGGGCGGCGGCCGGGCGCAGGCGTTCGGCACCATCGAGGAGAAGATCCGGGCGAACACCGCCGAGCTGCTGGACCGGCTCGCGGCGGCCGACGTCGCGCCGCGCGAGGCGGCGACGGCGATGGCGCTGGACCGGCTGCGCACCGCCGCCGCCTACCGCCGCCACTTCTGACGGCCCCGGCGCCGCCCCTGCCCGCACCACGCCCGCCCTCGCCCGGCACCACCCGCGCCCGCACCAGGCCCGCCCTCGCCCGGCACCACCGCCTCGGCCGGCCGGGCTCGCGCTGCCGGGCTCGCGCTGCCGGGCTCGCGCGGTCAGGTGAGGGCGAGCACGCCGAGGACGGTACGGGCGGCGAGTCCGCCCTCGTCCTCGGCGATCGCCAGCGCCGCGGGCACGTCCCGGTCGTCCAGCAGGGCGCGGACCGCCGCCGCGCGGGCCGCCTCCGACGAGCCGGGCCGCCCGCCGCCGTGTGCAGCCGGTCCAGCCGGGCGGCGGCCGCCTCGGCCGCGCCCGGCGCGTAGTCCCAGTCCTGCCGCCATGGGTGGCCGAGCAGCATCAGGCGCAGCGCCGCCGCCGGATGGCGGGCCAGCAGGTCGGCGGTGAAGACCAGGTTCCCCGCCGACTTGGCCATCTTGGCGCCGTCCACCCGCACCACGCCGACGTGCAGCCAGGCCCGCGCGAACGGCCGCACCCCGGTCACCGCCTCGGCCATCGCCGCCTCGTAGGCGTGGTGGGGGAAGCGCAGGTCGCCGCCGCCGGCGTGCACGTCCAGCGCCGGGCCGAACGTGGTCAGCGCCATGGCCGCGCACTCCGCGTGCCAGCCCGGCCGGCCCGGCCCCCAGGGGCTCGGCCAGGCGGGGCCGTTGTCCCGGGACGGCAGCCAGACTGTCACGTCCAGCGGGTCCTTCTTGCCCGGGTCGTCCGGGTGGTCGCCGTACTCGGCCAGCAGCGGCAGCGCCGCCTCCCTGCCGAGCCCGGCCCGCTCGGGCACGCCCGCGCCCCGGAAACGCACGCCGCCGTCGCTGACGTAGGCGTGCCCGGCGTCCACCAGCGCGGCGGCCAGCGCGATGACCTGGGGGACGTGGTTGTGGGCGCGCGGCTCGTACGTCACCGGGGCCACGCCCAGCGCCGCCATGTCGTGCTCGAAGTGGAACTGCTGGACCGCGGCGAAGCTGTCGTACGGGCTGCCGGCCCGCCGCGCGGCGCTGGTCAGCACGTCGTCCACGTCGGTGACGTTGCGGCACACCTCGACGCGCACGCCCGCGTGCCGCAGCACCCGCGCCGCCGCGTCGGCCCACACGAACGTCCTGGCGTGCCCGAGATGCGTGGTGTCGTACGGGGTGATGCCGCACACGTACATGCGGGCCCGCCCGACGAGCGGCAGCCGCCGGCCGCCGAGCACCGGGGGCGGGCTGACGGGGCCGGTGAGGTGGGACATCCCGCTCCCCCTCACGCGTCCGCGCCGGTCAGCTCGACGACGACCTCGGGTGGCTGGTGCAGCGTGTTGTGCACGGTGCAGCGCGAGATCACGGCCAGGAACGCGGGCCGCCGCTCGGCCGGCAGCCCGGGCGCGGCCACCCGCAGCCGCACGGCGGCGACCCGGGCGGGCCGGTCGGCGGCCAGGCCGAAGTCGGCCGTCACCCGCAGCCCGTCCCGCGCCGCCCCGTGGCGGGACAGGAAGCGCCCGGCGTAGTACGCCACGCACGAGGCCAGGGAGGCGACGAACAGCTCGGTCGGCGTCGGGCCGCGGTCCGTCCCGCCGTCGCGGACCGGCTGGTCGGCCGTCAGCGTGTGGTCCCGCACAGTGATCGAGTAGGACTCGCCGCCGGTGTGCGCCACCTCGACCCGTCCGGGCGGCGCCTGGGCGGGCCGGGGCGGCGCGGGGGCCTGGGGGAGGGTCGTGGCGTTGCGGGCGTCCATGGTGATCTCCTTCGTTCGCCAGGGAACACGCGGTGACCCTTCAGGTGTAGGCCGGAGGAGGGGAGATGGGGAGGGCCCAAAGCCCTCACCGGCGCGCCTTCGGGCCCCCGCCCGCCCGCTCGCGGGCTCGCGGGGATCGGCGGGCCGGCCCGCCGGGTCAGCCGGGCGGGTCGGGCCCGTCAGGTCAGCCGGGCGGGTCCGGCGTGGTCAGGGCGGCGAGGCCCGCCTCGATCGTGGGCCGGTGCTCCAGGCCGGGCGCCCCGCCCGCGCCGAGCAGCGCGGCGCCGCCGGTGACCACCAGGCGGCCGCCCGCCCGCCGGGCCTCGCCGGTGGCCCAGCGCAGCACCTCGCAGCCCGGCTCGTCCAGCCCGGTCAGCCCGCCGAGGTCCACCACGACCGCCGGGACGGCCTGCGTGGCCAGCGTCTTCATCAGGTACATCCGGGTGATCTCCACCGGCGCGCCGGACAGCGGCCCGCCGAGCTCGATCAGCAGGATCTCCCCGCGGCTGCGGATCCTGATCGAGAAGTCGCCGGGGTCGTCGGGTGCGGTAGGTGCCATCGGTCAGGGCTCTCCAGGGGTCGGCGAAGACGTCGCCGACCAGACTTCCCGGCACACCCGCGACGACCATACCGGGCCCAGGCGGGAGACAGCAGCCGGATACCGGGTGAAGGCGCTCGTCACAGAAGGTAGCGCACCCACAGGTAGGGCGCGACCAGGGCGATGGTGACCACCGTCACGATGAGCCCGTATTTGGTGAACTGCCAGAAGCTGATCGGGGTGCCGTTGCGGGCGGCGATGCCGAGCACCACCACGTTGGCCGCCGCGCCGACGGCGGTGGCGTTGCCGCCCAGGTCGGCGCCGAAGGCCAGCGCCCACCACAGCGCCTGGTGCCCGCCCGGCGCGTGGACGAGCTGCTCCACGATCGGGCTCATCGTGGCGACGTACGGGATGTTGTCCACGATCGCCGACAGCACGCCCGACACGCCGAGCAGCCCCATCGTGGCCAGCTCGGGGCGGCCGGCGGTCGCCGACACGGCGGCCTGCGACAGCGCGCCGATCACCCCGGTCTCCACCAGGGACCCGACCATGACGAACAGCCCGGCGAAGAACACCAGCGTGGGCCACTCCACCTCGGCGATGGCCTGCTCGGTCGTCACCTTCGTGACCGCGACCAGCACGCCCGCGCCGAGCAGCGCGACGACGGACGGCTCATAGTGCAGCACCGGGTGCAGCACGAACGCCGCCATCACCAGCGCCAGCACCACCAGCGACTGCCACAGCAGCCGCCGGTCGCCGAGCGCCTCCCGCTCGTCCAGCTCCATGATCTCCGCCGCCCGCCCCGGGTCGTAGCGGAGGTGCCGGCCGAACATCAGCCGGCACAGCCCGACGAACACCGCCACCAGCACCACGACCATCGGCGCCATGTGCACGAGGAAGTCGTTGAACGTCAGGCCGCCCCGGCTGGCGATGATGATGTTCGGCGGGTCGCCGACCAGCGTCGCCGCGCCGCCGATGTTGGAGGCCATCGCCTCGGCGATGAGGAACGGCGCGGCGGGCAGCGCCAGCCGCTCGCACACCAGGAACGTCACCGGCGCGATGAGCAGCACGGTGGTCACGTTGTCGAGCAGCGCCGAGGCCGAAGCCGTGATGATCACGAGCAGCGCCATCAGCCGGAACGGCCGCCCGCGCGCCCGTTTGGCGGCCCAGATCGCCAGGAACTCGAAGACACCGGTCTCCTTCAGCACCCCGACGATGATCATCATGCCGAGCAGCAGGAAGATGACATTCCAGTCGACGCCGGTCTCCTGCGAGAAGAACGCCGGCCCGGCCGCGGTGGCGTGGATCAGCAGCATGATCCCCGCCCCGCCGAGCGCGGCCGCGACCCGGTGCACCTTCTCGGTGGCGATCAGCGCGTACGCGGCCAGGAAGACCGCCACGCTCACCCAGGAGAGCGCGCTCACGCGGCGAGCCGGTCACGGAACTGCACAGGCACATCCCTCTGCTCATAACGGACAAAGGACTCGCCGACCAGACTTCCCGGCACACCTCCCCTCAACCTATCAAGGAACGCCACCCCGGCGGGGCGTGGCAGCATGGGGGCGGGGGGAGGAGGGCGGGGCATGGCATTCGGGGTGCGCCAGTTCGAGCTGGCGCTGATGCATCGCATGCGCGACCTCGGCGCCGCCCGCGTCGAGGACGCGCTCCGGGCCATGGGCGTCACCCGCGCCGAGCTGCGGCAGGCGCACGCGCAGTGGACGGCGATGGCCCACTCGCCGCGGGCGCCCAAGGGGTGGCGGGCCTTCCGCGCGGTGCTCGGGCCGCCCGCGTACGAGGGGGCCCGGCGGGCCGGCAGCCTCACCTGCGACGTGGCCCGCTGGGCGCTGCCGTCGTGGCCGGACCTGCAGTTCGAGGTCCTGGCCGGGCCCGGCGGCGAGGTGTTGAACCAGTGGTTCGTGCGGCCCGGCGGCGGGCGGGCGCCGGCGTTCGCCGAGCTGACGCCGTGGAGCTGCGTGGTCGCCGACGTCGAGGCCGGCTTCGCCGACGTCTCCCACCTCGAGGGCCCGGCCCCCCACCACTGGACGGTCGGCTTCACGCACGAGGGCACGCGCTACCGCGCCCGCTTCGTCCACGGCCTCTACCAGCGCCTCGACCGCGCCGGCTGACTCACCCCGCCGGCGGGGCCGCGGCGCGGGCCGCCGTGGAGGTGCGCTCGACCAGCTCCGGCTGGAAGATCACGTGCCGGTGCTGGTGCCCCGAGGTCTGGTCGGCCTCCTCCAGCAGCATCAGCGTCGCGCTGTGCCCGATCTGCTCGCGCGGCTGCCGGATCGACGACAGCGGCACGGCGGCCGCGGCGGCGAAGTCGATGTCGTCGTAGCCGAGGATCGCCACGTCGTCGGGCACCCGCAGCCCGCGCTGCGTCAGCTCCTGCAGCACCCCCAGCGCCACCAGGTCGTTGCCGCAGAACACCGCCGTCGGCCGGGCCGCCGGCGACAGCTCGGCGATCTCGCGGCCCGCGGTGCGGCCGGTGGCGACGTTGAGGTCGGGCAGCCGGATGACGGTCAGCCGGGCCCGCTCGCCCAGCTCGCCCGCCAGCCCGTCGCGCCGGTCCTCCACCTGCCGCACGCTGAACGGGCCGCCCGCGTACGCGATGTGCCGGTGCCCCCGCTCCAGCAGGTGCCGCCCGGCCAGCCGGCCGCCGAGCACGTCGTCCACCGCGACCGCGCAGCCGTGGCTGACCCGCGAGGAGTTGTCGAACACCACGACCGGGATGCCGCGCGACACCAGCCGGTCCAGCCGCTCCCGCTGCCCCCGGTCGTTGACCGGCGTGATGAGCACGCCGAGCGGCCGCTGCTCCTCCAGCTCCTCCAGCAGCCGCTCCTCCCGCTCGGCGTCCTTGCTGCTGTTGAACACCATCACGGTCAGCTTGTCGCGCTGCGCGGCCGTCTCGACGCCGCTGAGCACGTCGATGAAGAACGGGTTGGCCAGGTCGAGCGCCACGACGGCGAGCGTGCGGCTGCGGCCCGCCCGCAACTGCCGGGCCGAGCCGTTGCGGACGTAGCCGAGCTGAGCGATCGCGGCCTGCACGCGCTCCCGGGTGTCGGGAGCCACCATGTCGGGACGGTTGAGCACGTTGCTCACGGTGCCGACGGAGACCCCGGCGAGGCGGGCGACCTCTTTGATGCTCGACATCGTTCCTCAGGTCGGGTGGGCGGGGGCACGGGCGACACGCCACCGGCGGACGGCCCTGACAGGCGGGGTTGAATCGTGTCAACGTGTGGAGTCGTCCGGAGCCTCACCTGGTTACCGCATCCACCGGCCTGATCATAGCTTATGTGATCGCGGCGGTGCTGAATCGTTTTACCCCGCTGCCCCGGCGGGCGGGGCGGGGCGGGGAACGGGGTTCGAGCATAGCGGGCCGGTCAGCGGCCGGCCCAGAGGTCACAGTGGTGCTCGGCGGACATGACGGACATCGGGACCGGGACCGAGCGGCCGCCCGCGCGCAGGGACAGCACCAGGGACGTCCCGTTCAGCGGCGGCCAGGGGGAGGAGCCCGCCGCGCGCGGCGCGCCGGCGCGGGTGAAGGAGCCCCAGTAGCCCACCATGTCCCGGGACAGCCGCCGCTCGGCCGCGTCGAACAGCGGCGCGATCGGGGTGCCGTTGTCGAAGCTCGGCCACAGGTACGCCAGCTCCGCCGCGTGCCCCGCCCCCCACACGTACCCGGCGGGCTCCGGCGACAGGCCCGGCCCGGTGCGGTGGTCGAAGCGGTAGGCGTGCACCCGCGTGTAGGCGGTCAGCTCCCCGGCCAGGCGCAGCGCCGGGCAGCCGCCGATGCCGGCCAGCAGCCCGGCGTCGGTGGCGATCGCGCCCGTCAGGTACGCGCCGGTGAACCGGTCCGGCCGGGCCGGCCACGGATAGCGGGCCAGGACGTCGGCCGCCCGGTCGCCGAACCCGGCCCGGACCCACTGCTCGTACTGCTCCCCGGTCCAGTCCAGGTTGCCCTGCGTGAAGGTGCGGCCCTCGTCCCGGTTGTAGCCGATCAGCAGCGGCACCCGCTGGAACCGGCCCGCCCGGACCGCCGTGTCGGGGTTCTCCGGCAGCGCCGGGGTGCCGTACAGGAAGGAGGCGTACTGCGGGCCGTCCACCAGCCGGGCCGGGCTCAGCGCGCGCAGGCACGCGGCGGCGGCCGCCGCGTCCGGGCAGCCCAGCGTGGCCGCGATCGACAGGCCCGCCTGCTCGCCGTCGGCGTAGGGGCGGGCCGGGCAGGAACCGCTCTGCAGGGCGGCCCGCTCGTACCGGCCGGCCGAGCCCGGCGCGGTGAGGTGGGCGCACACGGAGAAGGCGCCCGCCGACTCGCCGTCGATCGTCACGCGGCCGGGGTCGCCGCCGAACGCCGCGATGTCGCGGCGCACCCAGCGCAGCGCGGCCTGCTGGTCGAGCAGGCCGTAGTTCCCCGACCCACCCGCCTCGGCGGCCAGGGCCGGGTGGGCGAGGAAGCCGAAGACGCCGAGCCGGTAGTTGACGCTCACCACGACGACGTTCGCCCGCCGGGCGATCAGGCTGCCGTCATGCTGGTCGGCCGAGCCGTTCAGCAGGCCGCCGCCGTGGATCCAGAAGAGCACCGGCAGCCGCCGCCCGGGGCTCGTCGGCGCGGGGCTGAACACGTTGAGGTAGAGGCAGTCCTCGGTCTCGGAGCGGGGGCCGTTGCTGCTGGCGGCGGCGGGGCAGCGGGCGCCCCACGCGGCGGCGTCGCGCACGCCCGGCCAGGACGCGGCCGGCTGCGGCGCGCGCCAGCGCAGCCCGCCGACGGGCGGGGCGGCGTACGGCAGGGCGAGGAAACGGTCCACACCGCCGTCCCGCACCCCCCGCACCACCCCGCCCTCCACCCGCACCACCGGCCGTCCCGCACCCGAGCCGGTGGCCGTGTAGGAGCCGGTGGCCGTGTAGGAGGCGGTGGCCGTGTAGGAGGCGGTGGCCGTGTAGGAGGCGGTGCTCGCGTAGGGGGCGGTGCTCGTGTAGGGGGCGGTGCTCGTGTAGGAGACGGCGCTCGCGTCTGGGACGGCGCTCGCGGCTGGGACGGCGCTCGCGGCGGCCGGTAACGCGGGGAGCGGCAGGAGCGCCAGGGCGGCCGTCGCGAGCGCGATCGCGGGTGCCCGCCTCATCGCACCGTCACCTCCTGCCGCAGCCGCAGGTCCCGCGAGGACGCCCCGACCTCGACCGCGCGTCGCCCGGCGGCGCGCACCCACCGCCCGTCCCCCCAGTACCGCAGCGCCCGCCCCGGCACGGTCACCGTGACCCGCCGCCGCTCCCCGGGGGCGAGCCGGACCCGGGCGAAGGCCGCGAGCTGCCGCGGCGGCATGGGCACGGGCGGGCCCGCGGGCGGCGTCAGGTACACCTGCGCCACCTCGACGCCCTCCCGGCGTCCGGTGTTGGCCAGGGTGAAGGAGACGCTCAGCCCGTCACCGGCGGGCCGCACCGACAGCCCCGAGTAGCCGAAGCGGGTGTACGACAGCCCGTGCCCGAACGGGAACAGCGGCTCGATGCCGTGCGCGTCGTAGTGCCGGTACCCGACGAACACGCCCTCGCTGTAGAGCGCCGTGCCGTTCACGCCGGGATAGCGCTCCTGCGGGGCGGTCGGCGCGTCCTCGGCCCGCGCGGGGAACGTCACCGGCAGCTTCCCGCCCGGGACCGCCGCGCCCAGCAGCAGCTTCGCGGTCGCGTCCGCGCCCTCCTGCCCCGGGTACCACAGCTGCAGCACCGCCGGCACCCGCGCCAGCCACGGCATGAGCACCGGGTCGCCGGTGTTGAGCACGACGGCGGTGCGGGGGTTGGCCGCCGCGACCGCCTCGACGACCGGGTCCTGCGCCTTCGGCAGGGCGAGGCTCGCCCGGTCGGCGCCCTCCGTCCCCTCGTTGAAGGCGAACACGACCGCCGCCCGCGCCCCGCGCGCCAGCGCCGCCGCCTCCTCCAGGGCCTCCTGCCGCCGCTCGGGCGTGATCCAGGCCAGCCGGACCTGCAGCGGCGTCCCCGCCGTGCCGGCGGCGGTGACGCGGATCGCCGTGGCGCGCCCGCCCTCCAGCCGGACGGCCGCGCCGGCGTTGGCGAGCCCGTCCGTGGTCGCGATGAGGCTGCTGTTGCCGCCGAACAGCGCCCCGGCCGAGCCGATCCTGACGCCGTCCACGGTGAGCGTGATCGAGCCGCCGAACGACGGCGCGCCGCCCGCGCCCTGGACGCGCAGGTCGTAGTCGCCGCTCGCGGGAGCGGTGATCGTGCCGGTCCAGGTCCAGGACGAGTCGGCGGGCAGCGCGGCGTCGCCGGTGTGGTCCACCTGGGCGACGCTCTCCGGGTCGCCGCCCTGCTGGGTGCGCTGCAGCGACAGGGCGCTCGCCGGGACGGGCACGCCTTGGAGGTCGACGCCGGTGGCGAAGCGCACCTGCGCGCCGTGGCGGCGCAGCGCGGCGAGCGGGCTCTCCGCCGCCGCCGGGATCACGTGGGCGCTGCCGCCCCCGCCGACCAGCGGGCTCGCCGCGGTGGGGCCGATGACGGCCAGGTCCGCCGCGTCGGCCCGGCCGAGCGGCAGCAGGTCGCGCTCGTTGCGCAACAGCACCGCGCCGGCCAGCGCGACCTCCCGCGCCGTCGCCGCCCCCGCCGCCGGGTCGAACGCCGGTCGCGGCCGGCCCGCGCCGAGCAGCCCGAACCGGTCGAGCTGCAGCAGGACGCGGCGCACCGCCCGGTCCACGACGGACTCGGCGAGCCGCCCCGAGGCGACGGCGGCGACCAGGGCCGAGAAGTGCGTGCCGGAGGGCATCTCCATGTCGAGCCCGGCGGTGATCGCGGGCACGTCGCTGTGCGTGCCGCCCCAGTCGGACATCACCCAGCCGGGGAAACGCCAGTCGCCGCGCAGGATCTCGGTGAGCAGGCGCGGGTTCTCCGAGCAGTACAGGCCGTTGACGCGGTTGTAGGCGGCCATGACCGCGCCGGCGCCGGCCGCCATGGCCGCCTCGAACGCCGGCAGGTAGATCTCGCGCAGCGTGCGCTCGTCCACGCGCGCGTCCACGTTCTGGCGGCCGTTCTCGAAGTTGTTGGCCGCGTAGTGCTTGACGGTGGCGATCAGCCCCTCGCCCTGGATGCCGCGCACCTCGGCGGACACCATCGCGGCCGCCAGCACCGGGTCCTCGCCGAGGGTCTCGAAGTTGCGGCCCGCCTGGGGGACGCGCACGATGTTCGTCATCGGCGACAGCAGGACGTCCATGCCGAGGGCCCGGCCCTCCCGCCCGACGGCCGCGCCGAACCGGCGGGCGAGGTCCGGGGCGAACGTCGCGGCGAGCGCGACCGGCGCGGGCATCGCCGTGGCGCGCGCGGTGACCCGCACCCCGGCCGGGCCGTCGGACAGGCGAAGCTCGGGGATGCCGAGGCGGGGCACGCCGGGCACGTACCCGGCCTGGCCCTTGGAGGCGGGGTCGGTGGCGCCGTGCAGCAGCGACACCTTCTCCTCCAGCGTGAGCTGCCGCAGCAGGGCGTCCACGCCGGGCCGCCGCCCGGGGGCGCGGCCGGGCGCGGCCGGTGCGACGAGGGCGACGGCGGCGGCTCCGGCCAGCAGGCGGGCCGCGTCGCGGCGCGTCAGCGCGGGGTTGAGCGCTACAGCCATGGGACAGCTCCTTCGAGGGTGGGCTGACAGGCTCGGTTGCGCCCCGAAACATATGAGGGTGGCGGGGGCCTGGATACCGCTCTCTCCGTTGAACGGAAGACTTTCCGGCCGGACTTTTACCTGCGGCGCGGGGCTGGACCCGCACGGCGTGCCGGTTTACCGTGCCGCCAGAACCGGAGAAACCGGGCGAAGCGGTCGATCCCGGGAAGGCGACGACCATGACGACACCAGGGACCACACCCGGCAAGCGGGAAGACAGTGCCCCGGCCAAGGTCCACCGGGGGATGCGGCCGGCCGGGGAGCTGCCCGGGCCCGGCGGGCGGAGCGTCACCAGCCGGGTCCTCAGCGTGCTGGACGCCTTCTCCGGTGAGCGGCGCCGGATGTCCCTGTCCGACATCAGCCGGCGCACCGCGATGCCCTTGACGACCGCGTACCGGCTGGTCAGCGAGCTGGTGGCGTGGGGCGCGCTGGAGCGCGACCGGGACGGCCGCTACCAGATCGGGCTGCGCCTGTGGGAGGTGGCCGCGCTCGCGCCGCGCGGTCCTGGGCTGCGCGAGGCCGCGATGCCGTTCCTGGAGGACCTGTACGAGGCCACGCACCAGCACGTCCAGCTCGCCGTGCTGGACGGCGCCGACGTCGTGGTGCTGGAGCGGATCTCCGGGCGCGGCTCGGTCGGGGTGCGGGGCCGGGTGGGCGGCCGGCTGCCCGCGCACGCCACCGGGGTCGGGCTGGTGCTGCTCGCCTACGCGCCGCCCGAGGCGCAGGAGCGGTACCTCGCGGGGCCGCTGGTGGCCCTCACCGAGCGGACCGTCGCCGACCCCGGGCGGCTGCGGGCGGTGCTGGCCGGGGTGCGGCGCGACGGCTACGCGATCAGCGACCGGCAGGTCCAGCTGGACGCGGTGTCGGTGGCGGCGCCGGTGCGGGACGCGGCCGAAGGGGTGGTGGCGGCGCTGTCGGTCGTCGTCCGCGCCGGTGACCCGCAGCCGGGCGTCCTGGTGCCGCCCGTGGTCGCCGCCGCCCGCGGCGTCTCCCGCCGCCTCTCCTCCCGCGCCTGACCGTGCCCGTCCCTGACCGTGCCCGTCCCTGACCCCGCTCGCCCCTCGCCGCCCCTGGCCGCGCCCGCCCGGTCAGGCCGGGATGCCGGCCTCCTTCGCCGCGTGGTCGATGGCGGCGAGCTCGTCGTCGGTGAAGCCGAGCCGGTCCACGGCGGAGACGTTGGCCTCCAGCTGCTCGGGGCTGGACGCGCCGACCAGGACCGAGGTGACGCGCGGGTCGCGCAGCGCCCAGGCCAGCGCGAGCTGCGCGACCGTCTGCCCCCGCCCGGCCGCGATTCCCGCCAGCGCCCGCACGAACGCCAGCACCTCCGGCGTCACCCGGTCGGGCGTCAGGAAGCGCCCCTCGGCCGCGCGCGAGCCGGCCGGGATGCCGTCGAGGTAGCGGTCGGTGAGCAGCCCCTGCGCCAGCGGCGAGTACACCACGCAGCCCACGCCCTCGCTCTCCAGCACGCCGAGCAGCCGCTCCTCGATGCCGCGCTGGAGCAGCGAGTACGGCGGCTGGTGCACCAGCAGCGGGGTGCCGAGGCCGCGCAGCAGCCGGGCGATCTCCGCGGTGCGCTCGGGGGAGAAGTTGGACACGCCGGCGTAGAGGGCGCGGCCGGTGCGCACCATGTGGTCGAGCGTGGCGGCCTGCTCCTCCAGCGGCGTGTCCTCGTCGTCGCGGTGCAGGTAGAAGATGTCCACGTGGTCGAGGCCGAGGCGGGCCAGCGAGCGGTCGAGGGTGGCCAGCAGGTGCTTGCGGGAGTTGCCCTTGCCGTAGGGGCCGTCCCACATGGGGTTGCTGCCCTTGGTGGTGACGACCACCTCGTCCCGCAGCGACCTGGGGAAGATGCGGCCGAACGCGGCCTCGGCGGCGCCGATCGGCGGGCCGTACCTGTCGGCGATGTCGAAGTGGGTGATGCCCAGGTCCAGCGCCTTGTGCAGGATCGCGCGCTGGCTCTCGACGGGCTTGCCCTCGCCGAAGTTGTGCCACAGGCCGAGCGAGACGGCGGGCAGCAGCAGCCCGCTGCGACCGCACCTGCGGTACGGCTGGCGTTCGTAGTCCACGGTGACCCTTCCGCATGATCGCGATGAATCGTTTTACCAGCCACGTTACCGCAGGCCCTTCCTGGACGGAAAGCGCTTGCCAAGCTGGCGGGTCCCCCCATCCGCCGCCCCGGCTGGCATCCTTGAGCCATGACCGGACCGCCGTCACCGGCACGGCTCTACCACGATCAAGGCTACGTCCTGGTCAAGGGCCTGCTCAGCGCCGGCGAGGCGGAGACGTACCGGCAGGAGTGCCACGCGGTGCTGGCGCGGCTGCGCGGCGGCGACCCCACCTGGGGCAGCGCCCGCGCGCTCGCCGGCCGCCCCACCGAGCTGCGGCACTGCCACGACGCGCAGTTCCGCTCGGCGGCCTTCTCCCGGCTCATGCTCGACCCGCGCTTCACCGGCCTCGCGGCGGCCCTGATCGGCTCGGAGAACGTCCAGCTCCACCACACCAAGATCTTCGTCAAGCCGGCGTCGAACGGCTCGCCGTTCCCCCTGCACCAGGACTTCGCGCACTTCCCGCACACCCGGCACACGGTCGCCGCCGCCATCTTCCACTTCGACGACGCGCCCGAGGAGAAGGGCTGCGTCCGGGTGGTGCCGGGCAGCCACAAGGGCGGCCCGCTGCCGCACGTCGAGGAGGGCGGCTGGCACCTGCCGCCCGCGCGGTGGCCGCTGGAGGCCGCCGTGCCGGTCGAGGCCGAGGCCGGCGACGTGCTGTTCCTGTCCTACCTCACCGTGCACGGCTCCGGCGTCAACCGCTCGCCGGAGCCGCGCACGACCCTGCTCATCCAGTTCCGCGACCCCGAGGACCGGCCCGCCGACGACGTGCACCGCTCGCGCGGGCAGGGCATGATGCTGCGCGGCGTCGACCCGGCCGGGCCCGCGGGGTGAGCCGCGGCGTTCAGTGGAGCTGCACGCCGATGAGGCAGGTGTCGTCGTCGGTGTCGGAGTTGCAGTGGATGAGCAGGTCGTCCAGGCGGTGGTCCAGGGTGGCGGCGCCGCGGGCGGCGATGGCGAGCAGGCGGTCCTGGGCGTGGCGGAGGTTGTGGTCGCGCCGCTCGATGAGCCCGTCGGTGTAGAGCAGCAGGGTGTCCTCGGCGCGCAGGTCCAGGCGTCCCTCCTCGTAGACGGCGTCGGTGAACGCCCCCAGCAGCGGGCCCTTGATCATCGGCAGCTCGGAGCCGTCCGTGCCCCGCAGCAGGATCGGCGGCAGGTGCCCGGCCCTGGCCCAGGACAGGACCCGGCCCACCGGGTCGTACAGGCCGCACACCGCCGTGGCGGTCAGCCGGCCGGCGAGGTGGTGGGCGACGAGGTTGAGCCACGACATGAGCTGGGCGGGCCCGGCGCCGGTGGCGGCCAGCCCGCGCATGGCGTTGCGCAGCACCACCATGCCGGTGGCGGCCTCGACCCCGTGCCCGGCCACGTCGCCCACCGACAGCAGGATCTGCCGGGACGGCAGCTCGACCACGTCGTACCAGTCGCCGCCCACCAGGTGGTCCTTCTGCGCGGGCCGGTAGCGCACCGCGATGTGCAGCCCCGCCGAGTTCACCGTGCCGTGCGACGGCGGCATGATCGCGTGCTGGAGCTGCAGCGCCAGCCGGTTGCGCTCGGCCGACTGCTGCTCGGTGTGCGCGAGCTGGTCCCGGGTGACGGCCAGCGCCACCTCCGTCCAGTGCTGGGAGGAGATGTCCTGGTACGCGCCCCGCACCGCCATGAGCCGCCCGTCCGGCCCGAACACCGGCTCGGCGACCACCCGCATGTGCCGGGCCATGCCGTCCAGCCGCCGCAGCCGGAACGCGGCGGCGGCGAAGCGCCGGTGGTGCAGCACGGTCCGCAGGAAACGGCCGACGGCCACCTCGTCGTCGGGATGGGCGTGGTCGCGCAGCCGCTCCAGCGGCACCGGCGGCTCGCCCGGCGACAGGCCGTACAACGAGTAGAGCTGCGCGTTCCAGGTGATCTCGCCGGTGATCGCGTTCTCCTCGAACCCGCCGATGCGGCCGAGCCGCTGCGCGTGCTCCAGCAGCCCGGCCAGGCGGGCGTCCTCGTCGTGGTCGCGCCACACCAGCAGCACGCTCGCGCCGTGCCGGGTGATGCTGACGTCGGCGACGCCCGTCATGCTGAGCGGCAGCGGCATGCGCTCGGACCGGAACGGCTCGCCGGTCGCGTGCACCTGCTCGACCCGCCCGAACAGCCCGCCCGCCGCCAGCGGGAACGCCTCCAGCAGCAGCCCCCCGGCCTTGAACGGGTACGCCTCCAGCGCCTGCGCCCCCTCCAGCCGCCGGTTGACGTGCTGCACCCGGAAGTCGGCCGGCGCGCCCCGGCCGTCCAGGTGGGGCCGCAGCACCAGCGCCGGGTCCGGCAGCGCGTCGGCCAGGTCCACCAGCTCCGACAGCGCCGCGACGGCCTTGCCCGGCGGCTCGGCCGGCGGGTCCAGGGTGTGCGCGCACAGCTCGGCCAGCGCCTCGATCTGCCGCTCGATGCGGCGCGGCCCGGCCGGCAGCTCGTACGGCCAGCACAGCTCCAGCACGCCCAGCACCCGCCCGCCCGCGAGCATCGGCGCGGTCACCCGGCCGCCGCGCGACGGGCCGTGCCGGCCGATCGACGGCAGCGCGCCGCCGGCGTGCCAGATCGTGCGCCGCTCGGTCAGCGACCGCCCGGCCGGGGTCGCGACGCCGGGCGGCACGTGGTGCCAGCGCCGGGCCTCCTCCACGCCGAAGCCCGCGTACCCGGCCAGCGACAGCGAGGCGTCCGGCCCGGCCGCCCACACCGCGACCGCCGTCGCGCCGAGCGGCGGCAGCGCGTGCTCCAGCAGGGAGCGGGCCACGGCCTGGGTGTCGCCCGCGCCGAGCGCGGCGCTCTCGGCGGCGCGCAGCGGCACCGACGCCTCGGGCTCGTCCTTGGCGGCCTCGGTGATGCGGTCGCGGGCCGCCTGGTTGACCACGTCGGCGGCCAGCTCGACCTGTGACACGCCGCTCCTGCCCGCCAGCGTGGCCAGCTGCTCGGCCGCCTGCGCGGGGCCGCAGCGCAGCCGCTCGACCAGCACGCCCTTGGCCAGCTCGACCAGGGCGCGGTCGTCGGCGGCGCGGCGGGAGTCGGCCAGCTCGCGCCGCAGCCGCTCCACCGTGGCGGCCAGCCGGGCCAGGTCGCCGCCGTCGCCGTCGCCGTCGCCGTCGCGGTCGCGGTCGCTGTCGCCCTCACGGTCGCCGTCACGGTCGCCGTCCCCGGACTGGACCTCCTCGGGCGCCGCGTCCTCCGGGCCCACGTCCACGCCGTCGTTCACGCGGTCGTTCACGCGGTCGTTCACGCCGTCGTTCACGCTGTCCTCCTCATGAGGTCGCGGCCGGGTCCAGCCAGTACTGGATGCGGTCGATGAGATGGTCGGCGTCCACCGGCTTGGTGACGTAGTCGCTCGCCCCGGCGGCCAGGCTCTTCTCCTGGTCGCCGGGCATGGCCTTGGCCGTGACCGCGATGATGGGCAGGTCGGCGTACCGGGTCATGGACCGGATCGTCTCGGTCGCGGTGTAGCCGTCCATCTCCGGCATCATCACGTCCATGAGGATCAGGTCGGTCTCGGGGTGCGCGGTCAGGGTGTCGATGCCCTTGCGGCCGTTCTCGGCGTGCAGCACGTTGATGCCGTGGATCTCCAGCATGCTGGTGAGCGCGAAGAGGTTGCGGGCGTCGTCGTCGATGACCAGCACCGTACGGCCGGCCAGGGTGTTGTCGATCTCGCGGCCGGCCGCCGTCTCGACCGTCCCCGGCCGCACCAGCGGCAGCACGTCGCCCGGCTGGGCGGCGGTCAGGTGCAGGGCGATGCGCTCGCGCAGCTCGTCCAGGCTGGACAGCAGCTCCAGCGGCTGGTTGGCCAGGTGCACCTCGCGCTGCGGGTGCGAGCGCCAGTTGTTGTAGGCCAGCACCGGCACCCCCTCCAGGTGCGGCTCGCCGTCCATGCCCTCCAGCAGCCGGTACGCCGACAGGTCCGGCAGGTCGAGGTCGAGCACCACGCAGTGGCAACGCTCGTCGGCGAGCAGCCCCCGCGCCTCCTCGGCCCCGGCGGCCGTGACCAGCTCGAACGGCCCGCCCGCGCCCTGCGCGTTGGCGAGGTCGCCCATCACGCTCTCCACGACCAGCGCCAGCAGCCCGTGCCGGCGCTCCTCGACGACGACGAGCCGCCGCCGGCCCACCGGGGCCTCCACCTCGACGGGCGGCGACTGGCCCGCGTCGGGGGCGGGCACCGCGTCGAAGCCCGGCCGCGCCACCGGCAGGTACAACGTGAACACGCTGCCCTGCCCCGGCGTGCTCTGCACGGTGACCGCGCCGCCCAGCAGGTAGGCGATCTCGCGGGAGATCGACAGGCCGAGCCCGGTGCCGCCGTACTTGCGGCTGGTGGTGCCGTCGGCCTGCTGGAACGCCCCGAAGATGACTTCGAGCTGCTGCTCGGGGATGCCGACGCCGGTGTCGACGACCCGCAGCGCGAGCGCGGGCCCGTTGGCCCGGACCGAGACCGGCAGCTCGGCCGGCGAGGCCGGCTCGATGCGCAGCTCCACGCCGCCGGTCTCGGTGAACTTGACCGCGTTCGACAGCAGATTGCGCAGCACCTGGCGCAGCCGGGAGTCGTCGGTCAGCAGCTCGGCCGGCACGCCCGGCGCGGTGGTGACCCGGAAGTCCAGGCTCTTCTGGCTGGTCATCGGCCGGAAGGTGGCCTCGACGTAGTCGAGCAGCCGCCGCAGCGGCACCCATTCGGGGTTGACGTCCATCTTGCCCGCCTCGACCTTCGACAGGTCGAGGATGTCGTTGATGAGCTGCAGCAGGTCGGAGCCGGCCGAATGGATGATGCCGGCGTACTCGACCTGCTTGGAGGTGAGGTTGCGGGTGTGGTTCTGGGCGAGGAGCTGGGCCAGGATGAGCAGCGAGTTGAGCGGGGTGCGCAGCTCGTGGCTCATGTTGGCCAGGAACTCGCTCTTGTAGGTGGAGGCCAGCGAGAGCTGGTGCGCGCGGGTCTCCAGCTCCTGCCGGGCCTGCTCGATCTCCAGGTTCTTGGCCTCGATGTCCTGGTTCTGGCTGGCCAGCAGCCGGGCCTTCTCCTCCAGCTCGGCGTTGGAGCGTTGCAGCTCCTCCTGCTGGCTCTGCAGCTCCTCCGAGCGGGCCTGCAGCTCGGCGGCCAGGCGCTGCGACTCCTTCAGCAGCTCGTCGGTGCGGGCGTTGGCGACGATCGTGTTGAGGTTGACCCCGATCGTCTCCATGAGCTGTTCCAGGAACGCCAGGTGCACGGGCGTGAACTCCTGCACCGACGCCAGCTCGATCACGCCGAGCACCTGCTCCTCGACCACGATCGGCAGCACGATCACCGAGGCCGGGTCGGTGCGGCCGAGCCCGGAGGAGATGGTGATGTAGCCGTTCGGCAGGTCGCTCATGGCGATCGTGCGGCGGCTGCGGGCGGCCTGCCCGACCAGGGCCTCGCCCAGCCGGAAGCGGACCGGCCGGCCGGGGTCGGCGGGGTAGCCGTAGGCGCTGATGAGCTTCAGCTCGCTCTCCTCGGCCAGGAAGAACGCGCCGTACTGGGCCGAGACGAGCGGCGCCAGCTCGCTCATGACGAGCTCGGCGACGGTGGCGAGGTCGCGGTGGCCCTGCATGAGACGGGACATGCGGGCGAGGTTGGACTTCAGCCAGTCCTGCTGCTCGTTGGCCGTGGTGGTCTCGCGCAGCGACTTGACCATCGAGTTGATGTTGTCCTTGAGGTCGGCCAGCTCGCCCTCGGCGTCCACGGTGATCGAGCGGGTCAGGTCGCCCGAGGTGACCGCGCTGGTCACCTCGGCGATCGCGCGGACCTGCCGGGTCAGGTTGCCGGCCAGCTCGTTGACGTTCTCGGTCAGCCGCTTCCAGGTGCCCGAGACGCCCTCCACCTCGGCCTGGCCGCCGAGGCGGCCCTCCGAGCCGACCTCGCGCGCCACCCGGGTCACCTCGGCGGCGAACGACGACAGCTGGTCGACCATCGTGTTGATGGTGGTCTTCAGCTCCAGGATCTCGCCGCGCGCGTCCACGTCGATCTTGCGGGTCAGGTCGCCGCGCGCGACCGCGGTGGTGACCTGCGCGATGCTGCGCACCTGGTTGGTCAGGTTGTCGGCCATCGAGTTGACGTTGTCGGTCAGGTTCTTCCAGGTGCCGGCCACGTTCGGCACCCGGGCCTGGCCGCCGAGCTGGCCCTCGGTGCCGACCTCGCGGGCCACCCGGGTCACCTCGTCGGCGAACGCGCCGAGCGTGTCGACCATCGTGTTGATCGTCTGCGCCAGCGCGGCGACCTCGCCCTTGGCCTCGACGGTGATCTTCTGCGACAGGTCGCCGCGCGCCACCGCCGTGGCCACCTGCGCGATGCTCCGCACCTGGTTCGTCAGGTTGGAGGCCATGACGTTGACGTTCTCCGTCAGGTCCTTCCACGTCCCCGACACGCCCCGCACGGTTGCCTGGCCGCCCAGGTTGCCCTCGGTGCCGACCTCGCGCGCCACCCGGGTCACCTCGTCGGCGAACGACGAGAGCTGGTCGACCATCGTGTTGAGGGTGTTCTTCAGCTCCAGGATCTCGCCGCGCGCCGAGACCGTGATGCGCTGCGACAGGTCGCCGCGCGCGACGGCCGTGGCCACCTGCGAGATGTTGCGCACCTGGTCGGTGAGGTTGCCGGCCATGAAGTTCACCGAGTCGGTCAGCGCCCGCCAGGTGCCCGCTACCCCCTTGACGTCCGCCTGGCCGCCGAGCTGGCCCTCCGTGCCGACCTCGCGGGCGACCCTGGTCACCTCCTCGGCGAACGACGAGAGCTGGTCGACCATCGTGTTGACGGTGTTCTTCAGCTCCAGGATCTCGCCCCGGGCGTGCACGGTGATCTTCTGCGACAGGTCGCCCTGCGCCACCGCCGTGGTGACCTGGGCGATGCTGCGCACCTGGTCGGTGAGGTTGCCCGCCATGGCGTTGACCGACTCGGTGAGGTCCTTCCAGGTGCCCGACACCGCCGGCACGTCGGCCTGGCCGCCGAGCCGGCCCTCGGTGCCGACCTCGCGGGCCACCCGGGTGACCTCCGAGGTGAACAGCGAGAGCTGGTCCACCATGCCGTTGAACACCGAGGCGATCTCGCCGAGCAGCCCGTCGGCGTCGTCCTCGGGGAGCCGGGTGCGGAAGTCGCCGTCCCTGACCGCCGTCAGGCCCGCGAGGAGGCGCCGCAGGTCGGGCTCACCGACCTCGCCAGGGCCTCGGGCGCGCTTGCCGCGCGTGGTCGAACGGGACGTGCCGACGGTGGGGTCGCTCATGACCACTCCTCCGTAGTCGCCCGGGGCCTATACCTCAGGTGACGGAGAGACTAGCCGTAGTGGCCCCTCCCGCGGGCTAACCGCACGTTGTCATCCCCGTATCACACCCCGTGCATGTTCCCTGTGCGGGCGATCGCGACCGGATCGTCCCCGATGACCGGGTCGGTGCGGGTGTCCACGTCCACCGCCGAGCGGGCCAGCACCTCGCCGCCCGGGCCGGTCAGCGCCAGGTGCAGCCGCCCGCTCGGCCACCCGTCCGGCAGCGCGGCGCGGACCTCGGCGGGCGCGCCGAGCAGGAACGGCTTCGCCTCCGCGCGCGGCCCGTCCCGCCAGGCGGCCTCCGGGCCGGGGGCCGGGCCGAAGACCGGCGTCCAGGCGGTGCGCAGCCGCCCGCTGACCGGGCCGTCGCCGTGGTGCGACACCCGGACCGGCACCACGACCTCGCCCGACGCGCTCAGCAGGTCACGGCCGGGCGCCACCGGGACGACGTCCAGCACCAGCGTGGTCACGGCGTTGACCGCGGCCGGGTCCACGCCCGCCAGGTCCTTGGCCCGGCGCTCGAAGTCCAGCAGGCCCGCCGACTCGTGCTCGATGTCGTACAGCTCGGTGTAGACGTAGCCGGCCAGCCGGTCGTGGCGGCGCAGCTCCTGGGTCTGCCAGCGCAGGTGCCAGGCCCGTTCGACGCAGGTGAAGCCGCCGCCGTACTCGCTGTTGAGGTTGGGCAGGCCGCGCAGGGGCAGCCCGGGGACGCCGGCCAGCTTCTTGCGCACCACGAAGTCGGGGCCCAGCCGGACCGGGAAGTCGTCCTGCCCGCCGTCCAGCAGCGCGGCCACCGTGCGGCCCCAGGAGGCGGCCGACTCGTCGTAGTAGTGCCAGTCCAGCAGGTCCGTCCGCACGTGCGTCCAGCCGGAGTTGTCCACCGCGGGCCGACTCGGGTCGAGCGCCTTCAGCACCTCGTACGCCCGCGCCACCGCCTCCTGCTTGGCCGGGTCGCCCGGGACGTCCCAGTCCAGGCCCCACTCCTCGTTGTAGAGCCCCCAGATGACGATCGCGGGGGAGTTGCCGTCCCGCTCGACCATCGGCGCGATCTGCTCCTCGAACGCCGCCGCCGACCCCGCCGAGAACCGGCCGGTCGAGGCGGGCTCGGCCCACACCAGCATGCCGAGCACGTCGGCGTGGTAGGCGAAACGCGGGTCCTCCAGCTTCAGGTGCTTGCGCACCAGGTTGTAGCCGGCCGCGCGGGCCAGTTCGAGGTCGTGCCGGAGCGCGTCGTCGCTGGGCGCGGAGATGCCGGTGCGCGGCCAGTAGCCCTGGTCCAGCACGCCCCGCACGTACAGGCGGCGGCCGTTGAGGTACAGGTCCTCGCCGATCGCCTCCACGCGCCGCAGGCCGGTGTGGCAGGCCACCTCGTCCACGCCGTCGGCGGAGGTGAGGCGGGCGTCCACGTGGTAGAGGTGGGGGTCCTCCGGCGACCACAGGCGCGGCGCGGCGACCGGCAGCACGGCCCGCGCCACGCCGTCCTCGACCGGCACCTCCACCTCCGTGCCGGTGCCGCGCACCGTCAGCCGCAGCACGGCCGGCGACGGGCCCGCCACCCGCGCCTCCGCCTCGATCGCGTCCAGCCCCTCGGCGGGCCGCAGCCGCAGCGCGGCCAGGTGCGTGGCGGGCCTGGCCTCCAGCCAGACGCTCTGCCAGATGCCCGACGACGGGGTGAAGCAGACGCCGTCGTAGTCGTCGCGCGGCACGCTGCGCTGCTTGCCGTGCGGGATGTCCCGCTTGTCCGGCGGGGCCGAGACCCGCACCACGACCTCCTGCGGGCCGTCGCCGCGCAGCGCGCCGGTGACGTCGGCCTCGAACGGGGTGTAGCCGCCCCGGTGCGCCGCCACCTCGGCGCCGTTCACCCACACCGTGGCCTCGTGGTGGACGGCGCCGAAGTGCAGCACCACCCGCCGGCCCGCCCATCCCTCCGGCACCTCGAAGCGGCGGCGGTACCAGGCCACCGGCAGCCAGTGGGCCTCGATGCCCGAGGCCGGGGTCTCCCAGGCGAAGGGCACGGTGATGGTCCGGTCCCAGCCCGGCTCGGCGTCGGCCCGGAAGTCCCAGTCGCCGTTGAGGCTCGACCAGGAGTGCGACCGGTCGAAATGGGGCCGGGGATATTCCGCACGCGGCGTCATGATGCTCTCTTTCGTGACGGCGGGTCAGCCCTTGACGCTGCCCGCGAGGATGCCGTTGATGAAGTGGCGCTGCAGCAGCACGAAGATCACCAGCAGCGGCAGCATGGCGACGCTGCCGGCGGCCAGCAGCTCGCCCCACACGGTGGCGAAGTCCGCGCCGATGCGGTTGCCGGTGATGTTCTGCGCCAGGGTGGACAGCACCACCTGGAGGGTCTGGTGGGAGGTGTCGTTGACGGCGACGACCGGCCAGACGAAGTCGTTGTAGACGTTCATCGTGGTCAGCACGGCCAGCGCGGCCAGGCCGGGCCGGATCACCGGCAGCACGACCCTGGCGAAGATGCCGAACTCGCCCGCCCCGTCCACCCGGCCCGCGTCGATCAGCTCGTCCGGGATGGCGGCGATGGTCTGCCGCATCCAGAAGATGCTGAACGCGTCGATGCTGCCCGGCAGGATCAGCGCCCGGTAGGTGTTCACCCAGCCGAGCGCGCTCATCTCCAGCAGCAGCGGGATGATCAGCACCAGGGTCGGCAGCATCAGCGTCAGCAGCACCACGCCGAACAGCGCGTTCTTGCCGGGGAAGTCGTACTTGGCGAAGGCGTAGCCGGCCAGCGGGCAGAAGAACATCGTCATCGCGCCGCGCACCACCAGCACCAGCGCCGTGTTGGCGAACCCGGTGCCGATCGGCACGTCGGCGAACATCGCCCGGTAGTTGTCCAGGGTCAGCGCCCCGATCGACAGCGGATCGGTGATGATGTCGGCCGCCGGCTTCAGCGAGGAGCTGACCGCCCACCAGATCGGGTACAGGAACACGATCGCGAGCAGCGCCAGCACCGCGTACTGCAGGGGGCCGGGCCGGTTCTGGTTCATCAGGTCCCGTCCTTCGCGCGCAGCAGCCTGACCGAGACCAGCGACAGGCCGAAGACCAGCAGGACCAGCAGGAACGAGTTCGCGGCGCCGGTGCCGAGGTCGGAGGCGGTGATGTGCTTGTACAGGTAGAGGCCGGCGGTGGTGGTGGAGCCGTACGGGCCGCCCTCGGTGACCACGAACGGCTCGGCGAACATCTGGAAGACCGCCAGCGTCTGCACGACCACCAGGAACGCCGTGCTCCGCCGCACCAGCGGCACGGTGATCGACCAGAACTGGCGCCAGCGGGAGGCGCCGTCGAGGGCGGCGGCCTCGTACACGCCGCCGGGGACGGCCTGCAGCCCGGCCAGCAGGATGATGATCGCGAACCCGGTGGTCTTCCACAGGAACAGCAGCGCCAGCGTCGGCTTGGCCCACGCCGTGGAGGTCAGCCACTCCACGCCGGGCAGGCCGGCCAGGCCGAGCAGGTGGTTGACCAGGCCGTGGTCCTGGTCGAAGACCACGATCCACACCTGCGCCATGGCCACCAGCGGGGTCACGAACGGCGCGATGAACGCCACCCGGAACAACGCCCGCAGCCGCAGCCTGGCGTTGGCCAGCAGCACCGCGCCGCCCAGCCCGGCGACGACCTGGACCGGCACGATGAGCAGCCACATGACCGCGCTGTTGCCGAGCGAGGCCCAGAAGTCCGGGCTGGTCAGCAGGTACAGGTAGTTGCCCGCGCCGACCCAGTGGGCCTCGCCCGCGCCCCGCCAGCGCATGAAGCTGAGCTGGAGCGCGTAGCTCAGCGGGTAGAGCCCGAACGCCGCGAACACCACGAAGAACGGGGCGATGAACAGGTACGGCGACAGCCGGAAGGACCTCATGAGCGGTCGATGAGGTTCCGCTGGATCTTCTCGACCGACTCCGTGATCACCTGGTCGGGGGACATCCGGCCGGACATCAGGCGCTGGAGGTTGTCGCCGAGGTAGTCCACGGACTGCGCCCACCACCCGGGGATCGGCGCGGCGGCCGGGATCGTGGCCGCCGCCTCGACGGCGACCTTCCACAGGTCCTGGCCGCCGAGCGCCTCGATCGGCCGGAACAGCGGCTTGTCCGGGTCGAGCGCCGGGGTGTAGCTGGGGATCGAGGTGGACAGGCCGCCGGGGTAGACGTCGTTGGGGCCGTAGACGGCGGTGTAGCCGGGCTCCTTGAAACACAGGAACTCGTACAGCAGCCAGGCCAGCTCCGGGTTCCTGGCCTTGGCGGGGATGACGAAGCTGCTGCCGCCCATGGCGCCGCTGCGCGCGCCGCCGGGCGTCCAGGCGGGCAGCGGGGCCGCCCGCCACCTGCCCTTGGTGGCCTTGAGGAGCTGCTGCGGCGCGAACGACCACCAGATCGCCCACGGCACGAACACCTGCTGCCCGCCGTCGAGGGCGCTGATGTCGGCCGGCTCCAGGTAGGGGGCGTGGGTGACCAGGCCGTCGTCCACGGCCGAGCGGACCCAGGTGAGGATGCGCCGGTACTCGGGGGAGTCGAGGCGCAGCCTGCCCTGGGCGTCGGTGAGGCTCGTCCCCTGCTGGTTGGCCAGCATCTCCAGCCACAGCTGGCTGAGGAACGGGGTCTTCTCCAGGTGGATGGGGCGGGTCCTCGGGTCCTTCTCCTTGACCGTGCGGGCGGCCGTCAGCAGGTCGTCGTACGTGGCCAGGCCCGCCGGGTCCACGCCCGCGCTCTCCAGCACGTCCTCGCGGTACCACAGCAGGCCCGGGTCCAGGTCCCACGGCACCCCGTAGATGCGGCCGCCCACGGTGTTGACCGACAGCTTGTACGCCGACGTCCGCTCCCGGTAGGGCGCGATCAGGTCGGTCAGGTCGTACAGGTGCTCGGCCTGCCCGCCGATCCTCGCGTCGTCCCAGAAGCTGCCGTCGGGCACGTCCGTGCCGCTGATCAGGGTGTTGGCCAGCTTGGCGTCGATGTCCACCGCCTGGTGCCGCACCGTCACGTTCGGATAGGCCTGGCGGAACCTGCCGATGGCCGCGTCGAAGACCTTGAACAGGTCGCCGGACCGGTTCCAGACGGTGATCTCGCCCTTGACCGACGACGCCGAGGCGGTCGGCCTGGCCAGCTTGCTCGGCTGCGCGCCCGCGCCGCCGGCTCCAGGGGCTCCGGGGGCGCACGCCGCCAGCGCGCCGCCCGTGGCCGCCAGCGCGGCGGCGCCCAGGCCGCCCTTGAGGAAACCGCGGCGGCCAATGGGGGTTGGGGACATCCTCTACTCCTCAGCCAACGCTGTGAGGGTTCTGCAACGATGCAGACATCATGCATACTCCTCTGCAACGATGCAAGAGTTGGTTTAGGATCTTCCCAGTTCCCCCCGCTGGAGGTATAGGAGTCCCATGGCCGGTCCCACCCTGCGCGACGTCGCCAAGCGGGCGAACGTGTCCATCCGCACGGTCTCCAACGTGGTCAACGGGTACGCCCCCGTCTCCGCCGAGCTCAAGGCCCGGGTGCAGGCCGCGCTCGACGAGCTCGACTACCGTCCCAACCTGATCGCGCGCAACCTGAAGCAGGGCCGCACCGGGATGATCGCGCTGGTCGTGCCCGAGCTGGACGTGCCGTACTTCGCCGAGCTGGCCCGCCAGGTGATCACCGCCGCCCGCGCCCACGGCTACGTGGTGATGGTCGACCAGACCGACGGCGACGGCGAACGGGAGCGCGAGCTGCTGGGGCGCGACTCGCGGGCCACCATGTTCGACGGCCTGCTGCTCAGCCCGCTGACGATCACCGCCGACGAGCTACGCGCCCGCGGCAACCGCATTCCGGTCGTGCTGCTCGGCGAGCACATCGGCGGCGGCGGCTTCCACCACGTGGCCATCGACAACGTCGCCGCCGCCCGCGAGGCCACCGCCCACCTGCTGGGCCTCGGCCGCCGCCGGGTGGCCGCGATCGGCGACCAGCCGTACGCGACGGGGGAGACCGCGCAGCTCCGCACCGCCGGCTACCGGCAGGCGCACGCCCGCGCCGGACTGGAGGTGGACGAACGGCTCATCGTCCCGACCCCGCGCTTCCACCGCGCGCTCGGCGCCGAGGCCATGGAGGGCCTGCTCGCCCTGCCCGAGCCCCCCGACGCCGTCTTCTGCTACAACGACCTGCTCGCCATGGGCGCGATGCGGGCCCTGACCCGGGCCGGTCGCCGCGTCCCCGACGACGTGGCGGTGGTCGGCGTGGACGACATCGAGGAGGGCCAGTACAGCACTCCCGCCCTGACCACGGTGGCCCCGGACAAGGGCGAGATCGCCCGCCGGGCGGTGGAGGCGCTGCTGGGGCTGATCGGCGGCTCGCCGGCCCCGCCGCACGACATCGTCATCCCGCACCGGCTGATCGTCCGCGAGAGCACGGGGGCGCCCGCCGCCTGACGGGCGCCGCCTAAACGGAACGTTCCGCCGAGGCCAGCGCCTCCGCCACCGCCGCCTCCACGGTGGGGTGCACCGGCACGTGCGCCAGCACGCCGGTGATCTCCAGCAGGCGGGCCGGCAGCGGCTGCACGGCGGCCAGGCGCACCGCCCCGCCGCCGCGCAGGCAGGCCGTCGCGCACATGAGCAGGACGTGCAGGCCGGAGCTGTCCATGAACGGCACCCGGGACAGGTCGAAGACGAGCTGGCCGCAGGGGGAGCCGAGGGTGTCGGTGACGTAGGCCTCGAGCTGACCGCGGTTGGTGGCGTCCATCTCGCCGCTCACGGCGATCACGGTGACACCCGGCAGGCGCTCGTGAGCCAGCGTCAAAGACGGCATCTACCTCGTCACCGCTCTCGCCGGCAGTTCGTGACCATCAATGAAGGATAGTCCGCCGGAGTCGTCCGCGATATCCCAGTCTAACGGCCGGGAATCGTCCGAAAACCCGGCCCGATCAGTGGCCCGATCAGTGGCCCGATCAGTGGCCCGGTCAGTGGCCGTGGCCGTGACCGTGGCCCACGGCGGCGGGCCGGCCGGGCGGCACCAGCCCCAGCGAGACCAGCGCCGCCGCGCCCGCCGTCACCGCGCACACCGTGAGCCCCGCGACGAGCCCGCCGGTCCCCGCGGGGCCGTCCGCCGGGCCGCCCGCCAGGCTCGGCGCGGCCACGGCGGAGGCCACCGCCACGCCGATCGAGCCGCCCAGCTCGTGGAAGGTGTTGAGCACGCCCGAGGCGACGCCGTTCTCGCCGGGCGGGACGTTGGCCATGGTCGTGGTCGTCGCCGCCACGAACGCCGGCCCGATCCCGAACGCGGCCAGCGCGAACCCGGGCAGCAGCGTCGCGTACGGGCTCGCGCCGGGGGAGATCCCGGTCATCAGCGCCGCCCCGGCCGCCGTCAGCACGAACGCCGCCACCGCCACCGGCCGCCCGCCCACGCGGGGGATGAGACGCCCGCCGGCCTGCGCGCCGGCCGTGATCGCGACCGCCACCGGCAGGAAGAGCAGTCCGGTCTCCAGGGCGCCGAAGCCCCTGACGTGCTGGAGATAGAGCGAGGAGAGGAAGAACAGGGCCAGCATGAGCCCGGTGGCGGTCAGCATCACGAAGATCCCGGAGATCACCGGCCGCCGGGCCAGGGTCGCGGCGCGCATGAGCGGCGTCCGCACGACCCGCTCCACCGCCACGAACAGCGCGTAGAGCAGCGCGGCCCCGGTGAGCGGGAGCAGCGTCGGGGCCGCGCCCCAGCCGGCGTCGCCCGCCGTGACCAGGCCGTAGATCAGCAGGGCCGTCGCCGCGGTGACGAGCACCGCGCCGGGCACGTCCACCCGTCCGGGAGCGGCGGCCCCCGCTCTGGCCGGCCCTGTGGTGGTCTGCCCTGTGGTGGGCCGCACCGCGGTCGCCACGGCGGCCAGCACCAGCACGCCGATCGGCACGTTCACGACGAACACCCAGGCCCAGCCAGGGCCGGCGGTCAGGAGCCCGCCGAGGAGGACGCCGAACGCGGCGCCGGTGCCGCCGACGGCCGCCCACACGCCGAGCGCGCGCCCGCGCCGCTCGCCGTGGTAGACGGTGGTGATGACGGCCAGCGCGGCGGGGGAGAGCAGCGCCGCGCCGACCCCTTGCAGCGCCCGGCCCGCGATCAGCACCGCGCCGCTTCCGGCCAGCGCGCACAGCAGCGAGGCCGCGGTGAACAGGCCGAGCCCGGCCAGCAGCGTCCGGCGGGCGCCGAGGGTGTCGGCGAGCCGCCCGCCGAGCACCATGAGGCCGCCGAAGCACAGGGTGTAGGCGGTCACCACCCAGGTCAGCGCCGCGCGGCCGAGCGCCAGGTCCGTCCCGATGGACGGCAGCGCGACCTGCACCACCGTGATGTCGACGACCAGCATGAACTGGGCCAGGCAGAGCAGCGTCAGCAGGCCCCAGCCGCCCGGCCGGCGCACCTTCGCGCGTGAGGTGTCGGGTCTCAAGGGAATCTCCTTAACTTGAACACGGGTGTTCAAGTTAACACGCGTGAACGGTACCCCGGTAGGGTGAAGGAGGAGCCGGACCCGGCCGAGGCCGGACGGTCGGGCGTCCGGGCGAGGCTCAGGAGGACGTTAGGAGGACGTCAGGAGCGACGTCATCGTGGCGACCAGCACCCGCTCCACGTCCTCGGGCGCCAGCCGTCCCGCCGCGCGCTCCTGGGCGGCGCTGTGGATGATCGAGAAGAACGTCGTGACCAGCCACGGCAACGGCAGGTCCGTACGGAAGTCGCCGTCCCGCCGCCCGCGCTCGATCAGCCGCTCCACCCGCCGCAGCGGGCGCTCGTGGTGCTCCCTGATGCGCTCGGTGGCCATGACCCGGTCGGCGGCCACGAACAGCCGCCGGTGCCGGTCGAGCACCTCCCACGACGAGCGCAGCAGCCGCGCCAGCGCCTCCGGCGCCGGGAGCCGGTCGAGGGCGGGGTCGTCCAGGACCGCGTCCGCCAGGCCGACCGCGTGCCGCATCACCGCGTCCACCAGCGCCTCCCGCGACGGGAAGTGCCCGTACAGGGTCACCCTGCCCACCCCGGCCGCCTTCGCGACGTCGGCGACGCTGGCCGACGGGTCGGCGCTGAGCAGCCGCGTGGCGGCCTCCAGGATGGCGGCGACGTTGCGCTCCGCGTCGGCCCTGCGGGCGGGCCCGGGCTGCCGGGGCGCGGCTCTGACCATGCCACCACCCTACGACCCCGCCCCTGCCCGCCGCCCCAGTCCGCCCGTCCTTGCATCGGACGCGGCGTCAGGGCCTAGCGTCGTCGGATGTGAACGCAAGACGCTGGAGGATCGGCGAGCTCGCCGCCGCGACGGGCGTGACCGTGCGGACCCTGCGCCACTTCGACCAGATCGGCCTGCTGCGTCCCGCCGAGCGCTCGCCCGCCGGGCACCGCGTCTACACCGGCGACGACGTCCGCAGGCTCTACCGGATCCTGGCGCTGCGGGAGCTGCGGCTGCCGCTGGCCGAGATCCGGCGGTCGCTGGAGGCGGGGGCCGACCTGCGGGCCACCCTCGACCGGCAGCTCGACCAGGTGGAGCGGCAGCTCGCCGGGCAGCACGCGCTGCGCCGGCGGCTGCTCGGCCTGGCCGCGGCGCTCGACCGGGCCGGCCGTCCGTCGATCGACCAGCTCATCGACACCATGGAGGCGATGATGCAGGCCAGGCACTTCACCCCGGAACAACTCGCCCGCTTCGAGGAACGGCACCGCGAGCTCGGCCAGGACGGCCTCGCCCGCCGGATGCGGGAGCTGGACGGGCTGGCCGCCGAGGCCCGGGAGCACGCCGGACGCGGCACCGACCCGGCCGACCCGGCGGTCCAGGACCTCGCCCGCCGCTGGACGGCCGCCGTGGCCGGGCTCGCGGGCGGCGACCGGAACGCCATGTCGGCCATCTACGGCAAGATCGAGGCCCGCGGGCCGGAGGCGGCCACCAAGGGCATGCTGAGCGAGGACGCCTGGAGCCTGCTCAGGCGCGCCTTCGCCGTCGGCTTCCCCGTCTGAACCACCGCCGGCGCCCAAGACCGCATCCGGGCCGAGGCCGCGTCCGACCTGCGGCCGTGCCGGGTCCGAGGCCGCGCCCTGCGGCTCAGAGCTGCAGGGCGTGGTCCACCAGGCACTGCAGCGTGACCGCGCCCGTCAGCCGCTTGTCGGCGTCGACGACCGCGACCAGGGGGCTGCGGGTGCGGGCCATGAGCGCGGCCAGCTCCAGCACGGTCGCCTTCGCGTCGGCGACCGGCAGCTCGCGCGGCTGCTCGGGCAGGCACTCGCGGACCGTCTTCTCGCCCAGCCTGCGCAGGAACAGGTCGGCGTGGGCCTCGTCCACGACCCGCGCGAGCGCGGGATCGTCCTGGCAGTACGGCGGCACCGCCAGGCGCAGCACCTGGGTGCCCGGCAGGATGCTGAGCGGCCGGGCGTCGTCGTCGACGATGATGAGGCCCGGCAGGTCCCGCTCCGCCAGCAGCCTGGCCGCCTCCAGCGCGGGGGTGTCCAGGGTGACCGTCGGGAAGTCGACGGCGAGATCGCGTGCGCGCATCAGTGTCCTCCGACCGACAGCCTAGCCAACCGCCCGCACCCCGGATCCCTGTGCCGGGCTCAGGGCAGCTCGGCGAACCGCTCGACCTGCTCAGTGCGCCCCGACACCAGGATGACGTCGCCGTAGGACAGCTCGGTCTCGGCGGTCGCGTACGTGAACGGCTCGCCCGGCGGCTTGACCGCGACGATCGTGACGCCGCGCTTGCGCCGCAGGTTGGACTCGCCGAGCGGCACGCCCACGTACTCCTTCGGCGGCCTGATCTTGGCGAGCGCGAAGTCGCCGTCCACCTGCATGAAGTCCAGCATCCGCCCGCTGACCAGGTGCGCGACCCGCTCGCCCATGTCATGCTCGGGGAAGACGACGTGGTGCGCGCCGACGCGGTCGAGGATGCGGCCGTGCTGGGAGCTGACGGCCTTGGCCCAGATGTCGTTGATCTCCAGCTCGACCAGCAGCGACGTGGCCAGGATGCTGGCCTCGATGTCGCTGCCGACGGCCACCACCGCCCGGTAGAAGTCGGGCACGCCGAGCTGCCGCAGCGCCTCCATGTCGGTGGCGTCGGCGGTGGCGATCTGGGTGATCTGCCCGGCCAGCGCCTGCGTGATCTTGGGCCGGTGGTCGATGGCCAGGACCTCGGTGCCGCGCCGGGTCAGCTCCAGCGCCAGCGAGGTGCCGAAGCGGCCCAGCCCGATGACGACCACCGGGTTGCTCTTGTGCTCAGCCAACGATGACTCGCTCCTCGGGTAGCTCGTAACGGCGGGTGCGCCGGTTGAGCGCCAGCGCGGAGCCCAGCGTGAGCGGGCCGATCCGCCCGATGAACATCAGCACCGCCAGCAGGACGTGCCCCGCGACGCCGACGTCGGCGGTGATGCCGGTGGACAGCCCGGCCGTGCCGAACGCCGAGATCACCTCGAACAGCACCTGGTCCAGCCCGTGCGGGGTGAGCGCGAGCAGCGCGTACGTCGAGACCGCGACGAGCGTCACCCCCAGCACCGTGATCGTGACGACCTGCCGCTGCGTGGCCTCGGGCAGCCGCCGGCGGCCGATGTTGACCCGGCTCTCGCCCCGCAGCTCGGCCCAGACGATGAAGGCGAGCATCCCGAACGTCGTCACCTTGATGCCGCCCGCGGTGCCCGCGCTGCCGCCGCCGACGAACATCAGCAGGTCGGTCACCAGCCAGCTCGACGGGTACATCTGCGCGATGTCCAGGACGTTGAACCCGGCCGAGCGCGGCATGACGGCGGTGAAGAAGGCCGCCATCACCTTGGTGCCGCCGTCGAGCGGGCCGAGCGTCGCGGGGTTGCGCCACTCGGTGACCAGGAACAGCAGGGTGCCGAGCACCAGCAGGAAGGCGCTGGTCCCGACGGTGATCCTGGTCAGCACCGTCCACCTGCGCGGCTGCCGCCAGTGGCGGGCCAGCTCGAACACCACGGGGAACCCCAGGCCGCCGACGACGGCCGCGGCCGCCACGGTCAGGCAGATCCACGGATCGGTGACGAAGCGCATGAGGCTGTCGGGCCACAACGCGAACCCGGCGCTGTTGAACGCGGTGACCGCGTGGAAGACGCCCAGGTAGAGGGCCCGGCCGAACGGCTCGCCGTAGCCGGCGAGGAACCGGCCGGTGAGCACGGCGGCGGTCGCCGCCTCGCAGACCAGGCTGAACACGACCACCTTGAGCACGAGGCGGCGGACGTCGCTCATGCTCAGCGT
The DNA here is from genome assembly GCF_022664455.2 of Actinomadura luzonensis. Lineage (NCBI taxonomy): Bacteria > Bacillati > Actinomycetota > Actinomycetes > Streptosporangiales > Thermomonosporaceae > Actinomadura > Actinomadura luzonensis. The sequence continues at coordinate 1,084,344 of NZ_JAKRKC020000002.1, forward strand.
CTTGGTCTCCGCCTGCGCGGCGATCCTCGCCCGCAGCCCGAGCCGGCCCGACACGAGCAGCGTGAACACGGTGGCCAGCGTCATGATGCCGAGGCCGCCCACCTGGGCCAGCGCGGCGATGACCACCTCACCGAAGACCGACCAGTGGGACTCGGTGTCGACCAGCACCAGCCCAGTGACGCACACCGCGGAGGCGGCGGTGAACACGGCCGCCGCCCAGCCGGCCGACACGCCCTCGGTGGTGGCGACCGGGAGCACCAGCAGCGCGGCGCCGAGCCCGATCGCGACGGCGAACCCGGCGGCGACGACCTGCGCGGGATGCCCGAAACGGGCTAAGAGGGCGGGCGCGGCACGCATCATCGACCCCCGCCGTGACTCCAGCGCATCGCGCAACGCCCCCCGGAAAGCTCGGCCGACAGTCCAAGCCGACCAGACTTCCCGGCGCACCGGGCCCTACGATACCGGCCCGCCGGAACGCCCGCGCGACGGGCGCGGCCCCGGGTCACCAGAGCGGCCCGGTCACCTGAGCGGCCGGGTCACTTGAGCGGGTCGTGCCCCCAGTTCATCAGCGAGTACCGCCAGCGCGTCTCCTTGACGTCGCCGGAGGGCCGCTGGGCGAGGTGCCGGTGGACGTACCCGATGACCTTCTTCATGTGGGCGTAGTCGTCGTCGTCCCACTCGGTCTTCTTCTCGTGCAGCAGCGCCACGAGCCGCCGTCCCGACCCGTGCCCGACCGACTCCCCGCCGTGCCCGTCGTCGTCGTCCTTCTGGCCGACCGACTTCGACTCCTCCGTCGTCAGCCAGTGCTCCAGCTCCTTGGCCGTCATGTTCACGGCCCGCCCGAACTCGGCGGCGATCTCCCGCCGGTCGTCGCTCACTTCTTCTTCCGCTTCTTCAGCGCCGACGCCTTGTGCACCGCCTCGCCGCCGCTCTTGTCGCTGCGCACCAGGTACTGGGGCTCCTCCGGTGAGGCGTCGACGGTCCGCTTGGCGGCTTTCGTCCGCTTGGTGATCTTCTTCTCGACCTTGCCCTCGGCGGTGCCGCCGTGGCTGCGCCAGGTGACCTCGTCGCCCTTGGACAGCGCGTCCTTCTTGTCGTCCTTCTTCGGCATGCCCCTGCGGCTACCCCGGCCGGGACGGCGTAGCCGCAGGTCAAAGCCTGATCTCCCGTCACCTGAGCGAGCGCTGGAACGCCCGCAGCTCGGCCACCAGGACGTCCGGGGCCTCCAGCGCGGCGAAGTGGCCGCCCCGGTCGAACTCCGACCACCGCACCACGTTGTGCGCCTGCTCGGCCAGCGGCCGCACGGAGAAGTCGGTCGGGAAGACCGCCACCGCCGTCGGCACGGTGCCGCGCGGCTTCGGCGCCCAGGCGGCGGCGTCGTTGAACCGCTCGTAGTAGGTGTGGGCCGCCGGACCCGCCGTCCCGGTGAACCAGTAGACGCTCACGTCGGTGAGGAGGCGGTCGCGGTCCACCGCGTCCTCGGGCAGCTTGGCCGCCGGGTCCGTCCAGTCCTTGAACTTCTCCACGATCCAGGCGAGCTGCCCGGCGGGGGAGTCGTGCAGCGCCGCCGCGATCGTCTGCGGACGGGTGCCCTGGAGGTTCATGTACGCCCCCAGCTCCCGCTGCCACTTCTCCATGCCGGCCAGCCGGCCGCGCTCGGCCTCGCTCAGCCCGGCCATCACCGCCGGGTCGCCGGTCGGGAACGTCAGCAGGGCGTTGACGTGCACTCCTGCCACGTGCTCCGGCGCGGCCCGGCCGATCAGCGGCGCGATGAAGGCGCCCACGTCGCCGCCCTGCACGAGGTAGCGGTCGTGACCGAGCCGCGCCATCAGCTCGGCCAGCGCGGCGGCGGTGCGGCCGTCGGTCCAGCCGGGGCCGGGCAGCGGGCCGGAGAAGCCGTAGCCCGGCAGCGACGGGATCACCAGGTGGAAGGCGTCGGCCGGTGTGCCGCCGTGCGCGACCGGGTCGGTGAGCGGCCCGATGAGGTCCAGGAACTCCACCACCGACCCCGGCCACCCGTGCAGGAGCAGCAGCGGCACGGCGGCCGGCTCGGCCGAGCGCACGTGCAGGAAGTGCACGTTCGCCCCGTCGATCGTGGTGGTGAACTGCGGATAGGCGTTCAGCGCCGCCTCCTGGGCGCGCCAGTCGAAGCCGTCGGCCCAGTACGCGGCCCGCTCCCGCAGGTAGGCGGTCGGCACGCCGCGCTCCCAGCCCGTGCCGGGCAGGTCGGGCGCCCAGCGGGTGCGGCGGAGGCGGTCGCGCAGGTCGTCCAGCGCGGTCTGGGGGACGTCGATGCGGTACGGCGCGATGCGCGGGTTGTTCATGCCTCCGACGGTAGGAGTGAATGGTGACAGGTTCCGGCACCGATGCGCGGCACAATGGCGGTCATGTTGGAGACCTCGGCGCGGCTGCTCCGCCTGCTGTCCCTGCTGCAGTCCCGCGCCGACTGGACGGGCGCCGAGCTGGCCGGCCGCCTCGGCGTCGGCCTGCGCACGGTGCGGCGCGACGTCGAGCGGCTGCGCGAGCTGGGCTACCCGGTGGACGCCACCCCCGGCGTCGCGGGCGGCTACCGGCTCGGCGTGGGCGCGGCCCTGCCGCCGCTGCTGCTCGACGACGAGGAGGCCGTCGCCGTCGCGATCAGCCTGCGCACCGCCGCCACCGGCAGCGTCGCCGGGCTGGAGGAGGCCGCGCTGCGGGCGCTGGCCAAGCTGCGGCAGGTGCTGCCGTCGCGGCTGCGGCACCGGGTGGCCGCGTTCCAGGCCGCGACCGTCCCGCTGGCCGGGGCCGCCGCGCCCGGCGTCGGCGCCGACCTGCTCACCGCCGTCGCCGCCGCCTGCCGCGACCACCGCCGGCTGCGCCTCCGCTACCGGGGCCGCGACGGGGTGAGCGAGCGGGAGGTGGAGCCGCACCGGCTGGTCCACACGCCGCGCCGCTGGTACCTGCTGGCGTGGGACCTCGGCCGGCGCGACTGGCGGACGTTCCGCCTGGACCGCGTGGAGGAGCCCCTGGGCCTGCCGGGCGCCCGGTTCACGCCGCGCACGCCGCCCGAGCAGGACGTGGCCGCCTACGTCTCGCACGCCATCACCTCCGCCCCCTACCGCTACCGGGCGCGCGTCCTGTTCCACGCCCCGCTGGCGGCCGTCGCGCCCCGCACCTCGCCGGGGGCCGGGCGGCTGGAGGCCCTGGACGACGGGCGCTGCCTGTTCCTGGCCGGCTCCGACTCCCTCGACGAGCTGGCCCTGCACGTGGCCGCCAAGGGCTTCGAGTTCGAGGTGCTCGACCCGCCCGAGCTGGCCGACGCGCTGCGCGAGAACGCCGCCCGCCTGCTGCGCGCCGCCGCCCGATCCGTGGCATCCTCGGACCCGTGCCCCCCGGACCCCGCCCCTCCGCCCCCCAGCCCGCCGACCCTCAGCCCTCCGCAGAGCCCCAGCCCGCCGACCCTCAGCCCTCCGCAGAGCCCCGGCCCGCCGACCCCCACCCCTCCGCAGAGCCCCAGCCCATCGGCTCCGGGCCCGCGCTTCCCTTGAGCGTCGAGGAGGCCGTCGCGGCCGAGCGCGCCGGCCGCCGGCTCAAGTACCTCCGCTTCTGGGGCCACCGCCCGCCCAGGGGCGGCGGCGTCGGCCCCGGTTGCCTCAGCCAGTGGTGGCCGGCCGCGTTCACCGAGGACGGGCACCGCTACGCCTCCGCCGAGCACTACATGATGGCGCACAAGGCGTGGCTGTTCGGCGACGACGAGACCGCCCGGCGCGTCCTCGCCGCCCCGGGCCCGGCGCAGGCCAAGAACCTCGGCCGGCTGGTGCGCGGCTTCGACGAGGCCACCTGGGAGGCGCACCGCTTCGCCATCGTGGTGCGCGGCAGCGCCGCCAAGTTCGGGCAGCATCCCGAGCTGCGGGCGTACCTGCTGGGCACCGCCGGGCGCGTGCTGGTGGAGGCCAGCCCGCTGGATCGCGTGTGGGGCATCGGCCTGGCCGCCGACGACGAGCGCGCCACCTCCCCGGCCCGCTGGCGCGGCCTCAACCTGCTCGGCTTCGCCCTGATGTCCGCCCGCGCCACCCTCTGACCGGACGCGCCCGCGCCCCTTCGAGCGGCGCGGCCGGGCGGCCGAGCCGCCCGCTCCACCGGCACCGAGTGCCCCTGGCCGGCCCTCCTCAGGACTCCATGCTCAGGGACAGCCGCCGCGCCAGGCCGGTGTTGCGGCGGGCGCCGACGCGGTGCACGGCCAGCTCCAGCGCCTCGCGCTGCCCCACCAGCACCACCCAAGCCCTGGCCCGCGTGACCAGCGTGTAGAGCAGCTTGCGGCGCAGCATGACGCCGCCCGACTCCGCGACGATCGGCGCGACCACGAACGGGTACTCGCTGCCCTGCGAGCGGTGCACGCTGATCGCGTAGGCGTGGGTGAGGTCGTCGAGCTCGTCGAAGCCGTACTCGACGCTCTCGCCGTCGTCGGTGCGCACGGTGAGCGTGCGCTCGGACGGCGTCACCGCCGTCACCGTGCCCGTCTCGCCGTTGAAGACGCCCTTGTCGTAGTTGTTGCGGATCGGCATCACCCGGTCGCCGACCCGGAACACGGTGACCCCCGACCAGTGCTCGTCCTTGCCGTCGGCGGCCGGGTTGAGCTGCTCCTGGATGAGCCGGCCGAGCGCGGTCGCGCCGGTCTCGCCCTTGCGCATCGGGCACAGCACCTGCACCTGGCCGGGCTCGACGCCCTGCTTGCGCGGGATCGCGACCATGGCCAGGTGGGCGACCCGGCGGGCCACCTGCTCGGGGTCGTCGAGCTCCTCGAACCAGAAGCCGCCCCGGCCCGGCGTCAGCGGCATGCGCCCGGCCCTGATGCGGTGGGCGGCCTCGACGATGCCGCTGCCGCCCGCCTGCCGGAAGACGTGGGTGAGCTGGACGCGCGGCACGGCGGGCACCCGCAGCAGGTCGGCCAGCACGTCGCCGGGGCCGATGCTGGGGAGCTGGTCGCTGTCGCCGAGGAACAGCAGGTGGCTGCCCGCGGGCACGGCCGCGACCAGCCGGGTGGCGAGGTGCAGGTCGAGCATGGACGCCTCGTCGACCACGACGAGGTCGGCGTGCGCGGGCCGCTCGTCGAACAACGTCTCGGGGTCGGGGTCGGGCTGCTGGGCCAGCATGCGGTGGACGGTCATCGCCGGCAGGCCGGTCAGCTCCGACAGCCGCTTGGCCGCCTTGCCGGTGGGCGCGCAGAGCGTGACCGTGCCGCCCGCCTGCCGCACCACGGTCGCGATGGCCCGGACCGTGTGGCTCTTGCCCACCCCCGGACCGCCGGTGATCACCGAGACCGTGCTGGTCAGCGCCATGGTGACGGCCGCCCGCTGGTCGTCGTGCAGCGACGGGTCCTCCTCGAAGGCGCGCAGCGGCAGCGTGGAGCGGGCCCCGGCCAGCCGGGCGAGCTGGGCGGCCAGCGCCTGCTCGCGGGCGTGCACGTGCTTGAGGTAGGCGACGAGCTGCCCGGGCTGCGCCGGCGAGGTCTCGACCACCACGCGGCGCTCGGCGACCAGCGCGTCGATCATCGGGCGCACCAGGTCAGGGTCCTGCTCGATCAGCTCGGCGGTCTCGCGCACCAGGGCGGCCACCGGGACGTAGCAGTGGCCGTCGCGGCTGCCGGCCGCCTCCAGCCGGTCGAGCAGCGCCGCCTGGACCCGCTGCGGGCTGCGCTCGGGCACGCCGGACTGCAGCGCGATGCGGTCGGCCACCCGGAAGCCGATGCCGCGCACCCGCCCGATCAGCCGGTACGGGTCGCTCGCCAGCACCTCGTCGGCGTCCTTGCCGAACACCTGGTAGATCTTGGCCGCCAGCAGCGGGCTCACCCCGAGCCCCTGCAACGTCACCATCAGCGCGGCGATCGCCTTCTGCTCGCGCCACGCCTCCACGATCTGCGCCTGCCGCAGCGGCCCGATGTTGACCACCTCGGTCAGCCGCTCGGGCTCGGCGTCGATCACCTTGAGCGTGGCCTCGCCGAAGTGGTCGACGATCGCGTACGCCAGCCGCGGCCCGATGCCCCGGACCAGCCCCGACCCGAGGTAGACGCGGATCGCCCGCACCGACGACGGCGCCACCCGCTCGCACCCGGACACCGCGAAACGCCGCCCGTAGCGGGCGTGCCGGCCCCACTCGCCGTGCAGCAGCAGCGTCTCGCCCGGCTGCACCCCGGCCAGCGCGCGCCCGGTCGCCACGAAGCCGGGCACGCCGTCGGCGCTCATGCGCGCGACGGTGTACGCGTCCTCGCGGACGTAGACGAGCTGCTCGACCGACGCCTCCACATCGACGATCAAACCATCCCGCACCGACAGTCCGGCCCGCGCGGACGGCTCACACGGCGCTCGGGTACGTCTCCGGCTCGGTGTCGCCCCACGGCTCGCCGTGCAGCGGGTGCAGGGCGGTGGTGCGGTCGAGCCACAGGAAGGCGTCGTAGCGGCGGCCGGTCTCCGTCGGCACGTAGTTGTCCCACCGCTCCCGATCCGGCCGGTACACCACGCCGATCGCCCGGTGGTCCAGGCGCTCGTCGTACCAGCCCGGGCGGGGCCCGTCCGGCACCACGAACAGCGCCCGCGGCCGGTCGGGCAGGGCCTCGTGCAGCAGCGCCTCCAGCGACCCCGGCCGGGCCGGCGGCACCGGCATGACGTGGTGCCGCCCGCCCCACCGGTCCCCGGCGACCACCGACCCGCGGTGGCCGCCGAACCCGACGAGCACGGCGTCGCCGCCGTGCCGCTCCCCGGCGAGCCGGACGTTCCAGGCGTCGGGCCCGCCGCGCACCATGGCCCGGTAGTAGCGCTCGGCCCCGGCCACGACCTCGGCGTTCTGCCGCACCGCGAGGTCGCGGGGCGCGGCCCGGAGCACCGCTGACAGCAGGCCCACGACCTCCTCCTCGCAGCTCTCCGGGACCAGGCGGACCGCGGCGGCGGCGTAGCGCTGGGGGTCGTGCCCGAAGGACTCGAAGCAGTGCAGGGCGTCCATGACGGCGTCCAGCTCGGCCGGCAGGTGGGCGGCGGCGTAGCGGCGGACCGCGCGCAGCGAGTCCCGCAGGCTGTAGACGTCCAGGCCGTGGAAGCCGCAGCGGGCGCCGGGCGGGCGGCCGGCGTTCCAGCTGCGCAGCCAGCGGCAGAACAGCGCGACCTCCTCGTTGGCCCACATGAACGCCGGCCAGCGCATGAACGCGTACAACGCCTGGAACGGGTCGGCGTCCCCGGTGACGGCCCGGTTCACCCGCTCGCAGTCCGGCCAGTCGCCCTCGACGGCGACGAGGCCGAAGCCCTTCTCGGCGATCAGCCGCCGGGTCAGCGCGTCGCGCCAGGCGTAGAAGTCGTGCGTGCCGTGGCTGGCCTCGCCGATCAGCACGAACCGGGCCTCGCCGATCCGGTCGAGCAGCGGGTCCAGGTCCTCGGGGCGGTCCAGCGGCAGCGCCTCGCGGCGGATCCCGTCCAGGTCCGTCATGCGTCCTCCTCGGCGAGCGCCCGCAGGCACTCGCGGGCGAGCTGCAGCTCCTCGCGGACCTGCACCACCAGGACGGGGACGGCGGCCCCGGCCGCGCTGACCGGCCCGTCGTCGGAGCGTTCGCCGAGCGCCGGCGGCTCGACGCCGAGCAGCCCGAGCCGCCGGCACACGGCCTCGCGCACCTCGGGCTGGTCCCAGCCGATCTCGCCGGTGAACACCAGCGCGTCAAGGCGCGGCAGCGACGTGGCCGCCGCGGCGATCTCGCGCGCCACCCGGTGGGCGAACACGCGCAGCGCGAGGGCGGCGTCCTCGTCGCCCTTGCGCTCGGCGGCGACCAGCTCGCGGGTGTCGCCGGACGTGCCGGACAGGCCGAGCAGCCCGGAGCGCCGCTCCAGGCCCTCGCTCAGCTCCGCGACGCCGAGCCCGCCCGCCGACAGCAGCCAGGTCAGCAGCCCCGGATCGACGCTGCCCGAGCGCTTGCTCATGGGCATGCCCTCCAGCGGCGTGAAGCCCATCGAGGTGTCCACGCTGCGCCCGCCCGACAGCGCGCACACCGAGCAGCCGCCGCCCAGGTGCGTGATCAGCAGCTCCAGCTCGGCGAGCGGCCGGCCCAGCAGGTCGGCCACCCGGTCGGCGGCCCAGGCGTAGGACAGGCCGTGGAAGCCGTAGCGGCGCAGGCCGTGCCGCTCGCGCCACTCGCGCGGCAGCGGGTACGTGGCCGCCTCCTCCGGCAGCCCCGCGTGGAAGGCGGTGTCCGGGCAGAGCACGTGCGGCACCGCGGGAAGCTGCTCGCGGGCGGCCTCCAGCAGCGCCAGCGCGGGCGGCAGGTGCAGCGGGGCGAGGCTCGTCACGCCGCGGAGCGCCGCCACGGTCTCGTCGTCGGCCAGGGCGGGGGCGCGCACCACCTCGCCGCCGTGCACCAGGCGGTGCGCCACCGCCCGCACGTCCCGGTCGAAGTGCCCGCCGAGGAAGCGCGCCAGCTCCTCCCGCGCCGAGGACGGGTCGACGGCCCGCTCGGCGTGCGCGCTGTCCAGCACCGCGCCGCCCTGCACCAGGTCGAGACGCAGGCTGGAGGAGCCCGCGTTGACGGTCAACACCGCCGCCGATTCCGTCATCCGCTCGTCGAACGCCAGGCCCATGCCGCCCGGCTACCCCCCACCGCCCGCGCAAAACGGACGCTGCGGGACGAACGACCGGGCCGCTTTACCGTCCCCGGGGGTTGCCCGGCGATCAGCTCGGGTAGGCGAGCGCCTATGGACATCACCCTTCAGGTGAACGGCCGGCCGCACACGGCCGACGTGGACCCGCGCATGTCGCTGCTGGACCTGCTGCGCGAGCGGCTGGGGCTGATCGGCTCGAAGAAGGGATGCGACCACGGGCAGTGCGGCGCCTGCACCGTGCTCATCGACGGGCGGCGCGCCAACTCCTGCCTGGCCCTGGCGGTCGCCATGGACGGCCGCGCCGTCACCACCGTCGAGGGGCTGGCCGATGGCGAGGAACTGCACCCCCTGCAGGCCGCCTTCATCGAGCACGACGCCTTCCAGTGCGGCTACTGCACCCCCGGCCAGCTCTGCTCGGCGGCCGGCATGCTGGGCGAGCCCGGCCCGAGCGCGGTCACCGGCGACCTCATGGCCGACCCCGAGCTGACCCCGCACGAGATCAGGGAGCGCATGAGCGGCAACCTGTGCCGCTGCGGCGCCTACGTCAACATCGTCAGCGCCATCTCCAGCGTCGTCCCCGGGGCGGCCCGGTGAGGCCCTTCGACTACGCCCGCGCCGACAGCGCCGCCGACGCCGTGCGCCGCTACCGTCCCGGCACCATGTACCTGGGCGGCGGCACCAACCTCGTCGACCTGATGCGCCTCGGCGTCGCCCGCCCCGAGCACCTGGTCGACGTCAGCCTGCTGCCGCTGGACGCCGTGGAGGAGGTCCGCGGCCGGCTGCGCGTCGGGGCCGCGGTCCGCAACACCGACCTCGCCGCCCACCCCCTGGTGCGGGCCCGCTACCCGATGCTGGCCCGCGCGGTGCTCACCGGCGCCTCCGGCCAGATCCGCAACATGGCGACCGTCGCCGGCAACCTGCTGCAGCGCACCCGGTGCGCCTACTTCCAGGACGTCAGCAGGCCGTGCAACAAGCGCCGCCCCGGCTCCGGCTGCCCGGCCATCGAGGGCGACCACTCCAACCTGGCGGTGCTCGGCCACTCCCGCGCCTGCGTGGCCACGCACCCGTCCGACATGGCGGTGGCGCTGGCCGCGCTGGAGGCCGAGGTGCACGTCACCGGCCCGGGCGGCGACCGCGTCGTCCCCATGCCGGGCCTGCACCGCCTGCCCGGCGACGCGCCCGAGCGCGACACCGTGCTCGACCCCGGCGACCTCATCACCGCCGTCGAGCTGCCCCCGCCGCCGCCCGGCCGCTCCGTCTACCGCAAGGTGCGCGAGCGCGCCTCGTTCGCCTTCGCGCTGGTGTCCATCGCGGCCGTGCTCGACGTCGGCGCCGACGGGACGGTGACCGGCTGCCGCATCGCGCTCGGCGGCGTCGCGCACGCCCCCTGGCGGGCCGGACGCGCCGAGCGGGCGCTCGTCGGCGGCCCGGCGACCGGCGCGGCGTTCCTCGCCGCCGCCGAGGCCGAGCTGGAGCAGGCCGAGCCGCTGCCGCGCAACGCCTACAAGGTGCCGCTGGCCCGCAACCTGATCGTCGAGACGCTGGAGGAGCTGGCACCGTGAACCGCGTCGAGGGCCGCGTCAAGGTCACCGGGCTCGCCACCTACGCCGCCGAATACCCGGTCGAGGGCGTCGCCTACGCCTACCCCGTCCAGTCGCTCATCGCCAAGGGCCGCATCGCCCGCGTGGACGCCGCCGGCGCCCTCGCCATGCCCGGCGTGCTCGCCGTGCTGTCCGTCGCCGACCCGCCCGGCCTGGCCGAGGACGCCGACGCCGAGCTGGCCCTGTTCCAGCACCGCGAGGTCGCCTACCGGGGCCAGCTCGTCGCCGCCGCCGTCGCCGGCACCTACGACGAGGCCCGCGCCGCCGCCGACGCCGTCCGCGTCGAGTACGAGCCGGCCGACCACGACGTCAGCCTCCGCGCCGACCACCCCGGCCTGTACCGGCCGGAACGGGTCAACCCGAACTTCCCGTCCGACACCGAGCAGGGCGATTTGGAGGCCGGGCTGGCCGCCGCGGCGACCGCGATCGACGTGACGTACACGACGCCGGTCCTGCACAACAACCCGATGGAGCCACACGCCGCGCTCGCCCTGTGGGACGCCGAGGGCCGGCTGCTGGTCTACGACTCCACGCAGGGCGCCAGCAGCGACCGCGACACGATCGCCAGGACGCTCGGCCTGCCGCCCGGCCGGGTCCGGGTGGTCTCGCGGCACGTCGGCGGCGGCTTCGGCTCGAAGGGCACCACCCGCCCGCACGCCGTGCTGGCCGCCCTCGCCTCCCGGGCCGTCGGCCGCCCGGTCAAGGTGGCGCTGACCCGGCAGCAGATGTTCGACGTGACCGGCTACCGCACCCCCACCATCCAGCGGCTGCGCCTCGGCGCCGACGGCGAGGGCCGGCTGACCGCGCTGGAGCACGTCGCCTACGAGCAGAGCTCCACGCTGAAGGAGTTCGCCGAGCAGACCGCCGTGCCGACCCGCGTCATGTACGCCGCGCCCGCCCTGCGCACCGCGCACCGCCTGGTCCGGCTGGACGTGGCCACGCCGTCCTGGATGCGGGCCCCCGGCGAGTGCCCCGGCATGTACGCCCTGGAGTCCGCCATGGACGAGCTGGCCTGCGCCGCCGGGATCGACCCGGTCGAGCTGCGGATCCGCAACGAGCCCGAGGTCGAGCCGGACAGCGGCCTGCCCTTCAGCTCCCGCGACCTGGTCGGCTGCCTGCGCGAGGGGGCCCGCCGCTTCGGCTGGGACCGGCGCGACCCGCGCCCCGGCGTCCGGCGCGAGGGGGAGTGGCTGGTCGGCACCGGCGTCGCGGCCTCCACCTACCCGGCCAGGCGGCGGCCGTGCCAGGCCGTGGCCCGGGTGCGCGACGGCGGCTTCCTCGTCCAGGTGGCCGCCGCCGACATCGGCACCGGCGCGCGCACCGCGCTGACCAGGATCGCCGCCGAGACGCTCGGCGTCGCCCCCGGCCGGGTGCACGTCGAGGTCGGCGACAGCGACCTGCCGTACGCGCCCGTCGCGGGCGGCTCGATGGGCACCGCCTCCTGGGGGTCGGCCGTCGTGCGGGCCTGCGAGGAGCTGAAGAAGGACGGCACGGAGGGCCGCGCCGACACCACCGAGGAGATCAAGCAGGACTCCGAGCTGGCCCGGCACGCCTTCGGCGCCCAGTTCGCCGAGGTCCGGGTGAGCGCGGTGACCGGCGAGGTGCGCGTGTCGCGGCTGCTCGGCGTGTTCGCCGCCGGGCGGATCGTGGACGCCAGGCTCGCCCGCTCGCAGTTCATCGGCGGCATGACGATGGGCCTCGGCATGGCGCTGATGGAGGAGACGCTCACCGACGAGGAGTTCGGCGGCTTCCTGCGCCGCGACCTCGCCCAGTATCACATCCCGGTCTGCGCCGACGTCCCGGACGTCGAGGCGGTCTGGCTGGACGAGCACGACGACCGGCTCAACCCGATGGGCAGCAAAGGCGTCGGCGAGATCGGCATCGTCGGCACCGCCGCCGCCGTCGGCAACGCCGTGCACCACGCCACCGGCCACCGCGTCCGCGAGCTGCCGATCACCCCGGCCAGACTCCTGACCGCCATGTTTTGACCTCCCTTTACGTGGAAGAAGAGCCCTCTTCATGCCTTGTTAACCGTGGTCAGGGGAGGGCTTGTGAGCCGGGAGTCGGACAAGGAGCGGGCGGACCGCAATTTCGTGGAGCTCCTGCAAGGGGCCCGCGTCGCGGTCACCGGCGTGCAGGTGCTGTTCGCCTTCCTGCTGACCGTGCCGTTCTCGCAGCAGTTCGACCGGCTCGACCTGGCCGACCGGTGGTTGTTCTTCGCGGCGCTGATCGGCGCGGCGGTGGCCTCGATCTGCTACATCGCGCCCACCGCGCAGCACCGGGTGCTGTTCCGGCAGGGTCGCAAGGAGCTGCTGGTGCGCCGCTCCAACTTCTACGGCATCCTGGGCGCGCTGGCGCTGGTGGTGTCGATGACGGCGGCCACCGGCCTGGTGATCGACTACCTGTTCGGGCCCACGCTGGCCTGGCCGGTCGCCGGGGCGATCGCGGCGCTGGCCCTGTGGACGTGGTTCGGCCAGGCGGCGCTCGACCGGGCGGGCGCCGACGACGACGATCAGGAGGACCCGCTCGACCCGGAGGAGTCGTCGGACGAGTCCTCGGGCGGGTCCTCGGGCGGCAGGGCCGTCCCGTCGTCCTCGTCCTCGCGGGAGCAGTCGCGGGCGTAGGCGGCCCGCGCCACCATGTACGCCGCCACCGCCACGGTGATCACCTGCGACGTCGCGACCAGCGCGAGCGGCCCGGCGTTCCCCCAGGTCGGCCGGTGCAGCCACATGGCCAGCAGCACCAGCAGCACCCCCGCCACCTGGGGCTTGGTGCCGGCGTGCATGCGCTCCAGAGTGTGCCGGAACCGCACCAGGCCCGCCCCCGCCGACAACGCCAGCCCCGCCCCCAGCAGCAGGCAGGCCCCCGCCGCCGGGTCCAGCGCGCTCACCGCGCGCCCCGGCCGCCGCCGGAACGGCCGGCGAAGAAGCGGGCCAGCGACACCGACCCGACGAACCCCAGCAGCGACAGCACCAGCAGGATCGGCAGGTCCGAGTAGTCGTCCCTGGCGACCGCGAACGCGCCCACGCCGCACATCGACAACGACGTCATGACGTCCAGCGACACCGCCCGGTCCAGCATCGACGGGCCGCGCGCCGCCCGGTAGAGGGTCAGCATCCCCGCCACCCCAAGCAGCGTCAGCGTCAGCGCGTACACCAGCGTCATGCCTGGCCCAGCTCCTCCCGGTCCGCGCGGGTGCCGAACGCGGCCACCACCCGCGACTCCAGCGCCGCCACGTCGGCGCGCACCTTGCCGGCCGCGTCCCCGGGGATGCCGAGGACGTGCAGCATCAGGCACCGCTCGGCGACGTACGCCTCCACGATGATGCTGCCCGGCACGTTCGACAGCGCCGTCATCACCAGCACCGTCATCGACTCCGACGACGTGCGCAGCTCCACCCGCACCAGCTCCACCGGCGGCGGCCCCGGCCGGAACACGTAGAACACCACCCGCGCCGTCGAGATCGCCATGTCCCAGCCGAACACCAGCAGGAAACGCGCGAGCGCGAGCGGCCGCACCCGGATGCCGGGGTCGAGGACGGGCAGCGGCAGCAGCCACGTCACCGCCACGCCGGCCGCGAGGCCGCCCAGCACGTTGCCCGGCGACACCTCGCCCCACAACGTCACCCACACCAGCGCCAGCCAGGCCACCATCGGCAGCGGCACCCGGCGGCCCAGCACGCTCGGCGCCAGCAGCCGCCCGGTCACCGCCGCCCTCCCAGCACCGCCGCGATGTACGGCTCGCGCGCCATCAGCTCGGCCGCCGTCCGCCCGGTCAGCGCCGACAGCGGCCCCGCCAGCACCGTGAACGCCAGTGCCAGCAGCACCAGCGCCGCCACCGGCCCCGACAGCGCCATCGGCAGCGTGACCGTGGTGACCGTCGGCTCCTCGCCGGTGTCCTCCTCGCTCTCCACCACCGTGCCGGCGACCGCCGGCCGCGGGGCCCGCCAGAACGCCTTCCCCCACGTCTTGGCGACGGCGTACAGGGTGAGCAGGCTCGTCACCAGCCCGCCCGCCACCAGCGCCACCGGCAGCGGCCCGCCGCGCGCCAGCCCCGCCTGCACCAGCATCAGCTTGCCGAGGAAGCCCGACATGGGCGGGATGCCGGACAGGTTCATCGCGGGCACGAAGAACAGCACCGCGATCAGCGGCGCGGCCTTCATCAGGCCGCCCAGCCGGCTCACCGACGTCGTGCCCGCCCGCCGCTCGATCAGCCCCGTCACCAGGAACAGGCTGGTCTGCACGGTGATGTGGTGCACCACGTAGAAGATCGCGCCCGCCATGCCCGCCACCGTGGACAGCGCCACCCCGAACACCATGTACCCGATGTGGCTGACCAGCGTGAAGGAGAGCATCCGCTTGATGTCGGTCTGCGCCACCGCGCCCAGCACGCCGGTCAGCATCGTCGCCAGCGCCACCCACATCAGCAGCGTCGAGACCGGCCCGCCGGGGAACAGCAGCGCCTCCAGCCGGATGATGGCGTACACGCCCACCTTGGTGAGCAGCCCGGCGAAGACCGCCGTGGCCGGCGCGGGCGCGGTGGGGTAGGAGTCCGGCAGCCACGCCGACAGCGGGAACAGCGCCGCCTTGATCGCGAACACCAGCAGCAGCGTCAGCTCCACCAGCAGCTTCACCTGGCCGGGCAGGGTGGCGAACCGCTCGGCGAGCTGCGCCATCGACAGGGTGCCGGTCGCGGCGTAGGTGATGGCCAGCGCGATCAGGAACAACATCGACGAGGCCAGTGCCATCAGCGTGTACGTCGCGCCCGCCCGGATCCTGGCCTCGGTGCCGCCGAAGGTCAGCAGCACGTACGAGCCGCTCAGCAGCAGCTCGAACGCCACGAACAGGTTGAACAGGTCGCCCGACAGGAACGCGTCGGCCACCCCCGCCACCATCACCAGGAACGCCGGATGGAAGATCGCCATCGGGGCGTCGTGCTCCTGCTCGTCGTAGGCGTTGGCGACCGAGTACACCATGACGCACAACGTCACCGCCGACGACACCACCAGCACCAGCGTGGAGAGCCGGTCGGCCACCAGGCAGATCCCGACCGGCGAGGACCAGCCGCCCAGCTCCGCCACCAGCGGCCCGCCCGAGTCGGCCGCCACCAGCAGCAGCGCCGCCACCGCCAGCGACACGCTCATCGTGCCGATGCTCAGCAGCGCCTGCAGGTGCCGCAGCCGCCCGGCCGTGGCCAGCTTCACCCCGGCCGCCAGCAGCGGCAGCAGCACGGGCACGCACACCAGCCCCTCCAGCAGCGCCCTGCTCACCACCCCTCACCCCGGCCCGTGCCCCTCGCCCGGCCCGTGCTCCCCACCCGGCCCGTGCCCCTCGCCCGGCCCGTGCTCCCCACCCGGCCCGTGCCCCTCGCCCGGCCCGTGCTTCCCAGCCGGCCTGCGCTCCTCACGACTCCTCGCCCTCCAGCTCCGGGTCCTGCGCCAGCGCCTGCCGCTCCAGCTCGCGGCGGATGGCGGCGCGCAGCTCGCGCCGCGCCTCCCGCTGCCGCGCCTTGAGCTGCCTGCGCAGCTCCCGCTGGCCGGCCGCCTGCGCGGCGCGGCGGCGCTCGTGCTCCTCCCGCAGCTCCTCGATGCGCAGCGCGTTGTCCACGCCGGGCTCCTCGCGCTGCCCGACCTCCTCCAGCCGCCGCTGCAGCTCCTCGTCCGTCACGCCCTGCTGGTGCAGGTCGCGGGTCCACTGCTCCAGCTCGACGTGCACCCGGGCGATGCGCCGCTCCAGGTCCGCCTCCTCCAGCCGCTCCCGCTCGGCCTGCTCGGCCTCCAGCCGGGTCAGCTCGGCGCGCTGCTCGGCGACCAGCCGCCGGTAGGCCTCGCGGCGGCCCCGTACGGCCTGGCTCAGCTCGCCGCGCTGCGCGCGCAGCCGCACCCGGCGGTCCTCGGTGTCGTCCTGCACCTCGTCGCTGCCGGTGAGCTGCCACGAGCGGTGCACCATGGCCAGCAGGAACGCCGTCACGCCCAGCGTGATGACGATCGCCGTCAGCACCATGGCCTGCGGCAGCGGGTCGGCCATCCCGGCCGCCCCGACGAACGGCGGAGCGCCCGCGCCGCCGCCCGCCGTCACGATGAGCAGGTTCACCCCGTTGCCCAGCATGATCACCCCGGCCAGCACCCGGACCAGGCTGCGCTCCAGCAGCAGCGTCACCCCGGCCGCGATCAGCGCGCAGCAGGCGGCCAAGGGCAGCAGCGGCACGCTCACCGGCTCTCCCCGGCGCCGGCCCCGGCCCGCCGCTCCGGCTCGGTGCTCTCGCCGGCGTCGATCTGCCGGTCCAGCTCGGCGCCGAGGCCGCGCAGCACGTCCTGCACCATGCCGATCACCGACAGGTACACGCCGACGTCGAACAGCAGCCCCGTCGACAGGTGCGCGTGCCCCAGGACGGGGAGCGCCACGTCCGCGGCCAGCATGTCCAGCGCCGCCCGCCCGAACAGCAGCCCCGCCAGCGCCGTCGCCGTGGACAGCGTCAGCCCGATCCCCTTGAGCACGCCCGCGTGCACCGGCACCGCCGCGGCCAGCTCGTTGCGCCCGCCCGCCAGGTAGCGCACGGTGATCGCCAGCCCGGCCACGATGCCGCCCGCGAACCCGCCGCCCACCCCGCTGTGCCCGATGAACAGCAGGAACACCGACAGCATCAGCACCGTGTGGAAGGTCAGCCGGGCCGCCACCTCGAACGCGATCACCCGCTGCCCGCGCGGCAGCGCCGCGGCCAGCCAGTGCGTGCGCTCGGCGGACGGCGCCTCGCCCCGCTCGATCCGGTACGACCGGCGCCGCAGGAACACCAGGCTCGTCACGCCCAGCGTCAGCACCACCAGCACCGTGCTCTCGCCCATCGTGTCCCAGGCCCGGATGTCGAGGATGAGGGCGCTGACGATGTTGCCGATGCCGGCCTCCCGCGCCGCCGCCTCCATGAGCCCGCCCACCGGCGCGGTGCCGCGGGCGCTCATCGCCACCATGGCGGCGCCGGTCGCGACCACGCCCACAGCCAGGCCGAGGCCGGCGCGCAGCGGCATCGGCAGCCGCCCCTTCACCGGGTCGATCGGCAGCCGCCGCAGCACCAGCGCGAAGATCACCAGGCTGAGCGTCTCGGCCAGGAACTGGGTGAGCGCCAGGTCGGGCGAGCCGTGCGCGAGGAACAGCAGCGCCGTCCCGTACCCGGTGAGGCCGACCGTGAGGGCCAGGAAGATGTAGGCGCGGGCGAACAGCGCCACCAGCGCCGCCGCCACCGTCAGCACGGCGATGACCGGCTGCTCCGGCCGCTGCCACCACACCAGCGGCGCCTGGAGGCGGGGCGGGCCGCCGTAGGTGACCGAGAACGCGCCGACGCCGACCGTGGCGACCAGCGCGAGCAGCAGGTAGTCCGGCACCGAGCCGCGCTGGATCATGCCGGTGACCTGCGTCGCCACCCGGTCGAGGCGGCGGACCAGCGACCAGAAGACCTGCCCCGAGTCCACCAGGTGCAGCCTCGCGCCCATCCGGGCGACCGGCTCCCGCGCCAGGAACAGCGCCACGCCCCCGGCCAGCGCCGCCGCCGACAGCAGCAGCGGCAGGCCGAACCCGCTCCACACCGCCAGGTGCGCCTCGTGCCCCGGGTCGCGCAGCAGGGCCGCGTACCCGGCGTCCATGGCGTGGCCGTACCAGGACGCGAACGGCACCACGGCGAGCCCCAGCGCGGCCAGCAGCGCCGCGGGCGCGAACATCGCCGCCGGCGGCCGGTGCGGCGCGCGCGGCGCGACGCCCGGCTTGCCGGCGAACGCCCCCCACAGGAAACGCAGCGTGTACGCCGCCGTCAGCGCCGACCCCGCCACCACCCCCGCCAGCGCGACCGGGCTGCCGCGCAGCGCCTCGAACGCCGCCTCCTTGCCGACGAACCCCGCCAGCGGCGGCACCCCCGCCATCGACGCCCCGGCCAGCACCGCCGCCCCGCACACCCACGGCATCGCCCGCCCGAGGCCGCTCAGCTCCCGCAGGTCCCGCGTGCCGGCCGCGTGGTCCACCACCCCGACCAGCAGGAACAGCGCCGCCTTGAACAGCGCGTGGGCGAGCAGCATGCCCGCCCCCGCCAGCGCCGCGCCCCGCGTGCCCGAGCCGAACAACGCCACCAGGAAACCGAGCTGGCTGACCGTGCCGTAGGCCAGCAGCCGCTTCAGGTCGCTCTCGCGCAGCGCCCGCCAGCCGCCGAGCAGCATCGTCAGCACGCCGAGCGGCACCGTCACCGCCCGCCACGCCGGCACGTCCCCGGCCACCGGCCCCAGCCGGGCGACCAGGTACACGCCCGCCTTCACCATCGCCGCCGCGTGCAGGTACGCCGACACCGGCGTCGGCGCGGCCATCGCGGCGGGCAGCCACGTGCTGAACGGGAAGACCGCCGACTTCGCCAGCGCCCCGGCCAGGATCAGCACGATCGCGGCCGTCCCGAGGTCGCCCGGCCCGAGCTGCGAGATCCGGTACGTGCCCGCCGCCTGCCCCGCCAGCACGAACCCGGCCAGCATCGCCAGCCCGCCGAACGTCGTGACGGCCAGCGCCTTCATCGCCGCCTGCCGGCTCAGCCGGCTCTCCGGGTCGTGCCCGATGAGCAGGTAGGAGAAGACGGTGGTCAGCTCCCAGAAGACGTACAGCAGGAGCAGGTCGTCGGCGGCCACCAGGCCCAGCATCGACCCGGCGAAGGCCGTCATCACGCCGCCGTAGCGGCCGAGCCCGTCGTCGTCGGCGCGGAAGTAGCGGGCACTGTAGAGCAGCACCAGCACGCCGACGCCGGTGACCAGCGCCATCATGAGCAGCGCCAGCGCGTCCGCCCGGAAGGCCAGCGCCAGGCCCAGCGCCGGCGCCCACCGGGTGACCGCCGTCTCCGGGACCCGCCCGCTCAGCCCCAGCCACACCGTGTAGCCGAACCCGGCCGCCGGCGCGAGCGCCAGCACCGGCAGGGCGCGGCGCCCGCCCACGCGCCGGGCCAGCCAGGGCGCGCACGCCGCCGCCACCGCGTGCAGGATCAGCAGCGACTCCATGGGCTCCTCGGGCGGCGGCGGGCATACCGGTCTGGTCCGCCCAATCTCGCCCACGCCGCAACCCCGGCCGCGCAGGCACGGCCGGGGTTGACCAGTCCCTCACCAGCGGGAGGGGCTGGCGGCATCAGGCCTTGGGAGAAGCGTGGCAGGCGTCGCGGGCGGGCGCGCGGCCCGTGACCAGGTAGCGGTCCACCTGGCGCTCCACGCAGGACGAGCCGCCGTGGTAGGCCGTGTGGCCGTCGCCGTCGTTGGTCAGCAGCACGCCGTGCCTGAGCTGGGCGGCCAGCGACCTGGCCAGCGCGTACGGGGTGGCCGGGTCACGGGTCGTGCCCACCACCACGATCGGCGGCGAGCCGGCCGCCGTCACCTTCTTGGTGAACCGCTTGCCCTTCACCGGCCAGTACGGGCACGGCGTCTCGGGGTGGTCCAGGCAGCTGATCGCCTGGTGGGCGAACGTCTCGTTGTCGTAGGTGCCGTCCTGGCGCCGGCCGTTGTAGAAGTCGGACAGGAACAGCAGGGTCGTGCCGTCGCCCTGGAACGCGGCGGTCAGCGCGCCGCGCAGCACCTTCCACGAGTCCGTCGAGTACAGGGCGGCGATGATGCCGGTGCGCACGATCGACTCGCTCACCTGCCGCCCGTCCGCCGTGTTGCGCAGCGGGGCGCGGTCGGCCCGTCGGAGCAGCGTGTCGAGGCGCTTGCCCGCGGCGGTCAGCGTGTGCTTCCTGAACGGGCAGTCCTTGTGCTTGAAGCAGTCGCGCAGGAACGAGTTCAGCGCCACCTGGAAGCCCTGGTTCTGCGCCTTCTGGAACTCCGCCCCGGTCTGCTGGGGGTCCTCGGCGCCGTCCAGCACCATGGCGCGGATCCGGCCCGGGTACAGGTCGGCGTAGCGGGCGCCCAGGTAGGTGCCGTAGGACCAGCCGAGGTAGGTCAGGCGGGAGTCGCCCAGCGCCGAGCGCATGAGGTCCAGGTCGCGGGCGGCCTCGCCGGTGCTGACGTGCGCCAGCAGCTCCTTGCCCGAGTTGGCGGCGCAGGCCTGGGCGAGTGTCTTGCCCCACTGCTTGAGCGCGGCCCGCTCGCTCCTGTCGTCTGGGGTGGCGTCGGCGGCGAGGTAGGCGTCCATGCCGAGGGTGCCGAAGCAGCGCACCGGGGCCGAGCGGCCGACGCCGCGCGGGTCGAAGGAGACCACGTCGAACCGCTGCCGCAGCGTCGCCGAGACGGTCGTCCTGGCCGCGCGCAGGCTGTCCACGCCGGAAACGCCGGGGCCGCCGAAGTTCAGCACCAGTGAGCCGATCTTCTTTCCGGTCGCCGGCAGTTTTATCAGGCTGATCTTGATCTGCCTGCCGCGCGGCTTCGAATAGTCGAGCGGCACCCGCAAGGTGGCGCACTGGAAGCCACCACCGCAGGACGACCAGGCCGGACGCTGGCCGTAATACGTGGGCGCGGTGGTGGCTCCCGCCGTGCCCGCGAGGGCGATCAAACATGAGATGACCGCGGAAATGACAATGAATGAGCGTCGCATGCCTAAACGCTGAACCGGAAAGCTTGCGACGCCCTTTAATCGGGCTGTATTAGATCATTTGCAAGAACGGGGTAACGACTGGGAAGAATCCCGACGAGCAGGGGGAGCACGTCCCATGTCGCACCACAACCGTCCCGTGCAGGGCGACCACAAATACGAGCAGGAGATCTCCTCGACGGAGGAGCACGAGGAGCGTCCCGGCCGCAGCCTCGTCACCACCGACCACGACGTGATCCGCCAGTGGGCCGAGGAGCGCGAGGCCCGCCCCGCCACCGTGCCGGGCACCGAGCACGAGGGCCACGCCGGCGTGCTGCGCTTCGACTTCCCCGGCTACGGCGGCGGCGACCTGGAGGAGATCTCCTGGGACGACTGGTTCCGCACCTTCGACGAGCGCAACCTCAACTTCATCTACCAGGAGCACCGCAAGGACGGCAAGCCGAGCAACTTCTTCCGCCTGGAGAACCCGGACCGCGAGGACGCCTGAGGCCCGCCCGCCCGCCTACCGCGCTCCGGCGGCGGCGTCACCCGCCTCGTGGTCCGCGGCCTCCTGCCGGCCGCCCGCCGCCGGCAGGAGGCCGGTCTCGCCGAGCACGAGGCGGACGGTCTCCGCCAGCGTGCTGGCCTCCGGCACGACCGTCTCCAGCCCGCCGGGCAGCAGGTCGCGCCGCCGGTACCACGGGCGCATGTCGTCGGGGGTGAACGCGGTGCGCTGCGGGCGGGTGGCGTGCCGGCGCACGGTCTCCTCCCAGGACACGTCCAGGTAGTAGCAGCGGGTGGCGCCCCGGTGGTCGCGGCACAGCGCGCCCAGCATGTCGCCGTACCGGCTCGCGGCCAGGATGCCCTCGAGGATCACGTGGTGGCCGGCGTCCAGGACGTGGCGGCACATCACGTCCAGCAGGCCGATGTTGACGGCGCCCGGCCGGTCCTCCTCGCGCAGGAGGTCGCGGCGGACCACGTCCTGGGGCACGACGGCGAGGCCGCGGCGGCCGTACGCCTCGCGCGCGGCCCGGGCGACGCTCGACTTGCCCGAGCCGGAGTTGCCGCGGATGATGATCAGCACGGTGGAACCCGACGAATTGCATCTGATGCTCGTCGGGACATCGCTCAGCTGGTCGGACACGGCGTTGAAGGTAGCACCTTCAGCATCGTGAGTGGCCAGTTTCAGCAGGAGGGATGCGAACCTACTCGCATCTGATGCGTGAATCATGCGTCTGATGGCGGGAGGCGTTCGATGGGCGAAGGCGAAGAGCTGCTTCCAGGATCGGCTCGTCTTGAGCTGGTCGTCGGTGATCTATCGGTTCGTCGACTTCAGCGGCGAGTATCCGTGGAACTGGACCGCGGGCGGGGGCGCTACGCCTGTTCTGCGACTACATCACCTCACCGCACTACGGCTGGCCGGCTCGGTGCGAGGCCCTGTTCGGCACGCATCCGGTGCAGGTATGCCACGAATGGAACACCGCCGCGCACCTGACTGGCGCGCTCGCCGCCTACCGGGACGCCACCGTGTTCAAGACGATCTACGGCTGGGGGTTGCGGTGCGCTGACTTCTACCGCAATCCAGCGGCCCCTGAGCTGGGGCGCTACGGGAACGCGAACGTCCGCTGGGGCAAGGGCTCACGAGGGTCGGGGCCGCGCCGCCGCATGCTCGCCAGCGTCATGCCCTGGGCGGCGGACGCGCTGGAGGACTACCTGATCGACATCCGGCCCCGGTTCCGCAACCCTTACGGTCCGAAGGCGGTGTGGCTGACCGAACGCGGCGGGCGCCTTCCGCCACGCCTACGTCACGCATCTGGTGGAGGACGGCGTCGACCCGAAGTTCGTCCAGGACCAGGTCGGCCACCGGTTCGCCTCGACCACGGCGATCTACACGGGCGTGAGCACGGACTTCCTGAACACGATGATGCGCAAGGCCCTGGACCGAGCCTTCGACCACGCGGAGCGGGAGAGAAGATGACCGCCAAGCTGGACTACCAGTGGCACCTGCGCGAGGTCATGGCGACCCGCGGCATGTTCTCCACCACCGACCTGCGGCCGCTGCTGCTGGAGCGGGGCGTGAATCTGTCATCGAGCCAGATCTACCGGCTGGTCGCCGAAAAGCCCGAACGGCTGAGCATGAAGACCTTGATGGCGCTGCTGGACATCCTCGGCTGTCGAATGGAAGAGCTGATCGAACCGATCCGGGAGACTGGCCGCCGCCGCAAGACCGCCTCAGCCGAGCAGCCCGAGGAGACGGCCGGCCCGGAGCCTGGGGTCGGGGACTTTCGTCCGCGACGGGCGCGCGTAACCCCTGAGCCCTGATGACGACGCCCTCCCGGGTGCTGACCGCGCCCCGCGAGCTGATCATCGAAGCCGTGGCCGCAGTGGAACCCGCCCTCGACGTCAGCGTGATCACGGCGGCGGTCGACCGGGTCGCCGAAACCCGGGCGAAGCTCCGGCGGTTGGCCGCTGCGCTGGCGGTGGACCCCGACCTCCTCACCACGGGCCGACCAGAAGGCCCGCGCCTGATCGAGCTGCTGATCAGAGAGCTCCAGCCGCTGGCTGTGTGACCTCTTCGCCGACCCCGACGGAGCCATCCGTCCCGACCTCGAAGGCATCATCCGTGCCCTCACCTCTGGCCGTCCCCTGCCGCTGCTCAACCTCTTGGAGAGGACCAGCAAACGCGAGCAGCTCCAGCGACTCCGCACCGCTGATGGCGGCCTCGACCACGACTTCCTCGACCATCTCGGTACTTCTCGCGACGTGGCCAGCCTCCGGGCAGCGCTCGTCGCCGCGGGCCTCCTGCCGCCACGCGATGAATACCTCGTCGCATTCGAGGCCTGGCTAATAAGCTCGTCCGCAGCTTCGGCACCTGGTCGGTCCTTCGGCAACTGCGCCGGGCCCCAGCTCGCAAGCCCCTGAGCTACGGCCAGGTCGCCCCGCCGCGAACCGCCCAAGCAACGCCACCTCAGCGCCGTCACCTTCCCCAACACCGACCGCTCACGCCGAGGCCGGACCGCCATTGAGGACGACGAACGCTGGAGCATCGTCCACCGGCTCCTGCACGACGACAGCCTCGACACCCGTATCCGCGTAGCCGGCTGCCTCGTCCTGCTCTACGGCCAGACCATCAGCCGAATCGCGTCCCTGACCGCCGACCAGGTCATCGCCAGCCCCGGTCAGACGCGCCTCCGACTCGGCACCGCTGGCTCTTCCCGGCCAGAGCGCGCAGTCGCCCCGGACGCAGCACCGCGCTGATGGACCTCGCCTCGCAACTGCCCGCCGTTGTCGTCAGCAAGCTTCTCGGCCTGCACATCTCCACGGCTACCGAATGGACCCAAGCCGCTGGGAACACCCGTCATGGCTACGCGGCTACCGTCGCTCGCAGACGGCGACAACCTCAGGGGGCAATGGTATGACGCTCCTCTGCTTGGGCCACGACGCGAGAGGCAAGAGGGTCGAGACTGGAGCCCAGACAGTGCGCCGTCACCAGAGCGCAGCCCGGAAGGCATGGGGTGTTGCAGCCGCTCAGCCATGTGCACCGACCCATGGAACAGCGCTCGCCCTGGACGCGTCCGGCCGGAGGCGCTGTTCATCAGGTCGTCGCTCGCGAAACAGGACGCCGCACCCATCCCGGCATGGCCCGGGCGCGGACGACATCGCCTGCCTATCGAGAGCTATGCTATGAACAAAAAACTAATCTGTTCAAATGAAGGCAACATGCCGTCGGCGTTCGCCGAGGAAGAGCGGTTGCGGATCATCGAGCAGTTGCTGGACACCGCCACCCACCTCTTCTCGACCCAGGGGCTACGCAAGACATCCCTGGAAGAGTTGACCGCTCCCGCGGGCATCGCCAAGTCCTCGCTGTATGCCTTCTTCGACTCCAAGGAGGACCTGTACTTCGAGGCATTGCTGCGCCAGAGCGAGCAGGTCCGGCGCCGGGTGATCGACGAGGGCCTCAACCGCGGCGCCGACACGCGCGACGCGCTGCGCCGCTTCCTGCGCGCCACAGTCGCCGAACTCGACAGCAATCCGCTCTACCGGCGGCTGATGTCGCACCCTCAGGAGATGGCCGCGGTCACCGCCAAGCTCACCCCCGAGCGCATGGCCGCAGCGACGGACGGCCCGATGGCCGATGTGCTCCAGTTCCTCAGCACCCATCTGAAAGACGATCCGCAGGTCCTGCTCGGCGTGCTGCGCGCGGTCCTGCTGACCCCGCTGCACGCCGACCACCTAGGCACCGAGATCTATCCGGCCGTGATGAACCGTCTGATCGACGCGGTCACAGAAGGGATCACCCCATGATGAACGGCCTGCCGTACCTGTCGGCCGGTGCGGGAGCACCCTTGGTCGTCCTGCTCTACACCCCGCAAGCGGCCAACCCGACGGGCCTGGCACGCTGGTCCACGATGCGGATGGTGCGACCGTTCACCAAACACTTCACCGTCTATGTCGTCAACCGGCCACCCGGGCTGCCGTCAACCACGACGATGGCCGACCTCGCCGCCCTCTACGCGCAAGCGATCAAAGCCACCTTCGAGGGTCCGGTGAACATCCTGGCCATCTCCACCGGTGGCTCCATCGCCCTGCAACTTGCCGCCGACCATCCCGGCCTGGTCGACCGCCTGGTCCTGGGGGGCACGGCCTGCGCTCTCGGCCCTGTCGGCAAGCGAGCCCAACGTAACTACATCGAACGCGCACGCCAAGGCAGGCGGCCCAGTCCCGCCCTGGCCGAGATCGTTACCGGATCAGCGATCGGCCAGAGACTGCTCCGATGCCTGCTGTGGCTGTCGGACAGCGGCCACAAGGACCACAGCGACGCCGTCACCGTGCTGAACGCCGAAGACGGCTTCGACCTGCGCGGTCGGCTGCACGACATCAAGGCGGCCACGCTGCTGATCCAGGGTGGTAAGGACCTCGTCTACCCGCTGGAACTGGCCCGGTACACGGTCGAGGGCATCCCCGACGCCCAACTCCTCGTCTACCCAGGCCGCAGCCACAGCGGCACATTCACCGATAAGCGCTTCACCTCCGACGCACTGGCCTTCCTGACAGACGCGTGATCAAACTCAGCGGCCGCCTGGGTGCGCCGGATACATCATCCACACCGGCGCAACCAAGTCGCCTGGCGACCGGCATGAGCGCCTGCGCCGAAAAGTCGGCCGACCTGCGCGACGGGCACGCCACCCTCGCTTAGGCAGCCGGCGCCTTCCTGACCACCCCACACACGGCCGCCCCCAACACCCACTGCCCTGCACCCGCCTTGGCCGCGATCGGCTGCTGGTCGAGATCGCCGATGTCAAGATCGGCCAAGTGCTCGCCGAGCTGTGGGGCAAGCGCGCCGCCGACGTAGAACCGCAGCCGCACTGCCGTCGCCTCCTGGCTGATCAAGTGCCGCGTCAAGAGGCATTGAGCGCGCCGTCGGGTCGGGCCGACGCAGAACGCCGTGAGGAAACTGCCGCCGAGACAGCGCGGTCGCCAAGCGGTCCCTGCGATGAGGCCTCGAGAGAACAGCTCCCGCCTCATTCGGCTGGTGGTGATAGCGGGGACTACCGGTGCCGGAGGAGCCGGTGCGCACCCGGCGACCATGGCGGACGGACGGGTCAGGAGGCGTCGTCGACGCGCCGGCCCACCTCGTCGGCCAGCCGGTCGAGGGAGCGGTCGAGCAGCTCGCGGACCTCGTCGGCCCGCTCGCCCGAGCCGGGCTCGTCCAGCAGCGAGATGTGGACGGTGACCTCGCTCGTGCCGCTCGCCGAGTCGGACACCTGGAGCCAGCCGGCGTAGTCGGGGTGGTCGCGCCCGCCCCACTCCACCCGCAGCTGGTCCTCCTGGGCGCGGAACAGCCCCTCGTGGCTGCCGTCGCCGGGCACCAGGTCGCCCTCGGCCTCCACCTTGTCGGGGCCGGCGTCGGAGACGTGCAGGCCCTGCGGCAGCCAGCGGTCCATCACGGTCACGTCGGAGGCGACGCCGAACACGAGCGTGCTGTCGGCCGGCATGCCCCGAGTTGCTTCGAATTCCGCCATTTCGACCCCCCGATGCTGGTGACTGGGCTGCTTCCAATGTGCCGCCGTACCCGTGTGATCTGCTCGCAAACCGCGGCCTCCCGGCGCGGGTTCCCCGCTACGGTGGCGTGGGTCGGAGTTACCCGGGAGGGGGTGGGCGATGGCTGAGCCGCCATGGGCGCCGGCCGAGCTGTTCCGGTTCGCCGCGTTGGAGCGGGCGGACCTGCACAGCGCGATCCTGCGCGCCTTCGCCGAGTCCGCCGCCCGCCTCGAACCGCCCCTCACGGCCGCCGGCCTCCACGCCCGCCTCCCGGCCGCGGGGGAGCGCGACCTCGGCGCGGCCCTCCGCCGGCTCACCACGTGGGGGCTGCTCGAGGTCGTCCCCGACCCGGCCGGCTTCGCCACGGCCGAGGAACTGGGGCGCTCGACCTCCCGCTACGCGCTGACCGGGCGCGGCGAGGCCGCCGTCGCGGGGCTGCGGCGCGCGGCGACGGCGGCGGCGTCCCCGGGCGCCCAGGTGACGGCCGTTCTGGACGCCATCGCCGACCGCCTCCACGAGCTCGACACCCTCCTCAGCGACCCCGACCCGGCCCGCGACCGCCGCATCCTGACGGCGGTGCGCGAGCTGGAATGCCACCTGGACGACCTCCGCGCCGCCGCCCCCCGCTGCACCGCCACCCCGCACCCCCACCTCGCCCCGCACCCCCACGCCGGCCCGCACCCCCACCCTGGCCCGCACCCCCACGCCGGCCCGCACCTCCACCCCGACGCGACGCTTGCCGCGCACCAGGCCGCCACCCTCGACCACCTCCAGGACCTCGTCACCGGCCTGGACCGGCGCCACCACGACATCGCCCACGCCCTGGACGCCGTGGCGCGGCACGACGTGCGCGTCCTGCACGCCCGCGCCCTGGCCGCCGCCGGCCACCCGCCGCCCGCCGCCCTCGCGGCCGACCCCGCCGGCGCCTGGCTGGGGGAGCGAGCGGCGCGGTGGGAGGAACTGCGGTCCTGGTTCGCCCCCCAGGACGGCGGCGAGCCGCTGGTGCGGCGGCTCCAGGACGCGGCCCGCCAGGCCGTGACCGCGCTCCTGCGGGAGGCCGGCCGGCTCGCCGAGGCCGGGCGCCGCCCGTCGAGCCCCGCCGCCGACTTCCGCGCGCTGGCCCGCTGGTTCGCCGCCGCCCCCACCGAGGAGGACGCCCACCGCCTGTGGGACGCCGCGTTCGGGCTGGGCCCGTCCAGGCACGCGCACCTCGGCCACGCCGACGCCGAGCACGTCCCGGCCGGGGTGCCGTGGCGGGAGGCGGCGCCGGTCGAGGTGTCGGCCCTGCTCCGCTCGCGCGGGCGTACCGAGCGGATGGGCCGCACCGGCCGCGTCCGCGACGTGTCGGCCCTGCGCGCCGAGCGCCGCGCCCGCGCCGCCCGGGAACGAGCCGCGCTCGAAGCCGCCTGGTCCTCCCTGACCACCACCCCGGCCGACCTCGACGCCTCCCTCCCCGGAGGCCGCGCGATGCGGCTGTCGCAGCTCGGCGAGCTGGACCGCGACACCCTGGCCCGCCTGCTCGACCTCCTCGGACGAGCCCTCGCCCAGCCCCGCGACCCCGCCGGCCTCCGCCGCGCCGCGACCTCCGACGGCCGCGCCGAGATCGTCCTGCGCGACCCGGAGGACGGCGCGGTGACGCGGCTCCGCACGTCCGAGGGCTGGCTCCGCGCCCCCGACTACCTCATCGGCCTCCGGCCGGCCCCCGGCCACGCCCGTCCAGGACCGGCGGCGGATGGCAGGGCGGCGGATGGCAGGGCGGCGGTGGGCCGATGAGCAGCCGTGCCAACCAGCTCGCCCGGGCCGAGAAGGAGGAGATCGCCCGCGCCGTCCGGGCGCTGCTCGCCCGCCCGCTGGTGGCCCGGCGGTCCGACCCGGCCGCGTTCGACCTGGTCAGGAAGCGGCGCGGGCCGCTCGTCCAGTGGTTCGACTACTTCTGCGGCTGGCGGCTGGTCGTCGAGCCCCGGCAGGGCTACGCCCGGCTCGTGAAGGTCGCCGCCCGCGCCGACGCCACCCGCCCGGCCCGCCGCCCGCGCGGGGCCCCGTTCGACCGCCGCCGCTACACGCTGCTGTGCCTGTGCGCGGCCGAGCTGCTCGCCGTGCCGGTCACCACGATCGGCGACCTGATGCGGCGGGTGACGCAGGCCGCCGCCGTCGAGCCCGGCGTGCCCGCGTTCGACCCGGCCCGGGGGGACGAGCGAGCGGCGTTCGCCGACGCGCTGAAGCTCCTGGAGCACTACGGCGCCCTCACCCCCGCGACGGACTCCCCGCCCGGCGGCGAGGACGCCCCGGTCCTCTACCACGTGGACACCACCCTGCTGATCCGCCTGCTCGCCACCCCCACCCCGCCCTCCCGCAGCCTCACCCCCTCCTGCCCCGCCCCCTCCTGGCCCGCCGCCTCCTGCCCTGTCCCCACCTGGCCCGACCTCGCCGCGCTCCTCACCGAGCCCCGCCACGGCGGTGACGACCCGACCCCGACCCAGGCCACCCTCCGGGCCCGCCATACCCTCCTCCGCCGCCTCCTTGACGAGCCCGTCGTCTACCGCGACGAGCTGACCCCCGAGCAGTCGGCCTACGCCGCCTCCTCCGCCGGCCGCCGCACGATCCGCCGCGCCGCCGAGGAGGCCGGCCTCGTCCTGGAGGAACGCGCGGAGGGCTTCCTGCTCGTCGACCCCGACGGCACCGCCACGGACACCCGGTTCCCCGACGACGGCAGCCCCGCCAAGGTCGCCGCCCTGCTCCTGCTCGACCCGCTCCTCACGGCCGGCCCGCTCACCACGGCGCGGCTGGAGGAGGAGGCCGCCGGCCTGCTGGGCCGCTTCCCCCGATGGGCCAGGTCGTACCGGTCCGACGACGGGGCGGCCCGCCTCGCCGCCGACGCGCTCGAGGTGCTGGCGCTGTTCGGGCTGGCCCGCCGTACGGGCGACCGGGTCGCCGCGCTGCCCGCCGCCGCCCGCTACCGGGTCGCCGACCTCGTGGAGGACGCATGACCGTCACCGACCTGACCACGGCGCGCACCGCGCCCGCCGGGCGGCCCCGCTGGACGCCGACGCGGGCCGGCATCCTCAACGTCTGGCGTTACTACGACGAGGTGTTCGAGTTCCACCGGGGCCGGCTGCTGCTGCGCGGCCCCAACGGCAGCGGCAAGTCCAAGGTGCTGGAGCTGCTGCTGCCGTACGTGCTGGACGCCAGCCTCAAGCCGAGCCGGCTGTCCACGTTCGGCGGCACCGAGCGGACCATGCACTGGAACCTCATGGGCGACGGCGCGAGCGGCGTCACCCGGGTCGGGTACGTGTGGCTGGAGTTCCAGCACGCCGACGGCCGCTGGTTCACCTGCGGAGCCCGCCTCCAGGCCACCGTCCACACGAAGAACGTCACCGCCGCCTACTTCACCCTCACCGGGACGCGCGTCGGCGTGCCGGACGGCCTCCGCCTCACCGGCGACGCCGGCCAGCCGCTCACCCGGGCCCAGCTCGCGGAGGCGCTGCGCGGGACGGGAACGGTCCACGACTCCCCGGAGGCGTACCGCGACGTCGTGCGCCGGACCCTCTACCCAGGGCTGAACGAGCAGCGCTACGACTGCCTCCTCACCGCGTTGCGCCAGCTCCGCACCCCCAAGCTGTCCGAACGCCTGGACCCCGGGCTGCTGTCCGACCTGCTGTCCAGCGCGCTGCCGCCGCTCGACGAGAACGAGGTCCACGGCGTCGCCGAAGGGTTCGAACGGCTGGACCGGCAGCGCGAGGAGCTGCGGCGGCTCGACCAGGACGTCGAGGAGGCCGACCGGCTCGCCGAGCGGCAGCGGGTCTACGCCCAGCGCGTCCTGCGCGCCTCGGCCGCCGCCGTCCGCACGGCTTCGGACGCCGGGTCGGCGGCGTCGGCCGCGGCCGGGGCCGCGCGGGCGTCCGTGCGGGAGGCGGAGGAGGACCTGCGGGCGGCGACGCTGCGGCTGGGGCAGGAGGAGGCGCAGGAACTCGCGCTCGCGGCCCAGCTCGACGGGCTCAAGGAGAGCCAGGCGTACCAGGCCGGGCACGGGCTGCACCGGCTGCGCGCGGAGGCCCGGCGCGCCCACGAGACGGCCGCCGCCCTCCGCGACCAGGCCGCGGACACGGCCCGGACGGCGGCCGCCAAGGAACAGCTCGCCCTGCGCGCCGATACGGCGGCCCGCACCGCCGCGGCCCTCGCCGACCACGCCCGCACCGCGGCCCACCACACCGCCACCCGCGCCGGCCTCCCAACCCCGCCCACCCCTCACCAAGCCCCGCTCACCCCTCATCAAGCCCCGCCCACCCACCAGGCCCCGGCCGCTCACGGAGCCCCGCCCACCCGCCAGGCCCCGCCCGCTCACGGAGCCCCGCCCACCCGCCAGGCCTCGCCCATCCACCAGGCCCCGCCCGCTCACGGAGCCGCGCGCGCGAACGGGGCCGCCTCGATCAACGGGGCCGCGCTCCCGATCGGGGCCGCGCCCGCCACCGGAGCGAAGCGCACCGACGCGACAAACCCCGTCCCCGTCCCCGGCACCGCACCCGCCGACGGGGCCACGCTCGCCCCGGCCACCCCCGCCCCGCCGCCACCGGACGCGAGCACGACCGCCGCCGCCCCCACATCGCCCGCACCCGACGCCCTCACACCCGCCCGGGCCCTCCTGCGCGTCGCCGTGACCAGCCGCTCCGCCCAGATCCGCGACGTCCGAGCCGCCGCGCACGCCCACGAACGAGCCCTCGACCGGCGCACCACCGCCGAGCAGGACCGCGACCACACCCGGCAAGCCCTGGACACCGCCCACGAAGCCCGCGAACGAGCCGCCCGCCTGCGCGACGAACGCCTGCGGGACCTGGCGTCCGCCCTCGCCGAGTGGGCCGCCGGCTGCCTCCACCTCCGCCTCGACCCCGATCACCTCGCGGCCCTCGCCGATGCTCCCGTCCAGGCCGACGAGGCGGTGACCGAGGCCAGGATCGCGGCATCCGTCCGGATGGCGGCCCGCGAACAACAGCTCACCACCCTCCGCGCGACCCTGACCAAGGAACAGGCGGCGCTGGACGCGGAACGCCGCAACCTCGACGGACAAGCGCTCGTCGAGCCTCGCCCCTCCCGCATCTCGGCATCCCGCCGCGAGGGCCGCCGCGGGATGCCGCTGTGGCGTGCGGTGGGGTTCCGTCCCGGCGTGGACACCGCCGTACAAGCCGGGGTGGAAGCCGCGCTGGAGTCGGCCGGACTGCTGGACCTGTGGCTGTACCCCGACGGCGAGGCGACGGCGGGCGAACACGATCTCTTCGCCATCGCGACGTTGCGCCCCGCGCCCGGCCAGAGCCTGGCCGACGTCCTGCTCGCCGAGCCCGGCGCTCCCGCGTCGACGGGCACCGTCCTGGCCGCCATCGCCTTCGCCCCCACCGCACCCGCCCCCACGCCCCGCGACTCAGAGCACCAGGCGGAGACGGCCCGCCCGACCGCCGGCCATCCGCCCGGGTCCACCCGCGCGTCCACCGCCGCCGACCCGGCCGAGGCTGATCGCCATCCGGCTGCAGTGGGTGCGGACGGCACCTGGCGGCTGGGCCCCGCCGCCGGCCGCTGGAGCAAGCCCGAGCCCTCCTACCTCGGCACCGCCGCCCGCGAACGCGCCCGCCGTCGCCGGACAGCCGAGCTGGACGAGCGGCTGAGCGACGTCGCGGGTCTCGTCGCCGAGTGCGACCACCTGCTCGCCGTTCTCGCGGGCGACCGCGACACGCTGGCGACCGAGCTGCGGCGCAGACCCGGCCGCGGCCCGTACGACGAGGCGGCGCAGGCGCTCGACGCCGCCGTCGCGAAGATCGCGCTGCTGGAGGACCGGCTCCGGGCATGTGAGGAACGCCTGCGCGAGCGCGAGCGGGACGCCGTCCACTGCCGGCGCAGGCTCACCGAGCAGGCGGCAGCGCACGGCCTGCCCACGACCCTGCCCGCGCTGGACGCCTTGGAGGAGGCGCTGCGCGCCGCCGAGACGGCCGCCACCGTCTGGCACGAACGCCTGGCCGCCGCCCAGGCCGCCCGCGAGCGGGCCGGGCACGCCGCCGAGAGCGCCCGCGAGTACGAGAACCTGGCGGTCCGGGCGGTCGAACGGGCGGAGGAGGCCGCGGCCACGGCCGTCGTGCTCGCCGAGCGGCTGACCGCCGTCGAGTCCGCGGCCGACACCGAGCATCTGCGCGTGCTCGAACGCCTCCACGAGGCCGAGACCGCCCATCGATCCTGCCGCCGCCTCATCAGGACGATCCACGACGACATCGCCGCACTCAACGCCCGTCTGGGACGCCTCCAGAGCGAGCTCGCCGTCGCCGAGGACGCCCAAGCGGCAGCGGAGCGGGCGTACGCGACGGCCTGCGGGCGCTTCCACCACCTCACGACCGGCCACCTCCCCGCCGACGCCGGCCTGACCCTCGCCACGGCCCCCACCGCCGCCCGGGCAGCCGCGGACAGCGACAACCCGCCGAAGCAGCCGCTCCCGGGTCCGAGCCCGAGGCCAGGAGCCGAGACGCCCGCCGGCACGGTCCCAGACACGGTCCCGGATACGGTCTCAAATACGGTCCCTGACACCGTCACCATGACGGCCGCTCAGCTCAGCGCCGTCCCGTACGACGCGCATCACCTCAGGGAGGCCGAGGCGCGCCTCCAGGACGCCTTCCACCGCTCCCGCGAAGCCCTCGCCCACCGGACAGACCTGGAACTGGCCCCTGACGGCGACGTCCACCTCCTGACCGCCACGGTAGGCGGCCTGCGCACGGGGACGGTCGCGCTGGCCGAGGCGTTGCGCCGCGAGCGCGACCAGCGCAGGTCGGGCAGCACGGCGGCGGAGCGGGACCTGTTCGACCGGACGCTCGCCGGCAGCACCCGCCGCCACCTGGCCGAGCGCATCAGGCAGGCGAGCGCCCTGGTCGAGGACATGAACCAGCGTCTCGAACGCGTCCGCACCGCCTCCGGGCTCGCCGTTCGGCTGGCCTGGCAGGTGGACCCCGCCCAGCCCGCCGGCACCCGCGCCGCCCGCGACCTGCTGCTCCGCGACCCGGCCACGCTCGACGAGGCCGGCCGTGAGGCCCTGTACGCCTTCTTCCGCGACCGTGTGGAGCACGCGCGGGCCGGCGACTCCTCGGCGAGCTGGGAGGACCAGCTCATGCGGGTGCTCGACTACACCGCCTGGCACCGCTTCGTGGTGCACCTCGATCGCGGGGACGGC
The DNA here is from genome assembly GCF_022664455.2 of Actinomadura luzonensis. NCBI lineage: Bacteria > Bacillati > Actinomycetota > Actinomycetes > Streptosporangiales > Thermomonosporaceae > Actinomadura > Actinomadura luzonensis. The sequence continues at coordinate 1,118,302 of NZ_JAKRKC020000002.1, forward strand.
CAGGGCTGGCAGGACCTCACGAGGAAGCTGCACGGGGCGCTGTCGGGCGGGGAGAAGGCGATCGCGCTGCACCTGCCGCTGTTCGCCGCCGTGGCCGCGCACTACCAGACCGATCCGGAGTGTCCCCGGTTCATCCTGCTGGACGAGGTGTTCGTGGGCGTGGACCGGACGAACCGGGGGCAGGTGTTCGACCTGCTGGTGGACCTGGAGCTGGACCTCGTGCTCACCTCCGACCACGAATGGTGCGAATACCGCGAGCTCGACGGCATCGCCATCCACCAGCTCATCACCGGCGACGGGGACGACGCGGTGACGACGGCGCGCTTCGTCTGGAACGGCCACCGCACCACCCTCACCGACTGAACAACGGCCCCCTTCCTGACCCCCGCCCGAGGTGTCAGCCCCCGAGCTGACGGTGCAGGCGACGGGCTTCGTGCAGCAGGAGGCTGGAGCCCTTGCGGGCGGCCAGTTCCGCCACCCCCGCCACTTCCGTACGGGCCCCGGCGAGGGCGGCGGCGTCCGCGGCGACCCCGAGAAGTTCACCCAGCCCGCTCCGAGGCCGCGGCCGAGATGGGGGCGGGTCGCCGCGAGCGGCCAGGAGTGGTGGCAGGGCCTCGGCCAGCGCGGCCCACACCTCGGCGTGCGCGCCCATCGCCGTGAGCTCGGCCAGCGCGCCGGCGACCCGCTGCAGCTTGACCAGTCCCGCCCCGGCCAGCCGCGCCAGGATGCGGCCGAGCTCCGCCGCCGGGAGCTGCCCGCGCGCGGCCAGCGTGATCAGCGCGTCGATGGCCGACGCCCGCTGCTCCGGATGCCGGTGCCCCAGCCCGAGGACGATCGTGCTCACCGTGGCCGGGCCCACCGGCCCGTCACCGTGCGCCAGAGCCGCCACGAACTCCACCAGGCCGTCCCTGCTGTCGAGCCGTAACGGAAGGCGGAGCAGGAGATGCGCGGCGACCACCTCGCGATGCGAAGGCAGCACGTACGGCAGCCACCTCTCCTCCGAAGCCCGGTCGCGCAGCGGGTCCACGCGGCACACGCCGGCCACCGGCTGCGGCAGCCCGGGGCCGGGCTCCACCCGGGCGTGCACCTCCAGCCGCTCCGAGACGGCCCAGCCCGGACCGGCGCTGTGCTTCACCGTCTCAAGGCTCCACGTCACCGCCGGGTCAGGCAGGCCGCCGCCGCGCAGCCACTCCGCCACCGTGCGCCCGGCCCGTACGGGCAACCGCTCCGCCCGCACGGCGACCTCCGGGCCCACTTCGCGCGGCAGCCGTAACAACGCCTGCTGGAGGTCGGTCGCGAGAGGCTCCCGCGCACCGAGCCGTTCCATCCGGTCGAGGAGAGCCTCGGGATCGACGTGACCGGTCGGCGAGGTGGGCGTGGCCAGCAGCACGGGCACGGTGGCGGCGCGTCCCTCGAATGTCGCCACGACCTCGCGCAGGCGCTGCTGGACGAACCGGTCGACCCGCGCGTCGATCGGCGGGGACACCCGCCGGTACTCGGCCAGTGACGCGGTCAGCGCGAGACTGTCGGAGGGGGAGACGATCGCCAGCGCGCAGCGGGCCAGCAGCGAGCCGGGGTCGGCGTCGTAGCCGCTGATGCCGTAGGTGTACAGGCGCGGGTCGAACGGCTCCCGCCAGTGTCTGCGCCGCCAGCCCGCCAGGGCCGCCGCCAGCCCGTCGCGATCGCGGAAGGCCAGCTCGACCAGCGCGGCGAGAAGGCGTTCGAGCTCCAGGGGCTCCCTGGGGCGCCCGGCCATCTCCAGCTCGACGGCCAGCTCGGCCGCGCCGGTGACGGCCGGGGCGAGGGCGGGCAGCGGCGTCGCGTGCAGCGCCGGGACGGCCGGCGGCTCCTCCGGTGCCGCGGTCACCAGGCCGTAGCCGGCCGACACCAGCGCGCGCAGGTCGGCGGGCAGGCGGACGGCCGCCTCGCGGACGGCCGCACGGCCGGCGTCGTCCGCGTACGGGGCGAGCTTGACCGCCAGCCGGGCCGCGCGTTCCCGCACCGCGGGCTGCCCCGCGTCGAACGCGGCGGCGAGCGCGTCCAGGGCCGTCGCGCTCCGCGCGGGCGGGCCGGCCGCCAGCCACCGCACCGCGTTCGCCACGTGCTTGTGCTCGGGCCGGAACACCAGCGCCCGCACAGCCTCGGCGAACAGCTCCGCGGGCACGCCGCCCGCCGCGTCGGCGCGCCGCAGCTCCTCCACCGCGACCTGCGCGACCGGGGAGGGCGCCGACGGCAGCAGCCGGACGAAGTCACGCACCGGCACCTCGTCCGGCCCCGGCCGCAGCCGCCGCCACAGCGCCACGAACGGGGCCGCCTCCGCCGCGTCACCGCCTGCCGCCAGGAACCGCGCGGCACAGCCGTCGATCAGCGTGCGGCGCGGTGTCGTGCCCGTCGTCTCCAGTGCGGCCAGCTCGGCGACGATCGTGGGGGAGCGCCAGATGAGCCGCCAGTACGCCGCGGCCGGCCCGTTCCCGGCGAGCCCGCTGAAGAGGTACGGGACGACGTGCCGCAGCAGCGGGTCGGCGGGGAGGCGGGCGTAGTGGGGCAGGCCCTCCGGGGCGAGCAGCGGGGAAAGGGCGTGCAGCCGCTCCCTCATGGCCCGCCACATCGCCCATCCCACCGCGAACCCCTCACCGAGCCCACACCCGTCGTGATCGTGCCCACAGTCGTCGGGCTGAGGGCGGTCGGCCTCGCCATCGGGCGCAGGGCCATCCGGTACGGGGCCAGCGGGCGCAGGGCCAGCGGGTGCAGGGGCAGCGGGCGTGGGGCCAGCGGGCGTGGGGCCAGCGGGTGCAGGGGCAGGGGCCGTGGGGACACTCGCCGTAGGGTCGTGGAGCGCGCTGCGGCCGTCGAGGGTGCCGGGGCCGTGGTCGGGTGCGGCGCTGCCGCCCCCACCGGGTACGTGGCTGGCAGGGCACTCGCCGGGAGGCTCGATCTGTGTCTCCAGGACGAGCGCGGCCGCGAGGTCCCAGTTCGGCCGGTCGCCCCAGCCGTCGGCGCTGAGCATGGCCGAGGTGTCCAGGCCGCGCGCCAGACGTACGGCCAGTTCGGCCCGCCATCGCACCGGCCGGGTGGACAGGAGGGACAGAAGGCGGGCGGCGTCCGTTCTGGCCGAGGTGGGGAAGCGGCGCAGCTCGGCGCGGCCGAGCCAGTCGGCCACCTCCGCCGCGCTCTCCAGGCAGGCCGCTCCCGCCAGCCGGTAGCTGCTCGCCCTCTCCTCCACATGGCGGCGTGGGCATCGGCTCAGGTGGCCGGGGAGCCGCCGGGCGACCTCCCGCCTGGCCTCGGCGTCGAGCCCGGCGTCGAGCCCGGCGTCGAGCCTGGCGTCGAGTCGGGCCGAGGGCCCGGCGTCGAGTCCGGCCGAGGGCCCGGCCATGGGCCCGGCCGAGGGCCCAGCCATGGGTTCAGCCATGGACGCGGCTCTGGGCCCCGCCACAGCCCTGGTCAGCGACGCGGCCAGGCGCCGGTCGTCTCCTGCTTCGATGAGGTCGAAGACCTGCTGCCAGGCATCGCTGGGCGTCCGCGCGGATCCGAGCATGGCCCGGACTCTAGCCAGCGGCCCCGACAATTCCGCGCCCCCCGCGCGGCGGCGGGGGCCCGCTCAGCCCGGCTGTCCGGGCGGCGTGCCGAGACGGGCCGCCCAGGGCGGGTCGGCGCCGGGGACCGCGCAGGTCAGCGCCGACACGCGGGCCGCGAAGGCCGCCGCCTCGGCCGCCGTCCCCAGGTCGAGCCCGTCCAGGCGGCCGCCGAGGAACCCCCGCGCGTGCAGGTGGTGCAGCAGGCCGGCGGTGAAGGCGTCGCCCGCGCCGACGGTGTCCACGACCTCGGTCGGCGCGGCCGGAACGGTGGCGCGCTCGCCGTTCAGCGAGACCAGCGCGCCCGCCGCCCCCCGGGTGACGACGACGAGCCGGGCGCCGGCGTCGTGCCAGGTGTCGCAGGCGTGTTCCGGCGGCACACCCGGCAGCAGGAACTCCAGGTCGTCGTCGCTGAGCTTGACGATGTCGGCCCACTCGCACCAGCGGGCCACCTGGTAGTCGTCCTTGCCCGCGAGGCTGGGGCGGACGTTGGGGTCGATCGAGATCGTCGCGTGCGCGGACGCCGCCCGCGCGAACTCCTCGATCGCGGCCCGGCCCGGCTTCCTGACCAGGGCGAGCGAGCCGGTGTGCAGGCAGGCGGCCGGGCCGAGCCGGGACGGGGCCAGCTCGTCGGCGGTCCACGCCCAGTCGGCGGCGCCCTCGGCGTAGAAGGTGTAGGCGGCGTGCCCGGCCGCGTCCAGGGCGGCGACGGCGAGGGTGCTCGGCTCGGCGGCCTCGACGCAGGCCGACAGGTCCACGCCGGAGGACGCCAGGTGTTCGCGGAAGAGGTCGCCGAAGACGTCCTGGGAGATGCGGCCGAGGAAGCGGGCCCGCGTGCCGAGCCGGGCCAGCGCCACCGCCGTGTTCGCGGGCCCGCCCCCTGGCAGCACCCGCAGCCCGAGCGCCCCACCCGCCCCTGTCCCGCTATCGGCCGTCGCGCTCCCGGACGGCGGCAGCGGGGCGGTCGTGAAGGCGTCGGCCACGCACTCGCCCAGGACCGCGATCATCACGCCCGCCTCTCCAGAACGCTCACCGCCGCCGCCCCGCGCGTCACGGCGCAGCCCCATTGACGTCCCCCTGAACCGCGCTCATTATCGCAGCACAGCCCATGTCAACGTTGACATGTGTCATCGATGACATGGCCTCCTCCCCGATAGGAACCGCCATGATCGCCAGAATCCCGGCCGGTCTCCTCGTCACCGCGCTCCTCGTCGCGGGCTGCGGCAGCGGCGGAGGCGGGCAGTCCGCCCCCGGCGCCCCCAAGGTCGGCCTGATCACCAAGACCGAGACCAACCCGTTCTTCGTCAAGATGAAGGAAGGCGCCCAGAAGTCGGCCCAGGCGAACGGCCTGGAGCTGATGAGCGCCGCCGGCAGGTTCGACGGCGACAACGCCTCCCAGATCACCGCCATCGAGAACATGGTCGCCGCCGGGGTGAAGGGCATCCTCATCACGCCCAGCGACACCAAGGCCATCGTCCCCGCGATCAGGAAGGCCCGCGACGCGGGCGTCCTGGTGATCGCCCTGGACACCCCGACCGACCCGCAGGACGCCACCGACGCGCTGTTCGCCACCGACAACCTCAAGGCGGGCGAGCTGATCGGCCGGTACGCCAGGGCCGCGATGGCGGGCAGGCCCGCCAGGATCGCCACCCTCGACCTGGCCCCCGGCATCACCGTCGGCAAGCTCCGCCACGACGGCTTCCTCAAGGGCTACGGCATCCAGGACGACGACCCGTCCGTCGTCTGCTCCCAGGACACCCGCGGCGACCAGGCCAAAGGCCAGACCGCGATGGAGAACTGCCTGCAGAAGGCCCCCGGCATCAACGTCGTCTACACCATCAACGAGCCCGCCGCGCTCGGCGCGTACACGGCGCTGAAGGCCAAGGGCCGCGACAAGGACGTGCTGATCGTCTCCGTGGACGGCGGCTGCACCGGGACGAAAGCCGTCCAGTCAGGACAGATCGCCGCCACCAGCCAGCAGTACCCGCTCAAGATGGCCGAGGACGGCGTCAAGGCCGTCGCCGAGTTCGCCAGGACCGGCAAGAAGGCCACCGGCTACACCGACACCGGCGTCACCCTCATCACTGACCGGGCCGTCCCCGGGGTCGAGGCCAAGGACACCGCCTTCGGCCTGGCCAACTGCTGGGGCTGAGATGGCCGACGCAGCCACGCTCCGGGCGGCGCCCGCCCGCCGCCTGCTCGCCGCCCCGGTCGCCGGGCCCGCGCTCGCGCTCGTGCTGGCCTGCCTGTTCTTCGGCCTGAACTCCGGCCAGTTCTTCACCGGCCCCAACTTCTCCCTCATCATCCAGCAGGTCATGGTGGTCGGCACGCTGGCCATCGGGCAGACGCTGATCATCCTGACCGCGGGCATCGACCTCGCCTGCGGCGCGATCATGGCGTTCGGCGGCATCGTGATGACCCGGCTGGCCGTGGGCGCCGGGCTGCCGCCGCTGCTCGCCGTCGCCGCCGGGCTCGCCGTGTGCGCCGCGTTCGGGCTGGTCAACGGGCTGCTGGTGACGCGGATCTCGCTGCCGCCGTTCATCGTGACGCTCGGCATGCTGAACGTGGTCTTCGCGCTCACCCACATCTACTCCGAGGAGCAGACGGTGACCGGGCTGCCGCCGCTGCTGACGTTCCTGGGGCAGACCTTCGACCTCGGCCAGACCAGGGTCACCTACGGCTCGCTGCTGACGATCCTGCTGTTCCTGCTGTTCGCGTACCTGCTGGGCTCGACCGCGTGGGGCCGCCACGTGTACGCGCTCGGCAACAGTCCCGAGGTGGCCCGCCTGACCGGCATCAGGACCCGGCGGCTGACCGTCGGCGTCTACACCCTCGCCGGGTTCGTCTACGGCATCGCCGCGCTGCTGCTGGTCTCCCGCACGGGCGTCGGCGACCCGCAGGCCGGCCAGAGCGAGAACCTCGACAGCATCACCGCGGTCGTGCTCGGCGGCACGAGCCTGTTCGGCGGGCGCGGCCTGGTGATCGGCACGCTGGTGGGCGCGCTGATCGTCGGGGTGTTCCGCAACGGCCTGCAGCTCATGGGCGTGCCGTCGATCTACCAGACCCTCATCACCGGCGTCCTGGTGATCCTGGCCGTCGCCGTCGACCAGCTCTCCCGCAGGAGGAACCGATGACGCGGACCGCTCCCGTGCTCCAGGCCCGCGGCCTGGTCAAGCGGTACGGGCACGTCACCGCCCTGGACGGCGCCGACTTCGACCTGCTGCCCGGCGAGGTGCTGGCCGTCATCGGCGACAACGGCGCCGGCAAGACCAGCCTCATCAAGGCCCTCACCGGCGCGCTCCAGCCCGACGCCGGCGAGATCCGGCTGGACGGCGAGCCGGTCCGCCTCCGCGACCCCCTCGACGCCCGCCGGCACGGCATCGAGACCGTCTACCAGGACCTCGCGGTGGCCGCCTCGCTCGACGTCGCCACCAACATGTTCCTCGGCCGCGAGCTGCGCAAGCCGGGCGTGCTCGGCCGCGTCCTCCGCATGCTGGACAAACGGCGCATGCGCGAGGAGTCGGCCCGGCACATGGCCGCGCTCAAGATCGGGCTGAACTCGCTCACCCAGCCGGTCGAGACGTTGTCGGGCGGCCAGCGGCAGGGCGTGGCCGTGGCGCGGGCGGTCGCCTGGGCCACCCGCGTCGTCGTCATGGACGAGCCGACGGCCGCGCTCGGCGTCAAGGAGTCGGGGCAGGTGCTCGACCTGATCAGGCGGGTCCGCGACGGCGGCACCCCGGTCGTGCTGATCAGCCACAACATGCCGCACGTCTTCGAGATCGCCGACCGCATCCACGTCCAGCGGCTCGGCCGCCGGGTCGCCCAGCTCAAGGCGGGCGACCACGCGATGGCCGAGGTGGTGGCCATCATGACCGGCGCGCTGCGGGTCGCGGACGACGGCGCGGCCGTGGTCGACGACCAGGGCGCCGCCAGGGCCATCGGCCTGTCCTGACGCGGTCACGGGTCCGGGCATGGGCGGGCGGCGGCGTCCCACGATGGCCGACGTGGCCCGCGAGGCCGGGGTCGCGGCGAAGACCGTCTCCCGGGTGCTGAACGGCGAGGGCCCCGTCGCCGCCGGCACCCGCGAGCGGGTGCTGGCGGTGGTCGGCAGGCTCGGCTACCGGCCCAACCTGATGGCCCGCAACATGCGGGTCGGCGCCGCCGACGCCACGGTCGGGCTGGTCGTGCCCGAGCTGGGCAACCCGTTCTTCGGCGCCGTCGCGGGCGGCGTCGAGCGCGTGGTGCGGGCCCGCGGCCTGACCCTCGTCCTGGGCTGCTCCAGCGAGACGGCCGCGCTGGAGCAGGCGCTGATCGCGACGTTCCTGGCCCGCCGGGTGAGCGCGCTCATGATCGTCCCGTCGGCCGCCGCCGAGCACCGGCACCTGCGCGCCGAACGCGCCGCCGGGCTGCCGATCGTCTTCCTCGACCGGCCGGCCGCCGGCCTGACCGCCGACTGCGTGGTGAGCGCCAACCGGCAGGGCGCGCGGACCGGCGTCGCCCACCTCCTCGCGCACGGCCACCGCCGCGTCGGCTTCATCGGCGACCGGCCCGCCGGCCTCCACCCCCGTCGCGAACGCTTCCAGGGCTACCGCGACGCGCTGGAGGAGGCGGGCCTGCCCGCCGACCGGGCCCTGGTGGCGACCGGCCACGACCGGGAGGCCGCCGCGGCCGCCGCCCGCCGCCTCCTCGCCCTGCCCGACCCGCCGACCGCCCTGTTCACCGGCGACGACCTGGCCACGACCGGGGCCGTGGTGGCGCTGTCGGGCGCCGGGCGCCGCGACGTCGCGCTGGTCGGCTTCGACGACCCGCCCCTGGCCGAATGCCTGGACCCGCCGCTGACGGCCGTCGCCCAGGACCCGGCGGGAATGGGGGTGGCCGCGGCGGAGCTGGCCCTGTCCCGCCTGGACGGCGACCGCTCCCGCGCCCGCCGCACGGTCATCCCCACCCGCCTGGTCGTCCGCGGCTCCGGCGAGCTGCGCCCGGCACCCGGCGCGCCGCGTCCCGCCCCGTCCTGACAGGGCCGCTGTACGGGACCGCGGAGGTGGCGCACACTGGCCCCACACGCCCACGGCGACCACGGCACCACGGGACCACGGGACCACGGGACCACGGGACCACGGGAGGGACGATGAGCGAGGTCGAGATCCAGGCGTCCCGCGGCGCCATGCCCGCCTACCTGGCCGTCCCCGACCGGCCGGGGCCGTGGCCGGGCGTCGTCGTCGTCCACGACGCCCTCGGCATGAGCCAGGACCTGCGCGACCAGGCCGGCTGGCTGGCGGGCGAGGGCTTCCTCGCCGTCGCGCCGGACCTGTACTACTGGGGCGGCCGGCTCGCCTGCCTGCGGGCCATCGCCAGGGACTTCCGGTCCAGGCGCGGCCCGGCGTTCGACGACATCGAGGCCGCCCGCGCCTACCTGGCCGCGCGCGAGGACTGCACCGGCCGCATCGGGATCATCGGCTTCTGCATGGGCGGCGGCTTCGCGCTCGTGCTGGCCCCCGGGCACGGCTTCGAGGTCTCCGGCGTCAACTACGGCACCTCCACCGCCAGGGACTTCACCGCCAGCGCGCTCACCGGTGCCTGCCCCATCGTCGCCAGCTACGGCGCCAAGGACCTCCCCAACCGCAGGTCCGCCGCCCGGCTGGAGCGCGTGCTGACCGAGCTGGGCGTCGAGCACGACGTCAAGGAGTACCCCGACGCGGGCCACGCCTTCCTCAACGACCACAGCCGCGACCACGTGCCGCCGCTGTTCGCCGTCCTGGCCAGGCTGTCCGGCTCCCGCTACCACGAGCCGTCCGCGCGCGACGCCCGGCAGCGCATCGCCGCGTTCTTCACCAAGCACCTCACGTAGCGGCGGCGCGGGCCTCCTCCGCCAGCGCGGCCAGGAGCTCGCCCGCCCGTCCGAACCCCACCAGGTGGCCCTCGCCGGGGAAAGCGGTCAGGCGGGCGCGGGGCAGCGCCGCGGCCAGGGCCTCGGCGTGGGCGAGCGGCACGAGCCCGTCGAGCGCCCCGTGGAAGATCCGCACCGGCGCCTCGACGTCGCCGGGCCGGAAACCCCACGGCATGGCCAGCACCGCCCAGTCCCGCACCTGCCCGGCCGTGCCCTGGCGGAAGGCCAGCGCGTACGACTCCAGCAGGCTGCGCCGCACCTCCGGCCGGGCCGCCACCCGCCGGTCCGGCTCCGGCAGCGCGTCCAGCAGCCGCTGGAACGCGGTCAGCGGGTGGGCCCGCGCGCCCGCCACCACCAGGCGGGCCAGGCCCGGGGCGCGCCGCGACAGCCGTACCAGCCGCCGCGGCTCCGGCCCCAGGCCCGCCAGGGACTCCGGCCGCTCCAGCGGGCCGACGCCGCTGACCAGCGCGACCGCGCTCACCCGGTCGGCCAGCGCCCAGGCGCAGGCCAGCGCGTACGGCGCCCCCGCCGCGCCCCCGAGCACCGCGAACCGCCCCAGCCCCAGATGATCGGCCAGCCGCCGGACGTCGTGCGGCCAGTCCAGCAGGATGCGCCCCGGCTGCGGCGCGGACCCGCCGAGCCCCGGCCGGTCCGCCGACACCCACAGGATGCCCCGCTCACGCAGGAACGCCGCCGGCACGACGGCCGCCCGGCGCGCCCCCGGCAGGCCGGGGAACTCCAGCACCGGCGTGCCCCGCGGGTCGCCCCGCCACGCGTACGCCAGCACCCGCCCGCCCGGCAGGACCAGCGTCCCCTCCGCGCCCTGCCCGGGCGCGCCCGCGCCGGGGTCCGTCAGCGCGGGGCGGCCCGTCCGCTCCGGGACGAGGTGCGCGGCCATCGCCGGCTCACCTGCTCCCGGCGCCCGACAGCAGGCCGACGACGTTGCCCATCGGATCGGCGAACATCGCGAACCGCAGCTCCGCCGAGATCTCCGTCGGCGGCACCACGCGGGAGCCGCCCAGCTCGGCGGCCCGGGCGAGCGCGGCCTCCAGGTCCTCGACCTGGACGTAGATCGTGACGTACGGCGGCATGCCGCCCTTCGTCCGCATGATCCCGCCGCTGGGGCCCTCGCCGGGTTCGAGCAGCGCGTACTCGGGGCCGGCCTCCTCGGCCTTCCAGCCGAACAGGTCGGCGTAGAAGTCCCGCAGGGCTTCCTTGTCCGGTCCGCCGATCTCCCAGTGCACTACAGGATGTGACATGACGGGCTCCTCTCCCCGCAGCCTCCTCACGATCACGGCCGTCTCAGCTGGACGGCCGGCTCACCAGGACCGGCTCTCGGCCTCCGCCGGGCCGGCCGACACGGCGACGTCCTGCCAGCCGATGGCGGCCAGCTTGCGCGCCAGGTCGGTGAGCGCCCGCGAGGCGGCCAGCTCGTCGCCGATCTCCGGCACCGCCGGGTCGTCCGGGTTGCGGCGGGCCCGTCCCGAGCCCTCCACGCGCGAGCCGTCACGTGTCGTCAGCACGGCCCGGGCGCTGGTGTCGTCGCCCTCCTCGGCCAGGTACACCTGCACCGTCCACTGCTTGGCTTCCATGGCGACCTCCTCACCCTCCATGGCACCGGGCCGCGCACGCGCGGGCCAGGGACCAAGGCCCCAAGACCCACCTGCCGAACGACCCTGCGGGCAGGGCCTTGCGGACCTGCCCGCGCCCGGCCGCCCGGCGCAGGCTGGTGAACCACAACCGGACCGACCAGAGGAGGGACGAGGATCATGGGACGCGTGCGGATCGCCCTTCGGCCACGGCCACGACGCCGGCCGCAGCAGCTGGACCTGCGGACCCCCTCCGGACGGCCCCTGCCGTACTGAGCGGAACCCCGCCGACCCCCCGAGAACGCCGGCCCCCAGAACGCCGGCTCGCTGACCTCGCCGGCCCCCGACCCCGCCCGGGGCCCCACCTCGCCGGCCCTGTCAGGCGGGCCCGACGCGGCCGAGAGGCCCGGACCGGCGGACGGGCGTCAGCCGCGCAGGCCCGCGAACAGGTCCTCCTCGTGAGCCGGGGCCTGCACCTTGGACAGCACCCGCTCGAACGCCTCGTGCGAGAACGCCTGCTGCTGAGCCTCCTCCGGCATGCGCAGCAGGAAGATGTTGTCGCCCTGGCTCTCGTGCGCCCGCAGCGCCTTGAGCTTGCGCTCGGTGTAGGCGGCGACGTCGATGACGGTCGTGACGCGCTCGTCGGGGGTGCCGAAGTCGTCGGACGGCTCGAAACCGCCGAGATCGACCCCGTTGTCGCGCATCAGCTCGAACATCCGCTTGATCGCCGAACGCGGCATGGCCGTGTAGTAGAACTTGTCGGGAATGCCGGTCGCCTCCACGGCCGCGGCCGTGATGCGGTGCGTCTGCACGTGGTCGGGGTGGCCGTAGCCGCCCCCGCCCGTCTCGTCGTAGGTCACCACGACCTGGGGCCGGTAGCGCTCCATCAGCTCGCCGAGCCTGGCCGCCGCCTCCTCCACGGGGACGTTGGCGAACGCGTCCGGATGCCCGTTGCCCGCCCAGCCGTCCATGCCGGAGTCGCGGTAGCCGAGCAGCTCCAGGTGGTCGATGCCCAGGTGGGCGACCGACTCGCGCAGCTCGCCCAGGCGGCGCGCCGCCACCGCCTCGTCGTCGTGCCCCTCGTCGCCCGGTTTGCGGCCGTCCTGGTCGTCGCCCTGCTCGCCGTTGGTGCAGGTGACCAGGACGGTGCGGACGCCCTCCTCGGTGTAGCGGGCCAGGATGCCGCCGGTGCTGAGACATTCGTCGTCGGGGTGGGCGTGGACGACCATGAGGGTGAGTTCCCGATCCATGTGCCGAAACCCTACCCGCCCGCACCGACAATCTTCGCCCCGGTCGTGCCCGCCGCCCTTCGGCTTGAGCCGGGCTCACGGAGGGGCCGTGGCGGGCGGACGGCCGGGGGGAGCGGGCCTGCGCCGCATCGGCAAGGTCCGAGGTGGCGCAGGGGGGTCAGCCGCGGGTGGAGGGGGGTGGGAAGGAGCCCTGGTCGTTCAGGAGGTCGGTGACGTCGGTGGCGCGGAGCATGGCGGGGGTGAGCAGCCGGGCGCGCTCCTCCGGGACGCCGCCGGCGAGGGCGGCCTCGGTGAGGGCGGAGCCGAGCCACCCGGCGTCCAGGGCGCGTCCGTCCGGGCGGCGCAGCAGCGGCTCGCCCAGCGGGCGGCTCGTGCACAGGATGCGCAGCAGCGGCCGCACCAGCGGGCTGACCAGGAAGGCGGTGACGTCGTCGCGGCCGTGGTTGACCGTGACGACGACCGGCTGGCTGGTGGGGCCGTCGGGCACGCTGCGGACGTCCTGCCGGGTGAGGCCGGCCAGCGCCTCGACCGCCGCGCCCGTCAGCTCCAGCAACGCGACCGCCGCCGCCTCCGTCGTCCGGCCGTCCGCGTGCAGGCGGGCGACGCCCTTGCGGAGCAGCCGCCGCTCGTCGGCGCCGAGCGTCCGCGCGGTGCCGGGACGGCGGGCCCTGGTGATCCTCGGGCCGGCGACCTGGTTGTGCCGGACGACGCCGCACCGCCAGGCGAAGGAGTAGAACGACAGCAGCGCGGCCCGCTTGCGGCTCACCGTCTTGCTGGTCAGCGGCCGGCCGGGAGTGCGGGCGATGGAGCCGCGGCGGGCCGCCTCGCAGAACGCCTCCAGGTGCGCCCCGGTGACGGCCAGCAGCTCGACGTCCGGCTCGGCCTCGGGCAGCCAGCGCAGGAACGACGCCATCACCTGCAGGGCGACCTGGCGGGTGGCGGCGGACGGCTTGTCGTGCAGCCACGCGGCCACGACGCGCCAGGTCTGCGGGTCGAGGGCGTCCACCAGGTCGACGTCGGCGGCGGGCGCCTCGCCGCCGTCGCGCGGCTTGCGGCGCGGCCGCAGCCCCGGGAGGTCGCCGACGCTCGTGACGCCGCTCGGCAGGGCGGGGGTCGCGGGGGTCGCGTCGCCGCCGGAGGGCTCGGGCGCCCGGGGGCCGGGGTGCGCCTGCGGGCCGGGGGCATCCGACGCCCGGGAGGGGGAGCGGGGACGGGTGCCGGTCGGTGGGTGGGGGCGGAGGGGCGTGGGGTCGTCCTCGGGAGTGGGGGGCCAGGGCTCAGCGGGGGCCGGCGGACCGGCGGGCCTGGGCGCGGTGGGGGCCGCGGGCATGGCTGGGGCGGGGGCCGGTAACCGGTGGTCGGGGGCTGGGGACGGGCGGTTGTGCTCGCTCGCGTCGTGCGGCCGCGCTGGTGCGGGGGTGGTGCCGCGGACGGTCTCGCGCCTCGGCAGGCGGAACTCCTTCCGCTCCTGGCCGTGGTCGTCCCGCTCCTGCCCGTGGTCGTCGGTGCCGGGCCGCGGGTCTTCCTGGCCGCCCGGGAGGGCAGGCTCGGTACGGGGGTCGCCTTCGCGCATGGTCAGCATGGCACCGGGGCCGGGCAGGCGGGCGGGAACCCGCCGCGGACGCCGGCGACGGCAGGCGTCCGGGAGGCGGGGGGAGTCAGAGGGGTCCGGGGGCACGGTACGAGGAACACGGGGGTGGCCGTCGCGGCGGCATGGCGCGTGCGACGACCCGAGCCTGGCAGACCGATCATGATCTCGATCTTCTCACGAACACTGCCCCCAGAAGACCTCGACAGTCCGATCAGTCCCACCCGAATCGGGGGTTACAGCACTTTTGGCTGAGCGGCGGCTCAGGTGGCGCCGGCGAGGGCGCCGGCGCGCTCCCTGGCGGCCGCCGCCGCGGCCCGCTCGCCGAACGCCTCGGCCACCGCCGCCTGCTTCAGCCAGTTGTACGGGCTGCACGGCCGCACCCCGATCCGCTCGCTCACCAGCGTCCGCGCCAGATCCCGGGCCCCGGACCGCAGCGCGGCCTCCAGCAGCGTCCGCTGCACGGCGTCACGCTGGGCGTGGCTGCCGCCGAACTCGTTGACCCGGTGCCGGATCGGGTGCAGCAGCTCCACCACGGCCCGGTGGTCGCCCCGCCCGAACGCCACCAGCGCCCGGCACACCGGCAGCCCGACCCGCAGCGTCATGGCCACGTTGGTGACCCCGGGGCGCCCTTCGGCCACGTACGCCTCCCGCGAGGCGATCAGCTTCTCGGCGTCCCCGATGCGCCCCGCCCCCACGTACGACATGACCGCGTGCATGTCGTTGAAGGCGTAGAACGGCTCGGCCACCCGCGCCGGCCAGGCGTCGGCCAGCGCCCGCCACCGCGCGGGCTGCTCGGCGCCCTCCAGGTGCAGCCGCCACAGCAGCGCCGCCGCGTCCAGCAGCTCCATGGACGACTGCCCGTCGGCCAGCGCCGCGTCGTAGATCGCCAGCACCCGGGGCACGTCCCCGGCCTCCAGCGCGAACAGGCAGTAGTGCCACCAGGAGTGCACGCTGAAGAACGTCCCCGACGACCAGTCGGGCACCCGCGCGTCGAGGTAGCGCAGCCCGTCGCCGAAGCGGCCCTGCATCTCGTACGTGTGCGCCACCGCGTGGATGCCCCACACGTCGCGCGCGTTGAGCTCGACCGCGCGCAGCCCGACCTCCTCCGAGCGGTCGTAGTGACCGGCCTCCTCCAGGCCGAAGGCGTACATGCCGAGCACGTGCCCGTAGTGCGGGTCGTCGGGCCGCCAGGCGGTGAGCGCGCCGCCGACGCGGTCGCGCAGCGCGCGGGCGTCGCCGGTGAGGAAGTCGATCTGGTGCCCGGCGATCAGCGCGAGCGCGTCGCGCGGGTGCGCGGCGGTGATCTCGCCGAGCAGCGCGCCGCAGGTCAGGAAGTCGCCGTCGAGCAGCGCCCGCACGGCCGCCAGGTGCGCCCGCTCGCGGGGCGGCAGGGACGCCTCGTCGACGCGGCGGAGGAAGGCGCCGAAGCGGGCCCGCGCCGTCCGCGCGTCCTCGACCTCGGTGGTCAGCAGCCCGAGGTAGGCGGCGAGGACGTTGCCCATCGGGAAGTCGGGCGACTCCGCGAGCGCCGCGTTCGCCTCGGCGTCGACCTCGGCCCGGAAGTGCAGCAGCTCGTCGATCGCGCGGTCGTAGTGGCGCGTCGCGGCGGCGCTCGCGCCGCTGACGGCGAGTCCGTGCTGGTCGGTGCTCACCGGATCACTGTAACCGGCGCCGCCGCCCCCGTCCGAGGCCTAGAACGCCGTTTCCCGGGCACTTCGGAGGTCCCTGGAACCCCTGGAGGAATGATGAGCACGGCGGGACGTGAGGTGCGGGGCGCGGCGCGGCGGGCGGCCCGCAGCCCGGTGATGGACGTGGCCACGCGGATCGGCCTGGCCTGCCGTGGCGTGCTGTACGCGCTGGTCGGCGCGGTCGCGGTGCAGGTCGGCCTGGGCGAGCGGTCGAAGGAGGCCGACAAGGCGGGCGCCATCGAGACGGTCGCCGAGCTGCCCTTCGGCGCGGGCCTGCTGTGGATCATGACGCTCGGGTTCGTGGCGCTGGCGTTGTGGCAGACCTCGGAGGCGCTGTTCGGGCACGGGGAGGCGATCGAGCGGGTCGAGGCCGTCGCCCGGGTCGCGGTGTACGCGCTGGTCGTCGCGACCCTGCTGAGCGTGCTGACCAAGGGCAAGGCGTCGTCCGACGACGAGAAGTCCCGCGACCTGACCGCCAAGCTCCTCGACCTGCCCGGCGGGCAGGTCATCGTGGGCGCGGTCGGGCTCGGGCTGGTCGTGCTGGGCGTGTACTGGGTGCGCCAGGGCCTCACCAAGGGCTTCAGGAAGGAGCTCGACCAGGGCTCGATGCCGGCGCCGACCCGCGCCGTGATGGACCGGCTCGGCGTCGGCGGGTTCGTGGCGCGGGGCGCGGTCGCCGCGCTGGCCGGGATCCTCGTCGGCCAGGCGGCGATCACGTTCGACCCGGACAAGGCGGGCGGCATCGACACGGCGCTGCGCGAGTTCGCCGACACGCCCGCCGGTCCTCTGCTGCTCGTGGTGGTGGCGCTGGGGCTGCTGCTGTTCGCGGCCTACTGCTTCGGCGAGGCCCGCTGGCGCCGCACCTGAGTACCGGGCAGGGCCCAGCGGGAGGGCTCAGCGGGAGCGCTGGGCGATCACCGCGCGGCCCGTCCCCGGGTCGTCGCAGAACGCGCCGTCGACGCCCAGGTCGAGCAGCTTCGCCAGCCAGCCCGTGACGTTCCCGGTCGCGCGCGGGTAGACCGGGCTCGCCGGGTCCCCCATCCGGTAGTCGGTCGGGAGCTGGGAGTTCTCGTTGCGGACGGTCCACACGTGCACGTCCAGGCCCCTGCGGTGGGCGTCGGCGACGAGCGTCGTGGGCGGCAGCGTCCGGCCGGCGGCGTCCTGCGGCACCACCCGGCGGGTGTCCACGCCGATGCCGTCGGCGTAGCGGGCGACCTCGCGCAGCCCGTCCGGGGTGACCATGTCGTCGTAGGTGCGGGTGCCGCCGGCGGCGACCCAGTCGTACGGGGCGCCGCCGAAGGTGATGAGCTGGATCAGCGGCAGCTTGGTGCGGCCGCTCAGCTCGCGCAGGTTCGCCGTCTCGAACGACTGGATGTACGCCTTGCGCACCCGGTACCTGTCCAGCACCTCCAGCAGCGGCTCCTCCAGCGACAGCCCGATGGAGTCGAAGTACGTCGGGTGCTTGGTCTCGGGATAGACGCCGACGCCGGCCCGCAGCGCGAGCTGCACGACCTCCTCGAACGTCGGGATCTCCGCCAGCCCGTCGAAGGCGGTGTTGCCCGGCCGCAGGTCGGGCACGCGCTCCTTGGCGCGCAGCGTCTTCAGCTCGGCCAGCGTGAAGTCCTCGGTGAACCAGCCGGTGACCGGCCGGCCGTCCACGGTCTTGGTGGTGCGCCGGTCGGCGAACTCCGGGTGCGCGGCCACGTCGGTGGTGCCGGAGATCTCGTTCTCGTGCCGGGCCACCAGCACGTGGTCCTTGGTGGAGACCAGGTCGGGCTCGATGTAGTCGGCGCCGAGGGCGATGGCCGTCTCGTAGGACAGGAGGGTGTGCTCGGGCCGGTGGGCGCTGGCGCCCCGGTGCCCGATCACGACGGGTTCGTGGCCGCGGCGCTCGGCCGTGGCGGGCGGTGTCTGGATCACGAGGGCGACCGTACCGGCGGCCAGGACCCCGGCCAGCACGCTCGCGAGTAACCTGCGCGTCGTCATGCGCGCACCGTAGACCGCCGAGGTGGACCGCGAGTTACGGGTGGGCGCACGGCGAGGGACGGGTCCGCTGGGCCCGATGGGACGGCCGGATCTCGCCGACCGTTCGGCGACGGGATCTGACCGTTCGCCGTAAAGATCGAGCGCATGCGAGATACCGCATACAGTATGGCCCTGTGGCAGGTTTCCTCAGCCGTTCCCGAACCGTCGCCGACCCCTCCTGGAGCCGCTGGCTGGTGCCGCCCGCGGCCCTCTCGGTGCACCTGGCCATCGGGCAGGCCTACGCCTGGAGCGTCTTCAAGCCGCCGCTGGAGTCCGCGCTCGGCCTGACCGGCACGCAGAGCGCGCTGCCGTTCCAGCTCGGCATCGTCATGCTGGGCCTGTCGGCCGCCTTCGGCGGCACGCTGGTCGAGCGCAACGGCCCGCGCTGGGCCATGTTCGTCTCGATGACCTGCTTCTCCTCCGGCTTCCTGCTGTCCGCGCTCGGCGTGGCGACCCGGCAGTACTGGCTCGTCGTGCTCGGCTACGGCGTGGTCGGCGGCGTCGGGCTCGGCATCGGCTACATCTCGCCCGTCTCCACGCTGATCAAGTGGTTCCCGGACCGGCCCGGCATGGCGACCGGCATCGCGATCATGGGGTTCGGCGGGGGAGCGCTCATCGCCTCGCCCTGGTCGGCGCAGATGCTCACCGCGTTCGGCCCGTCCACCGGCGGCATCGCGCTGACCTTCCTCGTGCACGGCGTCGTCTACGCGGCGTTCATGACGATGGGCGTGCTGCTGGTCCGCATCCCGCCCGAGGGCTGGTTCCCGCGGAACTGGACGCCGCCCGCCGCGGCCCGCCGCCCGCTCGTCACCGACGCCGACGTCTCGGCCCGCAACGCCATCCGCACCCCGCAGTTCTACTGCCTGTGGGTGGTGCTGTGCTGCAACGTCACCGCGGGCATCGGCATCCTGGAGAAGGCCGCGCCGATGATCACCGACTTCTTCGCCGGCACGCCCGCGGCCGTCGCGGCGGGCGCGGCGGCCGGGTTCGTCGCGCTGCTGTCGCTCGCCAACATGACCGGCCGCTTCGTCTGGTCCTCCACCTCCGACCTGATCGGGCGCAAGAACATGTACCGCGTCTACCTGGGCGCCGGCGCGCTGCTCTACCTCGCCATCGCGCTGCTCGGCGACGGCTCGAAACCGCTGTTCATCGGGTGCGCGCTCGGCATCCTGTCCTTCTACGGCGGCGGCTTCGCGACCGTCCCCGCCTACCTGAAGGACCTGTTCGGCACCTACCAGGTGGGCGCCATCCACGGCCGGCTGCTGACCGCCTGGTCCACCGCCGGCGTGCTGGGCCCGCTCATCGTCAACGCCGTCGCCGACGCCGGCAAGGCCGCCGGGCGCTCCGGCCCGGCCCTCTACACGACCTCCCTGTACGTCATGATCGGCCTGCTCGCCGTCGGCTTCGCCGCCAACGAGCTGATCCGGCCGGTGCACGACAGGTACCACGAGCACCCGGCCGGCGGCCTCGCCGGGAAGGAGCAGACCGTATGAGCGGGCGCACCGCGCTCATGGCGCTGGCCTGGGCCTGGGTCGCCCTGCCCTTCGCCTACGGCGTCTACAACCTGCTGCTGAAGCTCGCCCAGCTCTTCGGGTGAGGCTCAGCCCTTCTCCGACCCCTCGTTGGCGCCCCGCACGAAGTAACGCTGGAACACCACGAACACCACCGCCACCGGGATCGTGGCCAGCAGCGCCGCGCCCAGCTTGACCGGGTACTGGGTGCCCTTGCCGAGCGACCCGCTCACCAGGTCCGCCAGGCCCCGGGGCAGCGTGAACAGCTCCGGGCTCTGCACCGCGACCAGGGTGTGCGGGAACTCGTTCCAGGCGCCCTGGAAGGAGATGACGGTCAGCGTGATCAGCGCGGGCCGCGCCATCGGCAGCACCACCGACCAGAACGTGCGGAAGATCCCGGCCCCGTCCACCCGGGCCGCCTCCTCCACGGTGGGCGGGACCGAGACGAAGAACTGCCGCATGATGAACACCCCGGCCGCGTCGCAGATCACCGGCAGGACGAGCGCGGTGTAGCTGTCGTAGAGCCCGAGCTGGTTCAGCACCAGGAACTTCGGGATGAACAGCACCACCCCCGGCACCGCCATGATCGCCACGATGCCCGCCGCGATCGCCCGCCGGCCGCGGAAGCGCAGCCGGGCCAGCGCGTAGCCGGCCATCGAGTCCAGCAGCACCCGGCCCACCGTGAGGACGACCGTCACCAGCAGCGAGTTGCCCAGCCACAGCGGCAGGTCGGTGTGCGCGAAGACCCGCTCGTAGCCCGCCAGGGACAGCGGGGAGGGGACCGGCGACAGCGGGTGCGCCGCCGCGTCCGGCTCGCTCTTCAGCGAGGTCGCGATCTGGATGACGAACGGGTACAGGAACACCAGCGCGAAGAACACCAGCACGAAGTAGCCGGCGAAGGCCGAGGCCAGCGCGCGCGGGCCGCGCGGCTTCACGACGCCCTCCGATCCCGCATGACCAGGCGCTGCAGCAGGGTCAGCAGCACGATCACGGCGAACAGCACGAACGAGATGGCCGTCCCCGAGCCGTAGTCGAAGCTGCGGAAGGCCGTCTGGTACGACAGGAACGCGGGCGTCAGGGTGGTCTTGGCCGGGTTGCCCTGGCTCATCACGTAGATCTGGTCGAACACCTGCCAGGTCGCGATCAGCCCCAGCGTCACCACCAGGAACGTCGTCGGCCGCAGCAGCGGCAGCGTCACGTGCCGGAACACGCCCCACCGCCCGGCCCCGTCCAGCATCGCGGCCTCCTCGAGCGTCACCGGGACGTCCTGCAGCGCCGCGAGGAACATGAGCATGAACGTGCCGGACGTCGTCCACACGACCAGCATGATGATCGTCGTCATGGCCACGCTCGGCCCCGACAGCCACTCCCACCACGACAGCCCGAACGGCCCGCCGCCGGTCAGCGCCGCCGGCGGCGCGTCCGGGTCCACCAGGCCGGTCGCGCCCAGCAGCAGGTGCAGCAGGCCGCGCGAGTCGGCGAACCACTGCGGCCCGTCCACGCCGAACAGCGCCAGCAGCCCGTTGACCGCGCCCGAGTTGGCGAAGACGAACAGGAACACCACGCTGATCGCGACGGAGCTGGTCACCGACGGGAAGAAGAACGCGGCGCGGAAGAACGTCCGGCCGCGCAGCAGCCGGGCGTTGACCACCAGCGCCAGCCCGAGCGCCAGCACGGTCTGCAGCGGCACGACGATCGCCACGTAGTAGGCGTTGTTGCGCACGCTCGTCATGAAGTCGCGCCGGGCCAGCCCCTCCTCGGTGAACAGCCTGGTGTAGTTGTCCGCCCCGACGAACGGCACCCCGGCGCGGAACGGGCTGCCCTGCCCGTTCCAGCCGGTCAGGCTCACCCACAGCGCCATGAGGATGGGCGCCACCATGAACAGGCCCAGGATGACCACCACGGGCGCCACGAACAGCCAGCCGGCGAGCTGCTCGCGCGCCGCGCCGGGCCGCCGCCCGGTCATGACCCGCCGAGCGCGGCCTGCGCGTTCTGCTGCACCCGCCGCAGCAGCGCCTCGGGCGACTGCGTGGCGAGCTGCTGCAGGCCGGTGTCGAGGTCGGCGAGGACGCTGTCCATCTTGGGCGCGTTGACCGGGCCCTGCGCGTACGCGGCGCCGTCCACGAACGGCGTGTCGGCGGGGAAGGCGGCGGTGTAGGCGCTCCTGGCCGACTGGCGCGAGGGCATGACGCCGAACGCCTTGGCGAAGGCCATCTGCTGCTCGGCCCCGGTCATCGCCTCGACGAACGAGATCGCCTGCTGCTTGAAGCGGCTCTTGGCCGAGACGCCCCAGCAGGTGGTGAACGACAGCGTGCCCTTGCCCTCCGGCCCGGCGGGCAGCTCGTACACCTTGTAGGAGACGTCGGGGAAGTCGGCCTTCAGCGCGCCCTTGATCCAGTTGCCCTCGATCGTCATGGCGGCCTTGCCCTTGCCGAACGCCTCGCCGCCCCAGCCCGCGTCGAGCTGGGCCGGGTAGCGGGCCAGGCCGTCCTTCAGCAGCGAGCGCACGTACCGCAGCGCGGCCAGGTTCTGCGGGCTGTCGGCGGTGGCCCGCTTGCCGTCGGGACTGGTGATCCAGCCGCCGGCCTGCACCATGAACGCGCCGATCCGGTCGCGCGTGTCGCCGAGCGCGAGCGGCGTGACGCCCTTCGCCTTCAGCCTCCTCGCGACCGAGGTGAGCTGCTCCCAGGTCTTCGGCACGTCGGCGCCGGTCAGGCCGGCCTTGGCCCACAGGTCCTCGTTGACGATCAGGGCGAGGGTGGAGAAGTCCTTGGGCGCGCAGTAGAACCTGCCGTCGCGGGTGAACGCGGCGCGCAGGGCCGGGTAGAAGTCGTCGGGGGAGCTGATCCTGTCGCCGTACGGCTCAAGCGCGCCGACGCTGGCGTAGTCGGCGAAGCGGACCGCGTCCACGTAGAACACGTCCGGCGGGTTGCCGCCGGCGAAGGCCTGGCCGAGCTGCTGCTGCAGGTCCTGGGCGGGCGTCACGGCCGCGGTGGCGCCGGAGGCGGCGGCCCACTTCTGGGCGGCCTGCCTGACGGCGGCGGTCTCGGCCTCGCCGGAGGAGCCGATGAGGATCTGCAGGCTCGCCGGGCCCGAGCTCTGCTGCGCGGGCGCGCCGGGGCCGTCGTCGAAGCCGCGGCCGCAGGCGGCCGTCAGGAGCAGGGCGGTGCAGGCGAGGCCGGTCGCGGCCCGGCGGGTTCGTGGCGTCATCGGGGGGTTCCTGTTCTCGCTAGCGGGGGTCATGCCGACCGCCTCAGGGTCAGGGTGGGCTCCAGCAGCACGTGCTCGGCCGGCCGGGGGGCCTGGCCCAGGGTGCGGGTCAGCAGGTCGACGCAGACGCCGGCGGCCTCGGCGAGCGGCTGGCGGACACTGGTCAGCCCGACCGCCCGGGCCACCGGCGTGTCGTCGAAGCCGATCACGGCGGTGCGGCCCGCGCCCGCCACGCCGGGGTCGCCGCCGAGGTGGCCAGGGCCGTCCGCGCCGAGCGCGCCGAGGGCCAGGGAGTCGCTGGCGCACACCAGGGCGGTCACCCCGGCGCCGGTGGCGAGCAGGTCGCGGGCCGCCGCGGCGCCGCTGTCCACGCCGTCCTCGACGGCCCGGCTCAGCCCCTCGCCGGGCAGGCCGCGCTCGGCCAGCGCCCGCGCCCAGCCCGCGCGCCGGTCGTCGCCCACGCCGGACCCGGCCGGCCAGCCGATGAAGCCGATGCGGCGGTGCCCGGCCGCCAGCAGGTGCCGGGTGGCCGCGGCGGTGCCGGCCGCGCCGTCCACGTCCACCCAGGAGTGGCGGGCCCCGTCCGGGTCGCTCGTGCCGTCCGGGTCGCTCCACGGGCGGCCGAACGCCACGAACGGCAGCCCCCGCTCCAGCAGCCACGCCGTGCGCAGGTCGCCGTGGTGGGTCGCGGTCAGCACGAAGGCGTCCGGCTCGTAGGAGCCGAGCAGGTCCTCGAACGTGGCGATCTCGCCGCGGTCGTCGGCGGCGGTGTAGAGCAGCACCCGGTAGCCCGCGCGGGCGGCCGACTCGGTGAGGCCGTGCAGGAAGGCGTCCATGACGGTGCCGCTGATGCCGTCGCCGCCCGGGTCGATGCGGATGGCGATGAGCCTGGAGCGGCCGGTGCGCATCTGGCGGGCGGCCTGGTTGGCGCGGTAGCCGAGCCGCTCGACCACCTCCAGGACGTGGCGGCGGGTCTCCTCACGGACGACCTCGGGGCTGTTGAGCGTGTTCGACACCGTCTGCCGGGACACGCCGGCCACCCGGGCCACGTCCATGATGGTCACCTTTTCCGCCATTTTGCGCCTTTCGAGAGGTTGAACGTTCAAAGCGGCGTGCTGCATAATTTGATCGTTCAAAACGATGCGGAATGTTACGCAATCTGCACCGCCGACACGCTTTCTGTCAAGAGGGAGTCCACGTTGCCGCAACCGCTGCTGCACGACCTGGTCAGCACGGTCCTGGCCCCCGCCAGCGCGCTCAGCGGGGCCGACGGCCAGATCCGGCAGACCGGCGTGCAGGGTCTCTTCCGGGCCGACCGCCGGGTGCTGTCGCTGGCCCGGCTGCTCGTCGACGGCCGCGAGCCCGAGGCCGTCCAGTACGTCCCCGCCGGGGCCGGGCGCACCCGCTTCGTCTCCCTGGCCCGCTGGCTGGGCGACCCGGGCGCCGACCCGACCGTCCGCGTCACCCGCGTCCGCGAGCTGACCCCCGACGGCATGCGCGAGCGCCTGGAGCTCGCCTCCACCGCCGCCGGGCCGGTGACCGCCACCGTGACCGTCGAGCTGGCCTGCGACTTCGCCGCCATCGAGGACGTCAAGTCCGGCCGCGCCACCACCCCGCCCGCCCCCGCCGCCGCGCCCGGCGCGGACCGCCTGGCGTGGCGCTCCGACGGCCTCCGCGTCACCGCCACCGGGCCGGGCGCGCGGGCGTCGGCGGCCGGCACACCCACCCTGGCCTGGGACGTCGCCCTGCCACCGCGCGGCCGGGCGGCCCTGGAGTGGAGCCTCGCCGTCGAGGACCCCGCCGCCGTCGTCGTGGCCGCCGCCGCCCCCCTGGAATGGGGCCAGGTCCGCGTCGCCGCCGACGACCGGCGCATCACCCGCCTCGTCGAGCGCTCGCTCGCCGACCTGCGCTCGCTGCGCCTGGCCGAGCCCGCCGCGCCCGGCGACACCTTCCTCGGCGCGGGCGTGCCCTGGTTCCTCACCCTGTTCGGCCGCGACAGCATCTGGGCCGCCCGCATGCTCCTCCCGCTCGGCACCCGGCTGGCCGCCGGCACCCTGCGCGTCCTGGCCCGCCGCCAGGGCGCCCGGCTCGACCCGGCCACCGGCGAGGCGCCCGGCAAGATCATGCACGAGCTGCGGCGCGAGGCGTTCCCGCTGGGCGAGAGCGGCCGGCGGCTGCCCGCCGCCTACTACGGCACCATCGACGCCACCCCGTTGTGGATCAGCCTCCTGCACGACGCCTGGCGCTGGGGCCTGCCCGAGCCCGAGGTCGCCGCGCTGCTGCCGCACCTGGAGGCCGCGCTCGGCTGGCTCGCCGGCCCCGCCGACCCCGACGGCGACGGCTTCGTGGAGTACGTCGACACCAGCGGCCACGGCCTGGCCAACCAGGGCTGGAAGGACTCCGGCGACGCCGTCCGCTTCCACCACGGCGGCCAGGCCGAGCCGCCCATCGCGCTCGCCGAGGTGCAGGGCTACGCCCACCGGGCCGCGCTCGACGCCGCCGCGCTGCTCGACGCCTTCGGCCGGCCCGGCGCCGACCGCTGGCGCGCGCACGCCGCCGCCCTGAACGAGCGCTTCCGCGCCGCCTTCTGGGTGGACGGCGAGCACGGCCCCTTCCCCGCCCTGGCCCTCGACCGCGACAAGCGGCCGGTGGACGCCCTCACCAGCAACGCCGGCCACCTCCTCGGCACCGGCCTGCTCACGCCCGGCGAGTCGGCCAGGGTCGCCGCGCTGCTGGCCGGGCCCGGCCTGGCCGAGGGCTACGGGCTGCGCACGATGTCGGCGCGGGACGAGGGGTTCAGCCCGCTGTCCTACCACTGCGGCTCGATCTGGCCGCACGACACCGCGATCGTCCTCGCCGCGCTGGCCCGCGAGGGCTTCGCCGCCGAGGCCGCCGGGCTCGCCGAGGGCCTGCTGGCCGCCGCCGAGTCCTTCGGCTACCGCCTGCCCGAGCTGTACGGCGGCGACGCCCGCGACCCGGCCGGCGGGCCCGTCCCCTACCCGGCCGCCTGCCGCCCCCAGGCATGGTCGGCCGCCGCCGCGCTCACCGTCGCCCACGCCGCGCTCGGCCTCTACCCCGACGTGCCCGGGCGCCGGGTCCTGCTGCGGCCCCTCACCGGGGCGCCGCTCGGCGCGCTGCGCGCCGAAGGGCTGCGGGTCGCCGGCCGCGAGGTCGCGGTGAGCGTCGGGCACGACGGGCGGGCCGCCGTCACAGGGTTGCCTGAAGGATTGCTCGTCCATACCGACGAGTAGTCACTTTCTCACTTTTCGTGGCGGATCCGCGCCCGGTACGGCAAGCTGTCGGCTACCGAGGACGGTGCGGGCTGATCCGATCGGATGAAGAGGCGCATGACGAACATGAGGCAGGTGGGCAACCTCCCGCCGGAGCCGACCAGCCTTGTCGGACGCCGTACGGAGCTGAGCCGCATCCGGCGGGCCTGCGAGCGCTCCGGGCTGGTCACCCTGACCGGCGTCGGCGGGGTCGGCAAGACCCGGCTCGCCCTGCGGGCCGCCGCCGACCTGCAGTTCGGCTACCCCGACGGCGCCTGGCTGGTCGAGCTGTCCGCGCTCGACCAGGCCATCCTGCTGCCGCACACCATCGCCGAGGCGCTGCCGCTGGCCGACCGCACCACCCGCGCCATGGGCGAGGTGCTGGCCGAATACCTGGCCGAGCGGCGGCTCCTGCTCGTCCTCGACACCTGCGAGCACCTGATCGACGCCTGCGCCCGCGTCGTGACGGCCATGCTGGAGGCCGCCCCCGGCCTGACCGTGCTCGCCACCAGCCGCCGCCCGCTCGGCCTGCCCGAGGAGCAGGTGCTGGTCATCGACCCGCTGCCGGTGCCCGCCGCCGGCGGCGACGGGCCCCAGGACGCCGTCCTGCTGCTGGCCGAGCGCACCGCCGCCGCCGTCCCCGGCTTCGCCGTCACCGCCGGCAACCGGGCCGACGTCGTCCGGCTGTGCCGCAGGCTGGAGGGGCTGCCGCTGGCCATCGAGCTGGCCGCCGCCCGGCTGCGGGAGCTGTCCGTGGCGGAGCTGTGCGACCGGCTGGAGGACCGCTTCGCCGCCCTCGGCGACAGCGAGAACGAGGTCGCCGGCGCCGACCCGCCCTGGCACCAGGCGCTGCGCACCGCGATCGGCTGGAGCCACGAGCTGTGCACGCCGGGGGAGCGGCTGCTGTGGGCGCGCGCGTCGGTCTTCTCCGGCAGCTTCGACGACGAGGCCGTCACCCAGGTCTGCGGCGACGCCCGGCTGCCCGCCGAGGACATCCCCGCCCTGCTCGACGGGCTGGTCGCCAAGTCCATCCTCAGCTGGGCGCCGACCGGCGGCGGCGAGCGCTACCGGATGCTCGACACCATCCGCGAGTACGGCGCCCTGTGGCTGCGCGACCTCGGCGAGCAGGAGCACCTGCGCGCCCGCCACCGCGACTTCTACCTCGCCCTGGCCCGCCGGGGCGACGCCGCCTGGTTCGGCCCCGACCAGATCTCCTGGAACGACCGCACCACCGCCGAGCACGACAACCTCCGCGCCGCCCTGGAGTACAGCCTCGCCCACCCCGCCGACCACCTCGCGGTCGAGCTGGCCGCCGCGCTGTGGTTCTTCTGGTACCCCTGCGGCTTCCTCAAGGAGGGCCAGCACTACCTCGAACGCGCCCTGCGCTCCGACGACACGCCGAGCCGGGTGCGCAACCGGGCGCTGTGGGTGTGCAGCCTGACCCTCGTCGTCCAGGGCGACGCGGCCGGCGGCATGGCCTGGGCCACCGAGTGCGACGAGAGCGCCGGCCGGCTCGGCGACGGCGAGGCGGCGGTGGCCGCCCGCGCCATGATCATGGCGGCGGCGGTGCTGCGCGGCGACCTGGCGCTGGCCACGGCGCTGGCCGAGGCGATGCTGGCGGTGTACCGGCCCGAGGAGGGGCTGACGCTGCCCGCCCTGCTGGCCTGGCTCGCGCTCAGCCACGTGCACACGGCGGGCGGCCGCGTCGAGGAGGCGCTGAAGGCGCTGGAGGACATGAGCGCCGAGTGCGACCGGCACGGCGAGCGCTGGATGCGCACCTACGCCGACCTGTTCAGGAGCATGGCGGAGCTGGAGCTCGGCCGGTTCGACGCCGCCGAGGAGCACGCCAGGAGCGCACTCGGGGTCAAGCACCGGCTGCACGACAGCATCGGCGTCGCACTCGCCCTCGACGTGCTGTCCTGCGCCGCCGCCGCCAACGGGCGGGGCGAGCACGCCGCCCGCCTGCTCGGCATGGGGCAGCAGCTCTGGGGCGAGATCGGGCAGGCGCAGCTCGGCATCGCGGCGTGGGTG
The DNA here is from genome assembly GCF_022664455.2 of Actinomadura luzonensis. Classification (NCBI taxonomy): domain Bacteria; kingdom Bacillati; phylum Actinomycetota; class Actinomycetes; order Streptosporangiales; family Thermomonosporaceae; genus Actinomadura; species Actinomadura luzonensis. Next base: position 1,145,928 of record NZ_JAKRKC020000002.1, read on the forward strand.
GCCGCGCGGGAGACCTCCGAACGGCAGGCCCGCGCCGCCATCGGCGAGGAGGCGTTCCTCGCCGCCTTCCGGGCCGGCTACCGGACCAGCCTCGACGTCGGCATCGTCTACGCCCTCACGCCGGCCCCCCGCCCCTGACCGCCGGGCCGCACCTGCCGCCCCGCACCTGCCGGGCCGCCGCGAACAGGGCCGCCTCGCCGCCGGGCCGGGCGACCAGTTGCAGGCCCACCGGCAGCCCGTCCACCGTCCCCGCGGGCACGGTCAGCGCGGGCCGGCCGAGCACGTTCCACGGGCTGGTCATGGCCAGCAGCGCGGCCCGCACCTGCACCCGCGCGCCGCCTGCCGTCACCTCCCTGGCGCCGATCGGCGGCGCGAGGATCGGCACCGCCGGCATCGCCAGCACGTCGTGCCCGCCGAACAGCGCCTCGGCGTGCTCCTCCAGCGCCCGCCGCGCCTCCAGGGCCCGCACGTAGCGCCAGCCGGGCAGCTCGGCGGCCAGGCGGAGCCGGTCGAGCACCTCGGGGTCGAACAGGCCGGGTGCGGCGGCCAGCCGGCCGGCGTGCACGGCCGCCGTCTCGCAGCTCTGGATCGCCAGGTACGTCTCCCTGAACAGCTCCGCGACCTCCGCCGGCATCCGCACCTCCGCCCGCACGTCCCCGGCCGCCGCCCGCGCCGCCGCCGTGACCCGCGGATCGCCGGGGAACAGGCTCTCCGGCTCCAGCCACGCCACCGCCGGCGCGGACGCGGCGGGCGGCGGCGCGACGGCCAGGCAGCCGTAGGCGAGCAGGCAGTCCTCCGGGGTGGCCGCGAGCACGCCGACGTGGTCCAGCGTGCGCGACAGCGGGAAGACGCCGTCCGCCGGGATCGCCCCGTAGGCGGGCTTGAAGCCGGACACCCCGCACAACGCGGCCGGGATGCGGACGGACCCGCCGGTGTCGGTGCCGAGGGCCAGCGGCACCAGGCCGGCCGCGACCGCCGCGCCGCTGCCCGCGCTGGAGCCGCCCGTCATGCGGGACGGGTCCCACGGGTTGCGGGCGGGCCCGCCGGCCGAGCGGTCGCCGGTCGGGCCGTAGGCGAACTCGTGCGTCGTGGTCGTCCCGACGACGACCGCCCCCGCGCGGCGCAGCAGGGCCACGCACGCGGCGTCCGTGCCGGGGACGTGCCCGGCGAAGTGCCGCGACCCCATGGTCACCGGCAGCCCGGCGATCATGATGAGGTCCTTCACCGCGACCGGCATCCCGTGCAGCGGCCCCCGGTCCTCGCCGGCCGCCAGCTCGGCGTCGGCGCGCCGGGCCGCCTCCGCCGCGCCGGCGGCGTCCACAGTGACGAACGCGTTCAGCCCGGGGTCGTGCGCGGCGATCGCGTCGAGGGCGAGGGCGGTCAGCTCGGCGGCGCTCGTGCGCCCTTCGCGCAGGTCACGGCCGAGGCCGGCGAGGGTACGGCCGGAGAACGGGCCGGTGACGGGACCGGGGGAGGGGATCATGGGGCCTATTGTGGCCCCTCACGGTTCACAGCGGCGGGGGGCCGGGATACGGCCCGCCCGCCGCCGGGATCGTGGATCAGGCCGCGCCCAGCCGGTGGGCCAGGCGGTCCAGCGAGGTGTTGATCGCGATGAAGATCGCCGCGATGAGGATCGCGGCCGGGATGACGTTGGAGAAGTTCGCCGCGATGCCGTTCAGGCCCCGGTCCACCAGCTCGTCGTAGCCGACGATGAGCCCGAGCGCCGAGTCCTTCAGCAGCACGATGAACTGGCTGACCAGCGCGGGCAGCATCGCCCGCACGCCCTGCGGCAGCAGCACCAGCCGCATGACCTGGCTCTTGCGCATGCCGACGGCGTACGCCGCCTCGCGCTGCCCCTTCGGCAGGCTCTGCACCCCGGCCCGGACGATCTCGGCGATCACCGAGCCGTTGTAGAGCGTCAGCCCGAAGACCACCGCGGCGAACGCCGAGATGTTCACCCCGATGACCATGTACGAGCCGAAGAACGCGAAGAAGATCAGCAGCAGCAGCGGCACCGAGCGGAAGAACTCCACCACGGCCGCCGCCGGCACCCGGATCCACCGGTGCTCCGACATCCTGGCCACCGCGAAGACCAGCCCGAACAGCCCGGCCAGCAGCACCCCGGCCACCGCCGCGCCGAGCGTGCCGGCCAGGCCCGGCAGGATGAAGGTGCCCCACACGTCGGCCCGCAGCAGCGGCAGCCACTTCTCGGCCGCCCACTGGTCCTTGGCGTCGAAGCGCACGTACACGACGGCGGCGACGGCGAGCAGGACGAGGAGGACGGCCCCGGCCAGCAGCCGGTTGCGGCGCACCCCGCGCGGCCCGGGCGCCTCGTAGAGGTTGGCGTAGCTCATCGGGCCACCGCCAGCCGCCGCGACAACCAGCCGAACAGCAGCCCCATCGGCAGGCACAGCAGCACGAACCCGGCCGCGAAGCCGAGGAAGATCTCGATCACCTGGTCGCCGTACGTCTCGATCATCTCCCGCATCCGCACCGACGCCTCGCTCACGCCCACGACCAGCGCGATCGTGGTGTTCTTGGTCAGCGCGATGAGGATGCTGCCGAGCGGCGCCACCACCGCGCGGAACGCCTGCGGCAGCGTGATCAGCCGCAACGTCCGCACGAAGCCCAGCCCGAGCGAGCGGGCCGCCTCCGCCTGCCCGACCGGCACCGTGTTGAGGCCGGAGCGCAGCGCCTCGCACACGAACGCCGAGGTGTAGGCGGTCAGCCCGATGCAGGCCAGCCAGAAGTTGTTGGTCGCGATGTCGTCCGACAGCTCGACGCCCAGGTTCGCGCCGACGCCGAGACCGGTGAACAGCAGCACCAGCGTGAGCGGCGTGTTGCGGGCCACCGACACGTACGTGCTCGCGGCGGCCCGCAGCGAGGCGAGCGGCGCGACCCGCATGGCGGTCAGCAGCGTCCCCAGCACCAGCGAGCCGAGCGCGCTGACCGCCGTCAGCCTGATCGTCATCCAGAACGCGGCGAGGATCGTCTCGCGTTCGGTCAGCAGGGCCTCCATACGATCAGTACCGCTCCAGCGCCGGGGCCTGCGGCAGCGCGAAACCGGACGCGCCGACGCTGGCCTGCAGCGCCTTGGTCCAGCTCCCGTCGGCGAACATCTTCTCCAGCGCGTCGTTGACCGCCTTGCGGCCGGCCGTGTCGTCCTTCTTCAGGCCGATGCCGTACTTCTCGGTGCTGAACGTCTTGCCGACGACCTTGAGCTTGCCGGCGTGCTGCGCCGCGTAGCCGGCGAGGATCACGTTGTCGGTGGTGATGGCGTCGAGCTGGCCGCCGAGCACCCGGTCCACGCACGCCGAGTACGTCCGCTCCTCCTGGAGCTGCACCTCCTTGGCGTACTCCGACTTGACCTTCTGCGCCGGGGTCGAGCCGGCGACCGAGCACAGCTTCTTGCCGTTCAGCGTCTCCGGGCCGGTCAGCGCCGTGTCGTCGGCGCGCACCAGCAGGTCCTGCCCGGCCACGAAGTACGGCCCGGCGAAGGACACCTTCTGCTTGCGGGCGTCGGTGATCGAGTACGTGGCCACCACCAGGTCCACCTGGCCCTGCTCGAGGAACGCCTCCCGGTTGGCCGACACGGTCTCCTTGAACGTGATGCCGGCCGGCTCCACGCCGAGCTGCTTGGCCACGTACTTGGCGACCTCGATGTCGAAACCGGTGAACGTGCCGTCCGGCGTGCGCAGCCCCAGCCCCGGCTGGTCCGCCTTCACGCCGATCACCAGCTTCTTGTCGTTCTTGGCCTTGTCCACGACGGAGGCGTGGCTCTCCTGCCCGCCGCCGCAGGCGGTGGCGAGGACCATGACGGCGAACACCGCGTAGAGGGACCTACCGAACATGACGTGCGCTCCTTAGGGGGTGTGCTCAGTGCGTGAGGATCTTGGCGAGGAAGGACTGGGCGCGCTCGCTGCTCGGCGCGCCGAAGAAGCCGTCGGGGGTGTCCTGCTCGACGATCTCGCCGTCGGCCATGAAGACCACCCGGTCGGCGGCCCGCCGGGCGAAGCCCATCTCGTGGGTGACGACGACCATGGTCATGCCGTCGCGCGCCAGCGAGGTCATGACCTCCAGGACCTCGTTGACCATCTCCGGGTCGAGCGCCGAGGTCGGCTCGTCGAACAGGATCACCTTCGGGTCCATGGCCAGGGCGCGGGCGATGGCCACCCGCTGCTGCTGGCCGCCGGAGAGCTGGGCGGGGAACTTGGCCGCCTGGCCGCCGATCCCCACCCGCTCCAGCAGCTCGCGGGCCTTGCGCTCGGCGGCGTCCTTCGGCCTCTTCAGCACGTGCACCTGGCCCAGGACGACGTTGTCCAGGACGCTCTTGTGCGCGAAGAGGTTGAAGGACTGGAAGACCATGCCGACCTCGGCCCGCAGCCTCGCGAGGGCCTTGCCCTCGGCGGGCAGCGGGGTGCCGTCCACGCTGATCGTCCCCGAGTCGACGGTCTCCAGCCGGTTGATCGCACGGCACAGGGTCGACTTGCCCGCCCCGGACGGGCCGATGATCACGACGACCTCGCCCTGGCGGACGGTCAGGTTCACGTCCTTCAGCACGTGGTGGTCGCCGTAGCGCTTGTTGACCCGGTCCAGGACGATCAGGTCCTCCTGTGTCATGCGTCACGCTCCTTGTCTCGGTCCGCGTTGGCGTAACCGTAGGAGCCGCATGTTCGGCGGGAGGGCTTGTGATCTTTCTGCTCAGGAACCGGTCAGCGGACGGCCGGCTTGGAGCTCTCCGACGTCGCCCCGGACACGCCGATCGTGTCCCGGTAGGCGCGGTCCCACTCGCCGTCGGCCAGCCAGCGGGCGATCAGCCCGTTGAGGTAGTCGCGGAAGACCAGGTCGTCCTTGCGCACGCCGATCCCGTACGGCTCGCGCCCGAACGGCTTGCCGACGACGCGGAGCGCGTCCGGGTGCTGGGCCTGCAGGCCGAGCAGGATGGTGTCGTCGGTGCTGAGCGCGTCCACGCGGCCGGACAGCAGGGCCGGCACGCAGACGCTGTAGCCGTCCACGATCTCCAGGCGGGCGCCGGAGACCTCGGTGCGCAGCCGTTCGACGGAGGTGGAGCCGATGGCCGTGCAGACGGTCTTGCCGTCGAGGTCGGAGACGTCGTGGATGCGCGTGTCGGCGGCGCGCACCAGCAGGTCCTGGCCGGCGTAGTAGTACGGGTCGGTGAAGGTGACCAGGCGGGCGCGGGCCGGGGTGATCGAGTAGGTGGCGATGACCAGGTCCACGATCTGCTGGGAGATGAAGTTCTCGCGCTGCCGCGAGACGGTCTCGACGAAGCGGATGTTGCGCTCGCTGCCGGTCAGGTCTCTCGCCACCAGCCGGGCCATCTCGGCGTCGAAGCCGGTGACGCGCCCGGTGGCCGGGTCCTTGTAGCCGAACATCGGCTGGTCGAACTTGATCCCCACCACCAGCACGCCGCGGTCCCTGATGCGGGCCATCGTCGAGCCCTCGGGGAAGGCCTCCTCCGCGCCGCAGCCGGCCGGTAACAGGCACAGCAGCCCGGCGAGCAGCACCGGGAGCACCACCCTGACGCCCGCGGCGCGCCGCGACAGGGGGGTCACCGGGCGCGGTACCGGTGCTGGGGGCGGCCGGTCGGCCCGTACCTCGGCCGGGTCTCCACCAGGCCCCGGTCGGCCAGGTGCTCCAGGTAGCGGCGGGCGGTGGCGCGGCTGACGCCGATGCTGGCGGCCAGCTCGTGCGCCGAGACGTCCTCCTCGACCTCGGCCAGCGCGTCCAGCACCGCCTGCTCGGTGGCGGCGGAGATGCTCTTCGGGCGGAACGGCTGGTCGGTGTGCAGGGAGCGGAAGATGCGGTCGATCTCCTGCTGCTCGGCGAAGCGGCCGCTCGCCTCCAGCTGCTGGGAGGTGGCCGCGTAGCGCAGCAGCGTCTGCTCCAGCGTCCCCGTGCGGGTGGGCTTGACCAGGTAGTAGAGCGCGCCGCGCTGGATGGCGGCGCGGACCGTCGCCGACTCCTTGCGGCCGGAGATCACGATCACGTCGGCGGGCGGCTGCTCCGGCCGCCGCAGCCGGTGGGCCACCTCCAGGCCCGGCAGGTCGGGCAGGTGGAGGTCGAGCAGGACCAGCCGCGGCGCGAACCGGGCGGCGGCGGCCAGCGCGGCGTGCCCGCTGTGGGCGATGCCCACCACTCTGAACCCGAGCACCCGGTTGACCTGCGCCTGCAACGCGGCGGTCACGACCGGGTCGTCGTCCACGATGAGAACGGTGATGTCCCTGGGCTGAGGCACCGCACGCTCCTCGCTTCATCTGACAGAGGTTCAGTGCAGCTTAGGTGGCTTTTGTTAAATAAGATCGACTTTAGCGCATTCTGCTCAGGCCGATCCTCCCACGGACCCCCGACTCCTCCTAGTCTGGACGCGGGCCCAGGGGAGGAGACGGACGCCGGTGAGATGGCTGCTCGCGGTGACGGCTCTGTGGACCCTGCTCGGCCTGCTGCCCCTGGCGCTGCTGACCTCCTCCAGCATCGGCCTGTCGGAGCAGGCGGTCCGCAGCGAGGTCACCGACCGCGTCAAGACCACCGCCTCGGTCAGCCGGGTCGTCGTGGAGCAGCAGATGGGCTCGCTCAAGCAGCTCGTCATCGCCTTCGCCGAGCAGCCCCGGGTGCGCGAGGCCGTCGAGACGGCCACCGCCGGCTCCGACAGCGTCGCCGACGCCAGGACCACCGAGGACGTCACCGCGCAGACCCTGCGCGGCTACCTCGGCGAGCTGAAGCGCATGCGCGACGACGGCGTCAGCGGCCTCATCCTCACCTCGCCGGAGGCCGACATGCTGGGCGCCGAGCCGCCCAGCGCCCTGCCCCAGGACCTCGGCAACACCGACTGGTACCGCGCGGTGCGCGACCGCCGGCAGGCGCACGTGTCGCAGGCGTACACGCCGACCATGAAGGACGTCTCCCGCGCCGTCGCCGTGGCCGCGCCCATCCCCAGCGCCGACGGCAAGCGCATGGTCGGCATCCTCACCGTCGTCTACAGCCTGGACGCCATCCAGCGCTTCGCCAGGGAGGCCGCCGAGGCCCAGGACATCCGGCTGCTCATCACCGACCGCGCCGGCGTGCTCGTCGCCGACCCCGGCCGGCAGCTCTACGCCCTGACCTCGCTGCGGGAGGACCCGCGCGTGGACGCCGCCCTCGCCGGCCGCACCTGGAACGGCGAGTTCCGCGGCATCGACGGCACCGTCCTGTCCGCCTCCGAGCCCATCCCCAGCATCGGCTGGACGGTGACCGCCGAGGTCTCGGCGTCCGAGGCGCTGGCCTCCGCCGAGAAGCTGCGCGCCAACGTCGCCACCGTCGCGGCCCTGCTCGCCCTGCTCATCCTCATCGGCCTCGGCATCCAGATCCACACCACCCGGGGCCGCCGCCGCGCCCAGGCCACGCTCGCCCGCTACGCCGCCGAGCTGGCCGCCGCCCGCGACGAGGCGGTCAGCGCCTCCAGCGCCAAGTCCGAGTTCCTGGCCAAGATCAGCCACGAGATCCGCACCCCGATCAACGGCGTGCTCGGCATGAACTCCCTGCTCATGGGCACCCGCCTGGACGACGAGCAGCGCCACTACGCCACCACCGCCCAGGAGTCGGCGCAGAACGTGCTGCGCCTGCTCGACGACTTCCTCGACCTGTCCAGGATCGAGGCCGGCCACCTCCAGGTCGAGGACACGCCGTTCGACCTGCCCCGCCTGTGCGACGAGGTGGTGGCGCCGCTCGCGCCGCTCGCCTACGAGCAGGGCCTGTGGCTGACGCTCCGCCTGGACGAGAACGTGCCCCGCCAGGTCGCCGGCGACCCGGCGCGGCTGCGCCAGATCCTCGTCAACCTGGTCGGCAACGCGCTGAAGTTCACCGTCCAGGGCGGCGTCGACCTGCACGTCAGCCTGGAGGAGGGCGGCCAGGGCGAGCCGCGCGTGACGCTGCGCTTCGCCGTCTCCGACACCGGCGTCGGCGTCCCGCCCGACGACCGCGAGCGCGTCTTCGGCGTCTTCCGCCAGGTCGACTCGCCCATCACCCGCCGCACCGGCGGCAGCGGCCTCGGCCTCGCCATCGCCAGGCAGCTCACCGAGCTGATGGGCGGCGAGATCGGGCTCGACAGCGTGGAGGGCGTGGGCAGCCGGTTCTGGGTGCGGCTGCCGCTGGACGTGCTCACCTGGTCCGAGCCCGGCGCCGGGGCGCTGGAGGGGCGGCGGGCGCTGGTCGCCGACGCCCGGCCCGAGGACCGGGCGCTGGCCGGGCGCTACCTGTCCGAGGCGGGCCTCGCCGTGGAGGAGACCAGAGACGCCCGCTCGGCGCTGGTCCTGCTGCGCACGGCCGCGGCCGGCGGGAACCCGTACGAGCTGGCCGTCGTCGCCCTCGACCTCGGTGCCGACAGCGGCTCACTCGCCCACGCCATCCTCAGCGACCCGCTGCTCCAGGGCACCAGCGTGGTCGTGGTCGTCACCCCGGGCCGGGCGCGCTTCGCCTGGCCGGCCGCCGCGGGGGAACGGGCCGTGCAGTCGATCACCCGTCCGCTCAGCCGGCGCCGCCTGCTCGCCGCCGTCGAGAACGCCCTCGGCGTCGCCGAGGGCCACCCCGGCGAGGCGCGCGAGCCGGTCCAGGACGCCGCCGGCGAGCACGGCGGCGCGCGCATCCTGGTCGCCGAGGACGACGAGGTCAGCCGCCAGGTCGCCATGCTCGTGCTGCGGCAGGCCGGGCACGAGGTCGACACCGTCGACGACGGCGCGCAGGCGGTGCGGGCCGTGCTGTCCGGCGGGTACGACCTGGTGTTCATGGACTGCCAGCTCCCCGTGCTCGACGGCCTGGCCGCCACCGCCGAGATCCGCCGGCGCGAGGAGGCGCGCACCCCCATCATCGCGATGACCGCCGCCGCCATGCCGGAGGACCGCATCCGCTGCCTGGAGGCCGGCATGGACGACCACCTGGCCAAGCCGGTGGACTGGCCGCGGGTGCTGGCCCGCGTCCCGGAGTGGGCGTCCTTCGGCGACGTGCCGGCCGAGCTGGCGGGGCTGTCGCCGGAGGCGGTCGCGGACGTGGCGGCGGCGTACCTGGCGACCGCGCGGCGGACGTTCGACGACCTGCTGGCGGCGGCCGACGCCGGCGACCTCGCCCAGGTGGCGGCGCTGGCGCACCGGCTCAAGGGGAGCTGCGCGACCGTGGGGGCCGCGCGGGAGGCGGAGCTGTGCCGGCAGGTCGAGGACCTGGCGCGGGTGGGGGCGGTCGAGCGGGAGGCCATCGAGGAGCTGGACGAGCTGCTCAAGGAGACGCCGCAATGGATGCACGGCTGACCCCCGGCCTCGCGGTCCTCCCCGGCCTCGCGGTCCTCCCCGGCCTCGCAGGGCGTCTCGGCGGGGTCAGTCGCACCCCGAGCAGCAGTCGCAGCAGTTGCCGCAATTGCAGCAGTTACCGCACTCGCAGCAGCTCCCGTCGCCGAAGTAGCAGCGGTCCTCGCACGGCCGGCCGGCCCTCCTGCTCCACCGCGGCCGCCACAGCCCGCAGGTGAGGAAGGTGCCGATCCCGGCGGCCGACTTCCTGACCCAGCCCGGCCGCTCGTAGGAGGCCGTCTCGGCGGCGGCGAAGGCGCGGCCGATCGCGCGCCGCACCTCGGCGCCGAGCAGCACGTCCACCAGGTGCCGGTCCGCGAGGTCGGCCTCGCGCAGCGCCAGGTCGAGGCCGTGGGCCGCGTCCTCGCACAGCCGCCGGGCCTCCTCGCGCGAGGTGCCGGTCGCGGCCAGCGGGTTGAACGCGCCGCGCGCCGCGTCGCCGTCGCCGTCCTCGACCGCGTCCAGCAGGTGCGCGAGCCGGCCGAAGAAGCGGCCCGCCTCGGCCAGCGGGGCGGCGTTGCCCGGCCGCCCGGCCAGCGTCGCGGTGTGCGCGAACGCCGCCGCCACCGCCTCCTCCGTGGGCGCCGTCAGCGCCAGCAGGCCGGTGCCGGGCCCGGCGGACCGTTCCACGTCGAGCTGGCGCTCCACCGTCTCGGCGGTCAGCGCGGCGGCGTCGAAGCCCACCCCCGCCGCCAGCCGGGCGCCGCCCTCCTGCCAGCGGGCGGCCAGCGCGCGCCGCGCCGTGACCGTGCCGAACGCGGCCTCGCCGTCGGCCACGTGGTCGCAGCTTCCCGGCCGCCAGCACCAGCGACACCGCCGCCGCCAGCCGCGCCCCGGCCGCCCGCGCGTCCACGACCTCGGCGGGACGGAACCCGCGCAGCGCGCACGGCCCGGCCGTCCTGCGCGGCCCGCCCTGCGGGAGCTGCGCCTCGGTGAGGACGGACACCACCAGCGTGTCGTAGTTGGTGGCCAGCCGGGCGGCCTGCCCCTGCCCGTCGCGCAACGTCAGGCACAGCCCGCACAGGTGCGCCCGCCAGGCCCGCATCAGCGACGGGCAGCCGTGGGCGGCGCACGGGCGGAGGATTCCGAACACGAGGACCTCACTCGGGGGGTGAACACAAGGGCTGGCGCGCATCGTAGGACCTGCCGCCGCGCGGGCGCACGCCGCCCCCCGCTCTGGCCGTCCCCGTTCGCTCCCGGCCCCGCCATGGGGGTTTTCCGCCATCGAGGTCGGCGGTCCGCCCCCATGGCCGCCGGGCGCCCGCCCGCCTAGCGTGGTGCGGCGTGATCAGCTTGACGGGTTTGAGCAAACGGTACGGCGACCGCCTCGCCCTCGACGACGTGACCCTCGACGTGCGGCCCGGCGCCGTGACCGGCTTCCTCGGGCCGAACGGCGCGGGCAAGTCGACGACGATGCGCCTGATCCTGGGCCTCGACCGGCCCACGGCGGGGACGGCCCTGATCGGCGGCGTCCCGTACCACCGGCTGCGCGACCCCCTGCGCTCGGTGGGCGCGCTGCTGGACGCGCGGGCGCTGCACCCGGGCCGCACCGGCGAGGCCCACCTGATCGCGCTGGCCCGCAGCAACGGCATCCCGCGCCGGCGGGTGGCCGAGGTACTGGAGACCGTCGGCCTCGCGGGCGCGGCGCGCAGGCGGGCCGGGACGTTGTCGCTCGGCATGGCCCAGCGGCTCGGCATCGCGGCGGCGCTGCTCGGCGACCCCGGGGTGCTGCTGTTCGACGAGCCGGTCAACGGGCTCGACCCGGACGGGGTGCGGTGGGTGCGGGGGCTGATGCGGTCGCTGGCCGCCGAGGGCCGGACGGTGTTCGTCTCCAGCCACCTCATGAGCGAGATGCAGCTCACCGCCGACCACCTGGTGGTGATCGGGCAGGGCCGGCTCATCGCGGACGCGCCGCTGGCCGAGGTCATCGCGGGCAGCTCGCTGACGGCCGTGGTCGTCCGCACCCCGCACGCCCGCGAGCTGGCCGCCCGGCTGCGCGCCGCCGGGGTCGAGGTGACCCGGTCCGGCGAGAACGAGCTGGTCGCGACGGGCGCGCCCATCGAGCGGGTGGGCGACCTGGCGCACGAGGCGGGCGTCAGGCTGCACGGGCTGCGGACCCGGGAGGCGTCCCTGGAGCAGGCCTATCACGAGCTGACCGAGCAGAGCGTCGAGTACGGCGCGGGGAGGGCGAAGGGATGAGCGCGGGGATGAACGCGGGGATGAGCGCGGACAGGGGAACGGACAGGGGCGCGGGCATGGGCGCGGGCGCCGGGTGGGGGCCGGTGCGGAGCCTGTGGCAGGCGGCGGTGGCCGAGTGGGGGAAGCTGTGGTCGGTGCGTTCCACCTGGTGGTGCCTGGCGGGCGCGGCCGCGCTCATGGTGCTCGCCGCCGTGACCCTCGGCGGCGCGTCGGCCACGGACGCCCTGCGCGCGGCCCGCGAGCCGGGCGCGCCGCCCGCGGCACCGGTCGTGGCCGGCGAGCCGGTGGTCTCGGCGACCATCTTCGCCCAGTTCGCCCTGGTGGCGCTGGCCATGCTGACGGTCACCGCCGAGTACGCCACCGGCTCCGTCCGCGTCACCCTCCAGGCCGTCCCGGTGCGCGGCGTGATGCTGGCGGCCAAGGCGCTCGTGCTGGCGCCGGTGATGTTCGCGGCGGGCGTGCTGTCGGGCGCGGTGGCGGTGGCGGCCGTCTACGCGCTGCTGTCGGCGGACGTGTTCGGCGGCCTGGTGGTCGCGCCGCCCGGCGAGGTCGCGCGCGACCTGCTCGGCGTCGGCGTGTTCTTCGCGCTGGTGGCGGTGCTGACGCTGGGCGCCGGGGCGGCGCTGCGCAGCGCGGCCGGGACGCTGACCGTCGTGTTCCTGCTGCTCATGGGCCTGCCGCTGATGCTGCTGATGACCGGCAGCCAGGTGGCGGTGGAGCTGTCGCTGCGGATGCCGATGTTCGCCGGGCTGGCGTTCATGGGCAGCGCGGACAACCTGACCGGCGGGCCGATCCCGTACCCGGCGGTGGAGGGCCTGGCCTGGCTGGTGGCCTGGACGGCGGCGGCGCTCGCCGCCGGGCACGCGGTCCTGCGCCGCCGGGACGCCTAGACTGCGCCCGCGGCGGCCGTACCGCGGGGAGCGCGGGGAGCGCGGCGCGAGCCGCGCGGAGCGTGAGGAGAGCGACATGAGCACCGCCGGCCGGGCACAGTCGGGCCGGGCACAGTCGGGCCGGGCACAGTCGGAACGGGCACAGTCGGGCCGGGTCTTGGCGGCGCGGGCGCCGGCCGGGCGGGCATCGGCGGGCGTGCTGCTCGGGGCCGCGCTCGGCGTGGCCGAGCTGGCGGCCGTCTGCCTGGCCGGGCCCGCGCTGCTCGTCCCCGCCGCGAGGCCCGCCGCGGCGCGGCTCGTCGCCCGGCTGGTCGCGCTGGACCGCGCCCGCCTCGCCCGCTTCCACGGCCACGACGGCGCGGGCGAGGGCGGGCTCGGCTTCCTCGCCGCGCGGGGCGCGCTCGGCGTGGCCGCCGGGTACGCCTGCGCCTCAGCCCTGTTCCTCACGGCGCTGCTGATGGGCGGCGGGCTGTGGGACCTGGCGCGCGGCGGCTCGGAGCCGGTGCCGGTCACCCTGCCCGGGGTGCGGATCGTCACCAGCAGCGGCGCGCTCGGCCTGGCCGGCGGCCTCACCATGGCGGGGCTGACCGCCCTGCTGATCCTGGCCGCCGCCGCGCTCGAACGGCTGCTCGCCGCCCGTCTCCTCGGCCCCGACCGGCAGGAGCGCATGCGCCGCCGCATCGCCGAGCTGACCGCGACCCGGTCCGGCATCGTCCGGGCCGTGGACGACGAGCGCCGCCGCATCGAGCGCGACCTGCACGACGGCGTCCAGCAGCGCGGCGTCGCCCTGGCCATGCTGCTCGGCCGCGCCCGGCACCAGGCGGCCACAGCCGCCACAGCCGCCCGCGGGGACGAGAGCGCGGCGGCGCAGGCCCGCGTCGCCGACCTGGTCGCGCAGGCCTACGCCGAGTCGCGCCGGCTGCTCGACGAGCTGCGCAGCGTCGCCTGGCGCGTCTACCCGACCGCGCTGGACGAGCTGGGCCTGCACGCCGCCCTCGACGGCGCCGCCGAGCGGGCCGGCGTGCCCGTCACCGTCCACTACGGCCTGACCGCCCGCCCCGCCTCGGAGATCGAGACCGCCCTGTACTTCGTGGCCCGCGAGGCGATCACCAACGCGGTCAAGCACGCCGGCGCCCATGACATTCTGGTCGTGCTGAGCGAGGACGAGCGGACGGTGAGCGTGGTCATCTCGGACGACGGCAGGGGCGGCGCCGACCCGGCGGGCGGCGGCCTGGCCGGCCTGGCCAGGCGGGTGCTGGCCCTGGACGGCGACTTCCGCGTCGACAGCCCGCCCGGCGGCCCCACCAGGGTCGCCGCCCGGCTGCCGAAGGAGCCGCCGTGCGGGTGATCCTGGCCGACGACTCCGTGCTGCTGCGCGAGGGGCTGACGCGGCTGCTCGACGAGGCGGGCCACGAGGTGGTGGCCGCCGTCGCCGACGCGCCCGCGCTGCTCGACGCCGTCGCCCGGCACCGTCCCGACGTGGCCGTGGTCGACGTGCGCATGCCGCCCACCCACCGCGACGAGGGGCTGCGGGCGGCGCTGGAGATCCGTGAGCGCCACCCGGGCGTCGGCGTGCTGGTCCTGTCGCAGTACGTCGAGCAGCACTACGCCGCCCGGCTGCTGGCCGGCGCCGCCGAAGGGCTCGGCTACCTGCTGAAGGACCGGGTGTCGGAGGTCGCCGAGTTCCTCGGCTCGCTGGAGCGGGTGCACGCGGGCGGCACCGCCCTGGACCCGGAGGTCGTCCGCAGCCTCATGGCGCGCGCCGCCCACGCCGACCCGCTGTCGCGGCTCAGCCCGCGCGAGAGCGAGGTGCTGCGCCACCTCGCTCAGGGCCTGACCAACGCCGCCGTGGCCGAGCGCCTGCACGTCTCGCTCAGCACCGTCGAGAAGCACGTCAACGCCGTCATGGACAAGCTCGACCTGCCCCGCGACCCCGGCTACAGCCGCCGCGTGCTGGCCGTCCTGCGCTACCTCGGCGGCTGAGCGCCGCTCCCCGGCGGCAGGAACGACGGGGAGTCGAACGAGCCGAGGCGCCACAGCCGGTCCAGCGTGGCCCGCAGCGAGGCCGCGTCGTTGAGGTGCGGGAACGGCTCGTCCGGCACGTCCGCCTCCAGGAACCGGCACAGCGGCTCCCACCCCTCCCGCACGTCGAACACCAGCAGCCGGTCCGGCGGCAGGCTCTCGCGCACCTCCGCCACGTGCCGCTCGAACACCGCGACCGACTCCGCCACGTCCGGCATGCCCTCGCGGAAGATCTGCTCGCCGCCGAACACGGACGCGCTGATCCGGCCCAGCACCGGCCGCAGGCGCAGCATGCCGTGCAGGAGCGTGGCGCCGTCCTCGGGCGCGTCCTCCGGCAGGAACCGGGCCGGGCCGCTGGTGATGAGCGTCTGCATGCTGGCGTGCCAGTCGCCCGGGTCGCGCACGGTGAGGACGACCTTCGCCTCCGGGTACGCCTCCGCCTGCTCCCGCCACCAGTGCGAGGCGGGCCAGTCCTGCGTGGAGCGGAAGCCGGCCAGGACGTGGTCCCAGTCCACGTCCTCGCCGTCGGCGAGCGGGAGCCACCGGTCCACGCGGGCCGGGTCGGTCATGATGTCGAACATGTGATGGCACGGCCCGAACCCGAGCCGCTCCAGCGCCGCCTTCATCGAGCTGGTGCCGGTGCGCGGGAAACCCGCGCCTATCACCGTCAGCACGTCATGCCTCCAGGGGATCGGGGTGCCGATTCCGGCCGGTTCGCTCCGATGGTCGCCGAGACCGGCCGGTTCGCCAAGCGCCCGGCGGGTCTCACAACGCCAGACGGCCCACCCAGTGCTCGATCAGCGGCCGGTCGCCGGAGACCCGTACCCGGCCCTCGTCCAGGGGCAGCCGGCGGGCGCACACCAGCATGAGGTCCGCCGCCGTCCCCGCCAGGACCGCGTCGGCCTCGCCCGCCCCGCGCCGGAACCGCATCCCGTCCGGCGTCCTGGTGACGAGCCAGCCGTCCAGGCCGTCGGGCCGGACGGCGATCCGCTCGCCCCGGCCGCGCAGCTCGGCCAGGTCCGGCTTGAACGCCGCCATGCCGGGGTCGGTCAGCGCCTCCAGGAGCTCGTCGATCACGTCCGCCGCGCGGTCATCGGGGATCGCGAACGCCGCCCCCGTGGTGGCGGCCGCGTCGTAGTGGTGCACGCACGTCTCGTTGAGCATCCGCCGCAGCAGGGCGACGGTCGGCCGCGGCCCGAAGAACGTGCGCATCTCGGTGTCCGGCCCGGCCTCGGCCACCTCGGCGACCAGCTCCTCGGCCCCCGCCCGCAGCCACGCGGCCCAGCCCCGCGGCGGGCCGGGCTCGGCCTGCCAGGGGTCGGGCGGCGGCATGACGTCCCGCTTGCGCACCAGCTCGGCCGCCCACCGCACGGACTGCCCCATGTGGCCCACCAGCACGCGCAGCGGCCAGTCCGGGCAGGTCGGCACCCGCGCCTCCGGGTCGCCGCCCGCCGCCGCGCGGCCGAGCGCGTCCGTGCGCTCCCGCAGCGCCGCGGCGAGCGAGGCGAAGCCCAGCGTCGTCTCCGTCATGATCGTCCCTCCGGGTCGTCGTCCGGCATCGCCGCTACCGTAGGAACTCCAGTCAGGTGGAGGTTCAAGTGCCTTTGCGCGACGAGACGCTCGGCATCGGCGAGCTGGCCCGGCTCACCGGCGTGCCCGTGCGCACCATCCGCTTCTACTGCGACGAAGGGCTCATCGAGTCCGTGCGCAGCGTGGGCGGCCACCGCAGGTTCGCCCCGGCCGCCGCCGACCGGCTCGCCCTGGTCAGGCGGCTGCGCGGGCTCGGGCTCGGGCTGGTGTCCGTGCGGCACGTCCTCGACGGCGAACGGTCGGTGGGCGAGGTCGTCGCGGCCGAGCGGGCCGCGCTCGACGTGCGGCTGGCCGGCCTGGCCTGGCGGCGGGCCGCGCTGCGGGCCGTCGAGGAGGCCGCGCCCGCCGACCGGGCCGCCCGGCTGGAGCTGCTGGCCGCCGCCGAGAACGGCCCGGCCGCGCGCGACGCGCTGATCGGGTTCTGGCGGCGCTCGATGGTGGTGCCCGTCTCCGACGAGCTGTTCACCGGGTTCGTCACGATGGCCGTGCCGCAGCCGCCGTTCGAGCCGACGCCGCTCCAGGTCGTCGCCTACGCCGAGCTGGTCGCCCTGGTCGGCGACCTGACGCTGCCGCACGCCCTGGAGGCGCGGGCCCGCCGCGAGGCCGGGAGCATCCTCGACGAGGACGCGCTGCTGACCGGCGTCGGCGAGGCGTGCTCGCTGGCCGAGCCCCTCGTCCTGGCGGGGGAGCCGCCCCGCGGGGGGCTCGCGCTCGACCGGTACGTGGCCGCGCACGCCGAGGTCCGCCGGGCCGGCGACACCCCGGCCTTCCGGCGGCGGCTGCTGGCCAGTGTGGCTCCCGACCGCGACGCCCGGATGCGCCGCTACTGGCGGCTGGTGGGCGAGGTCAGCGGCGAGGCCGTCACGATCGGCTCGGCGCACCTGTGGCTGACCGACGCCCTGGAACGCTCGCTCACCCCGCCCCACGCGTGACGCGGCGGTTGTAACACGCGGCGCGTCCCGCCGAAACATGCCTCTCCTACATTCCGGCCAGGCGCACTTCGCACAGAGAGGCGATGGCATGGGCTGGCGATTACA
Source organism: Actinomadura luzonensis (assembly GCF_022664455.2). NCBI lineage: Bacteria > Bacillati > Actinomycetota > Actinomycetes > Streptosporangiales > Thermomonosporaceae > Actinomadura > Actinomadura luzonensis. The sequence continues at coordinate 1,162,995 of NZ_JAKRKC020000002.1, forward strand.
GGTCTCCCACGTGACCCGCGTGGAGTACGACGGCGAAGCCCGCTCCTCCTACAACGAGGTCAGGATGACGCCGGCGCACAACGTGCTCTCCAGCAGGGTCACTGTGACCCCGTCCGTCCCGGTCTTCACCTACCCGGACTACTGGGGGACGACGGTGACCTCGTTCGACGTGATGGAGCCGCACTCCTCGCTGACGGTCGAGGCCGTCAGCCGGGTCGAGACGAGCGCGCCGCGCCGCCCCCGGCGGGCCGCGGCCGAGCCGGACCCATCGCTGGAGGAGCTGCGCCGCCGCACCCCGTTGACGGCCGTCGGCCCCGAGCTGGAGGAGCTGGCCAGGGCCCAGGCGCGCGGCCGCGACCCGCACGAGACGGCCGGGGCGATCTGCGAGCTGGTGGCGGCGCGGGTGGCGTACCTGCCGGGCCGGGCCGGCGTGCGCGCCTCCGCGCAGGAGGCGTGGGACCTGGGCGAGGGCGCCTGCCAGGACCTGGCGCACCTGACGGCGGGCCTGCTGCGGGCCGCCGGGCTGCCCGCCCGCTACGTCTCCGGCTACCTGCACCCGCGGCCCGGCGCCGAGGTCGGCGAGCCGGTGGACGGGCAGAGCCACGCCTGGGTGGAGTACTGGGCGGGGGAGTGGCTGCCGCTCGACCCCACCGACCGCACCTACGTCCCGGAGGCGCACGTCGTGGTGGCGCGCGGCCGGGACCACTCCGACGTGCCCCCGCTCAAGGGCGTCCACCAGGGCCCGGCCGGCAGCCGCCAGGAGATCACGGTCACCGTCACCCGGCTGGCGCCGGCCTAGGCTCCACGGCGAAGGCGCGGCGGCAGCACCGCAGCGCCTCGCGCACCGCGGGGCTCGCCGGGCTCCGCCAGACCAGCGCGAGCAGCGCCGGGGCGGTGGCGTCGGCGATGGGCAGGGCGGTCAGCCGGTCGCGGTGGCGCTCGGCCATCGACGCGGTGAGCACCGCCACCCCGAGCCCCCGCGCGGCGAGGTCGGCGAGCGCGTCGGCGGCGCCGGCCTGCACCACGACCGCCGGGCGGGCGCCGCGCGCCGCGCACGCCTCGTCGAACACCGCGCGCAGCCCGGTGCCGGCGGGCATGCACGCGACCGGGAGGCCGTCCAGGTCGCGCAGCCGGATCCGGCCGCGCGCCGCGAGCGGGTGACCGGGCGGGACCGCCGCCACGATCGGCTCGCTGACGACCGTCATCGCCTCCAGCCCCTCGGGCGCGGCGGTCGCGGTGCCGGCGAGCGCCAGGTCGAGCGAGCCGTCGCGGACGCGGTCCAGCAGCCGGTCGGAGCCGTCCTCCAGCAGTTCGACCGCCACGCCGGGGTGCGCCGCGTGGAAGGCGGCCAGCGCCTCGAACAGCGGCGTGAGCGTGCAGCCGGCCACCATGCCGACCGTCAGCCGGCCGCGGACGAGCCCGGTCACCTCCTCCACCGCCCGCCCCACCGCGCCGGCGGCGGCGAGCGCGGCCCTGGCGGGCCCGAGCGCCGCCCGGCCCGCGGCGGTGAGCCGGGCGGCGCGGGCCGACCGGTCGAACAGCTCGGCGCCGAGCTCGCGTTCGAGCTGCCGGATCTGCGCGCTGACGCCGGACTGGCTGATGTGCACGCGCTCGGCCGCGCGGGTGAAGCTCCGCGTCTCGGCGACCGCGACGAAGTACTCGAGCTGCCGCAGTTCCATAACCGCAGATTCTAGTTCGCAGAAAAACCATCTGTTGGACTTCTGGAAGCTGGCCCGGCAGGCTGGAGGACGAGCACCACAAGGGGAGGAAGGACCATGACCGGCCACGAGAAGGCCATGCGGCCCGAGGACATCACCCGCCTGTTCGTCGAGCGGTCCAACGCCGGCGACGCCGCCGGGGTCGCGGCCCTGTACGAGGAGGACGCGGTGCTGGCGTACCCGCCGGGCAGCCGGACCGTGGGGCGCGCCGCCATCCAGGCGCTGTGGGAGAAGGTGCTGGCCGGGCGGCCGCACTTCGAGCCCGAGACGCCGCTGCCCACGCTGATCAGCGGCGACCTCGCGCTCACCTCGACCCCGCCCAGGGACGGCGCGGGGGCGCGGGCGCAGGTCGTGCGCCGCCAGCCCGACGGGAGCTGGCTGCGCGTGCTGGACCAGCCCGAGTTCGTCACCCCGGCCTGACCGGCCCCGCCCGCGACCTCGGCCCCGCCCGCGACCTCGGCCCCGCCCGCGACCCCGGCCCGGCTCCTGGCTGCACGGCGGCTCAACGCATCCTCAACACGCCCCTCCGCACACTGGTCCCAGTCCCGCCGGGGAGCGGGGGAGGCGTCGAGGGGGTCACGATGACCGGCACCACCAGGATCGAGACGGCGGCCCGCGGCGGCGGGCTCGCGGAGAAGCTGCGGGCCTGCCTGGAGGGGTGGTCGCGGCGCACCGGCATCACGGTCGAGACGTGGGCGCTGCCGCCCGGCGACGTGCCGCCGGCGGCCCGCGCCGTGCTGGCCGGGCTGCGGGAGTCGCTGGCGATGGCCGAGCGGCGCGGGGGCGTCGCCGTCGTGGCCGTCGCCGTGACGGCCGGCGCCGGCGGGCTGCGGATGACCGTCAGCGACGACGGCCCCGGCCTGCCGGAGGAGGCCGCGGGGACGGGCGGCCGCGCCATGCGGGCGGCGTTCGCCGCGGCGGGCGGCACGGTCGCGGTGCACGGCGTGCCGGGCGAGGGCACGACCGTCACCGGCGTGGTCCGCTGGAGCGGGCGGCCAGGACCAGGACGGTGAGGGCGGCCACCAGCAGCCAGGCCGTGGTCAGCGCGATCAGCCACGGCCAGCCGGCCCGGCCGTACACCACGCTGCCCGCCGTGCCGCCCGCCCCGCTGCCCAGGTAGTAGCAGAGCGTGTAGAGGCCCGCCGCCCGGCCACGGGAGCGGGGGGACGCCTGCGCGGTCACCCAGGCGTTGGCGACGGCGTGCGCCGCGAAGAACCCGGCCGTCAGCACGGCGAACCCCGCCGCGATCACCGGCAGCGCGTGATGCAGGGTCAGCGCGGACCCGGCCACGGTGACGAGCAGCGCGCCCACCACGGTCGCCGTCCGCCCGAACCGGCCCGCGAGCCGCCCGGCCGCCGCCGAGGAGGCCGTGCCCATGGCGTAGGACAGGAACACGAGGGACGCGGCGGCCGGCGCCAGGGACAGCGGCGGGGCCGCCAGCCGGAACCCGGCCGCGTTGTAGAGCGCCACGAACGCCCCCATGGCCAGCGCCCCCACCGCACACGGCACCCACACCCCCGCCCCGAACCACCCCGTCCCGCCCCCGCCCCTTTCCGGCCGTCTCCCGGACGCCCCGCCTCTCTCCGCCCGCCTCCCGGCCGCCGGGCCTCCCTCCGGCCCCCGCTCGGACGCCGCGTGCTCCTGCGGCTGCTTGCCGGACGCCGGGCCCGCTTCGGGCTTCGCGGTGGCGCGGCCGGCCGCGACCGTACCGGCCCCGCCCCTGGGCAGGGTCAGGGCCGCGAACAGGCCGCACGCCAGCGAGACGGCCGCCACCACGGCCAGGGCCCCGTGCCAGCCGAGCGGCCCGGCGGCGAATCCGGTGCCGAGCCGGCCGAGCATGCCGCCCACCGAGTTCCCGGCGATCATCGCGCCCACCGCCGCCGCGAGCCGCCTCGTCCCCAACTCGTCGGCCAGGTACGCCGCCGCCACCCCCGCGAACCCGGCGATCGCCACCCCCTGCGCCCCCCGCATCACGAGCAGCGCCGGGAAGCTCGGCGCGAGCGGCAGCAGCAGCCCCAGCACCGCCGACACGAGCACCGACCACACGATCACCCGCCGCCGCCCGACCCGCTCGGCCAGCGCCGCCACCGGCAGCACCGCCACGGCCAGCGCCCCGGTGGCGACGCCGATGGCGAGCGACGCGCTGCCCGGGTCCAGCCGGAAGGCGTCGGCGAGCTGCGGCAGCACGGGCTGGGGCGCGTACAGCAGCGCGAACGACGACAGCCCGCCCGCCGCGACGGCCACGCTCACCCGCCCCGTGCCACCGCCGCCCGCCGTGCCCGCCGTGCCTGTCGTGCCTGTCGTGCCGGACTCGACCCTGCCAGGAGCCTGCTGACCTTGAAAGACCACCCCATCAACGCTAAGCAAAGCTAATAAATGCGTCCAATACCGCTATCAGCGATAATTCATACCGTGACGCATGAATCCCCGGAAGCGGCCGACGACCGGCTGGCCGCCCGCCTCGCGCCCGCCCTCGCCCTGCTGGCCGCCGTCGGCGAGACCGGCCACGTGACCCGCGCCGCCGAGCTGCTCGGCATCCCGCAGCCCACGGCCAGCCGCCGCCTCGCCGCCCTGTCCGAGCTGGTCGGCACGCCGCTGGCGCTGCCGTCCGGGCGCGGCATCCGGCTCACCCGGGCGGGCCGCACGCTGGCCGCCGCCTCCGGGCGCGCGCTCGGGGCCGTCGCCGTGGCCGCCCGCGAGGTGCGCGAGGAGATCGACCCGGCCAGCGGCCGCGTCGTGCTGGGCTTCCTGCACCTGCTCGGCCGTACGCTCGTGCCGTCGCTCATCCGCCTGTTCCGCGAGCGCAACCCCGGCGTGCGCTTCAGCCTGGCGCAGGGCTCGCGCCAGGACATGCTGCGCGCCCTGCGGGAGGGCGACATCGACCTGGTGTTCGTCGCCCCCATGCCGCTCGGCGACCCCGACCTCGACAGCCGGCCCATCGCCGAGCAGGAGCTGGTGCTGTCCGTGCCGCCCGGGCACCGCCTCGCCGGACGCGCCCGGGTGCGGGCGGCGGAGCTGGAGGGGGAGGAGCTGGTGACCCTGGAGCACGGGTACGGGCTGCGGCAGATCACCGACGACCTGTGTGCGGCGGCGGGGTTCGAGCCGCGGATCGCCTTCGAGGGGCAGGAGTCGGAGACCGTGCGGGGCCTGGTCGCGGCGGGCCTCGGCGTGGCCGTCCTGCCCCGCACCGACCCGGGCCCGGCCGCGCCCGGCTCCGCCGTCGTGGACATCCCGCTGTCGCCGCCCCTGCGCCGGACGATCGGGGTGAGCTGGGTGGCCGGTGAACGGCTGACCCCGGCCGCGCGCGCCTTCCGCGACCACGCGTGCGCGGCCGGGGCCGACTTCGGCCCTGGTTTCCGCCCGCCCGCCCCCGCCCGCACGCCAGACTTGCTCCCATGACGCATGACGGGGACGCCGGGGTGCCGGGCTCGATGGCGGTGGTGCTCGCCGACGTGGCGGCCGAGCGGGCCGCGCAGGACGCGCGGTTCGGCATGCAGGAGCTGCCCGACGGCACGGGCGGCGACGGCGTGGCGGTCCGCCGCGACTCGGCGCGCGACGAGACCGACGCGGCGGCCCGCGAGGGCGGCCTGACCTGGCGGCACATCCTGGCCGAAGAGGTGCTGGAGGCGTTCGCCGAGACTGATCCCGCGCGGCTGCGGGCCGAGCTGGTGCAGGTCGCCGCGGTCGCCGTCAAATGGGCCCAGGCCCTCGACCGCCGCCCCGCGCCCTGACCCGCCGTCCCGCGCCCTCGACCGCCGTCCCGCGCCCTGACCCGCCGTCCCGCGCCCTGACCCGCCGTCCCGCGCCCTGACCCGCCGTCCCGCGCCCTGACCCGCCGTCCCGCGCCCTGACCCGCCGTCCGCCTTCGTGCTCCAGGCGGTTGACGGGGCTCGGCGCCTGTGCGGAGGATGCGCCATGGCGTCCGAGTCGTTCAATGCCGCCGCGCATCTCGTGGACCGTCAGGTGGAGGCCGGGCTCGGCGACCGCGTCGCGCTGACGGGCCCGGCGGGCACGCTCACCTACGCCCGGCTCGCCGCCGAGGTCGCCGCCCTGGCCGGCGGGCTGCGCGAGCTCGGCGTCCGGCCGGAGGAGCGGGTGCTGATCGTGATGTCCGACCGTCCCGAGACGGTGGTCACGATCCTCGCGGTCATGCGCGCGGGCGCGGTCGCCGTGCCGGTCAGCACCATGTACCACGCCGCCGAGCTGGCCGCGTTGTTCCGCGACTCGCGGGGCCGGGTCGTGGCCGCCACGCCCGAGTTCGCGCCCGCCGTCCGCGCGGCCGTGGCCGGCGCCCCCGAGGTCACCACGCTCGTGCTCACCGGCCCGCCCGCCGACGGGGCCGTGGCCTGGGACGACCTGCTCGCGGCCACGCCCGCGCCGCCGTACGACAGCTGGCGCGACTCGCCCGCGCTGTGGCTCTACACCTCCGGCACCACCGGCGCGCCCAAGGCCGCGATGCACCGCCACGGCGCGATCCAGGACGTCCACGAGACCTACGGCCGCCAGGTGCTCGGCGTCCGGCCCGGCGACCGCTGCCTGTCCGTCGCCCGGCTGTTCTTCGCCTACGGCCTCGGCAACTCGATGATCTTCCCGCTGGCCGCCGGCGCGACCGCCGTCCTCGACCCGGCCCCGCCCACCCCCGCCGGGGTGCTCGCCCGGGTGGCCGAGCACCGGCCGACGCTGTTCTTCGCCGGTCCCGCCTTCTACGCGGCGCTGCTGGCCGCCGGCGCCCCGTCCGATGCCCCGTCCGATGCCTTCGCCTCGGTACGCCTCGGCGTCTCGGCCGGGGAGGCGCTGCCCGCCGGCATCCACCGCCGCTTCACCGCCCGCTTCGGCGTGGACGTCCTCGACGGCCTCGGCTCCACCGAGGCCCTGCACATCTTCATCAGCAACCGCCCCGGCCAGGCCCGCCCCGGCACCTCCGGCACGGTCGTCCCCGGGTACGAGGCCCGCCTCCTCGACGAGCAGGGCGCGCCCGCCGCCGACGGCGAGCCCGGCCACCTGTACGTGCGCGGCGAGTCCATCGCCACCGGCTACTGGTGCCGCGCCGCCGCCACCCGCCAGGTCTTCCAGGGCGAGTGGCTGCGCACCGGCGACACCTACGTCCGCGAGCCCGACGGCTTCTACCGCTGCCTCGGCCGCTCCAACGACCTGATCAAGGCGGGCGGCATCTGGGTCTCGCCGATGGAGGTCGAGGCGCGGCTCCTGGAGCATCCGTCGGTCGGCGAGTGCGCGGTCGTCGCCAACCTCGACGCCGACGGCCTCGAACGTCCCGTCGCCTGCGTCGTGCCCGCGCCCGGCCGCGTCGTGGACGCCGCCGAGCTGGTCGCCTTCTGCCGCGACGGCCTGGCCGCCTTCAAGCGCCCCCGCGAGGTGCTGGTCGTGGCGGAGCTGCCGAAGACCGCCACCGGCAAGATCCGGCGCGGGGTGGTCCGCGGGCTCGCCGCCGACCTGCTGGGCAAGCCGGCGCCGTAGACCGCGGCGCCGGGCATGGGGCCGTCAGGCCGGGCCGGCAACGGGCATGGGGCCGTCAGGCCGGGCCGGCGCCGTAGACGGCGACCGCGAACGGCCGCCACGTCGCCGTGTACACCTCCTGGCCGAGCCGCGGCAGCGACGTGTCGAGGTGCCGGTGCAGCCGGGCCGCCTCCGGCCACGGGTGCACCGCCACCAGCACGCCGCCGGGTTCGAGCAGCTCCCGCAGCCGCGCCGAGGCGGCCCGCAGCCGGTCGCCGCGCCCCAGGTAGTACAACGTCTCGGAGCAGAACACCAGGTCGAAGCGCTGCGCGGGGCGGTGCGTGAGCAGGTCGGCCTGGACGAAGCGCACCCGGCCGGCGTCCGGCACCCGCTCGCGCGCCCGCTCCAGCGCCCGCCCGGACACGTCCACCCCGACGATCTCCGCCTCCGGGTAGGCCGCCGCCAGCGTGCTGGTGAACACGCCCTCCGCGCACCCCACCTCGATGATCCGCCGGTACGGCCGCGGCGGCAGGTGCCGCAGCGTGGACAGGTACTTGTGCTGCTCGTAGCCGTCGGTGGCGAGCCGCCAGGGGTCGGGCACCCGGTGCCGCCAGTCGAAGTAGCGGCGCAGGAGCCTGCCCTGCCCTCCCGGCGACAGCAGGGACACCGTACGAAAGAACGCGCGATGCATCATCTCGGGCAGATCCGGCTTCACGGTCATCGGCCTCTCTGGGGGCGGGACGTGAGGGGGGTCCCGTGGCTGGAGGTGCGTCCGTCTGCCGGAGTGCATGCCCGCCCGCGGCCACTGATCAACCAGGGCCGGGCGCCCCGAGGGGCCGGGCGCTCAGAAGGAGTCGCGCAGCTCCCGCTTCAGCACCTTGCCCGAGGCGTTCTTGGGCAGCGCGCTCACGAACGCCACCCGCTTCGGCGTCTTGAACGGCGCCAGCCGCTCCCGCAGGAACGCGATGAGCTGGTCCTCGGTCATCACGGCCCCCTCCCGCAGCACCACGGCGGCCGTCACCGCCTCGATCCACCGCTCGTCCGGCACCCCGAACACGGCCGCCTCCGCCACCGCCGGATGCTGGTAGACGGCCTCCTCCACCTCGCGGCTGGCCACGTTCTCGCCGCCGGTCTTGATCATGTCCTTCTTGCGGTCCACCACCGACAGGTAGCCGTCCTCGTCCATGACGCCGAGGTCGCCGCTGTGGAACCAGCCGCCGCGGAACGCCTCGGCGGTCCGGTCCGGGTCGTTCCAGTAGCCGAGCATGGCGTGCGGGCTGCGGTGCACGATCTCGCCCACCACGCCGGGCGGCACCGGCCGGTCCTCCTCGTCCACGATCCTGGTCTCGACGTTGAGCGCGGGCCGGCCCGCCGAGCCGAGCCGGGTGAGCTGCTCCTCCGGGCCGAGGATCGTGGCGACCGGCGCCATCTCGGTCTGGCCGTAGAAGTTGAACAGCCGCACGCCGGGCAGCCGCGCCGCGATCTCCTTCAGCACCTCCACCGGCATGATCGAGGCGCCGTAGTAGCCCTTGCGCAGCGACGACAGGTCGCGCTGGTCGAAGTCGGGGTGGCGCAGCAGGCCGATCCAGACGGTCGGCGGGCAGAACAGCTTGGTGGCCCGCTCGGCCTCGACGGCGGCCAGGATCGCGCCCGGGTCGGCGCCGGGCAGCACGACGTTCGTCGCGCCCAGGTAGATCCCCGGCGTCAGGAAGCAGTGGAGCTGGGCGCAGTGGTAGAGCGGCAGCGCGTGCACCTCGACGTCGTCGTGCGTCATCTGCCCGTCGATCACGCACGTCACGTACTGGGCGATGAGGCTGCGGCTGGACAACGTGGCGCCCTTGGGCCGCGACTCGGTGCCGCTGGTGTACATGAGCTGGATCGGGTCGTCGTCGGCGATCTCGGCCCGCGGCTCGGCGTCGTCGCCGTGCGTGGCCCACTCCGCGAACGGCTCCCACCCCTCGTACGCGCCGATCACCCCGCGCACCCTGACCCGCTCGCTCGCCGCCGCCGCGGCCACCGGGGCGAGCGCCTCCTCCACGAGCATGCCCGTCGCGCCGGAGTGCTCCAGGATGAAGCCGACCTCGTCGGAGCGCAGCATGAAGTTGATCGGCACCGAGACGGCCCCCAGCCGGGCCAGCGCGAAGAACGCCACCACGAACGCGTCGTTGTTGTGGCTGAGCACGGCGAACCGGTCGCTCTTGCCGACGCCCCGCGCGGCCAGCGCGTTGGCGACCCGGTTCACCGTGCGGTCGAGCTCGGCGTAGCTCTGCCGCACCTCGCCGTGGACGAGGGCGGTCTTGCCGGGGTAGCGGGCGGCCGAGCGCCGCAGCAGGTCACCGATGGCGTGCTGACGAGTGGTCAAGGGGGCACCCCTCACTGCGCAGAATGATGTTCGGTGATCCTAGCCCGAAAGGCCGGCCCCCGGTCAGTCCTCCGCGTAGACGCCGGCGCTCCAGCGGACCGGGCGGTTGGTGAGCGGCCCCCACGCGCCCACCCGGCCGGTGATCGTCACCTGCCGGCCCGCCGGCACCGGCACCTCCATCAGGTCGTTCACGGCCGGCTCGCCGCCGCCGGCCAGGACGGGGCAGCTCGTGGTGACGGAGCTCGCGCCGTCGACCAGGTAGCTGAACCACAGCCGCCCGCTCAGCTCGCCCGCGCAGAGCTGCTGGAGCCGGACGTGCCCGTCGCGGCTGCGCACCCGGACGGTGAAGGCGCCGGCGGCCGCCGGGCCGGCGAGGGTCCCGGTGGCGGAGCCGGCCAGCCGCAGGCCGCCGACCCGGCGCGGGAGGTGCCCCACCGGGCCGGGATCGACCGGCCGGGCGGGCGGCGTCCAGGTGTAGACGGCCAGGTCCCAGGCGCCGGCCGGGCCGCGGCCGGGCGCGCAGCCGCCGCCGGCGGACCGGCAGTCCAGCGGCCGCGCGCTCTGGTCGAAGGTGACGGTGACCTCGGTGACGCCGGCCGGCACGGTCAGGGGGACGGTCCTGACGCCGGTGCCGCACAGCAGCGGCGCTGCCTGGGTCACCGGCCTGCCGTTCATCAGGACGCGCGGCGGGGCGGTCGTGAGAGACCCCTCGCACACCCCGGCCACGTCCAGCGGCCCGCCGGTGGCCGGCACCGTGACCGACGCCGTCGCCGGGCCTCCCGGCCGCAGCGCCGCCGCGGCCAGCCGGCGGTAGACGGCGCCGTCCCCCGACGTGTACGACCCCGGCAGCCGCTCCCCGGCCGTCGCGGTCGTCGTCTCCTCCGGCCCCCGCTCGGCACCGGGCAGCAGCGCCATGGCCAGCACGGCCGCCGCCGCGCCCGCGGTCACCGTCGCCGCCGCCCTCCTGCGTCGCCTGGCGCGGCTGATGCGGGCGCGGACCTGGTCGTGGCGCAGCGGGTTGCCCGGCGAGGGCGCCCCGGCCCGCTCCCGCAGGACCTCGCGCAGGTCGTGCACGGTCATGGGTGCAGCTCCTTCGTGATCGTCTCGTCCGTCCGCAGCCTGGCGAGGGCCTTGGCGGTCTGGCTCTTGACCGTCCCCTCGTGGCAGCCGAGCACCTCGGCGACCTCGGCCACCGGCAGGTCCTCGTAGAAGCGCAGCACGATGACCGCGCGCTGCCGGGCGGGCAGCCGGCCCACCGCCCGCCACAGCTCGTCGCCGGCGCCCGGCGGGTCGTGCGCGCCCCGGTCCGGCAGGTCGTCGCTCGGCAGCTCCCGGCGCCACCTGCGCCGCCACCAGGACGTGTACGTCGTCACGAGCACCTTGCGCACGTACGCCTCGGGCTCGTCGATGCCCGGCCAGGCGAACCACGCCTTGGCCAGGGCCTCCTGCAGCAGGTCCTCGGCCACGCCCCAGTCGCGCGCCAGCAGGTACGCGGTGCGCAGCAGCCGGTCGGACCGCGACACCACGAAGTCCTGGAAGATCGCCCTGTCCGCCACGTCCGAAGCTTCCCGTCCACGCGCTGCCGACGGAAGTGACGCATCGGACCGGGCGGCGGGTTGCCCGCCGCGGCTAGGTGGCGCCGCGCGTCACCGTGAACGGCGCCAGCTCGCCCAGCCCCCGCACCGACAGCCGGTTGACCTCGCGCAGCAGGAACGCCCGGTCGCCCTCCAGCTCCTCGGCCATCTCCGGGCCGGCGAGGATCGTTCCAGGCAGCGCCAGCGCGGTCAGCCGGCTGGCCAGGTTGACCGTCGTGCCGAACACGTCGCCCATCCGCCAGATCACCGGCCCCGAGGCCAGCCCCACGCGCAGCTCCGGCATGCCCTTGGCGCGCGGCGTCTCCACCAGCCGCAGCGCGATCTCGGCCGCCACGTGCGCCTTGTCGGCCACGAACAACACCGAGTCGCCGAGCGTCTTGACCACCCGCCCGCCGGTGGAGGTGACGATGTCGGCCGAGCGGCCCTCGAACCGGTCGATCAGCCGGGCCAGCTCGCTGCCGGTGATCTGCCGGCTCAGCCGGGTGAAGGCCACCAGGTCGGCGAAGCCCACCGACAGCCGCACCGCGCTCATGTCCTGCTCGGCGATGCGGCCCGCCGCCGCGGCGAGCTGCCGCTGCCAGGCGTAGACCAGCAGCCGGGCCAGGTCGGGCACCACCCGCTCGGCCCGCCGCCGCCACGCTCTCGGCCGGTCGGCGAGCGGCACGCCCGCCTGGTCCAGCTCCTCCACGCCCAGCTCGGCCTGCGACTCGGCGAGGCGCGCCGTGGCCCGCCCCAGCGAGCGGGCCATGAGCAGCACGTGCTCCTCGTCGTAGACGCCGGAGCTGACCATGCCGATCATCGTCCGCAGCGCCTCGACGTCGGAGTCGGTGAACTCGACCGCGTCGTCGGCCACGTTCGCGAAGCCGAGCGCACGCCAGAAGCGCCGCGCGCGGTACACCGGGACCCCCGCCATCTCGGCGACCTGGTGACTGGTGTAGCGGCGCGGCTCGCGCAGAAACGCCTCGGTCAGCCCGTCCCCATCCACGCGCGCCACCCGGGAAACATAACACCCTGTGGGGCAAATCACTCCAGAAGTGCCCGGAGGGCGGCGCGTTCCTCGGCGGGCAGGTGACCCGCGTAGTAGTCGTACATGGACTGGCGGGTCAGGCGGGCCGCCAGCGGGCCGTCGCCGGCGCGCAGGGCGGCGATGACGTCCTCGTGGTGGGCGATGCTGCGCAGCATCAGCGCCTCCCGGTCGGGGGCCCGCGCGATGCGGTCCTCGATGAGGCCGACCACGACCGCGCGCACCACGTCCGTGCAGACCTGGATGAGCTTGTTGCCGCAGGCCCGCGCGATCGCGTCGTGGAAGGCCACGTCGGCGGCGCCGAAGCCGTCGCCGCCGGCGCTCCGCATCGCCTCGACCGCCGCCGTCATCTCCGCCAGGTGCTCCTCGGTGCGCTGCCGCGCCGCGAGCAGCACGGCCGCCGCGTCCAGCACCATGCGGAACTGCACCAGCTCGCCCAGCGACAGCTCCGACACCCGGGCCAGCGTGGTCATCGACTTCTGTAAGGCGACGGGGGAGAAGGCCAGCACCTCCGCGCCGTTCGGGTCGCCGGGCCGCGAGCGGACCAGGCCGCGCGCCTGCAGCACCCGCAGCGCCTCGCGCACGGTGGAGCGGCTGACGGAGAACTGCGTCATCAGCTCGCGCTCGCTCGGCAGCCGCGCGCCGGGGGACAGCGCCCCGCTCTCCACGGCCTCCTCGATCTGCTCCACCACGCGCTCGTAGGCCCGCACGGCACGCACCGGCTCGAACCGCGCACCACCCATGGACGCCCCCTTGACCCGAACCGCCGCAGACTGGCAGTGTGCGTAGCCTACTGGTCCGACCAGTACACTAGCCAGGAGGCTGCGAGACATGAGGCGCATCGGGATCTGGATCGCCGTGGGCGGTCTCCTGCTGGGCACGGCCGCCTGCGGCGGCGGCTCCCCGGGCGGCTCCGGGAGCACCCCCAAGGCCCGGACGCTGTCGGTCGGCGCGGTCGCCGAGCCCGCCAACCTCGACTTCACCTCCACCGAGGGCGCCGCGATCCCGCAGGCGCTGCTCGTCAACGTCTACGAGGGCCTGGTCAAGCTCCAGCAGGACGGCCGGATCGTGCCGCTGCTGGCCGAGAAGTGGGACGTCTCCGCCGACCGGAAGACCTACACCTTCACCCTGCGCGAGAACGTGAAGTTCAGCAGCGGCGCCCCCTTCACCGCCGACGACGTGGTCTTCTCCCTCGACCGGGTCAGGAGCGACTGGAAGCTCAAGATCAAGTCGCAGCTCGACGTCGTCGACAAGGTCGAGAAGAAGGACGACTCCACCGCCGTCGTCACCCTCAAGCGCCCCAGCAACGGCTTCCTGTACTCCATGGCCACCAGGCTCGGCGCCATGTTCAGCCGCACCGGCGTCGCCGACCTCGCCAACAAGCCCGTCGGCACCGGCCCGTACGTGCTCGGCGCGTGGCGGCGCGGCGACTCGCTCCGGCTCGACGCCAACCCCTCCTACTGGGGGACCAAGCCGGCCCTGTCGTCGGTCACGCTGAAGTACTTCAAGGACGCCACGGCCATGAACAACGCGCTGCTCACCGGCGGCATCGACGTCATCTCCAGCGTCCAGGCCCCCGAGTCGCTGCAGCAGTTCGCCGACCAGAGCCGCTTCCAGGTCATCGAGGGCACCACCAACGGCGAGGTCGTGCTGTCGATGAACAACGCCCGCCCGCCGTTCAGCGACAAGAAGGTCCGCCAGGCCGTCCGGCACGCCATCGACCACAAGGCGCTGCTCGACACCGCCTGGGCCGGGCGCGGCCAGCTCATCGGCTCGATGGTGCCGCCCACCGACCCCTGGTACGAGGACCGCACCGGCGACTACCCCTACGACCCGGCCAAGGCCAAGGAACTGCTCGGCGGCAAGACCTACACCGTCAAGATGCGCATCCCCAACCTGCCGTACGCGGTGGCGAGCGCCCAGGTCGTCAAGTCGCAGCTCGCCCAGGTCGGCATCACCGCCGACATCGAGCCGCTGGAGTTCCCCGCCCGCTGGCTCGACCAGGTGTTCAGCAAGGGCGACTACGACCTGTCCATCATCAACCACGTCGAACCCCGCGACATGGGCATCTTCGCCGACAAGTCGTACTACTTCCACTACGACAACCCCGAGTTCGGCAAGCTCCTCACCGCCGCCGACGAGGGCACCGAGCAGCAGCAGACCGACGACCTCAAGCAGGCCGCCAAGCTGCTGTCCGACGACGCCGCCGCCGACTGGCTGTTCCTGTTCCCCAACCTGATCGTGGCCAGGAAGGGCGTCACCGGGCTGCCGCAGAACGCCATCGCCGAGTCCTTCGACTTCACCGCGCTCGCCAAGCAGTGACCCCCGCATGACGCTCTACCTGGTCAAACGCCTGGCGGTGCTGGTGGCGAGCACCGCCGTGGCCGGGGTCGTGGTGTTCGCGTTCATGGCGCTGCTGCCCGGCGACCCGGCCGAGATCGCGCTCGGCGTCAACGCCACCCCCGAGGCCGTCGCGCAGCTCCGCGCGCAGTTCGGCACCGACCGGCCGCCGGTCGCGCAGTTCCTCGACTGGTTCGGCGGGCTCGCCCAGGGCGACTTCGGCACCTCCTACGTCACCAGCGCCCCCATCGGCCCGCAGATCTCCGACCGGCTCGGCGTCACCGCCGTGCTCGTGCTCGGCGGCATGGTCGTGGCGCTGGTCATCGCGGTGCCGCTCGGCACGTTCGCCGCCGTCCACCACCGCAACCCGCTCGGCGCGGCCATCAGCGCGGCGAGCCAGGCCGGCATCGCCGTCCCCGCGTTCCTGGCCGGCATCCTGCTGGTGTTCGTCTTCGCCGTGCGGGCCCAGGTGCTGCCCTCCGGCGGGTACGTGCCCCTCGCCGAGGACCCGGCGCAGTGGCTGCGGGGCCTGCTGCTGCCGTGGGCGTCGCTCGGCCTGGTGCAGGGCGCCGTCCTGACCCGGTACGTGCGCAGCGCCGTCCTCGACGTCATGCGCGAGGACTACCTGCGCACCGCCCGCGCCAAGGGCCGCGGCCGCACCGGCGCCCTGTGGCGGCACGGCCTGCGCAACGCCGCCGTCCCCGTCGTCACCGTGCTCGGCCTGCAACTGGCCACGCTGCTGATCGGCGCGGTCGTGGTCGAGCGCGTCTTCGTCATCCCCGGCCTCGGCGACCTGCTGCTCAACGGCGTCGCCGGGCGCGACCTGCTGCTCGTGCAGGGCGTGGTGATGGTGCTGGTCGTGGCCGTCCTGCTGATCAACTTCGTGGTGGACGTCGCCTACCACGTGCTCGACCCGAGAATGCGGAGTCTGCGATGAGGGGGCGGCTCAACGCCGGGCTCGTCGCCGGCGGCGCGCTCGTCGCGCTCGTCGTGCTGGCGGCGCTGGTGTCGTTCGTGTGGACGCCGCACGACCCCACCCTCGTCGACGCGGCGGCCAAGCTGCGCGAACCCGGCGGCGGCTACCTGCTCGGCGCCGACAAGTTCGGCCGCGACACCCTCAGCCAGCTCATGGTCGGCGCCCGCACCACCCTCTACGTCGGCATCGTCGCCGTCGGCATCGCCGCCCTGCTCGGCACCCCGCTCGGCGTGCTGGCCGGGATGACGCCGCGCGGCTGGCTGGCCGAGCTGGTGATGCGGGCCAACGACCTCGTCTTCGCCTTCCCCGCCCTGCTGCTGGCCGTCATGCTCGGCGCGGTCTACGGAGCCGGCACGCTGACCGCGATGATCGCCATCGGGGTGGCCACCGTGCCCGCCTTCGCCCGGGTGGCCCGCGCCGCCACGCTCCAGGTCATGGTCACCGACTACGTCCTGGCCGCGCGCGCCGCCGGCCGCCGCGGGCCCGCCATCGCGCTGCGGCACGTGCTGCCCAACATCGGCTCGGTGCTCATCGTCCAGGCGTCGGTGTCGTTCGCCATCGCCATCCTGGCCGAGGCGGCGCTGTCGTTCCTCGGCTTCGGCACCCGCCCGCCCACCCCGTCGTGGGGGCGGATGCTGCAGGAGTCGCAGGAGCTGCTGTTCTCCACCCCGCGCCTGGCGCTGTGGCCCGGCCTCGCCATCGCGCTCGCCGTGCTCGGCTTCAACCTGCTCGGCGACGGGCTGCGCGACTTCCTCGACCCCAAGCTGAGGAGGATCCGTGCTGAAGGTTGAGGGCCTCAGCGTGCGGGCGGACGCCGTCGAGCTGGTGCGCGAGGTGTCGTTCGCGATCGGGCCGGGCGAACGGGTCGGGCTCATCGGCGAGTCCGGGTCCGGCAAGTCGCTGACCGCGCTGTCGCTCATGGGGCTGCTGCCCGAGGGCGTCACCGCCACCGGGAAGGCCACCTTCGGCGGGCACGAGCTGGTCGGCGTACCCGAAGGACGGCTCAAGCGGCTGCGCGGCCGTGAGCTGTCCATGGTCTTCCAGGAGCCGATGACCGCGCTCAACCCGCTCATGCGGGTCGGCGCCCAGGTCGCCGAGGTCATGACCCTGCACGGACGGGGCCGCCGCGAGGCCCGCGCCCGCGCCGTCGAGCTGCTGGACCGGGTGCGGCTGCCCGAGCCGGAGCACGTGGCCCGCGCCTACCCCCACCAGCTCTCCGGCGGGCAGCGGCAGCGCGTCATGCTCGCCATCGCCCTGGCCAACGAGCCCGGCCTGCTCATCTGCGACGAGCCCACCACCGCGCTCGACGTCACCGTGCAGAAGCAGATGCTCGACCTGATCGCCGAGGTCGCGCCCGCGCTGCTGTTCATCACCCACGACCTCGCCGTGGTCGCGGCCGTGTGCGAGCGGGTCCTCGTCATGTACGGCGGGCGCGTCGTCGAGTCCGGCCCCATCCGCGAGGTGTTCGCCCGGCCCCGCCACCGCTACACCGAGGGCCTGCTGGCCGCCTCCCGGCTCACCCCGCGCGGCACCAGGCTCCCCACGATCAGCGGCAGCGTCCCCGCCGCCGGCCGCTTCCCCGACGGCTGCGTGTTCAGGAACCGCTGCCCGCACGCCGACGAGCAGTGCGCCACCCTCCCGGCGCTGGTGGGAGACGGAACAGGAGACGGCCATGCCCACGCCTGCCGGCACCCCGCTCATTGAGGTGCGCGGCCTCAGCCGCGTCTACCGCCGCCCCCGCACCTCGCTGCTGCGGCCCGCCGCCGCCGTCCACGCGCTGCGCGAGGTGTCGCTCACCGTCCACAGGGGCGAGCGGTACGGCATCGTCGGCGAGTCCGGCTCCGGCAAGTCCACGCTGCTGCGCCTGCTGTGCGCCCTCGACCAGCCCACCGCCGGCACCATCACCTTCGACGGGCGCCCGATCACCGGCCGTCCCGAGCGGAGCCTGCGTTTCCTGCGCGAGAACCTGCAGATCGTCTTCCAGGACCCGATGAGCTCCCTCGACCCGCGCATGCGGGTGCGCGACCTCGTCGCCGAGCCGCTCACCGCCCTCGGCCTGCCGGTCGGCGGCCGGGTCGCCGAGCTGCTGGACGCGGTCGGCCTGCCCGCCGACGCCGCGGGACGCTACCCGCACCAGTTCTCCGGCGGGCAGCGGCAGCGCATCGCCATCGCCCGCGCCCTCGCCCCCCGCCCGAAGGTGCTGGTCGCCGACGAGCCCGTCAGCGCCCTGGACGTCTCCGTGCGGGGGCAGATACTCAACCTGCTGGCCGACCTCGCCGACGAGCTCGGGCTGACGCTCGTGTTCGTCTCGCACGACCTGTCCGTGGTGCGGCACGTGTGCGAGACGGTCGCGGTCATGAACCGCGGCGAGATCGTCGAGACCGGCCCGGTGGACGAGGTGTGGGCCGCGCCCGCGCACCCCTACACGCGGGCGCTGCTGGAGGCCGTACCGACGCTGGAGGGATGGCAGTGAGCGACAGGGCAGTGAGCGACAGGCCGGTGATCGACGTCGACGCCGGCGGAGTGGTGGAGTTCACCCGCGCGCTGGTGCGCGTCCCCAGCACCAACGACCCGGGGCGGCGCGAGCGCGCCGCCGCCGAGCTGGTGGCCGCCAGGATGCGCGAGTGGGGCTGGGAGCCCGCCTGGTACGAGGTGGAGCCGGACCGGCCCAACGTCGTGGCCGTGGTCGAGGGCGGTGGCGGCGACGGGCCGACGCTGATGTTCGAGGGCCACACCGACGTCGTCACCGAGGGCGACCTGGCGGAGTGGACCGTGGACCCGTTCGGCGGCGAGATCCGCGACGGCCGGCTGTGGGGGAGGGGCAGCGCCGACATGAAGTCCGGCCTGGCCGCCACCCTGTACGCCACCCGCGCCCTCCAGCTCGCCGGCCCGTTCCCCGGCCGGATCAAGGTGTGCGCGCTGGCCGACGAGGAAGGGCTCATGATCGGCGCCCACCACTTCGTCGCCGAAGGGCTCGCCGCCGGCGTGGACGGCGCGATCGTCGCCGAGCCGGAGGCGGGCGAGATCTGCGCCGTCGCCAAAGGCGCGCTGCGGCTGCGCGTCGACCTGACCGGCAAGATGGCGCACGGCGCGATGCCGCAGCACGGCCGCAACCCCATCGCCGCCGTCGGCCCGCTGCTCGTCGGCCTCGCCGAGCTGCAGGACGAGCTGCAACGCCGGCACCCCGCCCACGAGCACCTGGGCGAGGTGTACGTCACCCCGACCGTGCTGCGGGCCGGCTCGCGCGAGCAGGTCAACGTCATCCCGGCCACCGCCTCCGTGTACGTGGACGTGCGCACCGTGCCCGGCGTCGAGCACAAGGACGTCGCCGACCGGGTCGCGGCGCTCGCCGCCCGCGACGGGATCGCCGCCGAGGTCACGGTGCTGGTGGACCGGCCGCCCGTGGACGTGCCCGTCTCCGACCCGGTGGTGGCCGCGCTGGCCGCCGCGCACCGGACGGTCACCGGGGAGGAACCGGTGTACGGCGGGGTGCCCGGCACCACCGACGGCACCGTGCTCACGCACTGGGGCGGCGTCCCGTCCGTCGTGTACGGGCCGGGCGGCAAGTGGATCGCCCACCAGGCGGACGAGTACGTCGAGGTCGAGGACATCGTCCGCTGCACCCGGGTCTTCGCCGAGGCGGCGCGGCGCTTCCTGAACGGCGACTTCTGATGCGTCCCGGCGCCACGAACTCGCTGGCGGACGTGGCCGGGCTGCGGGTCGGGCACGCCCACCGGGTCGGCGGCGGCTGGCGCACCGGCACCACCGTCGTCCTCGCCCCGCCCGGCGGCGCCGTCGCCGGGGTGGACGTGCGCGGGGCCGCGCCCGGCACCCGCGAGACCGAGCTGCTCGACCCGCGCAACCTGGTCGAGCGGGTGCACGCCGTGGTGCTGTCGGGCGGGAGCGCGTACGGGCTGAGCGCGGCCTGCGGGGTGATGGACCGGCTGGCGGAGGCGGGGGTGGGGTTCCCCGTCGAGGGCGGGGTGGTGCCGATCGTGCCGGCGGCGGTCATCTTCGACCTGGGCCGGGGCGGCGCCTTCCGCGCCACCCCGGACGCCACCTTCGGCGCCGCCGCCCACGCCTTCGGCGCCCCTGCCCCACCCTCCCCCCAGCTCTCCCGAGGGACGGAGACCCACGTCGGCGGGAGAGCCGCCGCACCTCCGCACCCCGGCCGCCCGCCCTTCGCCACCGCACCCCCGCACGCCAGCGGTTCCATCGGCGCGGGCACCGGCGCGGTCGCGGGCGGCCTGGCCGGCGGCGTGGGCACCGCCAGCGTCGTCCTCCCCGGCGCCGTTCTCCCCGGCGGCGCCACCGTGGCGGCCCTGGCCGTGGCCAACCCGGCGGGCTCCGTCCTCGACCCGCACGACGCGACCCTCGCCGGCGCCCGCTACGGCCTGCCCGGCGAGTTCGCCCACCTCCGCCCCCCGTCCCGCGCGGAGGCCGAAGCCTGGCGCCCGCCCGCCAGGCCCGCCTTCAACACCACGATCGGCGTCGTCGCCACCGACCGCACGCTGACCAAGGCCCAGTGCGGCAAGCTGGCCGCCGTCGCTCACGACGGCCTGGCCCGGGCCATCCGCCCCGCCCACACCATGACCGACGGCGACACGATCTTCGCCCTGGCCACCTGCGCCGGGCCCGCGCCCGGGCGGGGCGAGTTCCAGGAGATCCTGGCCGCCGCCGCGGACGCCTTCGCCCGCGCCGTGGCCCACGCCGTCCTCGCCGCGACCGGCCGCGAGGACGCGCCCGCCTACCTCGACGTGTTCCCGAGCGCCACGACAGGGGGAATCTCATGACCTTCGACCCCGCCTGGCCGGCCGGCCTGCCCGTCGGTGACGGCTGGACCACCACCGAGGGCACCGCCGGCGTCACGTTCCCGTACGACGGCAGCCTGGTCGCCACGGCCCCGCTCGGCACGCCCGGGCACGCCGCCCGCGCCCTGGACGCGGCCCTGGCCGTGGCCCCCGCCATGGCCGCGCTCCCGTCCCACGCCCGCCGCGCCGCCCTCGTCGGGGCATGCGCCGCCGTCGAGGAACGCCGCGAGGAGTTCGAGCGGCTGCTCGTCCTGGAGACCGGCAAGCCGCTGGCCGACTGCAGGGTGGAGGTCGCGCGCACGCTGGTCACCCTGACCACGGCCGCCGAGGAGGTGGCCCGCCTGCACGGCGAGACCGTCCCGCTCGACCTGCTGCCCTCCGGTGAGGGGCTGATCGGGTTCTGGACGCGCCGGCCGGTCGGCGTGGTCGTCGGCATCACCGGCTTCAACTATCCGCTGCTGCTGGCCGCCCACAAGATCGCGCCCGCGGTCGCGGCCGGCTGCCCGGTGATCGTCAAGCCCGCGCCGGCCACCCCGCTGGCCACGCTCTGGCTGGTGCACCTGCTGCGCTCCACCGGCGCGCTGCCGGCCGCGGCCGTGCAGCTCGTCACCGGGGACGTCGAGGTCGGCCGGCGGCTGGTCGAGGACCGGCGGATCGGCGCGGTGTCGTTCACCGGCTCGGCCGCGGCCGGGCACGCCATCGCCCGCGCGGCCGCGCCCACGAAGGTCCTGCTGGAGCTGGGCTCGAACGCGGCGCTGCTCGTCGCCGCGGACGCCGACCTGGAGGCCGCCGCCGACGCGGTCGTCCGGGGCGGCTACTACGCCTCCGGGCAGGCGTGCATCTCGGTGCAGCGGGTGCTGGTGGAGGAGCCGGTGGCGGGGGAGTTCACGGCCCTGCTGGCCGAGCGGGTCAAGGACGTCGCCGTCGGCGACCCGCGGCTGCCCGGCACGCGGGTGGCGCCGCTCATCGGAGAGGCGGCGACGGAACGCGTCCTGGACTGGATCGCCGGCTCCGGCGCGCGCGTCGTCACCGGCGGGCACCGCGACGGGCGGGCCATCGCGCCGACCGTGCTCGCGGACGTCCCGGACGGGGCCGCCGCGTGGGACGAGGAGATCTTCGGGCCGGTGGTGTGCGTGCGCCAGGTGCCCGACCTGGAGGCCGGCTTCGCCGCCGTCAACCGCTCCCGGTACGGCCTGCACGCGGCGGTCTTCACCCGCTCGCTGGCCACGGCGTTCGCGGCGATCGAGCGGATCGAGGCCGGGGGCGTGGTGGTGAACGACGTGCCGGGGTTCCGGGCGGACAACATGCCGTACGGCGGCGTCAAGGACTCCGGCATCGGACGGGAGGGGCCGCGCTTCGCCATCGAGGAGCTGACCGTCACCCGGATGGCCGTCATCCGCCCCTGACGGCGTCCGTTCGCATGGGGGCGGCCACGACCCCGTCGACAGGGCCGCGGCCGCCGGGAAGTGCGCCGTCACCGCGGCCCGGGCCGCGGATCGGCTGCCTCTCGGCTAGCGTTCGGCGCGGATCGCCCGCAGGTGGTGCCGGACCACGGGGGCGGCGTCGTCCGCCAGGTCCTTCACCCACCTGGAGTGACCGTCGCGCAGCTCACGCCTGATGAGCTGCAGCGTCTGGACGTGCGCGTCCTCCTGCAGCCGCAGCCAGGCGCGGTCGAAGCGGCGCCCGTCGCGCTTCTGCACGTGCCACAGGTCGGCGCGCTGCGCGGCGCTCGGCCGGTCCGGCAGGCTGACGTGCAGCCGGCGCGCGACCTCGCGCAGCCGGGCGTCCAGCTTGCCGTGGTCCTGGACGAGCCGCCAGGCGATCGCGCGCACGCCCTTGTCGCGCGACTCGCGGAGCGCGGCCTTGCCGGCCGCGATCTCGGCCAGGTTGCCCTGGTGCGCCTGCCGCAGGAACCACTTGTCCTGGGCGGAGGCGTGCCGGCCCGCCGCCGCGACGGAGCTCGCGGAGCCGGCGGGGATCGGGGTGGCGGTGGTCTGGGCCTGCGCGGCCGGGGCGATGGTCAACGCCAGCACGGCCGCGATACCCGCGGGCGCTAACTTCCGTGCTGTACTCATGAACAGATCCTTCCTTTCGTGGGACCTGTGCCCGCTGCCCCGTTACGGCAGGGATATTCGACTCAATTCGGTGGGTCGAAACGGCCGTCCACGGCGGTCCAGCCGCCGTCCACGTACAACACCGAGCCCGTGACGAAGCTCGCGGCGTCGCCGGCCAGGTAGACCACGGCGCCCGCCATCTCCTCCGCCGACGCCCACCGGCCGAGCGCGGACTTGGCGGCGTAGGCGGCGTACCAGCCCGGGTTCTCCTTGATCTGGCGGGTCAGCGGCGTCTCGACGACGCCGGGGGCGACGGCGTTGACGCGCACGCCGTACGGGCCGAACTCGGCGGCGGCCGTCCGCAGGAGCTGCACCAGCCCCGCCTTCGTGGCCGCGTACGCGCTCTGCCCCGGCTCGGTCACCGACGCCCGGATGGAGGCGAACCCGACGATGGAGCCGCGCCGCCGCTCCACCATGCCCGCTCCGAAGGCCCGCACCACGTCGAACGACGCCCGCAGGTTGAGGCCCACCACCCGGTCGAACTCCTCGCCGGTGTAGTCGAGCAGCCGCTTGCGCACGTTCGTCGCGGCCGTGAACACCAGCACGTCGGCCGGCTCCTCCGCCGCGGCGGCGCGCACCGCGTCGGTGTCGAGCACGTCCAGCAGCCGCGCCGTGCCGCCGCACGCGGCCGCGGTCCGCTCGGCGGCGGGCAGGTCGCGGTCGGCGCACACCACGGACGCGCCCTGCGCGGCCAGCGCCAGCGCCGCCTCCCTGCCGATGCCGCTCCCGGCCCCGATCACCACGGCATGCCGCCCGTCCAGGCGGAACAGCGCCTCGTAGTCCATGAAGGCACCCTAGCGACTGGTCTGACCAGTACACCAGGTGCTGCCTCCTTCCCTCCGTCCGCGAATTGTCGGTGGCCGCTGACAGCATGACGTCCATGCCGAACCTCGCCGCCCACTGGGACGCCGCCGCCGACACCTTCGACGAGGAGGCCGACCACGGCCTGCGCGACCCCGCCGTGCGGGCCGCCTGGGCCGCCCGCCTCGCCACCTGGCTGCCACCCGCCGCCGGGCGCCGGCCCGACGCGCTCGACCTGGGGTGCGGCACCGGGTCGCTGTCGCTGCTGCTCGCCGAGGCCGGGCACCGCGTGACGGGCGTCGACCTCGCGCCGCGCATGGTGGAGCGGGCGCGCGAGAAACTCGCGGGCACGGACGCCACCGTGACGGTCGGCGACGCCTCCCGACCGCCGGTGGGGGAGCGGCGCTTCGACGTCGTCCTGACCCGGCACGTCGTGTGGGCCCTGCCCGACCCGGAGCGGGCGCTGGCCCGCTGGGCCGCCCTCCTGCGCCCGGGCGGCCGGCTCGTCCTGGTGGAGGGCCGCTGGAGCAGCGTGCCACGGCGCGACGACATGCCGTGGGACGGCGGGATAACGGCGGAGGAGCTGGTTGCGGCGCTGCGGCGGCTTCCGGTGCGGTTCGCCGACCTGCGGGTCGACCGGCTCACGGAGCCGGTGCTGTGGGGCAAGGAGATCGACGACGAACGCTACGCCGTCGTGGCCGCCACCCCGGCCACGTAACGGATCGCCGACCCGCCCGGTCCGTGTCCACGCACGGCAGGGAGCGGGCCCGCCGGCGACGGAGTCAGGAGGAGGCCGAGGTCGAGGTCGAGGTCGAGGTCGAGGTGGAGGCGCGACGGCGCGCCAGCCAGTCCTCACGCCGCACCTCGTACTCCACCTCGCCCTCCTCCGCCCCGTCGATCGGATCCGCCCAGTCCTCGAAGAACGTCCGCACGTACCGCAGCCCGCACTTCTCCATCACCCGCCGCGACCCCAGGTTCACCGCCATCGTCTGCGCGAACACCCGCCGCGCCCCCAGCTCCCCGAACGCCTTGTCGATCAGCGCGAGCGAGCCCTCCGTCGCGTACCCCCGCCCCCACGCGGCCTTGTGCAGCCGGTAGCCCAGCTCGGGCTCGTCGGCCGGCCCGCCCTCGGGCGGGCGCAGCAGGAACCAGCCGAGGAAGTCTCCGGCAGGCTTGCCGAAGGCCGCGAAGAAGCCGGAGCGGATGAAACGCGGCAGCGTCTCCTCGACGATCTGCTCCCGGGGGACGGGCTTGCCGCCGTTGAGGTAGCGCATGACGTCGGGGTCGTTGTGCAGGGCGAACAGCAGGTCCGCGTCCTGCTCGGTGAAGCGGCGCAGAACCAGCCGCTCGGTCTCGAGGTAGGTGTGCACCCGGACACGGTAGTCACCGGCGCGCGGCCGCCTCGACGGGTTTTCGCCGCGTGCACGCCCTCGGCCCCGTTCGCGGTGCCGCCTTCCCGGGACGGCTCCGCTGGTGCACTGTGGGGTGAGCACCTGCATCCGTCCGCATCCGTTCGCGTCCGACCGGGAGGAACCGCTCATGCAGGCGAACGTCGGTGACATCTTGCTCGTGCACGGCAACGTCGTCGGCCAGGCCGACCGCAAGGCCGTGATCGTGGAGGTACGCGGGGCCGACGGGGCGCCGCCTTACGTCGTGCGCTTCGACGACGGGCACACGCAGTTCGTCTACCCGGGCCCCGACGCCGTGGTCCTGCCCGGCGAGGCGTCCGGCTGACCCGGCGGCGGCTCGGCGAGTGAGCGCAGGGCCTGCGCGACGCCGCGCCCCGACCCGGCGGCGACCTGCTGGCCGTCCCCGTCGCGGGCGATGGCGACGACCAGGCCGCCCACCGGGTCGCGGGCCAGCGTGATCGTGTGGCCCTCGGCCAGCAGCGCGTCGGCGTCCGGGCGGCGCGGCGAGGCCGGCGGCTCCAGCAGCAGGCGGGCCGCGATCAGCGCGGCGACCGGCGTGCGGTGGCGGGTGAGCAGCACGGGCTCGTCGTCGTACGGGTCGGCCACCTGCCGCACGAGGTCGCCGAGCTTGGAGCGGGCCGTCGACAGCGACACGACCGGCAGGCCGGTCAGCACGCCGGCCACCCGTGACAGCGGCACCAGGGCCGCCCACTCCCAGCGTTCGCGGGTGATCAGGCTGACCCGGCCGCGGCCGGCGGCGTCCACGAGCGAGCCCCAGCGGGCGCGCGCGTCCTCGACGGGGACCGGCGTGCCGAGCCGGGCGACCAGTTCCTCGTACGAGGGCCGCTCCAGGTTGATCACGTACAAATCGTAAGGTCCCTTACGGAATCCCGACAACCCGCGGGCGGCCCTGGCGCGGGCGTTGACGGTGTCCGGCCGCGGTTCCTAAACTCATCACATAGTGAATTTCGTGGTGAGGAGCGTACCCATGCGCAGGACCCCCGCGGCACTCGTCAGCTCCCTCTTCTTCGCCGCCGCGCCCGGCACCGTCGCCGTCCTCGTGCCGTACTGGATCAGCGGCTGGCAGGCCCGCGACCCGTTCCCGGCCCCGGTCATGATCCCGCTGCGGGCGGCCGGGGCCGTCCTGGCGGTGGCGGGGCTGGCGGTGCTGGTCAGCGCGTTCGTCCGGTTCGTGGTGGAGGGGCTCGGCACGCCGCTGCCGGCCGCGCCGCCCGAACGACTGGTCGTCGGCGGCCTCTACCGCTACGTCCGCAACCCGATGTACGTCGCGGTCCTCGCCGCCGTGGCCGGGCAGGCCATGATCTTCGGCGACGCCGCGCTGCTTCTCTACGCGGCGGTCGTCGCCGTGCCCGTGTGGTCGTTCGTGCACTGGTACGAGGAGCCGCACCTGCGCAGGCAGTTCGGCGCGGCGTACGAGGAGTACTGCGCGCACGTGCCCGGCTGGCTGCCGCGCCTGCGCCCGTACCACTCCTGAGCCGTCCCGGGGGAAGCCCCGACGCCGGCCCGCGGCCCCTCGTCGCCCGGCCTGTGGTCCGCGCCGGTCACCAGGCCCCGCCGCCACCGCCTCCTCCGCTGGTGCCGCTGCCTCCGCCGGCGCCTCCGCCGTACGAGCCGGTGCTCGCGGAGCTGCCGTACGAGGAGGAGACGGAACGGCCACCGGTGGCGCCCGCGCGGCGGCGGGCGCGTCCTTCACGTACCTCGGCGATCACGGCGACGACGAAGAACCCCACCATGCCCAGCACCAGGACGGCCAGGACGATGACCCCCACCGCACGAGCGGGGTCGCTCCACAGGAGATCGAACCAGCCCTTGCCCACGGCCGGCTCGGCACGCAACCCCGCCAGCCTGGGAGCGCCGCTGCCCGGGGCCGTCGCGGCCGAGGCCGGGCGCCCGTCCAGCAGGCCCGTCGGGAAGGCCAGCTCGACGGTGCGGGAACGGCCGGGGCCTATGCCGCGCTCGGTCATCGCGGCCGTCCGCGCGGTGGCGTCCACCTTGAGCGCGGGATCCTTGGCGCTCTCCAGCACCCCCTGGCCGGGGCCGCCGCCGCCGGGCAGCCGGATCTCGACGCGCAGCGCGTCGAGGGTCTGCGGCCAGTGCTCACCCCAGACGGGCAGCCGCAGGAACGCCTGGTCCGAATAGAGGGTGACGGCTCCCCGCACGGTGTAGCGGACGGTGAACGTGCGCGTGGTGCCGGCGGCGGCGGAGAAGTACCAGGTCACCCGCTGCCGGGCGGCCGCGCAACAAGCCGTGCCGTACGTCCCGGCCGGACGGTCCGCCCCGACGGCGGCGTCCGGCCCCCGGCGGTAGGCGGTGCCCGCCTCGCTGACCGTGATGTCGTCCACGCGTACGCCGGCCGTCAGCGGGATGTCGAGATAGGCCCCGTGGCCCTGCTGCCGCCAGGTGAAGGTGTGGTTCTCGGTCACCTCGACCCGGCCGTCCCTGCCGACCTCCGCCAGCACGGACGTGCCGGGGAGCGTGTAGATCGGGTCGTCGGCCGCGGCCGCGGGTGTCGTGAGCGCGCCGTACAGCAGCGGCAGCATGGAGATCGACGACAGCAGTTTCCGCACGGCGCCCCCTCACGCGTACTTCTTCCGGCACATCCCCCTTGCCCGGAGCGTACGCAACCCCGGTGCGTCGCCGACCGGACATTTCACATGTCCGGTGAGAGGGAGGCGCGGGGTTGGCGTAGCGTTGCCGGTTGCGGTCAGGGAAGCGAGGAAAGGTCAGAAGCTCATGAAGGACGAGGCCGCCGACCGGCTCGGCGTCCATCCGGGAACCGTGGTGCAGACGCGGAACTGGCCGCTCGCCGCCGGTTCGTTCCTGGACGGCGTCCGGGCCGCCGCCGCGGCGCGGAGCGGCGGTGAGGTGCTGGACGAGAGCGCGGACGAGATCGCCGACGTCGTGCTGCTGCGCTGGCGCGCGGGGGACGGCGACCTGGTGGACGCCCTCATGGACGCGGCGGGCCCGCTCGCCCACGGCGGCCGGATCTGGCTCGTGGCCCCGGCCCCCGGCTGCGACGGGCGGATCGAGCCGGGCGAGCTCGCCGAGTGCGTGCGGACCGCGGGGCTGGTCCAGGTCGCGGACGTCGATCTCGGCGACGGCTGGCGGGCGGCCGGGCTCAGGTTGTAGCCCGCGCGGCGGCCAGGCGACCTCCCGGCCGGAGAAGCCGGCGCCTCCAGTTCCGGGCAGAGTCTCCGGGGCGGGAAAGCTCGGGTCTCCTGGGCAGGGGGCCGGGGCTTCGGGGTCAGGGGAGGGAGCGGCCGAGGCGGAGGCGGAGGCGGTCGCCGTGGCGGGCGGTCTCGCGGACGCTCCACAGTCGTTCGTCGATCACCGTCCCCCGGGCGGTCATGTAGCCGCCGACCCGCAGCACCGGCCGGCCGGCCTCGTCGCGCATGAGCTGCGCCCGCGACTCGGTGTCGTCGCCGAACAGGACGAGGAAGTCGTCGGTGTCCGCCGGCGCGTCCAGGATCAGGCCGGGATACAGGTGCGAGTAGGGAATCTCGATCACGTATTCGCTCACGTGATCGTTCCTACCCAGACAAACAGGGACAAGGCACGTCGAGTAGGCTGCGGCCCGGCCGAGGAGAGGGCGAAGAAGGTGGGATAGCGCTTTCCGACGCGATGAGGTGAAATATCAGCATCGTTCTACCAGGTATTGGAGCATCCGTGCCACTGTTCGACCTGCCGCTCGAGGAGCTTCGCTCCTACCTCCCCGACCGCGACGAGCCCGCCGACTTCGACGCCTTCTGGTCCCGCACCCTGGCCGAGGCCCGGCAGCACGACCTGGCGGCCGAGTACACGCCGTACGACCTGCCGCTCGCCGGCGTCGAGGTGTACGAGGCGTCGTTCGCGGGCTGGGGCGGCCACCGCATCAACGGCTGGTTCCTGCTGCCGCACGGCGCCACGGACCCCGTGCCGTGCGTCATGCACTACATCGGCTACAGCGGCGGGCGCGGCTTCCCCAAGGACCACCTGCTGTGGCCCGCGGCCGGGTACGCCGTGTTCGTCATGGAGACCCGCGGCCACGGCGGCGCCAACGTCGGCAGCCCCGGCACCACCCCCGACCCGCACGGCGGCGCCAACCCGCAGGCCCCCGGCATGATGACCCGCGGCATCCTCGACCCCGAGGACTACTACTACCGGCGCGTCTTCACCGACGCCGTCCGCGCCGTGGACGCCGCGCTGGAGCACCCGGCGGTCGACGGGAGCCGGATCGTGGTCTCCGGCGGCAGCCAGGGCGGCGGCATCGCGCAGGCCACGGCCGCGCTGCACCCGGCGGTCAAGGCGGCGCTGGTGGACGTGCCGTTCCTGACGCACTTCCGGCGCGCCGTGGAGATCACCGGACGGGACCCGTACCAGGAGCTGGTCAGGTTCATGGCCACCCGCAGGGACAGCGCCGAGCAGGTGTTCCGCACCCTGGCGTACTTCGACGGGATGAACTTCGCGGCGCGGGGCCGCGTGCCCGCGCTCTACTCGGTGGCGCTGATGGACGACGTGTGCCCGCCGTCCACGGTGTTCGCCGCCTACAACCACTGGCAGGGCCCGAAGGAGATCGTCGTGTGGCCCTGGAACAACCACGAGGGCGGCGGCGGGTACCAGAGCGAGGAGCAGGTGCGCTACCTGCACAAGCTGCTGGCGGACGCCGACGCCTAGGTGAGACCCCCGCCGGGCCCGGGAAGGGGCCCGGCGGGGCAGGCCTCAGGTCGTGCGCTCGGTGACCAGGAACGACACGCTGCCCTGGTCATCGGCTCCGGCGTCGAGTGACTTGTCGTCCAGGACGGTCGCAGCCACGGGGTCCAGGTAGACCCGCGCGCCCTCCGACTCCACGATCGCGTCCGCCGGCTCCGGCGC
Organism: Actinomadura luzonensis; assembly: GCF_022664455.2. NCBI lineage: Bacteria > Bacillati > Actinomycetota > Actinomycetes > Streptosporangiales > Thermomonosporaceae > Actinomadura > Actinomadura luzonensis. The sequence goes on from NZ_JAKRKC020000002.1 coordinate 1,192,471, forward strand.
GGTGGCCAGCGACAGGGTGAGCGCGTTGGCGCTCTCCCCCTCCGACGAGATGCGGATCCCGCTCTGCGCGGGCTCCGGCGCGGTCGCGGTGAGATCGCGGATCGCCTGGGCTGCGTTGGCTGTCAGGGTGAGCACTACGGCTCCTCCTCACGGTCGACGTTCAGGAGTTGGCCACCCTTCCCCCTCGATCCGCGCTCAACCCTCCGTCCCCGGATCTTTACCCGGAACGCCCGCCCGGCGCGGCCACAATGGGGCATGGACTTCGCGACGCACAGGGAAGCCTTGGTGACGCTGCTGCGGGAGCGCCAGGACGTGGGCGAGCCGGTCGCCGCCGCGTTCCTGGCGGTGCCGCGCCACCTGTTCGTGCCGGGGACGGACCCGGCCGGCGCCTACCGCGACGAGCCGATCGTCACCAAGCGCGACGCGGCCGGGCAGCCCATCAGCTCCTCCTCGCAGCCCGCCATCATGGCCACCATGCTCGGCCAGCTCGCCGTCGCGCCCGGTCACCGGGTGCTGGAGATCGGCGCGGGCACCGGCTACAACGCGGCGCTGCTGGCCCGGCTCGCCGCCCCCGGCGGGCACGTGGTCAGCGTGGACATCGACGAGGACACCGCGGCCCGCGCCCGCGAGCACCTGGCGGTGGCCGGCGTGTCCGGCGTGGAGGTGGTGTGCGGCGACGGGGGAGAGGGCCACGCGGCGGGCGCGCCGTACGACCGGCTGATCGCGACCGTCGGCGTGTGGGACCTGCCGCCCGCCTGGCCGGCGCAGCTCCGCCCGGACGGGCGGCTGGTCGTCCCGCTCGACCTGCGCGGCGTGCAGGTGTCGGTGGCGTTCGAACGCGACCCCGGAGGTGACGGCGAGGGCGGGCGGTGGGTGAGCAGGTCGGTGCGGCCGTGCGGGTTCATGCGCATGCGCGGCCCGCACGCCGGGCCCGAGGCCCTCGTCCCGCTGCGCGCCGGCGACGCCGGGCTGACGCTGAGGCTGCCGGAGCCGCGCGAGCTGGGCGACCTCGGCGCCGCGCTGGCGGCCCGCCCCACCGGGATCCGCACCGAGGTCCGCACCGGGCCCGCCGGGCCCGAGGGCACGGCCGTGATCGCGACGAGCGTGGCGCTGTGGCTCGCCCTGCACGAGCCGCGCTGGTGCGTGCTCAGCGGGTACGGCGCGGAGCGGGGCGGCCGGCCCACGATCACCGCCGGGCTCGCCGAGGCCGGCGGCCTCGCGGTGCTCGCCGCCGAGGACGCCGGACCCGGCGAGGACGTCCTGGTCGCCCGCGGGTACGGCGAGGACGCCCCCCGGCTGGCCGCCGAACTGGCCGGGCACGTCGCCGCCTGGGACGCGGCGGGCCGCCCGCACGCCGGCCGCCTCCGCGTGACCGCGCACCCCGGCCCCCGCGCGCCCGCCGCCGGCACCGTCATCCGCAAGCGCCACACCACCTTGGAGCTCGCCTTCACCTGACGCGCGACGGGCCACGCCCTCTCCACGTCGTTTGAGACTTTCGGTGCCGCAGGCCGCCGTTACGCGCGTCAAGGTTTCACTCGGATGTTCAACGATACCGTCGAAGGTATGGAAACCGACCTCAAGGACCACGTCCGCGGCGCCGACGCCGCGGCCGTCATGGCGCTGCTGCCCGGCCGCCCGCGTCTGCTCGCCCTGGGCGAGCCCACCCACGGCGAGGACACCCTCCTCACGCTCCGCAACGAGCTGTTCCGGCAGCTCGTCGAGCAGCACGGCTACCGCACGATCGTGCTGGAGAGCCACTGCCTGCGCGCCCTGGTCGTGGACGACTACGTCACCGGCGGCGACGGCGACCTCGACGAGGTGATGGAACGCGGGTTCAGCCACGGCTGGGGCGCGGCCCCCGGCAACCGCGAGCTCGTCGCCTGGCTGCGCGCCCACAACGAGGGGCGGCCGGCCGCCGAGCGGGTGCGCTTCGCCGGCATGGACGGCCCCATGGAGATCACCCACGCCGAGAGCCCCCGGCAGGCGCTCACCGAGCTGTACGCCCACCTCGCGGCCGCCCTGGACGCCGTGCTGCTGCCCTGCACCGCCGGGACGCTCGACCGCCTGCTCGGCCCCGACGAGGCGTGGGCCGAGCCCGCCGCCATGCGGGACCCGTCCCGGTCGATCGGGCGCTCGCCCGCCGCCACGGAGCTGCGGCTGCTCGCCGACGAGCTGGTGACGCTGCTCGACGCGCACGCGCCGCGCCTGATCGCGGCGTCCTCGCGCGAGGAGTGGGAGCGGGCCCGCCTGTACGGCCGGGCCGCCACCGGCCTGCTGCGCTACCACCACGCGATGGCCGGCGACGGCCCGGCCCGCTTCGCCCGGCTGTCGAGCCTGCGCGACACGCTGATGGCCGGCCACCTGCTCGCCCTGACCGAGCAGGTGACCGGGCAGGTGACCGGGCAGGCGGCCGGGCGCGGCCCGGTGCTGGTCCACGCGCACAACCTGCACCTGCAGCGGCACGCCGGCACCATGCGGATGGACGGCCACACGCTGGAGTGGTGGGGCGCGGGCGCCATCGCCGCCGCCCACCTCGGCCCGGACTACGCCTTCCTGGCCACGGCCCTCGGCACCATCCGCCACCAGGGCGTGGACACGCCGCCGCCGGACACCGTCGAAGGGCTGCTGTACGGGCTGCCGGACGACCCCCTGGTGGTCGACGGCCGGCGGCTGGCCGCCTCCCTCGCCGCCGCGCCGCCCGCCCCCCGCGAGTCGCCCTGGTTCGGCTACTTCCCGCTGGAGGCCGCCCACCTGACCACGAGCGACGGCATCGTGTTCGTCAAGGACATGCCGGACCGCCAGCCGTAGTCATCACGAGCGCCGGGACGCGCCGGGCCGCGCGAATGCGGAGCATCCCTGCCCTGGGCGGTTACTGTGCGTAGTGGATCAGTGTCGCCCTTGTCATAGGAATGCTCATGCGTACTCGCCTGACCGTTTTGCTGGCCGCCGCAGCCCTCGCGGGCTGCGGCACCGCCCCGACGAACACCGCGGCCGTCGCGCCGCACACCGACGCGCAGCCGTCCGAGCAGGACAAGACCTGGCTGCGCACCATCCACGAGGGCAACATGGCCGAGATCCAGGTCGGCCGCCTGGCGGAGGGCAAAGGCTCGGCGAAGGAGGTAAAGTCGATCGGCAAGATGCTGATCGACGACCACACCGCGCTCGACCAGAAGGTCACCCAGGCTGCCACGCAGCTCGGCGTCGACCTGCCCACCTCGCCCTCCGCCGACCAGCGCGCGCTGTCCGACAAGCTGCGCGAGACCACCGGCGCCGACTTCGACCAGGACTTCCTGGCCGGCATGACGAAGTCGCACAACGCCGCGATCAAGGCCACCAAGAAGCAGATCTCCGACGGCTCGTCCCAGGCCGTCGTGGCGCTGGCCAAGGAGGCCCAGCCCAAGCTGGAGGAGCATCTGGCGGCGCTGAAGAAGGCGCATGGCGGCTGACCCGGCTCCGCCTCTCGCCCGCCTGGCCGCGCGGCTGGGGGCCCGGCTGCGGCGCGGCCGGGCCCTGCACCCGCGCGGCCTGCTGCTGCGGGGCACGCTCACCGTCGAGGCCGCCCGGCTCGGTGAGCCCGGCGACCACGAGGTGCCCGTGCGCCTGTCCAAGGGCGCCTCGCTGCCCGGCCGCCTGCCCGACGTGCTGGGCCTGGCCGTCCGGCTGCCGAACGGCGTGGACCTGCTGCTGTCCACCGCGCTGGGGCCGCTGCCCTGGCCCCGGCCGGGCTTCACCGCCGGCCCCTACTCCAGCATCGCCAAGTACGTGTACGGCACCTGCCGCCACCTCCTGGTGGCCCGCCCCGAGGGCCCGCCGGTGCCCGCCGACCCCGCGCTGCTGCCCCGGGCCCTGACGCGCGGCCCGCTGGTGTTCCACCTGTGGGCGGGCGGCCGCTACCTCGGCCGGCTCCGCGTCCACACCGCGCTGCCGGGGCAGGACCTCACCTTCGACCCCGTGCTCAACAGCCGGCCCGACCTGCGTCCGGCGCCCCGCTGGCTGGGACGGTTGCGGCAGGCCGCGTACGAGGGGTCACGCGAGGGCCGCGACGCCTCCCTGGCCCGCACCTCGGACTAGCCCGCGCCTCGGACCAGCCCGCACCTTGGACCAGGACGAAAAACTCCGCCCGCGGAGGTGTGCCTCGGCGGTGATATGGGGTATTTGTCCAGTTTGAACCAAGGTCGCCACCTCGGGGGGAAGCTCGTGGCCACGCAGACGGAGATCCGCACCCTGCTCGAATGCCACGTCGTCGGCTGCGACGGCGAGCCGCTCGGCCGGGTCGGGCAGGTGTATCTCAACGACCACACCGGCCGCGCCGAATGGGTCACCGTGCGCGGGGGATTCCTCGGCATGCGGCAGACTTTCGTGCCGCTCGCCGGCAGTCATCGCACGGCGGGCGAAATCGTCCTCGCCTTCGACGGCGAGAAAGTCAGGACAGCGCCGGGCGTCGCCGTGGACGGCCTGCTGACCGCGCCGGAGGAGGTCGCCCTTTATCGTCATTACGGCCTGGGCCCGGCCGTCCCGGCGCCGCGCACCGGCCGCCATGACCGGCTCGGCCTGGACATCTGACCAAATTTTCCGACAAGGCGGAAATGTTGGAGTTCAGTCGGCATAAAGCTCGACCTCGTTCAGCATTGCGCACCTCGGGCCGATTTCCGGCTCGCAGTCCCGCGACGGCGTGAGCACGATTTTCACGTGCCGCCCCGTTTCCGCCACCCGCTCATAACGCATCGCGTAATCCGTGCGGTCCTTGACGGTGAGCACCGGTTCGCCCCACGCCCGCCCGTCCCGCGAGACGTACACGCGGGCGCCCGCCGGATGCCCGGGGCGCAGGCTCAGGCCGACCAGGCCGAGCCGGTACTGCCGGTCCAGGTGCAGCACGTACCTGGCCGGCCGGGCCCGCGGGCCGCCCGCGCGCGCGTCGCGCATGACCGCGCTCGACCAGTAGGCGGTGCTGCCGTCCAGCGCGGCCGACGGGCGGGTGCGCGGCCGGTCGGGGGCGCCCCAGCGCAGCGTGGTGGAGACCCGCAGGCCGCCGCGCCGGTGCATCGCGGCCAGGTCCAGGCGGCCGGGCGCGGGCGGGGCCAGGTCGAACAGCCGGCGCTTGACCGCGTACCAGCCGCCCTCCTCGAAGCGGCCGTGCGCGGGGCAGGCCGTCTCGTCGAGCAGCCCGTCCGCCCCCACCCCGGCCAGCTTGCAGTTGTCGAACACCTGGATCAGCCGGTGCGGGCCGAGCGCCGCCACGCCGGTGTAGCCGGAGGAGCCGTGCGTGTCCCACACCCCGTCCCGGTTGTGGTACGTCACCTGCGGCTCCCGCCACTCGTAGCCGAGCCCGTTCGGCGAGAAGGCGAGCCAGTCGTCCGGCCGCCCCGCGCTCAGCACGAGCATCCCGCCCGGCATGAGCAGCAGTCGCGGCGCCACGCCGCGCACCACGCAGTCCATCCCGGCCAGGCGCAGGTCGCTCACCGCGGTCCAGGTGCGGCCGCCGTCCACCGAGCGGGCCTGGTGCAGCGTCGAGAAGCGGCCGCCGTCGCGGCGGACCACCGCGAGCAGGGTGCCGTCCGCGACCTGCGCAAGCGCGGCCTCGTTGTAGGCGAACCCCTGCTCGGGGCGGGCGATCACGCCGCGCCGGGCGAAGGTGCGGCCGCCGTCGCGGCTGGCGTACACCTCGGCCTGGTAGGTGCCGGTGTCCTGGTAACGGGCGTAGACGGTGATCAGGATCGTGCCGTCGGCGAGCTGCACCGGCACGCCGTGCGCGGCCCCGCCGGGCAGCAGCTCGCCCGGCGTGCTCAGCGCCGCCTCCGCGCGCACCCAGTCCTCGGCCTCGGCGGAGGACGAGGTCAGCACGCCCAGCAGCGCCGTGTGCGGCCCGGTCCGCCGCAGGTAGTACTCCGTGGCGAAGTACCGGCCGTCCAGCAGCTCGACCGGCGACTCGCGCAGCGGCGTCGCCCCGGACGGGCCGAACGTCACGCCGCCGTCCATGGACACGGCGGCCTCGCTGGTGAGGGTGACCACCTTGTCGACGTTCGTGGTGAACGTGGTGATCACCTTCTGCGCGGGCCGGCCGCGCCGGTCCACCACGTCCAGGGCCGAGACGTTGGGGAAGCCCGCGAAGTCCAGCCGCTCGGGCTCGGCCGGCTCGCGCTCGGCGGGCGGCGGATTCGGATGAATCCAGTCTGGTGAGGAAGCACTGGCGATCAGGTTAGGGGCCGACGTCGGGGAGTGATCCGGTAGCAGGCAGTAGCCGCCTCCTGCCTGCGCCGCGTCCACGGCCACGGGCACGGCGGAGGCGGCCACCACGGCCGCGACCACGGCTCTGGGCACCGGCACGGTTCGGCTCCTCGGATGTTCTCCCACACTTGCGCGACCGTTCGGACTCTAGATCACCCGGCGCCGGTAACCCGGGATTCACCTGCGCGAAGCATGGCCGCGCGGCGCGTACCTGATCCGCGCCCGGGCAAACATACTCGATCAGTTAAGTGCCAGTTGACAGAAAAGCTCCCCATGCCCACGATCAGAGCGGCACTATTAAGTGTGAATTTACAGAGCAACGATCCGGCCCGTGGGTCAGGAGGTGGCCTCAGATGAGCGTCGAGCCAAGGGCGGAAGTGGCCCCACAGCGAATGCCGCCCCTCTGGGACGGCACGGTGCCCGTGGCGCCCGAGACGGCGGCGCAGCAACGCGTCGTCCACCGCATCTGCGCCAGGGTCGCGCCCGAGGGACTGGAGATCGGCGTCGGCGAGCTGCCGCCCGGCGGCCTGCAGGTGTGGATCGACAGCCCCGTGCCGCCCGCCGAGCAGGAGGCCTGGGTGCTGCACCACCGCATGGCCCGCGAGGTCTCCCTGGTCGGCTGGCACTGCGAGGCCGACCAGGACCGGCTGCTCGTGCTCGGCTGGAGCGCCGCCTGCCTGCACAACCGGGTCCGGCTGCTGCAGAGCGGCCTGCGCCGCCTCACCGGCTTCGAGCAGACCGCCCAGCGGGCCGTCCAGATCGAGGGCCAGGACCCCGCCGCCGCCCCCGCCACCGAGATCGTCGCCGCGACCTGCGCCTCGATCGAGCGCCGGCTCCGCTGGCCCGAGCGGCTGGCCGAGCTCGGCGGCTACGAGCGCAGCTCCGGCCTGGCCCACCTCCAGCTCCTGCTGGCCCAGGTCATCGGCCTGGAGGCGAAGGTCGCCGCCGCCTGCGAGGAACACCTCGTCATGGCGCGCGTGCTCGCCCGCGCGGTGTGCGAGCACCACGCCCGCCACGGCGACCTGCGCCGCGCCCAGCGCGAGGTGCTGGCCGAGACCCGCCGCTGGGTCCACGCCAGCTCCATGATCCGCGGCTCGGCCGCCCGGCCCGTCCCCGCCGGCGGCCGTCCCCACATGGGGCTCGCCGAGCGCCGCATCGCCGCGAGCGTCATCAACCACAGCGTCGCCGGGCACGGCTTACCCGGGCTCGTCGATCTCGATCCCGCCGACCACGGCGTCACGCGGGCGACCCCCGCGACCGCCGCCGCCGCTCCCCGGGCCGGGCACGCCGGCCGCGAGGAGGGCGCGAGCTGACCCAGACGCCGCTCAACGGCGAGCGGCCGACCCCGGAAGAACCCCGCCCCACATCCGGTGAGAAAGGCCCCGTCATGCGAACCCCCCCGCACCTGCCCGGCCGCGCCCGGCACGAGTCCCTCGACGGCGACGCCCCCCGCCCCCGCCGTCACCCGTACGCCCTGCGCGAGTTCCCCGTGCAGACGCCGCCCCCCGGCACGCTCGACCTGCCCGAGCTGAGCGCCGCTCCCGACCTGTTCACCGAGCAGCGCCTGCTCGAGATCAGGGAGATGTCACACCAGGCCATCGGCTCCATCGACGACCTGCTCCAGCACACCGCCTGAAAGGAACCGAGACCACCATGCAGGAGTTGACGCGAGTCGAGCTGATGCCGCGTGACGTCGGAGGCCACCAGCCACGCTCCATCGCCGGCACCGAGTCCCCGCGCACCCTCGACGAGGTCCGCGCCCTCGTCCGCGCCGCCAGCGCCAGCCGGCACCGGCTCTACCCCATCAGCACCGGCAAGAACTGGGGCATGGGCTCGGCCATGCCGGTCACCGACGACAACGTCGTGGTGAACCTCAGCGGCATGAACCGCATCCGCGGCATCGACCTGGAGACCGGCTTCGCGATCATCGAGCCGGGCGTGACGCAGCGGCAGCTCGCCGAGGCGCTGCGGGACACCCCCTGGATGCTGAACGTCACCAACTCCTGCGCCGACACCTCCGTGGTGGGCAACGCCCTCGACCGCGGCGACGGCACCTTCCGCTCCCGCGTCCACGACGTGGCCGGGCTGGAGGCCGTGCTCGCCGACGGCAGCGTCGTCACCACCGGCGGGCTCGACCCGGCCGGGCGCTACCACGGCCGCGTCGCCGGGCCCGACCTGACGGCCGCGTTCGTGCAGCACAACCTCGGCATCGTCACCGCCATGGCGGTCGCGCTGGTGCCGCGCCCCGAGACCATCGGCATGGTCTACGGCCGGCTGCCGCGCCACCAGGCCGCCGTCGCGCTCGACGCGGTCGCCGGGTTCGTGCGCCGCGGCAACCCCGCCGACGGCATGCTGCGGGTCCGCGAGCTGGCGCTGACCCCGGTGGACGGCGGCCACCGGCTGCCCGCCGGCGTCGACCTGGACACCTTCGCCGTCATGGGGCCGCTGCTCGGCAGCTCCGCCGCGGTCGAGCTGGCCGAGGAGCTGCTGCGCAAGGCGCTGGCCGAGGTCGAGGGCGCGGAGGCGCTGCAGGTGCTGGACCCGGCCGAGGTCAAGCCCGGCGACCCGCTCCACCCGCGGGCCCTGATGTCGCAGGGCATCCCCACCTGCATGGGCGTGCGCAAGGCGCTCGGCGTCGCCTCCTGCGACCTCATCGACGAGGGCGGCCTCGGCTTCCTCGCCCTGATGCCGCTGATGCCGACCGACGCCCGCCGCACCGGGCGCATCCTGGACGCCCTGCAGAGCGCCGTGAACGCCCACGGCACCGCCCTCATGGCCGAGTGGAACGTCGTCGGCCGGCACCTGGCCAACGGCGTCATCCAGATCTTCTTCGACCGCGGCGCCCCCGGCGGCCCGCACCGGGCCCACCAGCTCCGCAACGACGGCAACTGCCTGCTGCGCGCCCACGGCTGCGCCATCTACCGCTCCGACATCGACCACGCCGCGGCCGACGTCTGGTCCGAGACCAGCACCGCCAGCCTCGGCATGCTGCACCGGCTCAAGACGGCGCTCGACCCCGACGGCCTGCTCTCGCCCGGCCGCTACGGCGCCTGAGCCCCGCCACCATCGACCAGTCCCATCCCCGCCGCCGCGCAGCCGGAGCGCGCGGCCGGCGCGGACCGACCATAGCTAGCTGGAGGTGACCACGTGCGTCCGTCACCGGCACGGGGGACGAGCACGACCGTCCTGAACCGCCGCCAAGGCGTCATGCTGCGCCTGGTCGGCGCGGGTGTCATGCTGACCGTGATGGCCGACACCACGGCCACCACCCTGGCCGTCGGGGTGCTGCGGTACACGCCGGCGGGCGCCGGCATGCCGCTCGGCGACCTCGTCTGGCTGACCAGCGCGGCGTTCATCCCGATCGCGGCGCTGCTGGCCACGGCCGGCCGCTGGGCCGACCTGTTCGGCCGCCGCCGGGTGCTGGCCGTCGGCCTGGTGGTGTTCGTGCTCGGCGGCATCGCCACCGTCAGCGTGGACTCCTGGTCGCTCGTCCTCGGCGCCCGGGCCGTCCAGGGCGCGGGCGCCGCGGCGATGATCCCCGCCAGCCTCGGGCTGCTGCTCGGCGAGCTGCCGGAGCACGAGCGGCGCGGCGCGATCGCGCTGTGGAGCTCGGCCTCCGGGCTCGGCTGCCTGCTCATGCAGGCCGGCGGCGGCTGGCTGGCCGCCACCGTCGACTGGCGGGCGCTGTTCGTCCCCGACGTCGTCATCGGCGTCGCGCTGCTGGTCGCCTGCGCCGCGCTGCCGCCGGGCCGGCGGGCCGCCGCCAAGGGCCTGCCGGACGTGCTCGGCGCGTGGCTGCTGGCCGCCGGCATCGCGGTCGTCGTCCTCGCCATCTCCAAGGCCATGGCCTGGGGGATGGACGTGGCCTGGCTCGGGCTGGCCGCCCTGCTGCTGATCGGCGGGGCGCTCGCCCAGGCCCGCCACCACCGGCTGCCCGCCATCGACCTCGCGCTGTGGCGCCGGCCCAGGTTCGTCTGGGGCTGGCTGGCCACCTGGGGGTTCGGGGCGCTGTCGTACGGGCTGCTGACCGTGCAGCCGCTCTACCTGCTCCACCTCGGCTACCCCATGCTCGAGGTGGCCATGTGGCTGACCCCCACGTCCGTGGCCGTCGTCGTGACGAGCTTCCTGGCCGGAAAGCTCGTCAAGCGGATCGGCGCCTACGGGCTCATCTACGCCGGGTCGCTGCTCTGCGGCGGCGCGTGCGTGCTCGTCCTGACCCAGGTCGGTCCCACCGTGTGGGGCCTGATCGCGAGCGTGGTCGTGGGCATGGGCGTCGGCGCGCTGGCGCCCGGCACCTCGGTCGCGACCACCCTGGCCGCGCGCCCCCACCAGTACGCCTCCGCCGTCGGCGCGGCCACCATGGCCCGCATGGTCGGCGGGGCCGTCGGCGTCGCCGTCGTCTCGCTCGTCATCGACCACCCTGCCCTCATCGGCGGGTTCGGCGGCCTGGCCGGCGCGATCGCGATGTGCGTCGCCATCTCGGTGCTCATCGGCGCGCTGGCCCTCACCAAGATCACCCGGCTGCGGCCCGACCCCGGCGACGTCATGATCAAGGTGCCGCGCCGGATGCTGCTGGAGCTGCGCATGACCCTCGCCACCGTCGCGGCGGAGGCGGACGCGCTGCTGCCTGCCGAGACCCGCACCCTCCCCGCGAACCCCCCCAAGGACGCCGTCCCGCGGCAGCGGGCGGCCGAATCCGGCCCGCTCGCCGGCACCCGCGGGAATCCGAACTAGTTCCAGAACCACCAGAAGGGCTCCTCGTCATGGCAACCACATCGTGCGACGTAGCCATCGTCGGCGCCGGTCTCGGCGGCTGCTTCCTCGCCCTCCTCCTGCGCCGCCGCGGGCACAACGTCGTCGTCATCGAACAGGGACCGTCCATCCCCAGCGCGGGCGCGGACTTCCTCAAGCCTCCCGGACTCCGGGTGCTGGCCCGGCACGGGCTGGCGGACCTCGTCGGGCGCCATGGCCTCAGGCGTGACCTCATCCGCTACTACCACGACGGCGACCCGATCCAGGACTGCCGCTTCCCCGGCGGCGGGTTCGTCATCCGCCCCTACCGGGAGCTGGTCGAGCTCATTTACACCTGCTGCGCGATGGAAGGCGTGGAGTTCTGGTTCGACGCCGGGATCGGCGACATCGCCGTCGGCGGGCGCGGGGTGGAGGAATTGACGCTGGCCGACGGACGCCGGCTGCGGGCGGGGGTGGTGATCGGCGCCGACGGCACCAGGTCGGCCGTGCGCCAGGCGCTCGGCATCGAGCAGGTGACGCTCCCGTACGAACGCTTGATCATGCGCGTGGCGACCGTGCCGCTGACGCCCGGCGTCGCCCGCCTCAACCGGCTGTACTTCAGCTCCGAGGGCTGGCTCGCCTACTTCTACCCGCTCAGCCGGGAGCAGGCCAGGGTGTTCGTCGGCCTGCCGCCCGAGTGCGACCAGGAGGTCTTCCAGGACGGCATCCCGGCCCTGGTGGACGAGCTGAAGAAGTTCGTCAGCGAGAGCTCCGACGTCTTCGACAGCCTCCAGCCCGCCACCTGGCAGCGGATCAAGGTCTCGGCCATGCGGGTGGCGGCCTACCACAGCGGCAACGCCGCCCTGCTGGGCTCGGCCGCCTTCGCCTGCCACCCCATGACCGGGATGGGGATGAGCTACACCCTGCGCGACGCGGAGATCCTGGCCGAGGTCATCTGCGCGGCCGGCGGCGACCCCGAGCAGCTGGACCGCCTGATGCACGCCCGCTACGAGCCGCGCAGGGCGGCCCACCGCCGCCTGATCGACTACGGCGACGCCCTCGCCGCGACCTTCCACGACCGTGACGCCTACCTCGCGGCCTTCCGCGAGGAGCTGCACACCCAGGGCGAGGACGCCGAGCCGCCCGCCCGCACGCCCGCCCTCCAGCTCATCTGACCCCCAGGACCACGACGCCCCCGCCGCTCGCCATTCCCACCGGAAGGCCGGCCCGCGCCACGCTACCCGCGTGGCGGGCAGCCCCGAACACCCAGGCGGCGGGGGCGTCGTCGTGCCCGCCCCGGCCCGGCCCTCACGCGGTGATGACCAGCTCCGTGCCGCCCAGGTCCTCGCTCACCTGGTGTCCCGCGCGGATCAGGACCGTGCGCAGCGCCAGCCTCACCGCCGTGCGCACCGTCGCGTACTTCACCAGGTGGTCCGCCGCGGTGCCCCACGCGACGATCACGCCGCGCGCGGGGTCGTGCCAGACGCCCAGCCCGCCGTCGGCCGACAGCAGGGACGGCTCGACGGTGAATCCCGCCTCCGTCAGCTCCCGGCGGATCACCCGTTCCAGGTCGGGGCCCGCGTTCGAGGCGTAGTCCATGCCCAACCGCTGCCCGTGGCGGGCGGGCGCGAACGCCGGGTGAGGCGGGTGTCCCGCGCGGGCATGGACGTTGTGTCCCCCGGGCCACGGCCACCCCCCGGGGGCGCGCTCAGCGGCCGTCGAGGCGGTCCGCCGCGTCGCCGTAGACGTCCGGGCTGCGGTCGGCCGCCTCCACGAAGTCGCGCGGGAAGCCGAGCCGGAACTCCACCGCCGACTCCAGCCGCCGCACCGCCTCCTCCGGCAGCTCCAGCCCGCACGCCCCCAGGTTCTCGGCGAGCTGGGCGGCCCGGCTCACGCCGACGATCGGATGCGTGCCGCGCCGGAGCGCCCAGGCCAGCGCCACCTGGGCCGCCGGCACGCCCAGCCCGGCCGCGACCTCGGCCGTCACCCTCGCCATCGTGCGCTCCCGCTCGCCCAGCGACCCGGGGGAGACGCGCGAGGCGGGCGCGCCGGGGTCGTTGTAGCGGCCGGACAGGACGCCGCGCTCCAGCGTCCCCCACGCCGCCACGCTCATCCCGTACGCCTGCGCCATCGGCAGCAGCTCCCGCTCCACGTCGCGCGACAGCAGGCTGTAGGGCACCTGGAGCCCGGCGAACGGCGTCCAGCCGCGCCACTCCGCCAGCGTGTTCGCCCGGCTCACCACCCACGCCGGGGCGTCGGAGACCCCCACGTAGAGGACCTTGCCCGCGGCGACCAGGTCGTCCAGCGCCCGCATCGTCTCCTCGACCGGCGTGTGCCGGTCCCACACGTGCACCCACAGCAGGTCCACGTAGCCGGTGCGCAGCCGCCGCAGGCTCCGCTCCAGCGAGGCGACCAGGTTCTTGCGGTGGTTGCCCGCCGCGTTGGGGTCGGCGCGGTCGCGGGTGGCGGTGTACTTGGTGGCCAGCACGAACCGGTCGCGCCGGCCGGTCAGGAGCTCGCCGACGACCTCCTCGCTGGGGCCGTACATGGAGGCGGTGTCCACGACGTTGCCGCCGGCGTCGGCGTAGACGTCCAGCACCTCCCGTGTCTCCGGCGTGACGGCGCGGAACGTCATCGCGCCGAGGAACAGCTCCGACACCCGCAGCCCGGTGCGGCCGAGCAGCCGGTAACGCATGCCCGTGCTCATGCCCGTGCTCACGCCACGTACGGGGTGGCGGCGCGGGCGTCGCGCAGCACCCGGCTCCACCAGCCGAGCTGGTCCAGCAGCGCCTTGGCCGCCGCCTCGGGGCCCGCCGGCTCCAGCAGCCGGCCCTCGCCGTCGAAGCGCGCCCAGGGCTGGTCGAAGGTGATCGTGTGGCGGATCGTCACCGCGTGCAGCTCGGCGAAGACCTGCCGCAGGTGCTCGGCCGCGCGCACGCCGCCGCCGAAGCCGCCGTAGGAGATCAGCGCCACCGGCTTGGCCTGCCACTCGGTGGGATGCCAGTCGAGGAGCTGCTTCAGTGCGGCCGGATAGCTGTGGTTGTACTCCGGCGTCACGACCGCGAAGGCGTCGGCGGCGGCCAGCCGCGCCGACAGGCCGCGCAGCTCCTCCGGCCGGGCGGCCACGTCGAACAGGTGCTCCGCCGACGGCGGCAGCGCGGCGGGCAGCGGGTGGCCGGCCAGGTCCACCACGTCCAGGCCGAACAGGCCGTGCCGCCGGGCCTGGCCTGCGAACCAGGACGAGATCGTGGGGCCGAAGCGGCCGTCCCGGACGCTGCCGGTGATCAGGGCGAGTCTCATGGTGTCCGTCATGGCCGCCAATCTGCCGCCCGGCGCCCGGGCGAGGGAGGCCGGGCCGAGACTGGCCCTGGCAGGGCCACGATGACGGCGGCCGGCGCCCGTAGACTCGCCCGGGTGAGCGACAACGAGCTGGGGGCGTACCTGCGGGCGCGCCGCGAGGCGGTCCGGCCGTCCGACGTGGGGCTGCCCGACGGGCCGCGCCGGCGCACGCCGGGGCTGCGCAGGTCGGAGCTGGCGACGCTGGCCGGGGTCAGCGTCGAATACCTCACCAGGCTGGAGCAGGGGCGCGACCGCCACCCGTCGATGCAGGTGCTCGGCGCGCTCGGCGACGCCCTGCGCATGACCCCCGAGGAACGCGTCCACCTGCGCAACCTCGCCAAGATCAGCAGCGGCGCGTACGCGATGTGCCCCAGCGCCGAGCAGTTCCCCGCCCGCACCGTGCGGGCGGGCGTGCGGGCCGTGCTCGACCGGCTGGAGCCCACGCCCGCCGCGCTGCTCAACCGGCTCGGCGAGGTGGTCGCGCACACCGCCGGGTTCGGGCGGCTGTACGGCCCGCTCGGGCTGCCGGCCGCCGGCGACCCGCCCAACCTGCACCGCTACGTCTTCACCGACGTGCGCGCCAGGATCGCCTACCCCGAATGGGACCGCGTCGCCGACGAGCACGCCGCCGCGCTGCGGCTGGAGGCCGGCCAGGGCGACCGGTTCGCCGCCGAGCTGGCCGAGGAGCTGGAGTTCGCGGCGGGCGAGGCGTTCGCCGAGCGCATGGCCCGGCCGCCCGCGCCGCCGCGCCCCGCGCCCGTGCAGCGGCTCGCGCACCCGGAGGCGGGGGAGCTGCGGCTGGCCCGCGAGTGGCTCGACGTCGACGGCGGGGAGCAGCGCCTCGTCGTGTTCCTGCCCGCCGACGCCGCCACCGCCGCCGCCCTCGAGCGGCTCGCCGGCCGCCGGCCGGGCGCGCTGCGCGCCGTCACCGCCTGAGCGGCCCGCCCCTACGCGCGCACGACCAGGCCCAGGGCGGTCGCGACGGCGATCGCCTGCACCGGGTCGATGATCGCGCCCTTGAGCGTCACCTCGGCCGGGTCGAGCCCGCCGAGGTCGCTGCCGCGCAGGTCGCACTTGGTGAGGTCGGCCCCGCGCAGCCACGCCCCCGACAGGTCGCAGCGGCGCAGCGTCGCGCCCGTCAGCCGGGCGCCGCCGAGGTCCGCCTCGCGCAGCCGCACCCCGCCGATCGTGCTGCCCTTCAGGTCGCTGTCCTGGAGCTGCGCGTACGACCAGTCGCCGCCGGTCACCTTGAGCAGCCCGAACGTGCACGACTCGAACACGCCGCCGACCACCTTGCAGCCGGTGAACGTCGCGTCGAAGAACGAACAGCGGATGAAGTGGCAGTTGAGGAAGCTCGCGTCGGTGTGCTCGGAGACGTTGAAGCGCACGTTGCCGAACGTGCACTCCTCGAACGACGCGCCGTGGTCGACCAGCTCCGTCATGTCCACGTCCTGGAACAGCACGCGCCGGAACTCCTCGCCCGCCAGCTCCAGCACGT
This sequence comes from Actinomadura luzonensis, assembly GCF_022664455.2. Classification (NCBI taxonomy): domain Bacteria; kingdom Bacillati; phylum Actinomycetota; class Actinomycetes; order Streptosporangiales; family Thermomonosporaceae; genus Actinomadura; species Actinomadura luzonensis. Next base: position 1,208,264 of record NZ_JAKRKC020000002.1, read on the forward strand.
CCCAGTCGGCCGCCCCGATCGTCCGCTCCACCGGGTACGCCGTTCTCCTGTTGGCCATGCGAACAAACTAGCGGATCAGGCCCGTTTCGCGATGGCCGTGATGAACGGCTGCACCAGCTTGGCCGCGAGCGGGCCGAACGCCGCCAGGATGAGCACGTACGCCGCCGCCAGCGCCCCCAGGTCGGGGTGCGCGCCCGCGCCGACCGCGAGCCCGGCGATGACGATGTTGAACTCGCCGCGCGGGATGAGCGCGATGCCCGCCCGCGCCTGGCCGGCCTTGCCGATGCCCGCCCGGCGGGCCGCGTACGCGCCGGTCAGCAGCTTGGTCACCATGCTGGCCAGCGCCAGCAGCGCGGCCAGCCCGGCCACCGGCAGGATCTTCGCCGGGTCGGTCTGCAGGCCGAAGAAGACGAAGAACACCGCCGCGAACAGGTCCCGCAGCGGCGCCAGCAGCGCCTGCGCGTCCTCGGCCAGCTCGCCCGACAGGGCGATCCCGACGAGGAACGCGCCCACCGCCGCCGACACCTGGAGCTGCTGCGCCAGCCCGGCGACCAGCAGCGCCAGCCCGACCACCTTCAGCAGCAGCACCTCGGAGTTCGGGCTGGAGACGAACGCCTCGATGAAGCGCCCGAACCGCAGCGCCACGACCAGCACGACGCTCACCGTCACTAGCGCGATGCCGACCGCGACGGCGCCGCTGAGCAGGCTCAGCCCGGCCAGCATGGTGGTCAGCACCGGCAGGTAGATCGCCATCGTCAGGTCCTCGAAGACCAGCAGCGACAGCACGGTCGGCGTCTCCCTGTTGCCGATCCAGCCGAGGTCCGACAGCACCTTGGCGGTGATGCCGGAGGAGGTGGCGTAGGTGACGCCCGCCATCGCCACGGCGGCGACCGGGCCCCAGCCGAGCAGCAGCGCGCAGATCGCGCCCGGCGCGGCGTTGAGCACCAGGTCCACGAGGCCGGCGCGGGCGTTGCCGGTCAGGCTCGTCACCAGCTCGTCGGCGTTGTACTCCAGGCCCAGGGTGAGCAGCAGCAGCACGACGCCCAGCTCGGCGCCGACGGAGATGAACTCCTCGCTGGTCGCCAGCGGCAGCACGCCGCCCGTCCCGAACGCCAGGCCGGCGATCAGGTAGAGGGGGATGGGGGAGATGCCGACGCGCAGCGCGAGCGCGCCGAGCACCCCGAGACCGAGAAGGACCGCACCGAACTCCAGGAAGAGGATCGCGGTTTCGTGCAAACCCGCGGCCCTACCCTTGTGCCAGGATGTCGGCCACCTCGGAGGTGCTGTCCTCGCTGCCCACGACCACCACGACGTCGCCCGCCCGGAAGACGAACTCCGGGCCGGGGCTGGCGAACACCTGGCCGCCGCGCGCGACGGCCACGATGGAGGCGCTGGTGCGGGTGCGCACCCGGGCCTCGCCCATGGGGCGGCCCGCGTACGGGGAGCCGTCGGGGATCGGCAGCTGCACGCTGACCAGGCCCTCGACCTGCTGGTGGAGCTGGTTGAGCCGCTGCACGATGCGCGGCGCGCCGAGGAGCTCGGCCAGGGCGTCGGCTTCCTCGTCGTTCAGCTTGACCGTCTGGCAGGCGCGGTCGGGATCGTCCTTGTCGTAGATCACCAGGTCACGGCGACCCGTCCGGTGCGACACGACGCCCACGCGCTGGCCCGCGCGGGTGGTGAAGTCGTGTCTCAGCCCGATTCCCGGCAGCGCTGTCTGCTCGACCTCCACCTGTCCCACCCGTTCAGATCCGTATATTTCCGGACAACCCTACCAATCGCGCGCCCCCTCGCGCCCCGCCCTCGCGGGTGGCAGGACGTGCGGGGACGTGGAAAGGTTGGGGGTGACGTCCGGCGATCGAGCAGTCCGCACGACGAGCCTGAGCCGAGGAAGCAGCACGCCCATGCCGCCCGCCCCCCTGATCCGGCTGGTGCTGGTCGAGGATCACGCCATGGTCGCCGAGGCCATCGGCCTGGCGCTCGGCCGCGCCGCCGACATCGACGTGGCCGCCCACGCCAGCACGATCGCCGCCGCCCTGACGGAGACGGCCCGGGTCCAGCCCGACGTGGTGGTGCTCGACCGCCGCCTGCCCGACGGCGACGGCATCGCCGTCATCGGGCGGCTCGCCGCCGCCGCGCCGCGGACGCGGGTGCTGGTGCTGACCGGCGAGGCGACCGCGTCCATGGCCGCGCGGGTGGTGCAGTCGGGCGGGGCCGGGCTGCTGGTGAAGTCCTCGCGGCTGGGGGAGCTGGAGTCGGCGGTGCGGGAGGTCGCGGCGGGCGGGGTGGTGTTCCCGCCGGCGCTGCTGCCCGGCGTGTTCGACCGTCTGACGGGACGGGTAGGACACCTGGGAGCCCAGCTCACCGCGCGCGAGCGCGAGACCCTGCTCCTCCTGGCCGAGGGGGCCAGCACGGACGAGATCAGCGAGCGCCTCGGCGTGGCCAGGAACACCGCCCGCAACCACGTCCAGCACGTGCTGGAGAAACTGGGGGCCAGGTCGAAGCTGGAGGCCGTGGCCGTCGCCCGCCGCGAAGGGCTGCTCGACTGACGCAGCTGCACCAGAGCGCGTCCCACAGCCGCATCAGGGCGGCTGGTGCGTCCGCCTCTCGTGGGGGCCGCGCCGCTGCCGGACAGTGGAGAGGTGGGCACCGAGGCGGCGGGGTCGCACCGAGTCGACACCTCTTTGCCGCGTGAGATGGACAGCATCACGGCCGCGCGGCGGCTCGCCCAGGACGTGCTGTCCGCCTGCGGCTACCGCGGGCGCAGGGAGGACGTGCTGCTGGTGGTGTCGGAGCTGGTGACCAACGCGATCCTGCACGGCGACGGCCCGCCGGTCCTCCGCATCAGCGGCGACGCCGACCGGCTGCGCGTCGAGGTCAGCGACGACGGCCCCGGCCTGCCCGAGCTGCGCGAGCCGGGCCCGTCGAGCGGCTGGGGCCTGCACGTGGTGCGGCTGCTGGCGGCGAGCTGGGGGATCACCGGCGAGCGTGCGGACGGCGACGGCGAAGGAGGCGCGGAGGGGAAGGGGGGCAAGGTCGTGTGGTGCGAGCTGGCGGCGGACGTCGTCCCGCTGCACGCACGCCCCGCCGGCGCCTGACCCCCGCGCCTGACCCGGGCCCGCTCGGGCGGTTCCGGTTTCCCGCCGGCCGTGAAAGGCTGCGTTATGCCCGAGCGCGACCGCACCGCCGAGGACCTGCGGCTGCTCGTCCAGAGCATCCGCGACTGCGCGATCCTCATGCTCGACCCCCAGGGCAGGATCGTCAGCTGGAACACCGGCGCCCAGCGCATCAAGGGGTACGCCGCCGAGGAGGTCATCGGCAGGCACTTCTCGCTCTCCCACCCGCCCGAGGACGTCGCCGCGGGCACGCCGGCCATGGAGCTGGCGGCCGCCGCCGCCGACGGCCAGTGGGCGGCGGAGGGCTGGCGGGTCCGCAAGGACGGCACCCGCTTCCGGGCCGCCGTCGTCCTGACCGCCCTGCGCGATGAGCACGGCGGCCTGCGCGGCTTCGGCGAGGTCACCCGCGACGTCACCGGGCAGCGCGCCCCCGCCCTGGACGAGCGCGCCACCCTGCTGGCCCGCCTCGTCGAGGCGCAGGAGCGCGAGCGCCGCCGCATCGCCAACGACGTGCACGGCGACACCATCCAGGCCATGGTGGCGGTCGGCATGCGGCTGCGCATGCTGGAGCCGCGGCTGCCGCGCGAGCACGCCGAGGCCGTGCGCGGCATCGACGACGCGGTCAACGGCGCCGTCGAGCGGCTGCGCGAGCTCGCCTTCCGCCTGCGCCCGCCGGTGGAGGGCCTGGTGGCGGGCCTGGCCGCGTACATGGAGACCGCGATGGCGGGCACCGGGCTGACCTACGAGCTGGCGCACGACCTCGACGCGGAGCCGCCGGCCGAGGCGGCGACCACCGTGTTCCGCATCTGCCAGGAGGCGCTGACCAACGTGGCCAGGCACGCGGGCGCGGCCTCGGTCACGGTGTCGGTGGTCTCGCTCGACCGGGGCGTGCACGTGCGGGTGCACGACGACGGAGTCGGCCTGGCCCGGCCGGCCGCCGGGCCGGCCCGGCAGCCCGCGGCGCTCGGGCACTTCGGGCTGATCGAGATGCGGGAGCGGGCCGAGACGGCGGGCGGCTGGTGGGACATCCAGGGCGACCAGGGGACGGGCACGACGGTCGAGTTCTGGGTCCCCGCCGTGCCCCGCCGCCTGTCCTGACGCCTGTCCTGACGCCTGTCCTGACGCCTGTCCTGACGCCTGTCCTGACGCGCCGTGCCGGCGGCCGCGCGTCAGCCGATCAGGCCGAGCGCCTGGCTGGCGATCTCCCACTCCTCGTCCGTGGGCACGACCAGCACCGGCACCTCCGCGCCCGGCGGGGAGACCGGCCGCTCGCCGCCGGCCGCCCCGTTCAGCGCCGGGTCCACGACGATGCCGAGGCGGTCGAGCCCGGCCAATGACTCGGCGCGGGTGGCGGCGTCGTGCTCGCCCACCCCGCCGGTGAACACGATCGCGTCCACCCGGCCGAGCAGCGCGTAGTAGGCGCCCACGTACTTGCGGATGCGCCGGGTGTAGACCTGGAGGGCCAGCCGGGCCTCGGCGTCGTCCCGGGCGCGGGCGCGCACCTCGCGCATGTCGAGCGTGCCCGCCAGGGCCAGCAGGCCGCCGCGATGGCTGAGGTCGTGCTCGACCCGCTGCGGGTCGGCGCCCCGCACCCGGGCGAGGAAACCGGCCAGGGCCGGGTCCACGTCGCCGCTGCGGGTGCCCATGACCAGGCCCTCCAGCGGGGTCAGGCCCATGGAGGTGTCGACGCTGCGCCCGCCGGAGACCGCGGTGGCGCTGGCGCCGTTGCCGAGGTGCAGCACGATCAGGTTGAGCCCGGCCAGGTCGCGGCCGAGCAGGGCGGCGGCGCGGCGGGAGACGTACGCGCAGGAGGTGCCGTGGAAGCCGAAGCGCCGCACGCCGAGCTCCTCGCGCCACTCGCGCGGCACCGCGTACGTGTACGCCTCCGGCGGCAGCGTCCGGTGGAACGCCGTGTCGAACACGGCCACCTGCGGCACCGCGGGGAACGCCTTGCGCGCCACCCGGATGCCCGCCAGGTTGACCGGGTTGTGCAGCGGGGCGAGCGGGGCCAGCTCCTCGATGGCCGCCATCACCTCGTCGTCCACCAGGACCGGCCCGTCGAAGCGGGTGCCGCCGTGCACGACCCGGTGCCCGACCGCGATCGGGTCCAGCGCGGGGCCGGCCGCAGCGAACGCCTCCATCATCGCCTCGAGCCCCTCGCCGTGGCCGGGGAAGAGGCGTTCGCGCACGTACGGCTCCCCGTCCCCGGCGCGGTGGGTGAGGCGTCCGGACTCCTCGCCGATGCGCTCGACCAGCCCTCTGGCCGGGCGCTCGTGGGTCCGGACGTCCACCAGCTCGTACTTGATCGATGAGGATCCCGTGTTCAGGACGAGAATGTGGCCGGCCATGTCCAGGAGCTTATTTCGGCCGGGTCCTCCCCGTGCTCCCGGGTGTACGCGCGGGCCCGCAGCCGGGCGTCGCTCATCCGCTGCCGCAGGTGGGCGGCCTTCGAGCCGAGCCCGGGCACCCGGTCGACGACGTCCATGACGAGGTGGTAGCGGTCGATGTCGTTGAGCATCGCCATGTCGAACGGCGTCGTCGTGGTGCCCTCCTCCTTGTAGCCGCGCACGTGGATGTTGGCGTGGCCGTGGCGGCGGTAGGTGAGCTGGTGGATCAGCGACGGGTAGCCGTGGAAGTTGAACACGACCGGCCGGTCCACCGTGAACAGCGTGTCGAACTCGGCGTCCGGCATGCCGTGCGGGTGCTCCGACCGCGGCTGGAGCCGCATGAGGTCCACCACGTTGATCACCCGCACCCGCAGCTCGGGCAGGTGCTCGCGCAGCAGCGCCGCGGCGGCCAGCGTCTCCTGCGTCGGGACGTCGCCCGCGCAGGCCAGCACCACGTCCGGCTCGGTGCCCTCGTCCGTGGAGGCCCACGGCAGGATGCCGAGGCCGCGGGTGTTGTGCGCGATCGCCTCGTCCATGGTGAACAGGTCCAGCACCGGCTGCTTGCCCGCCACGATCACGTTGACGTAGTCGCGCGAGCGCAGGCAGTGGTCGGCGACCGAGAGCAGCGTGTTGGCGTCCGGCGGCAGGTAGACCCGCACCACCGACGCCTTCTTGTTGACGACCACGTCCAGGAAGCCCGGGTCCTGGTGGCTGAAGCCGTTGTGGTCCTGGCGCCACACGTGCGACGACAGCAGGTACGTCAGCGACGCCACCGGCCGCCGCCACGGGATCTTCTGCGAGGACTCCAGCCACTTGGCGTGCTGGTTGAACATGGCGTCCACGATGTGGATGAACGCCTCGTAGCAGTTGAACAGCCCGTGCCGGCCGGTCAGCAGGTAGCCCTCCAGCCAGCCCTGGCACAGGTGCTCGCTCAGCACCTCCATCACCCGCCCGCCGGCGCCCAGGTTCTCGTCCGTGGGCAGCAGCTCGGCGTCCCAGGCCCGGTCCGTCGTCTCGAACACGGCCTGCAGCCGGTTGGAGGCCGTCTCGTCCGGGCCCATCAGCCGGAACGTGCGCGGGTTGGCCGCGATCACGTCCCGCAGCAGCTCGCCGAGCACCCGCGTCGGCTCGGTCTGCTGCGCGGCCGGGGCCTTCACCTCGATCGCGTGCTTGCGGAAGTCGGGCAGGCGCAGCGGCTCCAGCAGCTCGCCGCCGTTGGCGTGCGGGTTGGCGCTCATCCGCAGCGGGCCGGCCGGCACCGACTCGCGGATCGCGGCGACGGGGCGGCCGTCCGAGCCGAACAGCTCCTCCGGCCGGTAGGAGCGCATCCACTCCTCCAGCTGGGCCAGGTGGGCCGGGTTCTCCCTGACCTTGGCCAGCGGCACCTGGTGGGAGCGCCAGGTGCCCTCGACGGGCTTGCCGTCCACCTCCTTGGGCCCGGTCCAGCCCTTCGGGGTGCGCAGGATGATCATCGGCAGGCGGTCGGCGTCGCCGGCCTTGTAGGCGGCCATCTCGTCCCAGCACAGGTCGAGGGTGGCGGCCATCTCCTCGTGGTCGGGGCCGACCAGGTGCGGGCGGTAGCCGTACCCCTCCATGAGCCTGGTCAGCTCGTCCGCGGGGATGCGGGCCAGGACCGTCGGGTTGGCGATCTTGTAGCCGTTGAGGTGCAGGATCGGCAGCACGACGCCGTCGCGCGCGCGGTCCAGGAACTTGTTGGAGTGCCAGCTCGCGGCGAGCGGGCCGGTCTCGGCCTCGCCGTCGCCGATGACGCACGCCACCACCAGGTCGGGGTTGTCGAACGCGGCCCCGTAGGCGTGCGCGAGGGAGTAGCCCAGCTCGCCGCCCTCGTGGATCGAGCCCGGCGTCTCCGGGGCCACGTGGCTCGGGATGCCGCCGGGGAAGCTGAACTGCCGGAACAGCGCCTTCATGCCCTGCACGTCCTGGGTGATGTCGGGGTAGCGCTCGGTGTACGTCCCCTCCAGCCAGGCGTGCGCCACCGCGGCCGGGCCGCCGTGGCCCGGGCCGGCGATGTAGATCATGTCCTGGTCCCGCTCCTTGATCACCCGGTTGAGGTGCGCGAAGCAGAAGTTCAGGCCCGGCGTGGTGCCCCAGTGACCGAGCAGGCGGGGCTTGATGTGCTCCGGCCGCAGCGGCTCGGCCAGCAACGGGTTGTCCAGCAGGTAGATCTGCCCCACCGACAGGTAGTTGGCCGCGCGCCAGTACGCGTCTATATGCTCCATGCCCTGCCCATTCCTCCAGAAAAGCCGCTGAACCCCCGGCCGGGTGCGGAATATGGCGCTCAGGAGATTCCGCCGCGGCCCTCGGCGCCGCCGGACGATGCCGCCGGGCTGGCAAAGACACGGCTCCGCCGTGCGCGGAATCGACCTCGGTGGGTACGGGGTTACGGGACGATGGACCCTGAAGGCTTGATCGGTTTGGCGACACGAGGAGGAGCCAGGTGAACGGCGACATCACCCAGAGCCAGGAGTGGGCGGCGCTGGGCAAGCACCAGGAGGAGCTGTCCGGCAGGCATCTGCGCGAGCTGTTCGCGGCGGACCCGGGCCGGGCCGGGCGCATGACGGTGACCGCCGGCGACCTCTACCTCGACTACGCCAAGCACCGCGCCACCGAGGAGACCATCGGCCTGCTGGTGTCCCTGGCCGAGCGGGCGGGCCTGCGTGAGCGCATCGAGGCCATGTTCGGCGGCGAGCACATCAACGTCAGCGAGGACCGCGCCGTGCTGCACGTCGCGCTGCGCATGCCGCGCGAGGAGGAGCTGACGGTCGACGGCCAGGACGTCCCGGCCGACGTGCACGCCGTGCTCGACAAGATGAGCGCCTTCGCCGAGCGGGTGCGCTCCAAGGAGTGGAAGGGCGCCACCGGCCGGCCCATCGAGACCGTCGTCAACATCGGCATCGGCGGCTCCGACCTCGGCCCCGCCATGGCCTACGAGGCGCTGCGCGACTACGCCGACGCCGGCGTGACGGCCCGCTTCGTCTCCAACATCGACCCCGCCGACATCGTCGGCAACCTGCGCGACCTCGACCCCGAGACCACGCTGTTCGTGGTCAGCTCCAAGACCTTCACCACCCTGGAGACGCTCACCAACGCCCGCGTCGCGCGTCGCTGGCTGGTCGAGGCGCTCGGCGACGACGCGGTCTCCAAGCACTTCGTCGCCGTCTCCACCAACGCCGAGAAGGTCGCCGAGTTCGGCATCGACACCGCCAACATGTTCGGCTTCTGGGACTGGGTGGGCGGCCGCTACTCCTACGACGGCGCCATCGGCCTGTCGCTGATGATCGCCGTCGGGCCGGAGCGCTTCCGCGAGATGCTGGCCGGCTTCCGCGTCATGGACGAGCACTTCCGCACCGCGCCGTTCGAGCGGAACATGCCGGTGATCATGGGCCTGCTCGGCATCTGGTACAACGACTTCTTCGGCGCCGAGACCCGCGCCGTGCTGCCCTACAGCCAGCGGCTGCACCGCTTCCCGGCCTACCTGCAGCAGCTCACCATGGAGTCCAACGGCAAGTCGGTGCGCGCCGACGGCACCCCCGTCACCGTCCAGACCGGCGAGATCTTCTGGGGCGAGCCGGGCACCAACGGCCAGCACGCCTTCTACCAGCTCCTCCACCAGGGCACCCGGCTCGTCCCCGCCGACTTCATCGGCTTCGCCGAGCCGTACGACGACCGCGAGGGCATGCACGACCAGCTCACCGCCAACCTGCTGGCGCAGACCTCGGCGCTGGCGTTCGGCAAGACGGCCGAGGAGATCGCGGCCGAGGGCACCGCGGCCGGCATCGTCCCCCACAAGGTCATGCCCGGCAACCGGCCCACCTCCACGATCCTCGCGCCGAAGCTGACGCCGTCCACGCTGGGGCAGCTCGTCGCCCTGTACGAGCACATCGTGTTCGTCGAGGGCACCATCTGGGGCGTCGACTCCTTCGACCAGTGGGGCGTCGAGCTGGGCAAGAAGATGGCCCTCGACCTGGCCCCCGCCCTCACCTCCGACGAGCCGCCCGCCACCTTCCCCGACCCGTCGACCGAGCGCCTGGTCCGCCGCTACCGCGAGCTGCGCGGCCGGCGCGCGTAGCAGACCGGCGGCTCCTGGGCGAGGATGGTCCCCATGGACATCATGGAACTCGTCGAACGCTCGAAGGACGCCGCCACCGTGCAGCGCGTCTTCGGCGAGCCGATCCACCACGGCGACGTCGTCGTCATCCCCGTCGCCCGCATCGCGCAGGGCGGCGGGATCGGCCAGGGGCAGGGCAAGAACGACAAGGAGGAGGGCGGCGGCAGCGGCCTCGGCTTCGGCCACGGCGCGACGCCCGCCGGCGTGTTCGTGATCAAGGACGGCGAGGTGAGGTGGCAGCCCGCCGTGGACGTCAACCGCATCGTCCTCGGCGGTCAGGTCGTCGCCGTCGTGCTGCTGCTGATGCTGCGCGCGATCTTCAAGGGCTGGGGGCGCCGCAAGCGCTGACCCTTGCCGCGCCGCGTCCTTGCCGCGTCCTTCAAGGGCGGGCCCTCGGCGATGCCTGTCGGGCGGGCCCTCTAGGGTGGCGGCATGACCACAATGACACAGATCGCGGCGTTCGGCGGAGTCGTCCTGCTCGGGGCCATGTCGCCGGGCCCGGACTTCGCGGTGGTCGTGCGCCGCTCGGCCGTCTCCGGCCGCGGCTACGGCATGGCGGCCGCGCTCGGGATCTCGGTGGGCGTGTTCGCCTGGGTGGTGGCCGCGGCCACCGGCGTGGCGGCGCTGCTGGCCGCCTCGGCGCTGGCGTTCACGGTGGTCAAGGTGGTGGGCGCGGCCTACCTGCTCTACCTCGGGGCCAAGGCGCTGCGCGCGGCCCTGCGCCGGGGCGGTGAGCTGCGGCTCGACCTGCCCGACCCGGCGCGGCGCAGCGCGTGGGCGGCGTTCTCCGAGGGCCTGCTCACCAACGCGCTCAACCCGAAGGCGGCGCTGTTCTTCGTGGCGCTGGTGCCGCAGTTCGTCAGCGCGGGCGCGTCGCTGTCCGGCACGCTCGCGCTGTCGCTGGTGGCGCTGGCGGGGACGGTCGCCTGGTTCCTGGTGGTCGCCACCGTCGTCGGCACCCTGCGCAAGCTCTTCGCCCGCCCGGCCGTCCGCCGCACCCTGGACGGCCTGACCGGGCTGGCCCTGATCACCCTCGGCGTCAAACTCGCCACCACCACCCGCCCCTGACCCCCGCCGCCCGCCCTGGCCCCGTCCCCAGGACGTAGCCGATCGGGAGGCCCTTCTCCCGCGAGCTCCCCTCCGGGACGCGGCCGAGCGGCCGCGCCGCTGGACTTGACTCGCCCCCGGCCGGTACCCCGCCGGGCGGGGCGGGTGCGGGTTTTAGGAGTGCGGGTTCTAGGAGTGCGGGTTTCTAGGAGACCGCGACGCCGAGCAGGTGGCCGAGGCCGAAGGTCACGGTGGCCGCGCCGACGCCGAGCGCGAGCTGCCGCAGCCCGCCGACCCACCAGGGCCGCGCCGTCATGGTCGCCACCGCCGCCCCGAACCCGAACAGCCCGAGCACGCTCAGCACCACGGCGAGCGTCAGCCCGGAGGCCCCGAACAGGAACGGCGCCAGCGGCACCAGCGCCCCGGCGGCGAAGGCGAGGAACGACGAACCCGCCGCCAGGTACGGCGAGGGCAGGTCGTCGGGATCGACCCCCAGCTCCTCGCGTACGTGCACGCGCAACGCCTGCTCCGGGTCGGCCGACAGGCCGTCGGCCACCTGGCGCGCCAGGTCCGGGTCCAGGCCGCGCGACTCGTAGAGCGCGGCCAGCTCCGCCCGCTCGCCCTCAGGGTTGCGGGCCAGCTCGCGCCGCTCCACGGCGATCTCGGCGCGCATCAGCTCGGTCTGCGACTTCACCGAGGTGTACTCGCCGGCCGCCATGGAGAACGCCCCGGCCGCCAGCCCGGCGAACCCGGCCAGCACCGCGGCCTTCCCGCCGGTGCCCGCCGCGCCCACGACGCCGGCGATCAGCGCGAAGTTCGACACCAGCCCGTCCATCGCCCCGAACACCGCCGGACGCAACCAGCCGCCGGTCACGTCGCGGTGGCTGTGGTGCCGCTCGGGGGAGTACGGCTGGGCGAGCTCGATGGTCATGGAAAAACCTCCACTTACGGGTGTCTCGTCCAGAAATGTATGGTTCTTGAACAAGATCCGCAACGAAGGAAAGGCTTGCCTGAGCTGCGAAAAGACCGCTCCGGCAGGCACCGGTCACGCCAGGTGATCAGACTCGCCTGTTGATCGAACCCGGCCTGTCGATCGGGCCCGGCCTGCTGGTCCGGTCTGCTGGCCCTGTCAGGCGGGGACCCGTCACGCGCGGGTTGGCCAAAGGCGAAGCTGACAGGCGCGAGCCCGACAGTCGCGCCTGGCTAGAGGCGCGTCCACGCGAAGGCGGGTCCACGCGAAGGCGGGTCCACGCGAAGGCGGGTCCACGCGAAGGCGGGTCCACGCGAAGGCGGGTCCACGCGAAGGCGGGTCCACGCGAAGGCGCGCCCGTGCGAAGGCGCGCCCGTGCGAAGGCGCGCCCGTGCGAAGGCGCGCCCGATCGGAGGCGTGCCCGATTCGGGGCGTGCCCGATTGAAGGCGCGCGAAATCGGAGGCGCGTCGGATCGAGGCGCGTCCGGGGCGGGTGCGGATCGGTTGGGTGGGAGGTGGTCAGACGCGGGCTGGTGTTTCCGAGAGTTGCGGGAGGGGGGCCGGGGCGGGCTCGGTGGTGGCCGGGCCTTCGATCATGGCGGCGCAGTCGGCGATCGTCTCCTCCAGCAGACGCCGCAGCAGCGCGTCCGGGTCGGCGATGCACGCCTGTACGATGCCGACGACCGCGAGCTGCACCGCGTTCGGTGCCGCGTACCGGCGGAAGCCCTTCTCGGTGATCTTGGCGGCCCGGCTGAAGCGCCTGGCCTGCTCGGCCGCGTGCGGGACCTCCTCCAGGGCCCGCCGGCTCGCCTCGCTCAGCCGTCCCGGCGGCGCGCCGTCCAGCCTGGCGAGCATCTCCTCGGCCGCGAGCACCGACACCGCCAGCGCGAGCTGGCGCTCGGCCGCGGCCACGGGCAGCGCGGTCGTGGCGCAGCGCAGCGCGATGCGCGCGTCCACGCGCAGGTCGTCGCTGGCCAGGCCGATGATCGACGGGACGAGCGGGACCAGCCGGGCCCGGCTCTCGTCGCCGACGTTGTCGTTGACCAGGCGGGCGAGGGCGGCCAGCAGCGGGTGCGTGCAGGCCGGATGGTCGCTCCACCGTTCTCCGGCAAGGTAGGAGGCCAGTTCCATGAAACAGGCACCGCGTTTCGGGTTGCGGTGTCTGCCGCGGGACAGGACCGGCATGTGATCAAGGTGATTGTCCACGGATGCTCCACTGCTCCACGCGATCGCCGTCTATCCAGTCTGCGCGCTCGTTCCCGGCATTTCCAGCGCTTTGTCAGGGACGTGAGCCTTTCGTCCTCTCCTGCGCCCGCTGCCCGGAGCCGCCCGGCCGAAACGTCACCCCCCGACGAACACCGCGACCGTCCGCCCGGGCACGACGAGCGTGCCGCTGCCGCGCTCGGCGGCCGACGCCCGGACCACCGGGTCCGCCGAGCCGGCCTGCACCGGGTGCAACGCGACCTCCCGCCCCACGAGCGCGGGCACCGGCTGCCTCCGCTCGGCCGGCGTGGCGTTGAAGACCACGGTGACCGAGCGCCAGCGCTCGTCCAGGCCGGCGGTGTCCACGTGCATGGCGATCACGCCCTCGGGCGAGGCGGGGAACGTCAGCCGCCGCCGCACCTCCTCCGCCGACCCGAGCGCGAACGCCGGCGTCGAGGCGCGGATCCGCAGCAGCTCCCCGAAACGCGCCCGCGCCGCCTCGATCGCCGGGCAGCCGGGACGCAGCGCCGGGTCGGCCAGCAGCGGCCGGGCGTAGGCCCAGCGCGCCTCGTTGTCGGCCCTGGGCGGCAGACCGCCGCCGAAGCCGTTGCCCGCCGAGCAGTCCCACAGCAGCCGGTTGAACCAGTCGCCGGAGTCGTAGGAGTTGCGGTCGAAGGACTTCGAGCGCAGCCGTTCGCTGCCCGCGTGCACGAACGCCGCCCCCTGCGACAGCAGGGCCAGGGCCAGCGACAGCACGTGCATGCGCACCCGGTCGGCCATCGGGGTGCGTGGCGGCAGCTTGTAGGCCAGCGCGTCGAACAACGTCTCGTTGTCGTGCGCGTCCACGTACAGGACGGCCTCGCCGGGCGCGGCGGTGTAGCCGGCGGGCGAGCCGTTGTGGCGCAGGTCGGCGGCGGTGCGGCCGGAGGGCAGCAGGTAGTCGCGCAGATTGCCCGTCAGGCCCACCCTGATGAGGTCGGCGTAGTGGGCCAGCCGGGCCCGCTGCTGCTCCGGGCCGCCGTTGGCGGGGCTGCCGTTGGGCGATCCGGCGAGGCCCGAGCCGAAGCCCTGCACCCGCGGGTCCGCGTCGAACGGCCCGCCGCCGCGCACCGCGTCGCGCAGCCCGTCGGCGAACGTGGCGACGCCCGTCCCGGCCAGGTTGGCCTGGGTGGCCTGCTCGAAGCGGGCGTCGTCGGCGACCTCGCCGAAGTTCCAGCCCTCGCCGTACAGGATGATCGAGCGGCCGTCCACGCCGTCGGCCTCGGGCGTGAGCGCGTCGAGCGCGCGGCGTACGGCGAGGATGTTGTCCTTCGGGTGGTGGCCCATCAGGTCGAACCGGAACCCGTCGATCTTGTAGTGCCGGGCCCAGGTGACGACGGAGTCGACGACCAGGCGGCCCATCATGAGGTGTTCGGGCGCGGTGTTGGCGCAGCAGGTGGAGGTGGCGACCGAGCCGTCCTCCAGCAGGCGGTGGTAGTAGCCGGGGACGATCGGGTCGAGCACCGACTCGGAGTGGGCGTGGTTGTAGACGACGTCCATGACGACGCGGAGACCGGCCTGGTTGAGCGCGGCGACCATGGCGCGGAACTGCCGGATCCGGTCGTCGGGGTCGGTCGCGTACGAACCCTCCGGCACCGTGTAGTGCAGCGGGTCGTAGCCCCAGTTGAAGGAGTCCCTGGCGGCGGTGCGGAGGACGTGCTCCTGCTGCAGCTCGGAGTCGGGCGGCAGGGCGGCGAGGTCGGCGGTGGGCTCGGCGCGGTCGGCGCGCCGCTCCGGGACGGTCGCCAGGTCGAAGACGGGCAGCAGGTGCACGTGCGTGACGCCGTCGCGGGCCAGCTCGCGCAGCTCCCGCATGCCGGCCGAGTCGAGGCCGAAGGCCGCGTACGTGCCGCGCAGCTCCGCCGGCACCGTGCTGTCGGAGGCGGAGAAGTCGCGCACGTGCAGCTCGTAGATCGCGGCCTGGTGCGGGGGGACGGGGGCGGGCTTGACCAGGTCGTCCCAGCCGGGCGGCTTGGTGGCGGCGGCCTCCAGGCGGGTCAGGCGGCTGCGGACGCCGTCGGGGGCGGTGGCCAGGCTGTAGGGGTCGGTGACCTCGCTGGTGACCATTGCGCCGGCGGCGGGGGAGTAGGCGGTGACGAGGAAGGTGTAGTCGCGGCCCGCCCAGCCGGGGGAGCCGTGGGCGGACCAGACGCCGGTCCGGCCGTCGCGCCGCATCCGGTGCACGGCCCGCCTCCCGCCACCGTCCTCACCGGCCCGTCCGGCGTCGCGTTCGTCTCCGTGGAGGACGAGCTCGACGGTGCGGGCGGTCGGGGCCCACAGGGCGAGGCGCGGGAGGAGGCGGCCGGTGGGGCCGAGGGTGGCGGTGGCCGCCGCCGCGTACAGGTCGTCCAGGACACCCGGCAGCTGCACGCCCGTCGCCGCGACCAGCCCGCCGTCGGCGTCCCGCGCCACCGCCACCACCTGGCCGCGCAGGGCCGCGCGGGCCTGCCGGGCGTCGCGCGGGTCCACCTTGAGCACGGTGTACCCGGCCAGGTGCGGCCACTTGCGCCGCTGCCTCCCGGTCAGCTCGCCGGGGAGGCCGAGAGCCGCCCCGCCGCCGCCCGCGCCGCCGCCCCCGCCGCCGCCCCCGCCGTCCCCGCCGCCGTCCTCGCCGCCGTCCTCGCCGCGGACGCGCCCGGCGCGGGCGGGGTCGCCGTCGAGGTCGTGGCCGTCGAAGGTGATGGCGGCGTCCGGGTCGAAGGCCAGGACGTGCCGCAGCGAGCGCGGCACCTGCCACAGGACGGTGTCCCGGTCGATCCAGTGCGCCCGGCAGTGCCGCAGGTCGGCGTCCGGCCGCGGCGGCCGGGGCAGGACGTGCCCCGCCGCGCCGGCCACCCGCCACACCTCGTGCCCGGACAGGACCGTCTCCAGCGTCACCTCACCCACCGGATCCCGCCCGTCGCCTCGCCCGCCACCGTCCCGCCCGTCGTCGTCGCGCCCCAGGCCGTCGCGCCTGTCGCCGCCCCGCCCGTCGCCGTCGCGCAGGTCGTAGGTGAGGCTCGGCGCGCCGGCGGCCAGCGGCACCCGGAACACGGCCCCGAAGGCGTCCCGTCCGGCGGGCGGCAGCGGGCGGCCGGGCTCGGCCGCGCCGCCGCCCGGGTGCAGCTCCCAGCCGTCGTGGTCGCCGTCCGGCCGCCGGTAGTGCAGCACGATCACGCCGTCGGCGGCGGCCCTGGTCGGGTGGGCGATCGGCGAGCCGGAGTTCACGTACGCCTCCGGCTGCCGCGCCGGGACGATCCGCTGGTCCGGCCCGGGGTCCTTGGCCGCGCCGGCGTGCACGACGAACCCCAGCTCGCGCTCCGGGTCGCGCAGCGGCACCCGCCAGTACACGCCGAAGGAGTCGGCCCCGTCCGGCGGGCGCGGGCGCGTCCAGCGGGTGACGGCCCCGTCGGCGACCGCCTCGCCCCAGACGTGCAGGCCCCACCCGTCGTACGCCCCGTCCGCCCGCCGGTAGCGGATGACCGCGTGCCCCTCGGCGGCGGCCCGCGAGGCGAACACGTCCTCGCGGCCCTCGGTGAGCCAGATCTCCGGGGTCCGTGACGGGTCCACGACGCGGTCGCCGCCGTCCTTGACGTCGCCGCGATGCGGCAGGACGCCGACCGCGCGGGCGCCGGGCGTCAGCGGGATCCACGCGAAGCGCCCGTAGGAGTCCTCGCCCACGGGGATCAGCGGCGTCCGCCACCCGGTCGGGCGGGCCACGTCGCCCCACACGTGCAGCCCCCAGCCGTCGTGGTCCGCGCGCCGGTAATGCACCACCAGCAGGTCCTTCATCCCTGCCTTGCTTACGCGATTTTCGCCCGCCGGGCCAGACCTTCCACGCCCTCTGTAAGTCTTTCGAGAAATTTCTGAAATGCGAGGCCGAACCGATGTAACAACTTGCAGAATCCTTACGAACGCCACTACCCGACGGCGTCACGTCGGCGTAACCTCCGGCTTACTCCCCTCCGATCCGAGCTGTGAGGAGAAGGACATGCGACGACTCTTACCTGCCGCGACCGTCCTTGCGGGCCTGACACTGGCGGTCGCCGCCTGCGGCGGAGGCGGGGGCGCGCCGGCCTCGCCCGCCCCATCGGCCGCCGACCCCACGAAGATCACCGGCGAGGTGACCTGGTGGGACACGACCCGGCCCGACAGTGAGGGCCCGGCCTTCCAGGCCCTGATCAAGGAGTTCGAGACCGCCTACCCCGGCATCAAGGTCAAATATGTGAACGTGCCGTCGGACCAGGCCCAGAACCAGTTCCAGACCGCCGCCCAGGCGGGCAGCGGCGCACCGGACGTGATCCGCTCGGAGGTCGCCTGGACCTCCCAGTTCGCCTCCCTCGGCTACCTGCAGCCGCTGGACGGCACCCGCGCGGTGGACAAACCCGACGACTTCCTGCCCGGCCCGCTGAGCAGCACCAAGTACAACGGCAAGACCTACGCCGTCCCCCAGGTGACCGACACCCTCGCGCTGATCTACAACAAGCGGCTGCTGAAGGAGGCCGGCCACGAGGAGCCGCCGAAGACCGTCGCCGAGCTGAAGCAGACCGCGCTCGACGTCAAGGCCAAGACCGGCGCCGCGGGGCTGGCGCTCAACGTCGACTCCTACTTCCTGCTGCCCTTCATGTACGGCGAGGGCGGCGACCTGCTCGACGTCCAGAACAAGAAGATCGTCGTCGACTCCCCGGCCAACGTGAAGGCCATGCAGACCGTCGCCGACCTGATCAGCTCCGGCGCCGCGCCGAAGCCCGCGACCACCGACAGCTACGCCAACGCCATGACCGCGCTCAAGGACGGCAAGGCCGCGATGATCTACAACGGCCCGTGGGCGCTGTCGGAGATCTACCAGGGCAAGGAGTTCAAGGACAAGCAGAACCTCGGCATCGCTCCCGTCCCGGCCGGCTCGGTCAAGGCCGCGGCCCCCACCGGCGGCTGGAACCTCGCCATCTACGCGGGCTCCAGGAACATCCCGGCCGCCTACGAGTTCGTCCGCTTCATGACCACCCAGAAGGCCCAGGCCGACATCGCCAAGAAGATCAGCCTGCTGCCCACCCGCGCCTCGGCCTACTCCGACCCGGCGGTGCAGGGCAACCGGGACGTGGCGGTGTTCCAGCCGATCATGGACACGGCGGTGCCGCGGCCGTGGATCCCGGAGGGCGGCCAGCTCTTCCAGCCGCTGCTGGAGGGCTACCAGGACCTCGTCGGCGGCAAGTCCCCGCCCGCGGACATGCTGAAGAAGGTCAGCGACCAGTACCACGGCATCATGAAGGACTGGAGCTGACCGGTGACGGTCTCGACCGGGAACGCGACGGCCGCGCGGCAGGAGCCCCGCGGCCGCCGCCGTGAGAGGCCGGGCCGGCTGCGGCGCTCCTTCGGCGCCCACTGGTACGCCTGGGCGATGGTCGCGCCGGTGCTGGCCGTGATGCTGGTGCTGATCGGCTGGCCGCTGGCGCGCGGGGTGTACCTGTCGCTGACCGACGCCACCGAGGCCAACATCGGCCGCACCATCGGTGTGAACGTCATCCCGTCCACCTACGAGTTCGTCGGCCTGGACAACTACCTGCAGATCCTCACCAGCGCCGTGTTCTGGGACAAGCTGCTGTGGACGGTGATCTGGACCGTCGTCTGCGTGGCCGCGCACTACGGCATCGGCCTGGCCCTCGCCGTCATGCTCAACAGGAGGATGCGCTTGCGCTCGCTCTACCGGGTGCTGCTGATCCTGCCCTGGGCGGTGCCCGCGTTCGTGGCGGCCTTCATCTGGCGCTACCTCTACAACAGCGACTACGGGGTGATCAACGGCATGCTCAAGCTGGCCGGCCTGGCCCCGGTCGGCTGGCTGGACGACCCGACCACGGCCAAGGCCGCGGTGATCGCGGTGAACGTGTGGATCGGCGTGCCGTTCATGATGGTGGCCCTGCTCGGCGGCCTGCAGTCGATCCCGTCGGAGCTGTACGAGGCCGCCGAGGTGGACGGGGCCGGCCCCTGGCAGCGCTTCCGCGCGATCACCCTGCCCGGCCTGCGCCGGGTGTCGTCCACCGTGATCCTGCTCGGCACGATCTGGACCTTCAACATGTTCCCCATCATCTTCCTCGTCACCCGGGGCGGCCCCGGCAGCGAGACCGAGATCCTGGTCACCTACGCCTTCCGCGAGGCGTTCACCGGCGTCCGCAACTACTCCGGCTCGGCCGCCTGGGGAGTGATCATCCTGCTGATGCTGGTCGTGCTCGCCGTCGGCTACCGCAGGACGCTGCGCGCGCAGGGAGACCCCTGGTGAGCGGGCGCCGGCCGCGCGGCGAGCGCGGCCCGCTCGCCTCGGTCGGCCTGCACGCCGGTCTGCTGCTCGCCGTGGCGATCAGCCTGTTCCCGGTGGTGTGGCTGGTGCTCACCTCGCTCAAGCCGCGCGACGGCTGGCTGTCGAGCGAGCTGCGTCTGTTCGACGACTCCTCGCTGGACAACTACGCCCGGGTGCTGACCGCCACCGAGTTCCCCCGCTGGCTGCTCAACAGCGTGCTGACCGCCGGGCTCACCATGGTCGCCGGGGTGTTCCTGGCCGCCACCACCGGGTACGCGGTCAGCCGCTTCCGCTTCCCCGGCCACCGCGGCGTGATGTGGCTGCTGCTGGTCACGCAGATGTTCCCGGTGGCGATCCTCATCGTCCCGCTCTACAACCTCATGGCGGGGCTCGGGCTGCTCAACCAGATCCCGGGGCTGGTGATCGCGTACATGACGATCGCGGTGCCGTTCTGCGCCTGGATGATGAAGAGCTACTTCGACACCGTGCCGATCGAGATCGACCAGGCGGGGCTGGTGGACGGGCTGACGCCGTTCGGGGTGTTCCGGCGGGTGGTGCTGCCGCTCGCCCGGCCCGGCATCGCGGTGACCGCGTTCTACTGCTTCATGACCGCGTGGGGCGAGGTCGGCTACGCCACGGTGTTCATGTCGCAGGAGGACAAGCGCACGCTCGGCGTCGGCCTGCAGCAGTTCGTCGGCCAGCACTGGTCGGACTGGGGGCTGATGACCGCCTCGGCGGTGCTCATCGCCATCCCGGCCGGGGCCGTGTTCCTGCTCGTGCAGCGGCATCTCGTCACCGGGCTGACCGCGGGGGCCACCAAGGCATAGCCCGACATACGGCCGAAATCCGCCTCAGGAGATGATATTGGGCGGTTTTCGGCCGTATTGGGGGATCAGTGGTCAACGCTCTGGATCATCAGTACCGCGGCGAGCATCCCGTCCGCACCCTCGCCTACCTCTTCCGCCAGGACCGCGGCCGGCTCGCCGCGGCCGTCCTCGCCTTCCTGGTCAAGCACAGCCCCACCTGGCTGCTGCCGCTCATCACCGCCAACGTCATCGACCTCGTGGTCGCCCACGGCCCCGTCGCCGAGCTGTGGGCGAACGCCGCCGTCCTGCTCGCGCTGCTCCTGCTCAACCTGCCCTTCCACCTGCTGTACGTGCGCTGCATGCACGGCGCGATCCGCCGCGTCGGCACCGGCCTGCGCTCGGCGCTGTGCCGCCGCATGCAGCAGCTGTCCATCGGCTACCACTCGCGGGTCAGCGCCTCGGTGCTGCAGACCAAGGTCATCCGGGACGTGGAGAGCGTCGAGCAGAGCGCCCAGCAGGCGAGCGACCTCGGCCTGAGCGCCCTCGCCCAGCTCGCCGGCGGCCTGGCGGTGATCGCCTGGCGGGTGCCGTGGGCCGTCCCCGTCTTCCTGGTCGTCGTCCCGGCCGCCGCGCTGCTCGTCGTCCGGCTGCGGCACCGGCTGCGCGAGGACAACGAGAGCTTCCGCCGCGAGATCGAGCGCCTGTCCACCCGCGTCGGCGAGATGACCACGCTCATCCCCATCACCCGCGCCCACGGCCTGGAGCAGGACGCCCTGCACCGCGTGGACGGCACCCTCACCCGCGTGCTGCGCACCGGCCTGCGCCTCGACCTGCTCAACGGCCGCTTCGGCGCGCTGGCCTGGATCCTTCTCAACGCGCTCGGCGTGACCTTCCTCGCCGGCTCCGCGCTGGTCGCCTACTACCAGGTGCTGCCGGTCACCGCCGGGGACGTCGTCATGCTGACGACCTTCTTCACCACCCTCACCTCGTCGGTGACCGCGCTGCTCGGCCTCACCCCGGTCATCAGCAAGGGGCTGGCCTCCGTCCGCTCCATCGGCGAGGTGCTGCAGGCCCCCGACCTGGAGCAGAACGCGGGCAAGGCCGAGGTCGCCGCCGTCCGCGGCGAGGTCGAGTTCCAGGACGTGCACTTCTCCTACGGCGAGGGGGCGGCCGTCAGGGACCTCAGCCTGAAGGTCCGCCCCGGCGAGACGATCGCGCTGGTCGGCGCGTCCGGCGCGGGCAAGTCGACCGTGCTCAACCTCGTCATCGGCTTCCTGCGCCCCACCGCCGGCCGCATCCTGCTCGACGGCCGCGACATGGAGGAACTGGACCTGCGCAGCTACCGCCGCTTCCTGTCGGTGGTGCCGCAGGAGTCCATCCTGTTCGAGGGCAGCATCCGCGAGAACGTCACCTACGGCATGAGCGACGTGGACGACGAGCGGGTGCGCCGCGCGCTGCGCGACGCCAACGCGCTGGAGTTCATCGACCGCCTGCCCGACGGCCTCGACACCGTGGTGGGGGAGCGCGGCGCGCGGCTGTCCGGCGGCCAGCGCCAGCGCCTCGCGATCGCCCGCGCCCTGATCCGCGACCCGCGCGTGCTCGTCCTCGACGAGGCGACCTCCGCCCTGGACACCCGCTCGGAACGCCTCATCCAGCAGGCGCTCGGCCGCCTCGTGCGCGGCCGGACCGTCTTCGTCGTCGCCCACCGCCTGTCCACCATCAGGAACGCCGACCGCATCGTGGTCATGCACGAGGGCCGCGTCGCCGAGACCGGCACCCACGAGGAGCTGATGGCCCGCCGCGGCGCCTACGCCGCGCTCGCCTGAGCCCCGCCGCGGCCGGGCCGGATGCATAACGTCATGGAATAGTCACTGTACGTGATACAGCCAGTACAGGATGCTGGTGACATGGACGGGTTCCTCGACGACACCTGCGGCGGCCTCACCGAGCTGCGCGTGCACGGCGTGTCCGGCACGCCGCCGCAGATCACCTTGCACCACCCCCACCCCTGGCGCGTGGCGGGCGACGGCGTCACCGGGTTCTACCGCCGCTGGTGGCCGGAGGGCCGACCGGCCGGCGGCGACGCCGACGTGCCGGGCGTGCGCCACCGGGAGGCCTACGCGTGGGGCGGGCTCACCTCCGGCGGCCGCACCGTCGCGCTGTGGCTGCCGCTGCTGCCGTTCTCGCTGGTCAACCTGACCTACTTCATGCTGCCAAGGCCGGCGCGCGGCCGGTGGCTGCGGCGCCTGGCCGAGGCCGCCCTGCGGCTGTTCGCGCTGCTGCTGACCGGCGCGCTGGTCGGCGCGGTCACCCGGGCGAGCGTCGACCTGCTCGGCTGGCAGTGCACCGCCCCGGCCGCGCCTGCACGCGGCCCGGCGCGCCCGGCTGGGCGCGCTGGCTGGCCGAGACGTGGGCGGCCGAGCCGTCGCGGCGTGCTGGCCGTCAGCTCCGCGCTCGCGCCGCTGCTGGTGGTGGCGGTGCTGTTCCTCGGGGCGCACCTGGCGGCGCGACGAGCAGACCACCGCGCCGCCCGCCGCGTCCTTCGACGGCGGGCCGCGCGCCCGGCTGCCGCTGGCCCAGGCCCGGCTGTGGCACGGCGGCGCGCCGGTGTGGCGGCTGCGCGTGGTGCACGTGTCCTTCGCCACCGCCTCGGTCGGGCTGGCCGTGGCCGGGCCGTTCGCCGGCACCCGGCCCGGGCTCGTGCTGACCGCCGCCAACGCCGCCGTCCAGGCCGCCGCCGCCGTGCTGGTCGTGCTGCCGTGGATCGGCCGCCGCCTCGACCCGCACGCCGGGGCCGCCGTCCCCGCCTGGCTCGGCCTGGCCTGCCGGGCGCTGCGGCTCGCGGCCGGGCTGGCGCTGGCCGCCACCGCCGGGGCGGCGCTGGCCGGGCTGGGCCCCGGCGAGCCGGGCGGCAGCTGCCCGGCGTCGGCGCCGGCGCCGTCCAGTACGCGCTGACCATCGGGCTCGGGGTGTTCCTGCTGGCCGCCATCGGCGTGCTCGCCGTGCTCGACCGGCCGCGCCGCGGCGCCGGCCCGATCGAACGGCGGGCGCTCGGCGGCCTGGCCGGGTGGGTCGCCCTCATGCTCGCCGCCGGCACGGCCAACGTCCTGTCGCTCGGCCTGCTGTTCTGGACCGCCGCCTACCTGGGGGAGCCGGGCGCGCTCGCCGAGCCCGCGCCCCTGGCCGCCAAGCTCTACCTCGACGACGCCGTCTGGTGGACCGCCGCCCTGGTGCCCCTGCTGGCGCTCGGCGCGCTCGCCGTCGCCGGGCTCCTGTGGCGGGCCCGCCGGGCCGAGGCCGCCCGGCTGGCCCCGCGCCTGGCCCACTACTACGGCCAGCGCAACGCCCGCACGGTCGCCGGCGTCTGGGCGCTCGCCGCGATCACCGACCGCGCCGGGCTCGTGCTGGGCGTGCTCACCGGCGTCGGCGTGGCCGGCTTCGCGGCGGCGACCGCGATCCACCTGTCCGGGCTGTTCCCGCCCGTGGGCGGGATCGCCGGAGTGCTCTCCTCGGCCGGCAGCTGGGCGCTGGTCGCCGTCGTGGTGGCGCTGGCGCTGATCGGGCGGCGCACGTACGGCGACACCCGGTTGCGCAGGACGGTCGGCATCCTGTGGGACATCTCGACCTTCTGGCCGCGCGCCGTCCACCCGCTCGGCCCGCCCTGCTACGCCGAGCGGGTCGTCCCCGAGCTGGTCGCCCGGGTCGGCCGGCTCGCCCGCACCGAGCACGACCAGGTGATCCTGTCCGGCCACAGCCAGGGCAGCGTCATCGCCGCCGCCGTGGTCCTCCAGCTGCGGCCCGAGCTGCGGCGGCGGGTCGCGCTGCTGACCCACGGCGCGCCGCTGCGCCGCCTGTACGCGGCCTTCTTCCCCGCCTGGTTCGGCACCGACGGGCTGGCGGGGGTACGCGCCGCGGTGCCCTGGTACAACCTGTACCGGCTGAGCGACCCCATCGGCGGGCCGGTCTTCCGGCACGTCGACCCGTTCGGGCCGGCCGGCAAGGGCGCGGCGGGCGACCCGGTGGACCGGTTCTGCTGGGACCCGCGCCGCCCCGCGCCCGGCGAGCCGCTGCCCGAGGCCCGCTGGCACTCCGACTACTGGCTCGAACCGTCCTACGACGTGGCCTTCGACAAGCTGGTGCGGGTGAAGACCCGCGGTATGACGGCACCTGTCAAGATCTGAAATTTTCTTTTAGTTCACCCTTCGGTCTTGAAAGTTATATCCGCGAGCGATTGAGTTCGGTCGTGCAGACCCTCCGAATGCTGGCCGCCGCGGCGCTCACGTTAGGCCCCCTGGCCCTGACGGCCGTCCCCGCGCAGGCCGACCCCGCACCACCCGCAGAGGACGCGCTCCAGGCGTCGTCCTACCCGCCGCCCTCCACGCTGCTGACCCGCGCCGCCGCCGGGCAGCAGCGGCTGGAGACCGCCAAGCGCACCCGGCCGGTCGCGCCCGGCATCTCGCTCACCTCGTTCGACACCTACGACGCGCTCGGCTGGCTGCGCGCCGACGCCCTCACCGCCGAGCTCGGCGGCTCCGGCAACCGGGCCGACTACGTCTTCTCCGGCGAGGTCACCAAGACCGAGCCGCTGTCCGGCCCCGCCAACCGCTCCCACGCCGTCGCCGCCGTCAACGGCGACTTCTTCGACATCAACAACTCCGGCGCCGCCCAGGGCATCGGGGTGCAGGACGGCACGCTCGTCCAGTCGCCCGTCGCCGGCCACGAGAACGCCGTCGCGATCACCGGCGACGGCGTCGGCCGCGTGCTCAAGATGTACTTCGAGGGCACCGCCACCCCGGCCGGCGCGCCGCCGATCGCGCTCACCCAGTTCAACCAGATCGTGCAGCGCGACGGCACCGGCCTGTTCACGCCGCTGTGGGGCTCCTACACCCGGGCCCGCGCCGTCGAGGGCGCCACCGCCGTCGCCGAGGCCGTCCTCGTGGACGGCGTCGTCACCGAGGTCAGGAACGCCGCCGGCACCGGGCCCATCCCGGCCGGCACCACGATCCTGCTCGGCCGCGACGCCGGGGCCGCCGCCGTCGCGGCGCTCAAGGCCGGCGACCGCGTGGACGTCGCCTACCGGCCCAAGCCCGCCGACGGCGGCGACGTCAAGGCCGCCGTCGGCGGCAACTGGGTGCTGGTCAAGGACGGCGTCGCGCAGAACAGCACCGACCCCGCAGCCCACCCGCGCACCGCCGTCGGGTTCTCCGCCGACGGCCGCACCATGCACCTGCTCACCGTGGACGGCCGCCAGGCCGACAGCCGCGGCGTCACGCTCAACGAGCTGGCCGCCATGATGATCGACCTCGGCGCCGCCAACGCGATCAACCTCGACGGCGGCGGCTCCTCCACCCTGCTCGCCCGCGAGCCCGGCGCCGCCGAG
This sequence comes from Actinomadura luzonensis, assembly GCF_022664455.2. Classification (NCBI taxonomy): domain Bacteria; kingdom Bacillati; phylum Actinomycetota; class Actinomycetes; order Streptosporangiales; family Thermomonosporaceae; genus Actinomadura; species Actinomadura luzonensis. Next base: position 1,233,609 of record NZ_JAKRKC020000002.1, read on the forward strand.
GTGCAGGTCGAGAACAGCCCCTCCGACGGCGGCGAACGGCACGTGCCCAACGGCCTGGCCCTGTACGCCCCCGAGGGCAGCGGCAAGCTCAAGGGCTTCTGGCTGGAGACCGCGAGCGACCCGGCCAAGGCGCCCGGCGTCGGCCCCGTCGCCGGCGGCCGCCCCGACCGCGTCTTCCCCGGCCTGACCCGCAGGCTCACCGCCGCCGGGTACGACGAGACCTACGGCCCCGCCGCCGGCACCCCGTCCTGGCGGGCCGAGCCGGCCGTGCACGGCGTCGTCCGCGACGGCCGGTTCCACGCTCTCGTGCCCGGCCAGACCACCGTCACCGCCGCGCGCGGCGCGGCCAAGGGCAGCATCGGGCTGACCGTGCTCCAGCCGCTGCGGAGCCTCGGCGCCACCGCCGACCGGCTCGGCATCCCCGGCGCGGACGGCACCGCCACCTTCGGCGTCGTCGGCTACGACCGCAACGGCAACTCCGCGCCGATCGAGCCCGCCGACCTCACCCTCGACTACGACCGCGACCTGCTGGAGGTCACCGCGGCCGAGCACGGCTACTTCACCGTCAAGGCCAAGCGGGCCACCGGCTCCGGGCTCGTCACCGCCAAGGTCGGCAAGATCAGCACGGCCGTGCCGGTGACCGTCGGGTTCGAGGAGAAGCCGGTCGCCGACTTCGAGGACGCCGCGAAGTGGACGTTCGCCGCGGCCCGCGCCACCGGCTCGTTGTCGGCCGCGCCCGGCCAGAGCGGCGGCGGCCTCAAGCTGTCCTACGACTTCACCACCTCCACCGCCACCCGCGCCGCCTACGCCAGCCCGCCGCAGCAGATCGTCGTCGACGGGCAGCCGCAGGCGTTCGGCCTGTGGATCAACTCCACCGGCAAGGGCGAGTGGCCGAGCCTGGAGTTCTACGACGCGCTCGGGCAGTCGCAGATCCTGCGCGGCCCGTACCTGACGTGGACCGGCTGGAAGTACGTCGAGTTCCCGGTGCCCGCGGGCGTCAACTACCCGCTGAAGCTGCGGCGCTTCTACGTGGCCGAGACCAAGGCGGACGCGAAGTACACCGACGACATCCTCATCGACGGGCTGGTCGCCAAGGTGCCGCCGTCGGTGTCCGCGCCCGCCGCGCCCAAGGCCGCCGACCCCGTCGTCAAGGCGTCGGTGGCGGACATGCCGTGGCGCTTCGCGGTCATGTCGGACGCGCAGTTCGTGGCCCGCGACCCCGACAGCGACATCGTCAGGAACGCCCGCCGCACGCTGCGCGAGATCAAGGCCGCCCGGCCCGACTTCCTCGTCATCAACGGCGACCTGGTGGACGAGGCGTCGCCGGAGGACTTCGCGCTGGCCAGAAAGGTGCTCGACGAGGAGCTGGGCGGCGAGCTGCCCTACTACTACGTGCCCGGCAACCACGAGGTCATGGGCGGCGCGATCACCAACTTCACCAGCGCCTTCGGGGAGACCTACCGGACCTTCGACCACAAGGGCACCCGTTTCATTACCCTCGACACCTCCCGGCTGACCCTGCGGGGCGGCGGCTACGACCAGGTCGCGATGCTCCGCGCCGAGCTGGACAAGGCGGCGAAGGACGGCTCCGTCGGCTCCGTCGCGGTGCTGTTCCACGTGCCGCCGCGCGACCCCACGCCCGGCAAGGGCAGCCAGCTCGGCGACCGCAAGGAGGCCGCGCTGGTCGAGGGCTGGCTGGCCGACTTCCAGCGCGAGACCGGCAAGGGCGCCGCCTACATCGGGGCGCACGTCGGCACCTTCCACGCCTCCCACGTGGACGCGGTGCCGTACTTCATCAACGGCAACTCCGGCAAGAACCCCGCCACCGCCGCCGACGACGGCGGGTTCACCGGCTGGTCGTTGTGGGGCGTGGACCCGGTGACCAAGGCCGAGGCCGCGAAGGTGCGGCTCAACTGGTTCGTGGACGCGCCCGACTGGATCGGCACGCAGGTCCGGCCGCACGTGGACGAGCTCGTCCTCACCGCGCCCGCCTCGGTCGCGGTCGGCGTGCCCGCGCAGGTGCGCGCCGAGGTCAGGCAGGCCACGCGGACGGTGCCCGCCGCCTACCCGGTGTCGGCGTCGTGGTCCGGCTCGCCGAACCTGCACATCGGGTCGCGGGCCACGGCCCGGCCGCGCGACGTCGCCGTCCTCGACCCGGCCACCGGGACGCTGACGGCGCTGCGGCCCGGGCAGGTGACGGTCGCCGTCACCGTCAACGGCGTCACCCGCCAGGCCGCGGTGGCCCTCACCGCCAAGGCCGCCGCCTGACCCGCTGAACGGGCCGGCGCCCCGGCCGGCGAGCCCCCGCCGTCGGGCGGGGGCTCGCCTATGCTGGCCGGACGGCCGGCCCGCCCACGGAGGAGCGCCGATGTCCCTCACACCCGATCCCGCCCCTGACCTCGTGCCCGCCGGGCTCGCGCGGGCCATCGCGGAGCTGCCGCTGGTGGACCACCACGTGCACGGCGCCACGCACCGCGACCTGTCGCGCCGCGCGTTCGAGGAGCTGATCACCGAGTCCGACCGGCCGGTGCCCGAGTGGATGACCTCGTTCGACTCCCAGGCCGGGTACGCCGTCCTTCGCCACTGCGCCCCCATCCTCGGCCTCGCCCCGCACTGCTCCCCCGAGGAGTACCTCGCCCGCCGCGCCCGGCTCGGCGCGGCCGAGGTCAACCGCCGCCTGCTGGCCGCCTCCGGCATCGCCCACTTCCTCGTCGAGACCGGCTACCGGGGCGAGGAGGTGCTGGGGCCGTCCGGGATGGCCGAGGCGAGCGGCGTCCCCGCCGACGAGGTCGTGCGGCTGGAGACGGTGGCCGAGCAGGTGGCCGCGGACGGGTGCCCGGCGGAGGCGTTCGCCGGCCGGTTCGAGGAGGCGCTGTGGGAGCGCAGCCGCACCGCGCGCGGGCTCAAGACGGTCGCCGCCTACCGGTGCGGCCTCGATCTCGACCCGGCCAGGCCCGCCGCCGGCGAGGTGGCCGAGGCGGCCGGCCGCTGGTTCGCGGCGGGCGGCCGGCTGGCCGACCCCGTGCTGGCGCGGCACCTGATCTGGGCCGGGCTGGACCGGGGGCTGCCGCTGCAGTTCCACATCGGCTTCGGCGACCCCGACGTGGACCTGCGCCGCGCCGACCCGCTGCTGCTGCGCGGGCTGATCGAGCTGGCCGAGCCCACCGGGGTGCCGCTGCTGCTGCTCCACTGCTATCCCTACCAGCGGCACGCCGGGTTCCTGGCGCACGCCTACCCGCACGTGTTCTTCGACGTCGGGCTCGGCGTGACCTTCAGCGGGGCGCGGGCCGCCGCCCTGGTGGCGGAGAGCCTGGAGGTGGCGCCGTTCGCGAAGATCCTGTTCTCCTCCGACGCGTGGGGGCCCGCCGAGCTGCACCACCTCGGGGCGGAGCTGTGGCGGCGGGCGACGGCGCGGGTGCTCGGCGGGTTCGTCGCGGAGGGGGAGTGGTCGCCCGGGCAGGCGCTCCGGGTGGCCGCCATGATCGGCTCGGGCAACGCCCGCCGCGTCTACGGCCTCCCGCCCCTCGATCCCCGGGGGCATGGACAGACGACCCACGACTGACGAAACCGGTCGTGACGTTCTAGGCTCGGCGTCGATGGATCTCGAGACTTTCGCCCCCGGCTCCGGACTGCTCGCCCCCCGGGCGGCCCTTCACTCCGACGCGCCCGCCCTCGACCTCAACGGCACGTGGCGCTTCCGCCTGTCACCGCACGCCGATGTCCCCGAGGACTTCGCCGACCCCGGCTACGACGACACCGGCTGGGACGAGCTGCCGGTGCCCTCCCACTGGCCGCTGCACGGCCACGGCGCGCCCGCCTACACCAACGTCTCCTACCCGTTCCCCGTCGACCCGCCGCACGTCCCCGACGAGAACCCGACCGGCGACCACCGCCGCGTGTTCGACCTGCCCGAGGGCTGGAGCGGCGGCCGGCTGCGCTTCGAGGGGGCCGACTCGCTGGCCCGGGTCTGGCTCAACGGCCACGAGCTGGGCTTCTGGACCGGCAGCCGGCTGCCCGCCGAGTTCGACGCGGGCCCCTGGCTGCGGCCCGGCCGCAACGTGCTGGCCGTGCGGGTGCACCAGTGGTCGGCCGCCAGCTACCTGGAGGACCAGGACATGTGGTGGCTGCCCGGCATCTTCCGGGACGTCACGCTCACCCAGTCCACGGCCGACGTCTTCGTGCGCGCCACGCACGACGGCCGGCTCAGCTTCGACGGCCCGGGCGGCCGGCTCGACCTGCCCGAGCTGGGCGTCGCCGGCCTGGAGCCGGGCGTCGAGGTGCGGGTCGCGGCCGAGCCGTGGACGGCCGAGACGCCCCGCCTGTACGACGCGACCGTAACCTTCCCCGGCGAGACGGTGCGGCTGCGCGTCGGCTTCCGCACGATCTCCATCGAGGACGGCGTGCTGCTCGCCAACGGCCGCCCGCTGCTGCTCAAGGGCGTCAACCGGCACGAGTTCCACCCCGCGCGCGGCCGCGCGGTCACCCGCGAGACCATGCGCGAGGACGTGCTGCTGATGAAGCGGCACAACGTCAACGCCGTCCGCACCAGCCACTACCCGCCCCACCCCGCCTTCCTCGACCTGTGCGACGAGCTGGGCCTGTGGGTGGTCGACGAGTGCGACCTGGAGACGCACGGCTTCGGCCAGGTCGGCTGGCGCGGCAACCCCACCGACGACCCCCGCTACGAGGCCGCCCTGCTCGACCGAATGCGCCGCATGGTCGAACGCGACAAGAACCACCCGAGCGTCGTCATGTGGTCGCTCGGCAACGAGGCGGGCGTCGGCCGCAACCTCGCCGTCATGGCCGGCTGGGCCCGCGACCGCGACCCGTCCCGGCCCCTCCACTACGAGGGCGACTGGTCCTGCGCCCACACCGACGTCTACTCCCGCATGTACGCCTCCCACGCCGAGGTCGAGGCCATCGGCCGCCGCGCCGAGGACCCGCTGGACGACCCCGCGCTGGACGCGCGGCGGCGGGCGATGCCGTTCCTGCAGTGCGAGTACGCCCACGCCATGGGCAACGGGCCCGGCGGCCTCGCCGAGTACCAGGAGCTGTTCGAGCGCCACCCGAGGCTGGCCGGCGGCTTCGTCTGGGAGTGGATCGACCACGGCCTCGCGCACCCCGCCCTCGGCTACGCCTACGGCGGCGACTTCGGCGAGCCGCTGCACGACGCGAACTTCGTCATCGACGGGCTCGTGTTCCCCGACCGCACGCCGTCGCCCGGCCTGGACGACCTGAAGAAGGTGTTCGAGCCGGTCCGGTTCTCCTTCGCGGACGGGACGGTGCGGATCGTCAACGGGCACGGCTTCCGCGACCTGTCCCACCTGCGGTTCGTCGCCACGGTCGAGGTGGAGGGGGAGGTCGTCGCCGAGCACCGGCTGGAGGTGCCGGCGGACGGCGGCGAGGTGAAGCTGCCCGATCCGGCGTACGGCGCGGCGAACCCGCGGGCGGAGCGCTGGCTGACGGTGCGCGCCCTGCTGGCGGGCGACGAGCCGTGGGCGGCGGCGGGCCACGAGGTCGCCTGGTCCCAGACCCGGCTGTCCCCGTCCCCGGCCACCGACACGCCCGCCACCGACCTGCCGGCCACCGACACGCCTCCCACCGGCACCCCGATCATCGACGGCGGCGTCCCGGCGTCCCCGGCCGCGCCCGAGACGGCCGTGCCGCAGGCCGTCGCGCTGGTCCGCGACGGCGACGAGCTGACCGCGCCCGGCGGGTCGGCGTTCGACGCCCGGACCGGGCGGCTGGTGCGGCTGTTCGGCCTGGACGTGACGGGCCCGCGCCTCGACCTGTGGCGCGCGCCCACCGACAACGACCGCTACGGCGGGCTCGAGGCCCGCTGGCGCGCCCTGGGCCTGCACCGCCTCACCCACCGCACGGACGCCGCCGAGCCGGACGGCGACACGCTCACCGTCCGCACCCGCGTCGCCCCCGCCGCCTCCGACCTCGGGATGCGGGCGACGTACCGGTGGACCGCCGGCGCGGACGGCGGACTGCTGCTGCGGGTGGAGATCGAGCCCGAGGGCGACTGGCCCGGCCCGATCCCGCGCCTCGGCCTCAGCATGACCCTGCCCGGCACGGCCGTGGACCGGGTCACCTGGTTCGGGCGCGGCCCCGGCGAGGCGTACCCGGACACCGGCCTCGCCGCCCGGGTCGGCCGCTGGACCGCCACCCTCGACGAGCTGCAGACCCCGTACGTCCACCCGCAGGAGAACGGCCACCGCGCCGAGGTGCGCTGGGCGGACTTCGGGCCGTTCCTGGTCTCCGGCGACCCGGTGTTCGGGATGACGGCCCGCCGCTGGGGCACCGAGGAGCTGGCCGCCGCGCGGCACCGTCCGGACCTGGTGCCGGGGGACCGCGTGCACCTGCACCTGGACCTCGCCCACCAGGGCATCGGCACGGCCACCTGCGGCCCCGGCACGCTGCCCGCCTACGACCTGCACGCCCGCCCCGCCACGTTCACCCTCCGCTTCACCCCCGCCTGAGGGGCGCGAAGGCCGGGCCCCGCCGCACGAGCGGGGCCCGGCCTCCCGGACGCGCCGCCCTCCTGCCGGGCCCGGCCTCCCGGACGCGCCGCCCTCCTGCCGGGCCCGCCGCGCGCGGCGGGCTCCGGCTCAGGCGGTGAGGATCGTGCCCGCGCCGACCGTCAGCCCGCCCTCGCGGATCGCGAACCCGAGCCCCGGCTCCAGCGCCACCGGCCGGCCCAGCTCCACCGCCGCCTCGACGGTCTCGCCCGGCTGCGCGGGCCCGTCCAGGCGCAGCTCGCCGGGCACGTCGGTGGTGCGCAGGTAGAACTGCGGCCGGTACCCGGAGACGACCGGCCGCCGCCGGCCGCCCTCCTCCGGCGTCAGCAGGTAGACGCGCGCGGTGAACGCCGCCCGCTCGCGCTGGCTGCCCGGCTCGGCCAGCACCATGCCGCGCCGCACCTGCTCGCGGCGCACCCCGCGCAGCAGCACGGCCGCGTTGTCGCCGGCCTCGCCCCGCTCCATCGTCTTGCCGAACGTCTCGACGCCCGTCACGACCGCGCCGAACCCGCCGCCGAACCCGACCGCCTCGACCTGGTCGCCGACCCGCACCGAGCCGCGTTCGATGGCCCCGGTGACGACCGTGCCGCGGCCGGTGACCGTCAGCACGTTCTCGACCGGCATGAGGAACGGCGCGTCCACGTACCTGACCGGCACCGGGACGTGCTCGTCCACCGCCCGCAGCAGCGCCTCGACCGACGCCGTCCAGACCGGGTCGCCCTCCAGCGCCCGCAGCCCGGACACCCGGACCATCGGCGCGTCGCCGTAGCCGTGCGCGGCCAGCAGGTCCGCCAGCTCCAGCTCCACCAGGTCGGTCAGCTCCGGGTCGGCGCCGTCGGCCTTGTTGACGGCCACCACCAGGTGCTCGACGCCGACCCGCCGGGCCAGCAGCACGTGCTCGCGGGTCTGCGGCATGATGCCGTCGTGCGCGGACACGACGAGGATCGCGCCGTCGAGCTGCGCCGCCCCCGTGATCATGTTCTTCACGTAGTCGGCGTGGCCCGGCATGTCCACGTGGGCGTAGTGGCGGGTGTCGGTCTCGTACTCGACGTGCGAGATGTTGATCGTGATGCCCCTGGAGGCCTCCTCCGGGGTGCGGTCGATCCGCTCGAACGGCGTGTACGTGGCCTGGCCGCGCTCGGCCAGCACCTTCGTGATGGCCGCGGTCAGCGTGGTCTTGCCGTGGTCGACGTGCCCCATCGTGCCGATGTTGAGATGCGGCTTGTTGCGTACGTAGGCCTGCTTGGCCATGGTTCCTTCCTCGACTGCCCGGTGTCCGTGTGACCCGTCCCAGGGGCTCCGACCTCCCCCCGCCGGGTCACCTCAGGACTCACGGGAAGAGGTCAGCGCTCCAGGCCGCCGAAGGCACGCTCGCGGGCGCCCGGCAGTGCGGGCGTCGCGGGGCGAGCGTGCAGGAACATGAGGACCATGATGCGGTCGCGTCCGCCCGGCCGCAACGCATTTATCCGCCCGGCCGGACCTCCGGGAAGGCGGTGACCTGCGGATGCGACTCCACCCACTCCCGCAGCTCGGGCCCGGCGGAGCCGTACACCTCGGCGAAGACCAGGTCCGCGCACTGCGCCACCCGCGCCAGCGGCTCGGCGCCGCGCTGGTTGTGCGCGAGGGCCGCCGCCGCGTCGGCGTACTCCTCGATCACCAGGTAGCCGCCGGGCCCGTCGGCGAACCAGCGGTAGGCCAGCGTGCCCGGCTCCTCCTCGGCCTGTGCGCGCAGGGCCCGCACCGCCTCCTCGAACTCCGGCCGGCGTTCGTCGCGCACGTCGAAGCGCGCCCTTACGTAGAAGCTCATACCGGCATTCGACCAGACGCCGGCCCGCCGCGCCGCGGCGTCACAGCGCGATCCACTCCGTGGCCGTGGTGACCTCCGCCAGCACCTCGGGCAGCGGCTCGACGCCGAGCCCCGGCCCGGACGGCACCCGCAGGTGCCCGTCCGCCAGCTCGAACGGCTCCGTCACGTCCGTCGCGTAGTAGCGCCGCGACCCGGAGGTGTCGCCCGGCAGCGTGAAGCCGGGCAGCGCGGCGAGCGCCACGTTCGCCGCCCGGCCAAGGCCGGTCTCCAGCATGCCGCCGCACCACACCGCGACCCCGTGCGCCCGGCACAGGTCGTGCACCCGCCGCGCCTCCAGGTAGCCGCCCAGCCGGCCCGGCTTGATGTTGACGATCGAGCAGGAGCCGAGCTCGATCGCGGCGGCGGCGTGCGCGGCCGACTCGATCGACTCGTCCAGGCAGATCGGGGTGCGCAGCAGCCGGGCGAGCCTGGCGTGCTGCACCAGGTCGTCGTTGGCGAGGGGCTGCTCGACGAGCAGCAGGTCGAAGGCGTCCAGCTTGGCCAGACGGGGCGCGTCGGCCAGGGTGTAGGCGGCGTTGGCGTCAACCTGGAGCAGCACGTCGTCGCCGAACCGCTCGCGGACCGCGCGCACCGGCTCGACGTCCCAGCCGGGCTCGATCTTCAGCTTGATCCGCACGTACCCCTCGTCGAGGTAGCCCGCGACGGCGTCGAGGAGCTGCGGGATCGTGTCCATGATGCCGACCGACACCCCGCACGGCACCCGCGTGCGGGCGGCGCCGAGGAACCGGCCGAACGACTCGCCGGCGGCCCTGAGCTGCGCGTCCAGGACGGCGGTCTCCAGCGCCGCCTTGGCCATGCGGTGCCCCTTGACCGGCTCCAGCGCGCGGCCGACGGCCTCGGCGTCCAGGGCGGGCGGCAGGGCGGGCAGCAGGAAGCGGCGGATCACGTCGGCGGCGCCGTCGACGTACTCGGGGGAGTAGTGCGGCTCGGACATGGCCACGCACTCGCCCCAGCCCTCGGCCTCCGGCGTCACGACCCGCACGAGCAGGACGTCGCGGGCGGTCTCGGTGCCGAACGAGGTCCGGAACGGCGCGACCAGCGGCATCGCGATGCGCCGCAGCTCGACTCCAGTGATCTTCACGCCTTCTTCTCCACAACGTAGCAGGACTTGCTGGAGAACCCGGTGACGACCCGGCCCTCGGCCATGAGCCCGCCGAGCACGTCCCGTACGGCGTGCCGCCAGGCGCGGGCCGCGCCCGGGTCGGCGCCGCGCAGCCGCTCGACGTCGGCGGGGACCGCCACCAGCACCGTATCGTCGCGCGGCCGCCCGGCCGGGCACCGGCCGGCCGCCGTCGTCGGCGAGCGCCACCGCCGCCCCGCGCGGGCAGCCCGGCGCGGGAACGGGCGCGGGGCCGGGCGCCGTCGGCCATTCGGTCAGCAGCCGGTCGGACTCCTCACCGAGGCCGATCGCGTCACCCGTCACGCCGTAGAAGTCCGGCAGGTACGCCACCGGCCGCGCCCCCAGCTTGGCCAGGCTGAAGTGCGCGTCGCGGCGCACCAGCGGGTCGAAGGTCCAGGTGACGCGCGCCAGCCCGCGCTGCCGCGCCCAGCTCCGCTGGTGCAGCTTGAGCGCGTGCCCCGCGCCGGGCACGACCGCGCCGGTGACGTGCGAGCGCAGCGCGTCGCCGGCCGCCAGGAACCCGACCGACGCCCCCACCAGCCGGTCGCCGTCGAACGCGCCGGCCGCGTACCCGCCGGCGTGCGTCAGCGCCCGCATCAGCTCCACCGTGACGGGCGGCGCCGCGTCGCCGAAGCGCCAGATGGCCTCGAACAGCGCGTAGACCTGCTCGAACTCCGCGATCGCGCGCAGCTCCCTGACCCCGAACACCCTCGCCGCCCTTCCCGCGCGGCCCGCCCGCGCGGGCCCGTCAAGGCGACGCTATGCCATGGCGGGGCCGCGCCGATCCGTGCCGCACCACCGGGCGTCCGTCGCCGCGGCCTACGGGACGCCGGCGCAGGGAGCGATGAGCACCCGGCTCGGGGCCTCCTGGCTGAGCCGGACCGACTCCAGCGGCACCGTCACCTGCGGCGTGTGGTAGCGGCCGCCGGAGAAGCGGTCGGCGAGCCCCGCCCGCACCGCCGCCGCCGACACGTGCCCGTCGAGGGCCGCGGCCGTCGCGGCCGATCTCGACCGCGCACGGGCCGGGCTGCGCGGCCAGCGCCAGCCCCGCCACCGCCGCGCCCGCCAGCGCGCCGAGGTCGGCGCCGGTCCAGCCGTAGTGCCACATGCCGGCCGCCATCACCGGCGCGGCCGGGCACGAGCCGGGCTCGATGAGCACGACGTCCATGCCGCGCAGGAGCTGCCCGGCGATCTCCTCGGCGCCCCTCGCCACCCTGGTGCCGGCGCGCAGCCCGGGCAGGTCGGGCAGCCGGCCGCCGGTGGAGAAGATGAGCTTGATGCCCGGCTCGGCCGGGCCCGGGCTGCTGTCGCGCCACCCGCAGGCGACGAGGTCGATCGTGTCGGCCGACCTCCATGTGCCGATGCGCAGCATGATGGATGACTACCCTGCGACGCGGCCGGTGACACACGGTCACGCCTATCGCAGGCTGCGGGCGTCCAGGCGGCGCAGCACCCGCGAGACGACGGCCGGGTCGGCGTAGGGGTCGCGGCGGGCGTCGAGCACCGCCTGGCGGGCGGCCGACAACATCTCGCCCTGCACCCGGCGCACCAGCCGGACGCGCCGCGCCCGCGCCTCGTACGCCTCCCGCCGCTCCTCCTCGCCCGCCTCCGGGCTGATCCACAGCCCGAACCCCATCATGCGGCGGGCGAGCTGCTCGACGACCTCCTCCGGCAGGTCCTCGGCCGCGTCGATCTCCCGTAGCCGCCGCTTGGCCGCCCGCGCGGCGGCGACGGCCAGGCGTTTCTCCAGCTCCCGCTCGGCCGCCGTGTCCGCCTTGACGCCGAGCCGGCCGACCAGCCACGGCAGCGTCAGCCCCTGCGCGAGCAGCGTCACCAGCACGACGGCGAACGCGATGAACACGATCACCGCCCGCTCGGGGAACGGGGAGCCGTCGGCCAGCGTCAGCGGGATGGCGAGGACGAGCGCCACCGACGCCACCCCGCGCATGCCCGCCCACCACATGACGACGGTCTCGCGCCAGCTCAGCGGGATCTCGGTGTCGGCGCGCCGCGCCCCGCCCGTCCTCTTGGCCAGCCACGCCGCGGGCAGCAGCCACAGCAGCCGGACCAGCACCACGACCGCGACGACGGCGCCGCCCCAGGCCAGCAGCGGCCGGAGCCGGCCTTGCTCGGTGCCGAGCACGGCGTGCAGCTCCAGCCCGATCAGCCCGAACGCGACGCCCGTCACCAGCGTCTCCACGACCTGCCAGAACGTGCCCGCGGCGAACCTGCCGAGCACGTCGTCGGCGTCGGCCGTGCGGTCGCCCAGGTAGAAGGAGGTGGTCAGCACGGCCAGCACGCCCGAGCCGTGCAGCTCGTCGGCCAGGGCGTAGCTGACGAACGGCACCAGCAGCGACAGCCCGACCTGCAGCGTGGCGTCGCCGAGCAGGTCCATCAGCCGCGCGCTCAGCCAGCCGAGCCCGAACCCGACGAGCACGGCCACCACCGCCGACAGCGCGAACTCCGCCAGCGCCCCCGGCCAGGAGAACGCGCCGGTCACCGCGGCCACGATCGCGACGTGGTAGAGCACGATGGCCGTCACGTCGTTGAACAGCCCCTCGCCCTCCAGCAGCGACACCATGCGCCGCGGCAGCCCGAGCCGCCCGGCCACGGCCGGGGCCGCGACCGGGTCGGGCGGCGCGACCAGGGCGCCGAGCGCCACGGCGGCGGCCGGCGGCAGCCCGGCACGAGCGCGTGCGCGACCGCCGCCACGGCCGCCGTCGTGACGAACACCAGCGCCACGGCCAGCAGGAAGATCGGCCGCCAGTTGGCCGCGAACTCCCGCCACGAGGTGCGCCGCGCCGCCGCGTACAGCAGCGGCGGCAGCAGCAGGGGCAGGACGATGCCGGGCGGCACGTCCACGTTCGGCACGAACGGCAGGACGGCCAGCAGGATGCCGAGCAGGGTCATGAGCACGGGCGCGGGCAGCCCCAGCCGCTCGCCGAGCGGCACGGTGATCAGCGCGCCCAGCAGCACCAGCACGAGCAGCACGAACTGGCCCACGACACCCCCCGATGATCGCCCGCGACCCAGGGTAGCCGAGCCGGGTCAGCCGAACAGCGCGGCCCCGTACCGCAGCACGATCAGCAGGGCGAGCGCGAGCAGCCAGATCGTCACCGCCAGCGCGTCCAGGTCGGCGGCGATGGCCGCGCGGAGCGCCGCCTGCGCCCGGCGGGGCAGGAACAGGTTGCCGTCGCGGATGTTGACGTGCGTCAGCGTGGACCAGACCAGCGTGGTCGAGACCGTCACCAGCAGGCACCACGGGCACAGCGCGCCGATCACGTACATCGACTGCGACAGCAGCCAGTACGCGAACACCAGCCCGAGCGTGTACACCACCTGCGCCGCGAACATGAACCACCGGGGGAAGCGCGTCCCGCCGAGCCCCGCCGTCGCGATCGTGATCACGACCGGCTCGCACATCAGCCCGAGGAAGGCGTTGGGGAAGCCGAACAGGTGCGCCTGCCACGAGCTGCCCACCGTGCCGCAGCTCACCACGCTGTTGAGGTTGCACGACAGGTCGGCGGCCGGGTCGGCGGCCAGCGCCAGCGCGTCCACCGACAGCACGAACGACGCGGTCAGGCTGAGGCACGCCGACAGCAGCATGGTGCCGAAGATCCAGCCGTCGGAGTGGCGCAGGGCGTGCAGGCGGGGCAGGACGCCCGCCGCGGGACGGGTCACCGCGCGCCCTTCGCCGCCGCCGTCACCGCGTCCGTGAAGGGGCCGGTCGTGTAGAGGTCGCCCTTGAACGGCGTCCCGCCGATCTTGACGGTGGGGGTGCCGGTGATGCCGGAGGCGAACGCCCGCTGGGTCGCGGCGGCCGCCCACGCCTCGAAGGAGCGCCCGGCGAAGGCGTCCACGACGGCGGCGGGCACCCCGGACTCGCGGGCCAGCGCCGCGATCCGCGCGTCGCTCAGCCCCTGGGAGCCCTCGGCGGGCTGGTGGGCGTACAGGGCGGCGGTGAAGGGCAGGACCTTGTCCGGGGCGCGGTCGGCGACGGTGGCGACGGCGTTCGCGGCCCGCGTGGAGTACCTGGTGCCGCCGCTCGCCTGGTCGAGGAAGGCCAGCGGGTGCAGCTCCAGCCGCACGGTGCCGGCGGCGACCAGCCGCGCGATCTCGCCGCCGTTGGCCGCCTCGAAGCGCCCGCAGTACGGGCACATGTAGTCGAGGTAGACCTCCACGGTGACCGGCGCGCCGGCCCGGCCGAGGGCGAGGGCCCCGCCCGCGGTCGCGATCGCCGGGGCCCGGCCCGGGGCAGCCGCGGGGGAGGGCCTGCCGCCCGCCGCGTTGACCAGGGCGATCACGATGGCGGCGACCAGTCCCACGACGATCAGCCCGCCGCCCGCCGCGATCAGGCGGATCCGCTTCCTCCTGCGCCGCTCCGCGGCGGCGCGGGCGTCGCGCAGCGCGCGCGACCTGCCTCGTGCCTCGGTGCTCATGGCCCCTCAGCCTGCGGCATCGGGCCGCCCGCGCACCCGGGTCCAAGGTCCCGACCTCGCGGCCCTTGGTCCCGGATCGGACGATCATGCCCGCGCGGCCGCCAGGTGGCCGGTTCAGCGTTCCAGGACGTGCAGCGGCGGCGGCCCGCCGGTCAGCACCAGCGGCCCGTCCTGCGTGCAGGCCACCACGTCCGCCACCCGCGCCCCGAACAGGTCGGCCACGTAGATGGCCGGCTCCAGGCAGAACGTCATGCCGGGCGCGAGCGGCGTGTCCTCGCCCAGCCACGGCCCCTCCTCCGGCCCGAGGCCGACGCCGCGCCCGGCGTGGGCGGCGGCGAAGCGGCCGTAGCCGCTGGCGTCGATGACCTCGGCGGCGGCCGCGGCGACGGCCCGGGCGGGGGCGGGCGGCCGGGCCGCGGCCAGGGCGGCGCGGTGGGCGGCCAGCACCACCGTGTACATGGCCTCGTAGTCCTCCGGCGGCTCGGCCACCGCGAACACCCGGGCCACCTCGGCGCACCAGCCGCCCCACCGCCCGCACACCGACACCAGCAGCGCGTCCCCGGGGTTGATCACCCGGTCGCCGGGCCGGTGCTCCGGCCGGGCCGTGTGCTCGCCGGCGGCCACCCGCAGCGCCAGCACCTCCTCGCAGCCCGACTCCAGCGCCAGCAGCCGCAGCCGGCCGGCCATCGCCCGCTCGCTCGCGCCGAACCAGGCCAGCTCGCGCGCCTGCCGCAGCACCTCCTCGGCCCGCAGCGCGGCCCGCTCGACGGCGGCCACCTCGGGCGGCTCCTTGCGCAGCCGCAGCGGCGCCAGCACCGCCGAGGCGGGCACCAGCTCGGCCGCGATCGCCATGCCGAACAGCTCGCGCACCCGCATCTCCGGGTCCACCCCGACCCGCCGCGCGCCCGGCGGCACCAGCGCGGCCGGGTCGCCGGTCTCGACGGCCGCGTCCCCGGTGACGACCAGGTAGCCGGCGCCGTCCCGGCCGCCGAGGAAGCGGAAGTCCGGCGAGGGCCGCAGCACCAGCGCGTCCACCCCGGCCGCGGCCATCGCGGCGCGGGCCGCGGCCAGGCGCGCCGCGCGCCCGGCCGCCGGCAGCGGCGTCACCGCGGCTCGTGCAGCCAGCAGGCGACCGGGCCGAACGCGGGATCCTCGTCCCGGCACCGGTCCATGACCAGCGGGCAGCGCGGGTGGAAGCGGCAGCCGGCGGGCGGCGCGGCCGGGTCGGGCACGTCGCCGGGCAGCTCGGCGGGCAGCACGCCCATCCCGTCCGGGCGGGGGATGGCCTGCAGCAGCGCCCTGGTGTACGGGTGCCGCGGCTCGGCCCACACCTCCTCGGTGCGCCCGGTCTCGACGATCCGGCCCAGGTACATGACGGCCACCCGGTCGGCGATCAGCCGCACCACGGACAGGTCGTGGCTGATGAACAGCAGCCCGGCGCCCGACTCGACGGCGAGGTCGCGCATGAGCCTGGCCACCTGCGCCTGCGCGGAGGCGTCCAGCGCGGAGATCGGCTCGTCGCCGATGAGCAGCCGCGGCCGGGCGGCCAGCGCCCGCGCGATGGCCACGCGCTGCCGCTGCCCGCCGGAGAACTCGTGCGGGTGCCGGCCGGCGAACTCGCGCGGCAGGCCCACGCGTTCCAGCAGGTCGGCGGGGGAGGCGGTGGTGTCGCGGGAGGCCCGCAGCCCGTCGGCGATCTGGTCGCCGACCCGGCGGCGCGGGTTCAGCGACGTGTACGGGTCCTGGAACACCATCTGGACGCCCGTCTGCCGCCTGCGCCGCAGCCCGAGCGGCATGACCGGCTCGCCCTCGAAGGCGATCGTCCCCGCGGTGACCGGGTTCAGCCCGCACACCGCGCGGGCCAGCGTCGACTTGCCGCACCCGGACTCGCCGACCAGCCCCACGACCTCGCCGGGGCCGACCCGCAGGCTCGCGCCGGCCACGGCCCGCACCGGCGGCCGGCCGGGGGAGCGGTGCTCGACGACCAGGTCGTCCACCGTCAGAAGGGCAGTCATCGGACCTCCGCGTCGGGCAGGGACTCCAGCAGGGAGCGGGTGTAGGCGTGCGCCGGCTCGCGCAGCACCCGGCCGCGCGGCCCGGACTCCACGACCAGGCCGTCCTTCATCACGCTCACCTCGTCGGCGACCGCCGACATCACGCCGAGGTCGTGGGTGACCAGCAGCACCGCGAGGCCCAACTCGTCGCACAGGCCGCGCAGCAGCCGCAGCACGCCGGCCTGGACGGTCACGTCGAGGGCGGTCGTCGGCTCGTCGGCGATGAGCACCTTCGGCGAGCAGGCCAGCGCGACGGCGATGGCGATGCGCTGCCGCATGCCGCCGGAGAACTGGTGGGGGTAGCGCCGGTACGCCTCCGCGGCGCCCGGGATGCGTACCTTGCCCAGCAGCTCCACGGCCCGCTCCCGGGCCTCGGCCTTGCCCAGCCCGAGGTGGTGGCGCATGTGCTCGGTGAGCTGGCGGCCGACGGTCAGCATGGGGTGCAGGCTGGTCGCCGGGTCCTGGAAGACCATGGCGACCTCGCCGCCGCGCACCTTGTTGAGCTCCTTGGCCGGCAGCGTGAGCAGGTCCCGGCCGCCGAGCCGGATCGCGCCCGTGGCGCGGGAGCCGTGCGGCAGCAGCCCCAGCACGGCGAGGCCGGTCATGGTCTTGCCCGAGCCGCTCTCGCCGGCCAGGCCGTGCACCTTGCCGGGCTCCAGCCGCAGGTCCACGCCGCGCAGCACGTCCCGGCCGCCGATCGTCACCTTCAGCCCGGCGATGTCGAGGGCCGTCACAGGGCACGCTCCTTGATCGCGCGGGCGGTGCGCGGGTCGAGCGCGTCGCGCAGGGTGTCGCCGAGGAAGTTGAACGCCAGCACCACCGTCAGGATCGCCAGGCCGGGGAACGTCGCCACCCACCAGCTGTCGAACACCTCGACGCCGGAGGCGACCATCGCCCCCCACTCCGGGGACGGCGGCTTGGCCCCGAGCCCCAGGAACGACAGCCCCGACAGCAGCAGCAGCGCGGTGCCGATGTCCAGGGTGGCCAGCACCAGCACGGGGCCGGTGATGTTGGGCAGCACGTCCACCCGCAGCGAGCGCCACACCGAGAAGCCGAGCAGCCGCCCGCTCAGCACGAACTCCCGCTCGCGCACCCCCAGCACCAGCCCGCGGGTGACGCGGGCATAGGAGGGCCAGGCGACCACCAGCACCGCCAGCACCGCGTTGGCCAGGCTCGCGCCGAGCGCCGCGGCCACCACCATGGCGAGGATCACCGTCGGGAACGCGAACACCAGGTCCGCCACCCGCATGATCGTCTCGTCCGCCCAGCGGCCGAAGTAGCCGGCGACCGCGCCCAGCAGGCCGCCGATCAGCACCGACAGCGCCACCAGCAGCAGCGTCAGCGGGATCGACACCCGCGCGCCGTACAGGACGCGGCTGAGGATGTCGCGGCCGAGCTGATCCGTGCCGAACCAGTGCCCCGGCCCCGGCGGGGCCAGCCGCGGCAGGTCCTGCGCGAGCGGGTCGTGCGGGGCCAGCACCGGCGCGGCCAGCACGACCACCAGCCAGGCCGCCGCGAGCACCGCGCCGCTGACGGCGAGCGGCTGCCGCCACGCCTCGGGAAGCCTGCCCAGCAGGCCGGCGCCTCTCATTGCAACCTCACTCGGGGGTCGATGACGCCGTACAGGACGTCCACGACCAGGTTGATGACCAGGTAGACGATGCCCACGACCAGGCCGACGCCCATGACGGCGGGCAGGTCGAGGCTGGTGGCGCTCTTGTACGCGTACTGCCCGATGCCCGGCCAGGCGAAGATCGCCTCCACCAGGACGGTGCCGGACAGCAGGCTGCCGAAGGCGAGGCCGGCGACCGTGATGATGGGCACCAGCGCCGAGCGGAGCACGTACCGGAACAGCACCGTCCGGCCGGGCAGGCCCTTGGCCCGGGCGGCGCGCACGTAGTCCTGCCCCAGCACCTCCAGCACCGCCGAGCGGGTGAAGCGGGTCAGCAGGCCGATCGTGTAGAGCGCCAGCACCAGCGCGGGCGTGACCAGGTGGCCGGCGGCGGAGACGAAGATGTCCCAGCGGCCGGCGATCAGCGCGTCCACGGTCTGCAGGCCGGTGACCGGCGGGGCGGAGCCGAGCGCCACGTCCACCCGGCCGCTGCCCGGGGTGAGCTGCAGCCGGTAGAAGAACACGTAGAACGCCACCAGCGCCAGCCAGAACGTCGGCACCGAGATGCCGATGAGGCTGAGCAGCCGCAGCGCGTGGTCGGCCAGGCGGTCGCGGCGCAGCGCGGCGACCACGCCGAAGGCCACGCCCAGCACCAGCGACACCAGGATCGCCGCCCCGGCCAGCTCCAGCGTGGCCGGCACGAACTCGGCCAGGTCCGCGCTCACCGGCCGGTGGCTCTGCTGGCTGACGCCGAGGTCGCCGTGCAGCAGGCCCTGCAGGTGCAGGAGGTACTGCTGCCACAGCGGCTTGTCCAGGCCGTGCTCGGCCCGCCACTGCGCGACGATGGCCGGGTCGCCGAGCGCCCGCTGGCCCAGGTTGGCCGCCACCGGGTCGCCCGGCACCAGGTTCGTCAGCACGAACGTGACGAGCGTGATCCCCCACGCCATGAGCACGGCGAGCAGCACCCGCCGGACCAGGAACCGGGCCAGCGGGGGAACCCGCCGCCCGGACACCTGCTGCTTCATCTACTTGACGCCGAGGTCGGCGATGTCGACCGTCCACACCGGGTGGTACTCCAGCCCGGTCACCGAGGCGGCCGTCACGATGTTCTGCGACGGCTGGACCAGCGTGACGAACGGCCCGGAGGCGTTCAGCTTGGTCTGCAGGTCGGCGTAGGCGGCCTTGCGGGCCTCGTCGCCGACCGCCGTCGCGGCCTTCTCGCCGGCGGCCTCGATCTCCTTGGCCGCGCCCGCCTTCCAGCCGGCCCGCAGGCCGACCGTCTTGCCGGGCAGGAAGGCCAGGTAGTCGCTCGGGTCCGGGTAGTCAGGGCCCCAGTACCACAGGCCCATCTCCTCCTTGCCGTTGCGGTAGTTGTCGAGCGCGGTCGTCACCGGCGCGGGCTGCAGGTCCACCGTGATGCCGACCTCCTTGAGGTTGGCCTGGATGCGCTCGGCGAACGGCTGGAACGGCAGGCCGTTCACGGTCAGCTCGCTCGGGTACTCCAGCTTCACCGAGGGGTTGGCCAGGCCGCTCGCGGCCAGCGCCGCCTTGGCGCCCTCGACGTCCCGCTTGGCGGCCTGCTCGGCCGGCAGCGCGCCGAGGAGCTGCGACGGGATCACGCCCGGCGCCTGCGCCGCGCCCTCGCCGGCCAGCTCCAGCAGGCCCGCGTAGTCGACGCCCTTGCGCACGGCCTCGACGAACTTGGGGTTCGAGGTGACCTTGCTGACGCCGGTGTCCTGGTTGGCGAGGAGGAAGAGCACGTTGGCCGAGGCGGTCTTCTTCACCTGCAGGGTGGCGGGCATGCCGTTCACCTGGTCGCCGGACAGGTTGAGCGCGATCTGGCTGTCGCCGCGCTGCACGTTCAGCTTCTGCGTGGCCGCCTCGACGTTGCGCAGCACGACCTTGTCGTAGGCGGGCTTGGTCCCGTGGTACTTCGGGTTGGCCTTGAGCGTGACCTGGCTGCTGACGTTGAAGGACTCGATCGTGTACGGGCCCGACCCGGCCCCGGTGGAGTTCAGCCACTGCTCGGCCTTGTCCTGCGGGTCGGTGGTGGCGCCGTGCTGCTGGGCGAGCTTGCTGTTGATGATGCCGAGCGCCGGGTTCGGCAGGATGTACGGCAGCGCCGGGTTGGCCGCCTTCGACGTCAGCGTGATCGTCGTGTCGTCGGTCTTGGCCACCTCGACGCCGTCCAGCAGGAACGACGGGGTGCCCTTCATGTCGCGCACCCGGGTCAGGGAGAACACCACGTCGTCGGCGGTCACCGGCGCGCCGTCGGCGAAGGTCGCGCCCTGCTTGAGCTTCAGCGTGAGGGTCTTGCCGTCCTCGCTCAGCTCGTAGGACTCGGCGAGCGAGGGCACCGGCTTGGTCACGTCGGAGCCGTCGAAGGTGAGCAGCGTCTCGTAGACGGCCTTGTCGACGACGAGGCCGGTCGGCTCGTAGGTGCGGCCGGGGTCGGCCGTCTTCAGGTCGAAGGACGTGTCGATGACCAGCGTCCGGCCGCCACCGCCGCCCGCGGGGGCCTGTGACGACGTGCCGCCGCTACCGCAGGCGGCAAGGGTGAGCGCACCGGCGAGCAGCACAGCCGCCGTCTGCGAGCGGGTCGCCATGGAGGTCCTCCAAGATCTGGACGTTCAGCAGAGAGATGCCGAGAAGTGTGCGGCAGAACGTCCAGGTACTGTGCGCTCCGTAAGACGTATATAAAGGTCGATGAGGCAATGATGAGTGATATTTCTAGGAATGGCGTCAGCGGTGGCGGTCAGCCTGGACGGATCGGCATCGGTCTGGAGCTGGACGACATCCACCTGAAGATCCTTGAGGTCCTGCGCGAGAACGGCCGCATCTCGGTCGCCGCGCTGGCCGAACGCGTCGGCATCTCGCGGGCCAACGCCTACACCCGCTTCGAGGCGCTG
Organism: Actinomadura luzonensis; assembly: GCF_022664455.2. Lineage (NCBI taxonomy): Bacteria > Bacillati > Actinomycetota > Actinomycetes > Streptosporangiales > Thermomonosporaceae > Actinomadura > Actinomadura luzonensis. The sequence continues at coordinate 1,254,134 of NZ_JAKRKC020000002.1, forward strand.
CGCGCGGACGGCGCGATCAAGCGCTTCACCGCCGAGATCGACCACGGGCGGGCCGGGCTCGGCATCACCGCGCTGATCTTCGTGACCGTGCGGCAGCAGATGTGGAAGCAGTTCAGGGCCGAGCTGGCCCGGATGCCGGAGGTCGAGTACTGCGCCATCACCACCGGCCAGCACGACGCGATGATCCAGGTCAGGGTGGCCGACGTGGCCGCGGTGCACACCATGGTCACCGACCGGCTGGCCAACATCCCCGCCGTCAAGGCCACCGAGACCGTGTTCATCCTGGACGAGGTGCTGCGGCGGCCGTACGTGCTGCCCGGCGACGGCCGCCAGCGCGCCACGGCGGCCCGCCGCCCCGCCACGGAGGAGCGGGGCGACGTGCCGCTCGGCAAGATGCGCTTCGTCGGCGCCGCCGAGGGCCGCGCCGCCCTGCGCAAGGACGACTGACGGGCCTACCGCGCCCGGCTCACCCGGCCACTTCGGCGCACACGCTGACGTGCGGCGTGTCGTCGCCGTCGAAGCTGAACTCCTCCACCAGCCGCAGCAGGCCGTCCTCGCCGGTCTCGACCCGGCTGCTGCTGCGGCCGGCCGCCGTGCCGCCCGCCTTCAGCGCGTGCACGTACGAGATCAGGACCTGCTCGCCCTCCCGGGTGCCCACGAAGCGCCCCTGGATCACGGTGTCGCCCGTGTAGCTGCCCCACACCAGCCCGTCGGACTCCCAGTACTCGAACTCCGTCGGGCTGTCCGGGTCCACCGCGCTCGCGGTAGAGCTCACCATCACGAATTTACGGCCGTTGAGATTCACGGCCCCATGCTCCACACATTTCCGGCATCTCACTTCACGGCTGGACGAATGGTCAGCACGTCCCGTCATGCCCCGGAAATCCGTCCAGCCGCCGCCTCCCCGCGGCCCCTCACCGCAGGAGCTTGGTCGTCAGCCCCACCCGCGAGTTCACCCCCAGCTTGGCGTAGGCGTTGCCCAGGTGGTACTCGATGGTCTTCACGCTCAGCACCAGCTCCCTCGCCACCTGCCGGTTCGTCATCCCGGTCGCCACCAGCCGCGCCACCGCCTGCTCCTGCGGCGTCAGCCGCAGCAGCGGCGAGGAGCCCGGCTCCGGGCGCGGCGCGCCGCACGCCCCCAGCTCCCGCTCGCACCGGTCCGCGTACGGCGCCGCGCCCAGCCGGGCGAACAGCCCGAGCGCCAGGTCGAGCTGCGCCTGCGCCTGCCGCCGCCGGCCCAGCCTGCGCAGGAACCGGCCGTAGGCCAGCCGCAGCCGCGCCTCCTCGAACGGCAGCCCGGCCGCCGCCGCGTGCTCCAGGCCCCCCGTGAACGCCGCCTCCGCCGGCTCGTTCTCGTGCCGGGCCGCGTGCAGGCCGCCCCGGCTGCGGGCCGCCGCGGCCAGCGCCGAGTGCCGGCCGCGCCGCGCCGCCAGCCACTCCGCGCCCGCCAGGTGCGTCTCGGCGCGCTCCGCCTCGCCGAGCGCCACCAGCGCGTCCACCAGCAGGTCCAGCCACTGCACCACGCCCGGCACGTACACGACGTCGTGCACCCGCCCCGCCAGCAGCGGCTCCAGCGCCGCCCCCGTCCCCGCGTGGTCGCCCCGCGCGGCGGCCAGGTGCGCGGCGGCGGCGCAGGCGCGCGAGCGCCGCGACCGCGCCCGCCTGTTGCCCTCCAGCGCCGCCGCCACGTGCGCCTCCGCCGCCGCCCAGTCGCCGCGCGCCGCCGGCACCAGCGCGGCCAGCCCGTGGCAGACCGGCGACAACCACCGCTGGTCGGCGTCGTCGGCCACCGACGCGGCCGTCTCGGTGTGCAGCGAGGCGTCGTCCCAGCGGCCCGCCCGGTACTCCGCCTGCCCCAGCATCGCCATCGCCAGCATCCGGAACGGCACCGACCGCTCCCCGCACGCCGCCACCGTGCCCGCCAGGTCCGCCATCGCGCCCGGCAGGTCGTCCCGGTAGGTGCGCAGCAGGCCGCGGCCGAGCAGCGCGTCCAGCTCGGCGATCGTCGCCGAGGCCGGGGCGGGCAGGTCGCGGGCCAGCTCCAGCGCCGTCTCGGCCGCCCCGGACACCGCCAGGCCGGTCAGCTGGGTGTAACGGTTGTAGTCGGTGCTGAAGCGGTAGCCGGGCGCGTGCCGGGCCCGCTCCGCCCACCGGGCCGCCTGCCTCCCCTCCGCCTTGACCAGGCTGAGCAGCGCGAGCTGCTGCGCCGCCCGCGCCGCGAGGCCCGACCCGGCGAGCTCCGGCGAGCCGCCGCGCTCCCAGGCGGTGATCAGGTGCGCGCGGGCCTCCTCCACCTGGCCGCGCACCACCGCCAGGTGACCGAGCGCGTACCCGCGCACCGCCGGGTGCGCCCGCTCCGGCAGCGCCGCGGTCAGCGCCGCGGCCTCCTCCACCCGCCCGTCCAGCAGCAGCGCCTCCACCGCCTCGGCGGCGAGCGGCGCGGGATCGGCCGACAGCTCGGCCGCCGCTTTCAGGTGCTCGGCCGCGCTGCCGAACGCGCCGAGCCGCGCCTGCGCCCGGCCCAGCTCCGCCAGCTCGGCCGCCAGCTCCGGGCTCGGGCCCGCCACCGCCTCCACCCGGTGCCGCAGCCGCGCCTGCCCGCCCTCGGCGACCAGCGCCGCCCGCGCGTGCAGCGCCGCCCGGTGCGCCGGGCCCAGGTCCTGGTAGACGGCCGCCCGGGTCAGCGGGTGGGCGAACGCCGCCACCGGCCCGCGGGCGGAGGACCGTTCCAGGAGCACGCCGGCCCGCACGGCCTCCTCCAGCGCGTGCAACGGCTCGTCGATCGCGGCCACCCGGGCCGCCAGGTGCAGCGGGCACGCCTGGCCCAGCACGCTCACGGCGCTGACCAGCTCCCGCGCCGCCGGCGCGCACCTGGCCACCTTCGCCAGCACCAGCAGCGCGTACGAACGGGGTGCCGGCAGCGGCCGGGCCACGTCGTCCAGCGCCTCCGGCGGCACCTCCTCCAGCAGTGCCCGCAGGTGCAGCGGCACGCCCTCGGTGTGCGCCACCAGCCGGGCCGCCGCCCGCCGCGACAGTCCGCGCGCCCCCGCCGTCTCGGCGAGCGGCCCCGCCATCGCCTCCACCTCGGGCACGCCCAGCCCGGCCAGCCGGAGCCGGCGCGTGCCGTCCGCGCCGAGCAGCCGCAGCAGCCCCTCCGGGCCGGGCAGCGCGGCCACCTCGCGCAGCAGCAGCACCGTGAGCACCCGGTCGGCGCGCAGCCGGCGCAGGCAGAAGGTCAGGGCGCGCAGGGTCGGGCCGTCCGCCCAGTGCAGGTCGTCCACCACCAGGCAGAGCGGCGGCTCGCGCTGCTGCCGCTCGCTGACCACCTCCAGCAGCGCCGCGCCCACCGCCAGCGGGTCCGCCCCGCCGAGCGGCCCGAGCGCGGCCAGCGGCCCCGGCAGGTCGCCGCCGAACAGCCCGGTCAGCGTCCCGTACGGGAGCAGCGCCTCGCCCTCGTCGCCGTCGCCGAGCAGCACGTTGCCCGTGCCGCAGGCGGCCAGGAACCGCTGCACCAGCGTCGTCTTGCCCATGCCCGCCGCGCCCTCGACCACCACCAGGCGCGGCAGCCCGGCGCGGGCGCGCGTGAACTCCTCGCCGAGGCAGCGCAGCTCGCGCTCGCGCCCGACGAAGGTCGCACCACGCTCGACCACGGCGGCCTCCGCACGTCCCAGGTCTCCAACGTGACGCGCCCCCGCGGGCGGCTCAAGTGACACTTGCCTGACCCTTTGTCCAGACCTCGCCAGGAAAACCAGGGGTTATCCCCGGGTACGGCCCCAAGGCGCCGACGGCACATCCTCCATACGCTCGACGGATGGCCTGGGAGGCGTGATGCGCTTCATCGTGGATCTCGAGTACGGCGCGGACGGCGTCCACGGACGACTCACCCGGGAGGGCTCGGACCGGGCGGAGCCCTTCCACGGCTGGCTGGAGCTGCTGCGCCTGCTCGAACGCCCCGATCCCCGGGGAAATCCCCGGGGCCGCCCCTGAAGCGCCCGCCGGGCGCAGGAGCGATCATGTGAGGCGTCCCCCGCAGGAAGGGCGCGGCAACGGAGCCGGCGGGTCGTTCGCGGAGGGACGACCCGAGGCTCCGCGCGACGGGCGGACGTGCCGCGGGCTCCTCGTGGCCGGGCGCCACGACAGTCGCCGGTCCGCCATGCCGGCGCCGGGCCCAGCGGTGACAACGGGGCGGCCGTGCGTACCCATCCGCCGGCCGCCCCGGCTCACCCGCGCCCTCTTCCCGCCGTCTTTGCGCCGTCGCGGTCCTGCGCGTATTGCCACGCCTTTACCTTTCCGGGCCTGACGCCATCATTGCACAGTGTGATAGTAATGTGACACTACGTATCCGAAGTGTTTCGGGAGATCATATGGTGGCGTACGCGCTCTCGATCCTCGCGGCGGGCGGTGTGGTGCTGCTCGCCGCGCTGCTGTTCCGGATGGTCCGCCGGGCCGAGGACGACCGCGATCCCGGCGGCCCTTCCGCCGCCCACGCCGGGGCGATGTTGTCGGCCCTGTTCCTGCTGGTGTTCGCGATCGCGATCATCGTGCCCTGGACCACCGCCGACGCCGCCCGGCAGAACACCCATGCCGAGAGCCAGGCCGCGATCGACGCCTACTGGGCCGCCGACGCGCTGCCCGCTGACGACGCCCGCCAGGTCCGCGCCGCCCTGCGCGACTACGTCACGTTCGTCGTCCGCGACGAGTGGCCGCTCATGGCGCAGGGCCGCATGGACCCGGTCGGCGGCGCCCGCATGGACGCCCTGCGGGCCCGCGCCGGCGAGCTCAAGGTCAGCGGCACCACGCAGGAGGACGCCAAGTCCGACCTGCTCGAACACCTGAGCGCCGTCTCCACCGCCCGCGCCCAGCGCGCCGCCGACGCCCTGGCCACGCCGCCCGACGGGCTGCTGCTCCTGACCGTGCTCACCGGCCTGGTGGTCGTCGTCTTCCCCTTCCTGGCGGGGGCCAGGCCGCGCGGGCTCACCCTGCTGCCGATGCTCGCCATGGCCGGGCTGCTCGGCTTCGGCGTCTACCTCACCTGGGACATCTCGCACGCCTTCGACGGGCCACTGGCCGTGGGGCCGGAGGCGTTCAAGGGGGCGCTGCAGGAGTTCGCCCGGATCGGCGGGGGCATGTGAGCGTGCGGGACGCCAAGCCCGCCCGCCCGGCGGGCGGCCCTGAGGAAGCGACGGCGGCCGGGCATGCGGCCGGGCATGCGGCCAGGGATGTGGCCGGGCATGCCGCCGGGGATGCGACTGGGCATGCGGCGAGGTGCGCTGGGGGGAGGGTTGCCGGGCGTGTTCCCGGGCGTGCGGCGGGGTGTCGCGTCGTGTCGCTGGTGCTGCTGGCCGTCGCCTTGCTCGCCGTCGCGGTGGCCGGGCCCGCGGTCGCCGAGCAGCCGCGTCCCGGGCCGTCGTCGCCGCCCGCGGTGCTGCCCAAGGTGTCGGTACGACCGCCCGCGCCCCCGCGCGGCCTCCCGAGAGGCGGGCCCGCCGCCGGCAGGAAGGGCCACGGAAGCGGCCTCGTGCCGGGCGGGCACAGGGTCCCGGGAGGGGGCCCGGTGTCGAGGGGCCGTGCGGTCCCGGGAGGGGGCTCGGGGTCGAAGGGGCACAAGGTCCCGGGCGGCGGTCCGGTGCCGGTGGTGGGCGCGGGCAAGGTGTCGAAGGACGGCTCCGTGCCGGGCGTGCGGGTGCGGCGGTCGCCGGAGCCCTGGGTGTCCATCAAGGGCCGTCCCGGCGCGCGGCGGCCCGCGCCCGAGGTCACGGTGCCCGGCATGACGATCTACCCGCGGGCGGTGTGCGGCGGCAGCGTGCAGGTGGGGGAGTGCCGGCGGCGCCCGGCCCCGCCGCCGTCGCCCCGGCCGCCCGCGCCCCGTCCCGCCGTCCCGGTCCGCGCCGCGGTGCCGGCGGCGACGCCCCCGCCGCCTCCCTCCCCGTCCCCGGCCCCGCGCCTCACCCCGCCGGCCCGGGTCAGGCAGGCGGCCGTCCCGCCGTCCCGCCGCAAGAGTCCCCTGGGGTCCGTGCTGGTCCTGGTCGTGCTGGTGACGACGATCGCGTCCACGACCGCCGTCGCCTTCGGCGCCCGCCGCTGACCGCCCGCCCCTGACCGCCGCTGACCGGCCCTGGCCGCCTCCGGAGCGGGCCGCGCCGGGAGAAAAGGGCGCGCGACCGCCCCCGCCCGCGTGGCACACTGGCCGGCGAGCTTGATCGTCGGCGGTGGGAGGGTTTCGGTGGAGGAGCGGCTCGACGGGCGGGTGAACGAGGTCGTCCGGGTCGGCGCCACCGTACGGCGGCTCACCGGCCCCTGGACGCCCGCCGTCCACGCCCTGCTCGACCACCTGGCCGGGCAGGGCTTCACCGGCGCGCCGCGCGCCCACGGCACCGACCCGCAGGGGCGCGAGGTGCTCGACCACCTGCCCGGCGACGTGCCCGACTACCCGCTGCCCGGCTGGGCGCGGGCGGACGCCGTCCTGGCGGACGTGGCGCGGCTGCTGCGCGCCTATCACGACGCCACCGCCGGCTTCCCCGCCGATCCCGCCCGCGAGTGGTACTTCCCGCCGCGGAACCCGGTCGAGGTGATCTGCCACGGCGACGTGGCCCCGTACAACACCGTGTTCCGGGAGGGGCGGCCGGTGGCGTTCATCGACTTCGACACCGCCCACCCCGGCCCGCGCGTCTGGGACGTGGCCTACGCCGCCTACCGCTTCGTCCCGCTGTCCGACCCCCGCCAGCTTCCCGGGTTCCCGGTGGACGGCCAGGCCCGCAGGCTGCGGCTGTTCGCCGACGCGTACGGGCTCGACCGGCCCGGCCGCGAGGCGCTGCCCGACACCGTCCGTGACCGCCTCGCCCACCTGGTCGCGCACATGCGCGAGCAGGCCGCGGCCGGCCACCCCGGCTTCGCGCACCACCTCGAACGCGGCGACGACCGCTTCTACCTGACCGACGACGAGCACCTGGCCCGGCACCGCGACACCTTCCGCGCCGCCCTCCTGACGCCGCGGGTGTGAACTGCGCCACATCCGCGCCCGTCCCCGGCCCCCTTCCCGCGCCCGCCGCCGTCGTCGGCCGTGACCTGCGCCGCCGCTCCCGCGAACCCGCCCGGGCGGCCGCGTTTCGGCTCGCGGAATTCCGCCCATCGGGCGTCGGCGGAAAAGCGCGGGAATGATCCCTTCTCTCGCCGGGTGATCGCCGGAAAACGCACGGTGTTGACGCGTCCCAAAGCCGGATGTACGTTCTCGACCGGAAGTAGTGGGCGGGAGGACAAATGACGCCTCGATGGCGGGCCGACGGGCAAAAGCCGAGGTAGAACCGGCTGCCACGAGGTCAGAGGCGGAAATAAGAGTTCGCTGGTAATCCCGGCCGGGCTGAATTCCGGGACAACGACGATAAGCCCGCACTTCACCATGCGCCCACCCTTGGCGCACCTCGCCCATAGGTAATTCGCCGACCTGTCGGATCGCTGAGGAAAAGGCGGGCGCCGCACGCGCGCCGCCGCGGAGATCAGTCATGACGCGCACCGTTCCGTTGTTCACGCTCGACGGCGTCCCCGACGCCCGCACGAGCACCCATCCGTTCAGCACCCAGGACGGCCTGGGCCTGAGCCTGCTGAGATTCCTGCGAGAGCCGGCCGGGGACGTGGTCCTCGTCGTCCACGGCCTGACGACCTCCAGCGACATGTTCATCATGCCGGAGCACGTCAACCTGGTCCGCTACCTGCTCGACAACGGCTACACCGACGTGTGGACGCTCGACTACCGGATGAGCAACCGGCACCCGTACAACCGCTCGATGCACCGCCACACCATGGACGACATCGCGTTGTACGACTACCCGGCCGCGCTGCGCGCCCTGCGCGCCGAGGTGGGAGACCGGCGGGTGCACGTCATCGCGCACTGCCTGGGCTCGGTGTCGTTCCTGATGAGCCTGTTCGGCGGCGCGGTCGACGGCGTCACCAGCGTGATCGCCAACAGCGCCGGCCTCACCCCGAGGGTGCCCGCCTGGTCGCGGCTCAAGCTGACCGTCGCCCCGGCGTTCATGGAGTACGTGCTCGGCTTCCCCTACCTCGACCCCCGCTGGAGCGAGGAGCCGCCGTTCACCCGCGGCCGGCTGTTCTCCCGCGTCGTGGACGCCTTCCACCCCGAGTGCGACCAGCCCGCCTGCCACATGCTGAGCCTCATGTGGGGCACCGGGTGGCCCGCGCTGTACGGCCACGACAAGCTGCACGCCGTCACCCACGCCCGCAGCGGCGACCTGTACGGCGCGACCGGCTTCCACTACTACCGGCACGTCCTGAAGATGGTGCGGGCCGGCCGCGCCGTGAAGTACGACCCCGGCGACGCCCGCCTGCGCGCCCTGCCCGACGACTACCTGGCCGGCGCCGCCGCGATCACCACCCCGGTGCTGCTGACCACGGGCGACCGCAACCACGTCTTCGCCGACTCCAACATCGTCTGCCACGACCGGCTCAACGCGATCGCGCCCGGCCGCCACGAGCTGGTCGTCTACCCCGGCTACGGCCACCAGGACGTCTTCATGGGCAGGAACTGCCACCAGGACGTCTTCCCCTCCATGATCGACTTCCTCAAGCGCCAGGGGGCGTGACGTGTCCCAGAAGTACGTTCCGACCAGCCACGAGGCCTACCCCCACGACACGCTGCTCAGCCTCGCCTACGACTGGGAGCGCGTCGCCGACCCCGGCATCCCGCCGCGCTGGCCGTTCCGCGTCTACCTGCCGCGCGGCACCGACGACGTGGTCAGGGCCGTCAACGAGACCCGCGAGCGCGGCGAGCGGCTCATCGTGCGCGGCCACGCCCACTCCAGCAACAACCTCGTCACCGGCGAGGGCGCCTCCGTCCTGCTCACCGACCGCATGAACCAGATCATCGACGTGGACGAACGCGCCGAGACCTGCACGATCCAGTCCGGCGCGATCCTCGCCCAGGTCGACGCCCACCTCGCCAGGCGCGGCTGGGGCCTGTCGATCATCGGCGACCACGACCACATCACCGCCGGCGGCTTCGCCTCCGTCGGCGGCATCAGCCCCGCCTCGCACCGCTTCGGCCTGTTCGTCGACACCGTCACCGAGCTGGAGTACGTGGACTGGGACGGGCAGACGCACACCTGCGGGCGCGAGCGCGACCCCGATCGTTTCCACCGCGTGCTCGCCGGCACCGGCCGGCAGGGCGTGATCACCTGGATGACGGTCGCGATCGTCCGCGTCGACAAGTACCGCACCATCCTGCGCAACCACCGCCTCATCACCACCAGCCTGGACGACTACATCCGGCGCACCGCCGCCCTCATCCGCGACCCCGGCGACGCGCTCATGGAGCGGGGCGTCTGGGCCGACTTCCCGGTCCCCGGCGGCCGGGTGCGCCTCGGCCAGTTCTCCTCCTACCACCGCACGCCGCAGAACCCGCTGAAGTCGCTGGCGAACTCCGTCGCCTACGGCTACCAGCAGTTCCTCGGCTACTGGGCGGGCCGGCTGCCGGCCGCCGTGGACCAGGCGGTCAAGTACATGGGCATGGCCGCGATCATGTTCAGCCCCCTGTACGCCAACGGCAAGAACATCGAGCGCTTCACCGACCAGGTGCTCGACGCCACGGTCGGCGACCCGACCCGCATGCTCGTCGTCCTGGCCCCGGCCGACCAGTACGAGCCCCTGTTCCGGCGGCTGTACGAGACGGCGGTCGAGGAGCGGCGCACCAGCGGCGGCATCACGTTCATCTCGGTGTACGTCAAGGCGATCCGGTCGGCGTACCTGTCGCGCGGCGACGACAGCAGGCGGCACTGCGAGCTGATGCTGTACTTCGGCGTCAACCCCGAGCAGATGACGGAGAAGATCCTCGAACGCCTGGTGGAGCGGGTGGACGACCTCGTCATCGAGCACGGCGGCTTCCGCTACATGCACTCGCGCACCTCCAGCGACCCCGACCGGCGCAAGCTGGTCGACCCGAACCACCTGTACGCCGAGGACGCCGCGACCCCGCCGCGGAAGAGGTGAGGCGGCCATGGACGACACCACCTCCTCCCCGAAGGGCCCGCGCGGCACCCGCGCCCGCGCCGCCGGCGCCCCTGGCCCCCTGATCCCACCCCAACCCCCGACCGCTCCCGCCAACGGGGCCATCGGGAGGTCTCCCGGCGGGACCATCGCCGGGTCCACCAGGCCCGCCGGCTCTGCCGCCGGATCTGTCACCGGTCCCGCTACCGGTTCCGCTACCGGGCCTGACACCCCGCCCGTCGCCCCGCCTATCGCCCAGTCCGCGGCCCGATCCGCGGTCCCGTCCGCGGCGCGGTCCGGCGCTCGGTCTGCCGCCTCGTCCGCGGCGACGGCGACGACACGGCAGACGCGCCCGTCGACCGCCCGGGAGACTCCGTCCCGGGAGACTCCGTCCCGGGAGACTCCGTCCCGGGAGACTCCGTCCCGGGAGACTCCGTCCCGGGAGACCCCAGCGCGGGAGACCGCGTCCCGGGCGACGCCAGCGCGGGAGACCGCGTCCCGGGCGACGCCAGCGCGGGAGACCGCGTCCCGAGCGACCCCGGCCCGAGCGACCCCGGCCCGAGCGACCCCGGCCCGAGCCACCCCGGCCCGAGCGACCCCGGCCCGAGCCACCCCAGCGCGGGGGACGTCCGCGCGCGCGACGTCGGCCCGGGCGACGCCGGCCCGGGCGTCCGGGCGGGCGGCTTCGGGGCAGGCGGGGGCCGCCGCCGCGTCCTCGGCCGCTGTGTCGTCCGCCTCCGTGGCGGCCACCCCGGTGCCGACGGCCCGAGCGACGTCCGGATCGTCCGGATCGTCCGGGCCGTCCAGGTCGGCCACGACGGCCACGACGGCCAGGTCGGCCGGGTCGGTGCGTCCGGTTCAGCCGGGGCCGGGGCTCACGTTCGACGAGAAGATGTCCGGATATTTCGCGATGGGTTACACAGACCCACGCGACGGCGCCCGAGTCGGCCGCCGCACCCGCTGGCGGCTCACCCTCCGCGCCACCGTCACCGTCGACGACATCGACGCCTTCGTACGGGACCCGTTCCACCCCGGCACCCTGCGCGGCGAGATCGAGCTGCCCGGCGTCGAGAACCGGGTCCCGTTCCACGACGGGCTGTTCCGGCTGTTCGCCCCGTCCGGCGAGCCGGACCTCACGCTGCTGGTGTACGAGGCGCCCTTCGTCCACGACGGGCAGGCGTACTACCTGGCCGGGCGCAAGGACGTCCGCGACGACCTGGGGTTCGACCTGTGGCCGGACACCACCACACTGGAGGTGCGGCTGCACCGCGGCCCGGACGCGCGCGGCGAGGTCGTCGGGGCCGGGGTGCTGCGGCTCGGGGTGGCCGACCTGGCGGCGCTGCTGATGTCGATGCGGGCCAGGAACGCGTCCTCGCCGCTGGAGGCGGCGCGCGTGTTCGGCCGGTTCGGCGCGTTGTTCGCGCGCAACCTGCGCGACAGCTACCTGCAGCGGCCGCGCGCCTTCCTGCGGGCCCTGGCCGCCCGCGCGGACCACTGACAGCCTGACGCGGAGGGGGTGACAGGTGGACGTGTTCGTGACGGGCGGGTCCGGCTTCATCGGCCGGCACCTGCTGCGCGCGCTCACCGAGGCCGGGCACCGGGTACGGGCCCTGGCCCGCTCGGACGCCGCCGCGGCCGTGGTGGAGAAGGGCGGCGCCGAGGCGGTCCGCGGTGACCTGCTGGACCGGGACGCGCTGCGCGCCGGCATGGCGGGCTGCGCGGCGGTCGTGCACGCGGCGGCGGTGACCGACCAGTGGGGGCCGCCCTCGCGGTTCCTGCGGGTCAACGTGGACGGCACCCGGGCGGTGCTGGACGCCGCCCGCGAGGCGGGAGCGGGGCGGCTGGTGCTGGTCAGCACGGAGGCGGTGCTCGCCGACGGCGGCCCCTTGGTCCGGGTGGACGAGTCCCGCCCCCGGCCGGCCCGCCCGGCCGGCTGGTACGCCCGCTCGAAGGCCCTCGCCGAGGACCTGGTCCTCACCGCCTCCGAGCGCGATGCGAGCCGGGCCGGCAGCGGCCCGGACGGGCTGGTCGCGATGGCGGTCAGGCCGCGGCTGGTGTGGGGGCCGGGGGACACGACCGTCCTGCCGGAGATCGTCAAGGCCGCCCGCGCCGGCCGTTTCGCCTGGGTGGACGGCGGCCGCTACCTGACCTCCACCTGCCACGTCGGCAACGCCTGCCACGGCATCCTGTGCGCGCTGGAACGCGGCCGCGGCGGGCGGGCGTACTTCCTCACCGACGGCGAGCCGGTGGAGCTGCGCGCCTTCCTCACCGCCCTGGCCGCGACCGCGGGCGTCCGGCTGCCCGGCCGGTCGCTGCCGCGCGGCCTGCTGCGCGCCGTCGCCGCCGCCGGCGAGGCGGCGTGGCGGGGGCTGCCGCTGCCCGGCGCGCCGCCGGTCACGCGGACGTTCCTCGCCCTGTCCGCGCAGGAGATGACCGTGGACGACACCCGTGCCAGGACCGAGCTCGGCTACCGGCCGCTCCTCACCCGCGAGCAGGGGCTGGCCGAGCTGGCCGCCGGGTTCGCGGCCGGTGACCGTCGAGAGGATGGAACACGATGAGCGAGCACGTCGACGCCGTGGTCGTCGGCTCCGGGTTCGGCGGGTCGGTGTCGGCCTACCGGCTGGCGGAGGCCGGGCTGCGGGTGATCGTCCTGGAGCGCGGCAAGGCGTACCCGCCGGGGAGCTTCGCCCGCACCCCGCACGAGATGGGCAGGAACTTCTGGGACCCCAGCGAGGGGCTGCACGGGCTGTTCGACGTCTGGACGTTCAACGGCTTCGACTCCATCGTCAGCAGCGGCCTCGGCGGCGGCTCGCTGATCTACGCGAACGTGCTGCTCAGGAAGGAGGAGCGGTGGTTCGTGCAGCGGGAGAGCCTGCCCGGCGGCGGGTACGAGACCTGGCCGGTCACCCGGGCCGAGCTCGACCCGCACTACGACGCGGTCGAGCACATGCTGGGCGCCACCCGTTACCCCCTCCACGCCCCCGCCTACGCGGGCACCCCCAAGACCGAGGCGATGCGGGTGGCCGCCAAGAACCTGGGCCTGGAGTGGGAGCTGCCGCCGCTCGCGGTCAGCTTCTCGCCGGCCCCGCAGGAGCCGCCCGGCCTCGGCCTGCCGATCAAGGACCCGGAGTACGGCAACCTGCACGGCCGGCCCCGCCGTACCTGCCGGCTGTGCGGCGAGTGCGACCTCGGCTGCAACGACGGCGCCAAGAACACCCTGGACCACACGTACCTGTCGGCCGCCAAGGCCGCCGGGGCCGACCTCCGCACCCGGCACGAGGTCCGCGGCCTGCGCGCCCGCGACGGCGGCGGCTACGAGGTCACCTACGTCGAGCACGACCCGGCGAACGAGGGCCGCCGCACCGCGACCGGCCGCCTGCCGCTCCGCTCGATCACCTGCGACCTGCTGATCCTCGCCGCGGGCACGTACGGGACGACGTTCCTGCTGCTGCGCAACCGCGCCGGCCTGCCCGGGCTCAACCGGCCCGTCCTCGGCCGCCGCTTCTCCGGCAACGGCGACCTGCTCACCTTCCTGCTGCCGCGGCGCGGCGGCGACCGGGGGCTGGACGCCAGCCGCGGCCCGGTGATCACCAGCTCGATGACCGTCCCCGACCACCTGGACCGGCCCGACGTGCTCGGCCGCGGCTTCCACGTGCAGGACGGCGGCTACGCCGGGTTCGTGGACTGGCTGGTCGAGAACACCGACCTGACCCGGTCGGTGTTCCGCACCGCCGAGTTCCTGGTGCGGGCGGCGCTGGCGCGGCTGTCCGGCACGCCCGACACCAGCCTGAGCGCCGAGCTGGCCCGGCTGCTCGGCGACGGCACGCTGTCGGCGGGGTCGCTGCCGCTGCTCGGCATCGGCCGGGACGTGCCCGACGGCGTGATGAGCCTGCGCGGCGACCGGCTGACCGTGGACTGGACGACCGCGACGAGCAAGGCGTACTTCGCCCGGATGCGGCGCACCATGCGCGACATCGCCGACGTGCTCGACACGCGGTACGTGGACAACCCGCTGTGGTTCTTCCGCAAGGTCGTCACCGTGCACCCGCTGGGCGGCGCGCCGATCGGGCGCACCCGGTCCGAGGGCGTGTGCGGCCCGTACGGGGAGGCGTTCGACCTGCCCGGCCTGTACGTCGCCGACGGCGCGGCCATGCCCGGCCCGGTGGGGCCGAACCCGTCGCTCACCATCGCGGCGCTGGCCGACCGCATGTGCACCCGCCTGCTGGAGTCCCGCCGCGCCCGCCCGTCCCGCCGCCGCCCCAGGCCCGCCCTCCGCCCCGTCCCGGCCCCGGACGACGGGCCGGGCGACGTTCAGTGAGAGGAGACGCCCCGTGAACCGGATCGCCGTGGCGATCGTGCACGGTGTCGAGATCGCCGACCCCGGCTTCGCCCGCACCCCGGCCCGGCTGCTGCGCCGCGCCTTCGCCCGCGCCTCCGGCCTCAGCCCGCTGGAGGCCGACAACGCGCTGGTCATCGAGCCGGTCTACTGGGCGCCGCACATCGAGGAGCGCCAGCGCGCGCTGTTCGCCCGCATGTACGCCGCCGACGCCGCCCGCGACCCCGACGCCGCCCGCGACCCCGACGCCGCCCGCGACCCTGCCGCCCGCGACCCCGCCGCGCCGGGCGACGGCGGCGGCCCCAGCGCCGGCGAACGCCTGGACGAGCACCTGCAACGCCTGGTCAAGCGCGCCAACGCCGGCTCCGACGCCTCACTGCCCGCGCTGGTCGCCGCGCTGGCCCGGCGCACCATGCCGGGGCTCGCCTCGCTGCACTACCCGACGGGCCGCTGGATGATGCTGCACTTCGCGGGCGACATCATCGCCTACGACCGCAGGTTCAACGAGGACAACTACGCCGCGGCCCACCAGGAGCTGGCCCGGGCGCTGGCCCGGCTGGCCGACCAGGCGGGCGACGAGGCCCCGCTGTGCGTGCTCGCCCACTCCTTCGGCACGGTGCTGGTCAGCGACTACGTCTACGACCAGCAGGAGACGCTGCGCGGACGCAAGCTGGTGCTCGACCAGGTGCGGGCGGTCATGGGCACCTCGCCGCTGGCCAGGGCCGAGACCCTGGCCTGGTTGTACACGATGGGCAGCCCGCTGGCCCTGTGGAGCCTGCGCGACCCCGGCGCGCGGCTGGAGCGGCCCATCGACTTCCCCGGCCCCGCCGTCGCCGCCCGCCGCAACCGGCTCAACAGCGAGTGGGTCAACTTCTACGACCGCGACGACG